>NZ_JBEOSI010000001.1:0-697286 GCF_040302845.1 Streptomyces sp. NPDC096323
AAACAATGGCTACCCATCGCACAGGCCTACCGAGGCCCCAGCGGAACCGGCCCCAAACCCAACCAAACCACCTAACACAACACCACCCACCACCCCGCCACCCGACTGGCAGGCGGCAGGCGGCCGACTGGCAGGTGGCAGGTGGCAGGTGGCCGACTGGCAGCAGTCAGGTGGCAGGTGGCCGACTGGCAGGTGGCAGGTGGCCGACTGCAGCAGTCGACCGGCGCGCTGGGCCGCACGCTCACCACGGCAACCGGAGGCCGACCGCTAACCGGCTGGTCCACCGACGGCGGCCGCTACGAGGACATCGGGTGTGGCACCAGGCGCACACCACCCTGCTCGAGGCCGTCGCGCGCCACCACCACGCTCCCCTGCTCACCGCCACCGTCGAGCTCGGCGGTGAGCTGGAGCTCCCAGCTCCCCGTAACGGGCGCTTCAGGGCGCGGTCATCCCAGAAGGCTGCGCGGTCAGCGACGCCGGCCGCCGCCGATGCGGCGGTCGTCGGCCAGGGCGGTAAGCGGGCCGAACTCGCAGGCAAGCTGGTTCCATGTCAGAACCTCGCCACAGCGGGCCGGGAACTCCTTCGGGTTGAACTCGGGCATGGTCCAGGTGCCAGTGTCCCGGTCCCGCAGCCACAGATCCCCGTCACCGTCGACCACAGTCGGCGGGACCGGTACGGGCTCGGCCTGATCGGTGGGCTCCCAGGTGACCCGGCCCGGGTGGGAAACGCGGCGCAGCTCGGTGGTGGCCAGCCGCGCGGCCAAGTCACGGGTGGACTCTTCGGCGTCCTTGACCGACGCCAGTCGGAATGCGTCGTCAAGCACGGGCAGGGCTGGATTCTTGCTGCGCTTTGAACTCATACGCTGACTACCTCCGGTGGGGGGCGTCACATCCGTTATGGCACCCCGTAGAGGAACACGCTATCCGAGGCGGGAGCCGGGCCGGCTACAACCACGGTCCAGGTGGAGGCGCCGGCACACGCAACCCGTGGCCGGTAGCGCTCAGATCCAACGGTCCGCTGACCGCCTGTTTCGGATCCCCTGCACCGGCTAGCCTGGCGGCCTGGACTTGGCTGGTGTCGAAGGGCGCCAAGAAGTCTGTGAGAGGGCCTGTCGGGCTTGTGGTGACCGGGTTCGGCCGGGTGTCAGGCCAGACGCGGCGTTCTGCTCGGCGACACCGACCTGGAAGTGGAATGGCGTGACGTTGGCGGCGGGCGATCGCTGAACCGGCCGGGCACCAAAGACCTGATAGGTGGGTTGCCACGGGCGACGCGGCACAGGACCGAACTCGCCGGAGTCCCGCGGCCGGCCCAGCGCCCGGTGGTGCACGTCCCGGCCGTGCTGCAATTCCGGCACCCTGCAGGGCCGCCGGCCCGGCGGTTGTGGCCGGGCCGGCGGGTGCTCCCTGTCCGATACCGCCGGGCCTGGGTTTCCGGGGGGGTGCCGTGGGGCAACCGCGGGGGCGCAACTGATGTCGATTGCCGGGCACCGGCTGTGGTCAGGCTGTGGTGCAGGTCCTGCCGCTGAGGGTGAAGGTGGTCGGGGCAGTATTCGTGGCGCCCCTGTTGGCGATGAAACCGAGAGTGACGGAACCGCCGGCGGTGATGGTGTCGGTGTAGGAGGCGGGGACTACGCTCACGGAGCCGCCTGTCTGGGTGGGGGTACCGCCCCACATGTTGTTGATGGTCTGGCCGTTGGTGAAGGTGAAGCCGAGCTTCCAATTGCTGACAGCGGCGGCGCCGGTGTTGCGGATGGTGATCTCGCTCTGGAAGCCGCTTCCCCAGTCCCCCACCAAGCGGTAGCCGACGGAGCAGGTGCCCGCCGGGGTGCCGGTGGTGGTAACGGTAACGGTGGCCGAGCGGGTGGAGCGGTTGCCGACCGCGTCCTTGGCGTAAACGGCGAAGGTGTAGGCCGTGTTGCCGGACAGCCCTGTGACCGTGGCCCGGTTGGACGCCGAGCCGGCCACCTGCGTCTCGGTGCCGCCGGTGACACGGACGACGTCGTAGCCGGTGACACCCACGTTGTCCGTGGAGGCCGCCCAGCTCAAGGTCGCGGAGGTGGCCGTCACCTCGGAGGCGGTAGGAGTCCCCGGAGCGGTGGGCGCAGTGGTGTCACCGCCGGGATCACCGGGGGTCTGGCTGAGCAGGTGCGCCTTGAACCCCTCACCGTAGGTACTGGTCGGTGTGCCGTTCCAGTCCTCGATGAGCACATTGCCACCGCTGCAACCCCAAGGGTTCCAGGTCCAGGCCGTGTACCCGACCTTGTTGGTGTCCGCCCAGGCCATCACCTGGTCGACGTAGTCATGGGCGCAGGTGTTCTGACCGATCTCGCCGGCCTGGACCGGCACCTGGGCGGCGACCGCTCCGATGTTGCTGTCCCAGCACGAGGTGGTCACGCAGCCGTTGAAGTTGTAGGAGTGCCATGAGGCCATCAGATTGCCGGTGGGGTCGGCCGGCTTGAATTCCAGCCACCGACTCAGGTTGTTCGTCCACTCCAGACCGCCCGACATGATCACGTTGGTGGCACCGGTGGCGCGTACCGCGTTGACGAGGGTCTGCATGCCGGCGACCGGGTAGGTGATCCCGGCGCAGGTGCCGCCGTCACGCAGACAGGTCCATGCGGCCGTGGCGTCGGACCAGTTGTTGGCCGCGTCCGGGTACGGCTCGTTGAACAGGTCGAAGATGACCGCTCCGTTCCCCTTGAACATCGTGGCCACCTCGGACCAGAACGTGGGGGTGTAGCGCGCGTCCGGCATCGGCTTCTGACAGGTGGCCGCGACGTCCGGGCAGCCTCCGCCGGGGCCGGTGTACTCGCCCCAAGTCCAGTGCAGGTCAAGGATCACGTTGATGCCGTTGGCCACCAGGAGGTCTGCGTAGGTCTTGACCGCCTGCTGGTACGCCGCCGCGCTGGGCGCTGTCGGAGGTAAGTTCCCGGTGCCCAGCCAGCACTCCTCGTTCAGCGGGATCCGGACAGTGTTGATCTTCCATGCCTTCATCGCGTCGACGGCCGCCTGGTCCGTCGGTCCGTCGAATACTTCCTTGCCCTGGACACAGCCGAACTCCCCGCCGGACCGGTTGACTCCCAGTGGGCGGAACGTGGAATCGGATCCGGTGACCAGGCGGTTCCCCGACACGTGCAGTGCGGGCGCCGCGGCGACCGCCGATGCCCTGCCGTCTGCGGCGGACCGGCCGGCCGCCGGCGAGGCGACCGCCGAGGCCGGGCCGCCGAATCCGGCCACCGAACCCGCCATAAACACTCCGACAACGCCGAAAGCCCAAAGGGCTCTTCGCATGCTCATCGCACTCTCCCTCAACGCACGTATATGACCGATCACTCCATATGGGACCGCTCGGCGAGAGACCGCCCTCAAAGCGGGTTCCACAGTGGGCAATGCGCCTCTCCCTGGCTGGATGACCTTCGATACTGCGCATAACGCTGTGCCAACGGTCGTGGGAGCGCTCCCATAGGTAGCGAGCGTAGACGCGCCGGGCAACCGGACGGAAGCTCTCTGCAGGACTTGTTTCCGACGTCGAACCCTGAGGCTTCGGAAGCAGGCGGAGGAGGGGGTCGACGAGAGCGGGATGGGGCAATTCAAGTCGTCGGGACCGGCAATGCGTTCACCGCGCCCGCCCGTATTCTGACCAGCCCCAAGGCATGAGTCCACCGGATGCCACGTCGGGGCCGTAGCCGTACCTTCTCCACGGGTTGCGGCCGGCGTCGGGGCCGCCGGGCACGGCGAGCTCGAAGTACTCGTCGAAGCTGCCCGCGCCGAACAGGTCGACGACCTCCTTGTAGTCGCTGGGTAGCCGGGTGCCGAGGTCGGCCTCGATCGCGGGCCAGTCCACGTGCGGCCCGGGTATCGGTTCCCAGCCGGTGACGATGCGCAGCTTCTCGGCCCAGGACGCGCATTGCGGGAAACCGGCAGCCGCCGGGTCCTCGCGGTGGGTGATCACGGCGACAGCCCGCGTGCCGTCCGGGGACAAGACCAGGCCGCACCCGACCCAGCGGTTCCGGTAGCCCCAGCCCCGCATCTCCAGCAATTCCCCAGCCCCGAAGGGCTCAGTCAGCGGCAGGCCGGTGCGTTCGGTGAGCGACGGATCGACGAACCCGTCCGCTGCCAGGTTTCGGTGCTGCCCCGCCCACCGGCCGATTTCCGCGACGAGTTCCTGCAGGTCCGTGCCCTGCGGGGCTTCCAGGACGACGGGTTCATCCAGAGCGGGGGGATTCCCGTTGATGAGGCACCAGACGCTGTCGACGAATGCATTGATTCCCACGGCCCACAGTCAACCCCATGCCACTGACATCCCTGCGGCGGCCAAGCCCGCCGCAGGCACCCCGTCCGGGGCCATCGCCATCGCCCTCCTCAGGCAGCCAGGGTTCCGGTGCCCTCGACAAGGACTCCGCGTTCGAATCGGGCCCCGCGCGCACGAGGTGACGAGGTGGGGTGCGTGCACGGCCCGCCCACCGCTGTTGGGCGGACTCGACGAGCTAGAAGACCATGGCGAGTGCGGCGGCCGCACTGCCGGCGCCCCGGGTGACCTTCGTGCGGAGCCGGACCGTGGCAAAGGCGGACTCGATGGGATGCGTGGTGCGCAGATGGATCCAGTGCTCGGCGGGAAAGTCGTAGAACGCGAGCAGCTCGTCCGTGTCGTCGGTGATCTTCTTGACGGCCTTGCGGAACTTCGCCCCGTAGGTCTTGGCGAACGCGGCGATGACCTTCAGCGCATGCTCGCGGTCTTCGGCGTTGTAGATCTCCCGCAGGGCCTTCTTGGCGCCGGGCTGGGCGGACTTCGGGAAAGCGTTCGCGACGTTGGCGATCTCGTGAACCCAGCACCTCTGATGCCGGGCCTCGGGGAACACCACCTCGGCCAGGGCCTTCCAGAAGCCGATCACTCGGGAGGTTACGTCCTTCGCGTCCGCCCGAGGTCCGATCCACAGGTCTTGAGCATTACTCCCGTACGGTTGCAGCCAGTAGGAGTTCAAAGAGCCTCACGGGCCGGGCGAACCGGCGTCGTGGTTATCTGTTGCCCGAGCGCGGCTTGGACTACAGGTCGAACTCGATGTGCTCAACGTCGGTGAACTCCACAAGGAGTCCGCCTGCCCGTCGGCCGCCGTCTCGGAAGTACGTCTCCTGAAGTCCTTCGGCGGCGATGCGCTGCAGTTGCTGGTCGGTGGCTCCTTGGTCTCGGGCCTCGAAGAGACGTGCGGCGTAGGTGGGCGGGAGGGCAACGGTGAGGTGACGCAGCCGGGCGTCGTCCGTGGAGCCGGGGGCGGCGGTGTAGCCGAAGCGGGCCCGGGTGTCGATAACGATGCCGTGGGTCGTGGCGGCCTTCTGCTTGGCCTGGGCGCGGATCTGCGGCTGCCAGCGCTTGTTGACCTCGCCCTCCAGCCTGGAGGCGAGGTCCTTGCGGGGCGTTTTGATCTGGTTCTTGACATAGCGTTCGACGGTGCGCTGGCTGATGCCGAGCTGCTGCGCTGCGGCTCTGGTGGATCTCAGCTGTCGCACGAGGTAGCGCATGCGGGCGCCGGCCGACTTGGGGGCTGGGCGTGTGAACGTCTTCTGGACGGCTTTGTCGAGACCGTCGGCGAGCTGTCCCATCGGATACTCCCTACTCCCCGTTGTCGGTGCGGGTGACGTGACCGTCCTTGATGTACCGGGCTAGGTTCTCGTCCGGTCCGTGCTGCTCATGGATGCTTTCCGCCCACAGAGTGGTCTGAGTGCCCTCGTGCTTGACCATGCCCGGGCTGACGCCGAGGCGGAAGCCACCCGGCAGCGGCTTGCCGTCCTTGTAGGGGAGGAAGTCGAGGGGGCCGGGGCCGTCGCTGGCGTAGACGGCGCAGTCGGAAAGGATCGCGAGCGGGTACTGGCCGGTGGCGTCGGCGAGTTTGAGCATCTTGCGGTGCATGTTGATACGGGCCTTGGCGATGACGGCGGCGCGGATGTCGGGGCGCCAGGTGGGACGGGACAGGGCCCGCCAGGGCTCCCCCGGTCTCCAGCTCTCGCCGCGCGGGCGTTCGCGGAGTTTGCCGATGCCGCCCTTGACCGTGGCCTTGACCGCAGAAAGGACGGTTGCCATCTGCGGGTCGCGAAGGCGGTGGCCGTCCATGGCCGCCAGGAAGTCAGCTGGGGCCAGGTCGGTGGTGACGCCGAGGTCGGCCATCGTCGCGATGTAGGCGTCACGCAGGCGGGTGTACCAGCCGTCCAGGTAGCGGCCGCTCTCGTAGCGGACGTACGCCTCGAGCGGGGTGACCTGGTAGCCGAGCTCGACGGCGTACGCGACGGTCGGTGTCGCGTACCAGGCCGGTCCGGTCGGTCTGTCGCCCCGGGGGGTAAACGGTGAGGGCAAGCGGTCGTCGAGCTCGATGTGGGAGAGGTCGACGAGCCAGGATCCGGGCAGCTTCGGGTCGAAGTCGGGGTTGCGCAGCTGGGTGGGTGCGCCCAGGCCGACGTTGGTGCCGTTGGCGGCGGCGGCGAAGGCCATGTTGACGTCGATGCCGACCACATAGCGTTGGGTGCATTCCTCGTCGGTGAGCGGGCGGGCCCAGTCGTAGGCCTCTTCCATCAGCATCTCGGCGGGGGTGCGCTGGTGGAAGCGCGGCAGATCGGCCAGGAGCGGGTGCCCGTCGGGTGCCTCGCACGGTGCGCAGTCCACCGGCTCCGTACCGAGAGAGCCGGGATTGTGCTGGCTGTGCCGTTTGCCGGCGTGGTCGGGTTCACTGGCCCGGGTGGGCGGGTGAATTGCGGTCATCAGCTCCAGGCCGGTGACGGCCGTGGACCCGCGGGGGGTGATCACGCGGGTGGCGTAGGTGCCCAGCAGGCGGGCGAGGTCAGGGGCGGGGAGCTGTCCGGCGTCGCCCCAGCTGCGGGTGTCGAGGGCGTTCCAGGACGGGATGCAGAGCTGCACACAGGCACGCTTTCCGCCCTGGGCGGGGCGGTAGATGCGGGCCCAGGGGCCGAAGCCACGGCGGGTGAGCTGCCATTCGGCCCGGGCGAGCTGCTTGATGACCTTGTGGTCTTCCGGGAGCCTCCCGGCGGTGCGTTCCTCATCGCTGAGCCTGACGGGCAGGCCGTAGCGTTCGCACGCGGCGGGGGTGAGCACAATCAGCGGGTCGGCGTCCTTGCCGCTGCCGTTGAGCCGGGCGGCGCCCAACTTCGCCTCGTTCAGCGTCCAGTCGACCAGAGCGGGGACAGACTTGGCGGGCACGTCGAGGACGAGACCGCCCACGCAGTACGCCACGGGGTGTCCATCCTCGACATCGACGACAGCAAGCGGGCCGTTCGCGAACCGCGGATCAGTCTGTGCCGGTGTCATGGGGGCCTTCGCGGCCACCGGGCGGTGTGACTCCGTGCGCGCCGCGCTTCCAGGCGTGGGTGAGGTGCTGGGCCGAGCGGCACCGGCGGCCGGAGCAGGGGACGCCGCGGTGGTGGAACGGGCGGCAGCGGGTGCGGCCGGGGAGGGTGCCTCGACCGCCGGCGTCACCGGTGCGATCGGAGCGGCCGGAGCCGTCTTCGGGGCGGGGGCGACGGGGTACAACTCGGCAAGCTTGTCCAACAGCCGGGCGTATGCCTCGCGTTGCGGAGGACGTGGTTCCGTCTTGCCGTTCTCCCAGGACACGATGGTCGCGCGGCGTACATCCAGCGCCTTGGCAACCTGATCCTGCGTCAGGCCGTGCGCCTTCCGCAGGCGCTCCCGCTCCTCCGGTCCCGGCAAGGGTGCGTGGCCCGCGATGAGGGCGTCAACCGCATCGAACAGTTCAGACATCAGAAGCCTCCCCGATCATGTTCCAAACCTACACTCCACCCCAGCATGAAACTAACATTTACCGTACTTTTCTCGAACTTTGCGCGTGCTTTCAGGCGGGGGCGGTGCCCGTAATCGTTCGACTCGGCCGGGGCCCGCCGAGCCTGCGGGCTCGGGACAGACGTTCGAGGACCTGAGCCGGCACCCCGAGCGACCTGGGCGGGGTCCTGGTCAGCGGCTGCTCATCCCTCGTCCCCGCCGGACTTACATCCCCAGACGGTGAGCATGCCGGGGGTCGGATCCGCTCGAGAGTCTCCCGTTCCTCCGGAGTCAGGTCCCGGCCGTGCGAGGCGGCGAAGATCCATCGTTCCAGCCGCCGAGTCGCCCCGTGGACGTCGTCGTCAGGGGAGAAGGGCTTCCAGCCTGGGGAGCTGGTGCCTCGCGGTCAGCTTCCAGCGGTCCTCGAAGATGCGGCCAACTGGGAGTACCCGGATGACGGCAACTGGATCGGTGCGGTGACCCTGGTGGAGACCGAAGCGGGCAAGAAGATCACCCGTCGTTCTCCCGAGGAGATGGCCGGGTAGACCGCCGTGGCGGGCCTGTCAGACCGCTGCCGCCTGTTGTCGGCCGCCCCACCGGATTCCCCTCTCACTGCGGACACGTGCGCGTTCGCGCCGTTGGGCGGCCAGGATGTCGGGGTGGCGGGCGTTCTGGTTGGGCCAGCGCAGGTATCGCTGCAGCGCCCGTGTCTGCACGGTGTGGTTGGGGTGGTGGGAGTTGGCGAGGGTGAACTGTCGTAGTGGCCCGAAGTGCGCCTCGATCGGGTTCGCCCAGGAGGCGTTGGTCGGCGTGAAGCACAGCTCGACCTTGTTCTTCCGGGCCCACCGGCGGATCTTGCTGCCCTTGTGGGCGGACAGGTTGTCCAGGATTACGTAGATCGGGGCGCCGTCCGGTCGGGCGGCCCGGATCGATTCTGGGCGAAGGAGGGCAAGCCGGATCGGTTGCCGGCGACCTTCCACCGCACCCACGGGGTCACCTACTTCCACGGCTGCTACTCGGTCGGCGACGACACGGCGCTCGGTCAGCGCGTACTCGATCCGGTCCAGCTTGGCGTCGAAGTCCGGGTCGGTGGACTCCTTCCACGTCTTGGTCCGCTGGAACGTGACGCCGCGGCGCGCGAGCAGGCAGCGCAGGGCCTCGCGGCCGATGCGTATCGGACGGGCGGCGTTGCGCCGCAGATGGTCGGCGAGCTTGCGGCCGAGTTTGGTGGGGCGGATGGTGGCCGTCTGGACGACAAACTCCTCGTCGTCATCCGTGAGGAGGCGGGGACGGCCTCCCGCCCACCGAGGGTCCAGGCAGGCCGGCCCGATCTCGTTGAAGCGGTGGATCACATCACGGACAGTGTCCTCGTCCGCCTGCACCAGATTCGCGATCACCGGCACGGTGTTCCCGCCCGCCGAGGCCAGCACCATCATCGCCCGCCGGAAGCGCACCGTGCTGGTGCTGCCCCGCCGCACGATCCGCTGTAGCTTCTGCCCCTCCTGCTCGGTCAGCCTGCGAACCCTGACCGGCTTGGCCATCGCGCCTCCCCTCACTGATCGGACGTGGCGTCACATCCAACCGGCACAAGACCAGTCGGCACCAACGCGGTGATCGTTTCCGGTCAGAGCACTAGCGACAACTGCCTCCCGGCGCCCGGTGCCACTGAACCTCGACCATTTGCCAGTGAAGTTTGACCAGAGATCGCCGGTGCCACCGCGGGTGCGAATGCCGTCTCGTGCGGGCGGTTCTTGGAGGTTGGCCTCGTGCCGCCTGTTTGATCTATAAATGCCTGGAGCGGGGCGCGGGTGGTCCCGCGGTAGAGATCTCTAGCGGGTGGGATCGATCGGGCGTGCATCACCACTATCAGATCAGGAACGTGCCATGAGGGTGCCGACAAGAGGCCGAATATCCAGTTTGACCAAGGCTGCACTCATTTGCGCCGCACTGGCGGTGGCAGGATGCACCGCCGAGGGTGATGTCGAGACGGCAAGCGGGATGACACCGAAGGCAAGCGCCTACCTGACTTCCGCGCTGGATGTGATGGAGAAGCACTCCCTCGTCAAAGCAGACGTGGACTGGCCGAAGGTCCGTCGGGACGCCGTTGCTCACGCGCAGAAAGCACAGGCACCTGCCGAGACCTATGGAGCAATCCGGCAGGCGCTGAGAGACCTAGACGACCGGCACAGCACCTTTTTCGACCCCCAGGAAGCGTCCCAAGCCCTGAACGCGCCGGCTGACGACCTGATGCTCCCCGAAGGCCGCCACCTCGCGGGCGCCATCGGCTATCTGATGCTTCCGCCAGTCCCGTCCGACCGTGTTGCAGCCCCGTACGTCCGCTCGGCACGCTCGACCATCAGCGCGCTCGACGAACAGGGCAGCTGCGGCTGGATCATCGACATGCGGAGCAACAGCGGCGGAGACATGTGGGGGCCGCTCGCCGCCGTGGGGCCTATCCTCGGCGATGGGACCGTCGGCGAAGCTGTCTACGCGGATGGCGAGAAGGATCCATGGACGGTCGAGAACGGCACACCCCGCCAGTACATGGACGAATGGGGCTCCGCTCCGTCTCTCGTACGGCCGATGCCGCCGGTGGCCGTGCTGACCAGCCGGAGGACTGCGAGCGCCGCGGAGGCAGTCACCATCGCGTTCCAAGGCCGGCCCAACACCCGCACGTTCGGGCAGCCGACCGCCGGTGTCCCTACGGCGAACGCCTCGTACCGGCTCTCCGACGGCGCGCTGGTCATCCTGACCGTGGCCCGCGAAGCTGACCGGAACGGGCACCTTTACAACGGGCCCATCGCCCCCGACGTGAATGTCCCGATTACGCAAGGACACGACCAAGTGTTGACGACGGCTACGGACTGGCTCAGAACTCAAGACGGCTGCCGCAAGGCTCCGTGACTACCGGATGCTGGGCCCTGATCCCGGCTTCAGCGCCAGGTGATGCCAATCTCACCGTGCGATCGGAGCGGGATGTCGGGCAGAGGCGGTTCAGGCTCTGCTGCCCCGAGTGAGACGTCTGGTCATGAGGGTGATCGCGGCCCAGGTGATCAAGGTTTTGGAGTGTTGGACAAGTCGTTCATAGTCGCGTACATGTCGGCGGGCGTGCATCATCCAGGCCCATGTTCGTTCGACGACCCAGCGGCGGGTAGCACGATGAACCCGGAGGCGTCCTTGGGACGGCTCACAGTTTTGATCGTGAGGCTGAGGTACTTCTTTGCCCAGGTCACCAGCTTTCCGGCATAGGCGGAGTCCGCCCAGACGATGGTGATCTCGGGATGCATCAGGCGGAGGCGGAACAGGAGTTCCTTGGCGGCGTCGCGGTCGGTGAGCGAGGCCGGGGTGACCATGACCAACAGGGGCAGGCCGCGGGTGTCGACCACCAGGTGCCTTTTGCGGCCGTTGATCTCACGTGTCCGCCAGCCCAAACACCCGCCGCGCGAGTGCGCCGGGTGTGGCCAGGTGCGAGGCCATGCCGGGCTGGGACTGTGCTCGGCCTGCTGGCAGAAGCACCCCGACCGCCCGTTCATCGCCGCCGAGAACCTGGCCGCACGGCTCGACGGCCCGCCACCGTGGCTCGGCGACTTCGCCGGCCACCTCGCCGCCCGGCACTGCCCCAGCCGTGCCTGCACGATGATCAGCGCGCTGGGCCGCCTGCTGCAGGATGACCATCCCAACCACCCCCAGGCCCTTCTGGACCGCGCCCGCCGGCCCGGCCGCCCGATGGGGTCCCTCGCCCGCGCGCTGGAGAACTTCCTCACCCATTGCGGTCTGCCCCTGCCTACCGACCACGCGGACCGGCTCGCGGCCGGACGCCGACGACGCCGCATCGAAGCCGCTCCACCACCCCTGCGACCACAGGTCCAGAAGTTCGCCGCATCACTGCTGCGGGCACGTGAACGCGCCCGGCGGGCCGGCACCCTGCCCCGCACCGACACCACCATCGACGCGGCCCTGGCCATCGTCCGCGACCTCGCGATTTTCCTGGCGGACCAACGTGGCAAGCAGGACTGGGCCCTGGTCGATGTGCGGAGCCCGCGCAAGCGGGATGATCCGCTGTCGTGTTCGGCGGGGGCCTCTGACATCCTCGGGGAGCCGGTTCTCGATGGCCTTGACCCGCTGCTCACCGAGTAGGGCCCGTGCGAAGGGGAAACTCGTCCGCCAATCAGCGAGTTCGCCCGGCGCACGCGCTCCCGAGCCGTGGAGATGCCATTTCAGCACAAAGCGGCAGGTCGAAGGCGTCCTCGTATTGCAACTCTCAGCGGACCGAATAGGCGATTCTCATGTATCTGCATCAGTCGTTCTCATGGCATGTCTGAAGCAATCTCACATCGCCCCTGCGCCGGTAGCTAACGTGCGTCATCTCAAATGACATTGGAATGAGAATCATCTACGGCAGAGACGTGAGAGTCAGCAGGTGCCGTTGAGGACGTGGAGGTCGGGTGTTCCGACGGCGGTCATCCAGGGCCGGGCGGGAATGGCCAGTTGCCGGGTGTGCGAGTGCGGGTGAGCCGCAGCGGACGAAGAATTCTGGCCCGGCCCAGCGAGCCGGGCGTGCGCAGCATGCCGGGCACCGTCGGAGGCTTCGGCTCGGGCTGAGACCTACGGGTCGGCGCTTCGCTGCGCGGGGAGCTCCGTGGGAGCGAGGTGGGGGCACCCCCCGGGTGGATACGGCGATGAGCCACATGGTGGCTGCGCACGCTGTCGAGCAAGCTTCCTTCCTACGGGGCGGATCGCATTACGGGCCTTGCTGCGGGGACGGATGCGAGTCGGCCGATGACTCAACGGGAGGTCGGAATGAAGATGAAGCGCGTGCATCGGGTGCTGGCGACAATGACGACGGCGTTGGCGGTGTTCGCGGCGCCAACCGCCGCGCTCGCCGCGTCGGACACAGCGCATCGCGTCGGTCTGGAGGAAGGGCTGGACGACATCACCTCCACCAGCGCCGTGGGCGCGCTGATGGACGTGCGGGACGAACATGGCGGGTGGCGGGGCACGAGCGGCGTCGCCGAACTGGGCACGACCCAGAAGGTCTCGGCACACGCCCGATTCCGCATAGGCAGCATCACCAAGACGTTCGTTGCGACCGTCACCCTGCAACTCGCGGCCGAAGACCGGCTGGGGCTGGACGACACGGTCGACACCTGGCTACCCGGCGCCCTCCCCAACGGCAACAAGATCACCGTGCGACAGCTGCTCAACCACACAAGTGGAGTGCCCGACTACCGACCCACGCTGCCGATGCCGCCGGCGCCGCAGTTTCTGGACAACCGGCTGAGGACCTGGTCTGCGGCTGATCTGATACAGCGGGCAGTCGTCAACCCGCCAACGTTCGAACCGCCGGGGTCCGACTACGCCTACTCCAACACCGGCTATCTCCTGCTCGGCCAGATCATCGAAAAGGTGACCGGCCGGTCGTACGGCGAGGAGATCGAGCGCCGGATCATCCGGCCCTTGCGGCTGCACGGCACCTCGTTGCCGGGTACGTCTCCCTACATCCGCGGGCCGCACGCGCACGGCTACGTACCGATCCAGCGGGGCTCCGGGGTGCGCCTCGTCGACCTCACCGCGATGAATCCGTCGGTGATGGGCGCTGGAGGCGAGATGATCTCCACGGCCAGGGATCTCAACCGGTTCCTGGCCGCGCTGCTCGGAGGGGACCTGGTGCCGGATCACCTGCTGGACGCTATGAAGGCACCCGGCGTCCACGACAGGAAGTACGGGCTGGGGCTGCAATGGCAGGACACCTCGTGCGGGGTTCGTGTGTACGGCAACGACGGCGATGCCCTGGCCTACCAGTCCTGGTCGTTCTCCACGCAGGACGGGCACCGTCAGGTCACGATCGCCCTCACCCCCGACTTCCGCGGTGATCCCGACGACGCTGTGGACGCGCTTGTGGACAAGGCCTTCTGCGATCGACCTTCACGCGGCGCATCGTGGGGAACGTGACGGGTGACGACAGCGCGCACCGCCATGGCCCCCGCCTGTGCCGCCGCCCTGTTCACCGCCGCCCTGACCGGGTGCTCCGGCAGTACGAGCGATACAGCGGGCGAGGCATACGGCTCCACCCCCAGCGCCTCGCCATCGAAACCGGCCAGCGTCGACACCCATTCCGTGGCCAGGTTCGGCGCCATCCTGGCCGACGAGAAGGGCCGCACCCTCTACCTCTTCCTTGCCGACAAAAGGAACAAGTCAAACTGCACGGGCGACTGTGCCAAAGCCTGGCCTCCGCTGCGCAGCAAGGGGGACGCCAAGGCCGGCAAGGGCGTGACCCAGAAACTGCTCGCCATCACCAAGCGCTCCGGCGGCGACCAGCAGGTCACGTACAACGGCCATCCTTTGTACTACTACGCCGGCGATAAGAAGCCTGGCAGGACGAATGGCCAGGCCCTCGATCAGTTCGGCGCCGAGTGGTACGTCCTGGACGCCAAGGGCAAGCAGGTCGAGAGCTGAGTCGGTGGGCGGCATGAGTTCGCAGCAAGGCGACGCCGACCGCAACGCCTTCGACAACCAGTGCCGTGCTTGTCGTGCTGCTGCCTCTCGCGGTAGCTGTCGGAATCTACCTATTCAGAGCCCACCACACCCCGCGCTACAACAACGCACTCTTCGGGGAGCATGGCAACGCCGCAGTCGAACTCAAGGCCCAACTCAGCACCGCACTGCTCGGCCTCGCCCTCATTCAGCTCGGCCTCGCCCTGTGGATGTACGGCGCCGTTCCCGGTGCCCGCTCCGCGCCCCGACCGGTACGCCGGGGCCACCGCGCTCTCGGGTTCCTCGCCTTCCTCTTCTCGCTGCCGATCGCCCACCACTGTCTTACTACCTACGGGATCGAGACGACGTCCCCGCGGGCCGCGATCCATTCCTTCGCCGGATGCGCCCCTCTACGGTGCATTCGTGGCCAAGGTGATTGTCGTGCGCAGCGGGCGTCTGCCAGGCTGGCTGCTCCCACGGTAGGCACCCTGCTCGTACTCGGTGTGGCCCTCCTCTGGTACACCGCCGCCCTGTGGGCCCTGAACGGAGACTCGGTACCAGGGTTCTCCTCCGTCTGAGGGCGCCCGCTCCGGGCATCACGGTGGCGTTGGGGTGTCCTGTACTGGGCGCGGAGTCCGGAATGGACACTCCCTGCCACAGGGGCTTCGCGTCCGTCCGCGTGACGACGCTCTCCCGCGCCGTGGGCCGACAGTCTCTACATCGGAAGAGGGGGCTCGCCGTCCGGAGCGCCTCGGTGCTGGGGGCGGCAGGCGGAGGCCGGAGAGGCGTTGCGATCGGCTGTGCGGGGACGGCGAGGCAGCTCAGGTTCGACTGGTGCGGGGCAGACCGATCGGGGCGTTGGCGATCCTGGCCGAGCCCGAGATGAGCAGGCCGGCCACAAGACGGGATCCCTACGCACGAGGGGTGATACGGACCTCGTGTCCGTCGCGTCCGCGTGTTCGCCCAGCCTCTTCCCCCGTAACCCTGCAGTACCCATCCAACTGTCCACCTGGGGGTTTGTAGCCTCCCCTTGATCTCCGCCATCAGCGTCTCCCACCACCGTGCCGTGGTGTCGTCGTGGACGTAGAACGCTTTCAGCGGCCACACGGTGCGCTGCGCGGTGGACGGGATACGGGAGATCCCCCACCATTCGCCGAGCACGGTAGATCCGAGATACGCGGTCCGGGCCGGCGGGGTGGAAGACTTGAGGGGATCGCCGTCCTGGCCGGCCCCTCGCCGAGGGCCCGGGTGGGTGTGCCGGTGTCGTGTCTTCGGGGGTCCTGCGGTTCCCGGTGGCGTATGCGTGTGTCAATTCGCGGGCCTGTGGGTCGTGCGTTGGTGGGGGTGGGTCATGGCAGAAGAGGAATATCGGCGGCGGGCCGGGGCCAGCGCTGCGGAGACGGGTGTGACGGCGCCCGGCTTGGCACGGGCGCTGACCGGCCTGCTGGCAGCCAGTCACACGGCGCCCTTCGAGCGGTTGCCCCTCCTTCTCGACAAGGCCGCGAAGGAAGCCGGTGCGGGCGGGGCGCGGCTGTTCGTGGCGGATCTCCAGGAGGAGGTGCTGCGTGAGGTTACCGGCATCGGTCTGAGCGCTGGCAAGGGCGGTGAGGAGTACGCGATCGAGGGCACGCTGCCCGGCCGCACCTATCAGACGGCTGAGGTCACGGCTCCGGCCCGTGGTGGGGCGTGCTGGGTGCCGGTGCGGGACGGTGCTGAACGCCTGGGGGTCCTGCACGTCGATCCCGGTGAGGGGGATTGCGGTAGGCCCGGTGAGGAGGTCATGCGGGCACTGGCGTCGATAGCCGGGCTGTTGCTGACTTCCAAGCGGGCTAACAGCGACTCCCACGCCCGGCTGACCCGCGTCCGGCCGATGGGGATACCGGCGGAACTGCAGTGGAGCATGATGCCGCCGCGGACGTTCTCCGACCGGCGGGTCACGGTCAGTGCCTTCATGGAACCCGCCTACGAGGTGGCCGGAGACGCGTTCGAGTACGCGGTGGCCGAGGACGTCCTGCACCTGGCGGTTTTCGACGCCATGGGCCATGACACGTCCGCCGGCCTGACCGCGGCCCTGGCGATGGCCACCTGCCGCAGCCACCGCCGTGTCGGCGCCACCATCCCCGACGCCAGCGCGGCCATCGAGGACACCCTCATCGAGCAGTTCGGGCACAGCCGCTACGCCACCGGCGTCCTCGCCGACCTCGAACTGGACACCGGCAAATTCAGCTGGGTCAACCGTGGTCACCTGCTGCCGGTACTGATTCGCGGCGGCCGCTGGGCCAGCACGCTGCACTGCCCGCCGGCCGGGCCGATGGGCAGCGGCTTCAACCTGCCGATCCAGCAGAGCACTGAACAGCTGGAGCCCGGCGACCGGCTGCTGCTGTTCACCGACGGCATCACCGAGGCCCGGGGCACCGACGGCCGCGAGTTCGGCGTGGAACGCTTCACAGACTTCATCATCCGCCATCACGCCGACGACCTTCCCGTCGACGAGACCCTGCGCCGTCTCATGCACGCCGTCATGGACTACCACCAGGGACGGCTGGAGGACGACGCCACCGTCCTGTTCTGCGAATGGCACGGCCCGCGCGCCTCGGCAGGGTGAAACAGTGTCCGAACCCAGGGCGCCCTTCAACGCCACCAGGCGGCGAAGGGCGCCCCCCCATCAACCAGATACGGCAATGTCACCAACGGGACGGTCATGGCGTCCGGGCTGAAAGCGGTGGACCGCTGACCACTTGGCTCCACGCCCCGGTACGGGTGCCCGGGGCCCCGCCGGTGTCCGGCGGGCGCGCAACCGTCTCACGCCGCGGCTGGCGGGTTGGCTGCTTCAGCGCCGCGGCGGTACTCGGTGTTGAAGCGCTGAGCTTCCTCGAGCTGGTCCTCGAGGACGATGATGCGGCAGGCGGCCTCGATGGGGGTGCCCTCGTCGACGAGTTCCCGGGCGCGGGCGGCGATGCGGAGCTGGTTCCAGGGCTGCTCGGCGTCCGGGTCGGCGTCGAGGACCCGCGCGGTGTGCGAACTGCTCACGCGCTGGGCGACCTTGACCTCCCGGGCGAATCGCCGGCGGTCGGTGACATCGAGCTCACCGTCGGGGAGCAGAGTCTTCACCGCGGCTGTCGGGCCGTCGCCGCCGGCGTGCCCCAGGTAGATCCTGCCCATGCCTCCCTTGCCAGCCGGGCGTGCAGCCGGTACGGGCCGAGCCACTCCGGGTCGTCTTCATGCAGAGGCCCTAAGTTCGCCCCAACCACAGCCACGCGTCCCCCTGTTCCGCCGCGTCCCGCCTCGGCGGCCTCATGGTCATAAGTCGGCGGGCGAGTGTACTCGCCCCCAGCCACCAGGTCCTGGAAAGCGCCGGGCGACTGCCGGAGCGGGGCACGATGATGCTCCCGTCAGTCGTGGTCGGGGTGAAGCTTGCGGTTGGTGCCGGAGCGGCCGATGTCCAGGTCCAGGAGCGAGGTCAGCCTTGTGCCGTTGTTCCAGAAGCCAAGGAGGTTGATATCGATGAGCGTCAGGTTATGGCGGGCCGCGAATGTGCGGGCCGGCTTCGTGAAGACGCAGGAGGCGACGAAGACGGGGACGTCGGCGCCGTGTTCGGCGCGGGCGGTGCCGTTGAACGTCTGGATGTCCCTGCTGCCGACTGTGCGGTGCTTCGCATAGTGCTTGCACTGAATGACGATCTTCCGCCCGTCGGGCAGGCGGCCGATCACGTCGGCCCCCAGGTCCCCGGAGCCGCCGACCCGCTCTACTTCCGTGCAACCGTCCCGGCGGCACAGCTGGGCGACGTACTCCTCGAACTCGCGGTCGTCCATCGCCCAGACCGCCTCCAGTGACCGGCGCGCCTGCCGCTGAGCCTCTTCGGCGAGCCTGGCCTTCTCTGCCTCGGCTTCGCGTCGTCCAGCCCGGACCAGACCCGTGACGACGACTGCGGCGACCACGGCGGCCAACGCCACCAGCAGCACTGTTCCCATGCGCGTATACCCCTCCGCTGCTTCCGGTGGTGTGCCGCCCTTGTTGCTCCCCATCCGGCGAGTGGTCTATCCGGCGGGCCAGGCGGGAGTGCCGATGTTCCAGAAGCCTGCTGCCCGTGATTTCTGCTGGAGGCGACACCCTCCCCCTGCGGAGACCGGCGCTCACCCGTACGCACTCCCGCCCGGGCGCCCGCTTCCCCGGGCGGGGAGCATGGTGAGCGGCGGGGGCTTCCCCGGCCTGCGGACGACGGACGTGGAGGAGCTCCCGTGGGTGCTGACCGACAGGTGCTACGAGGCCGTACCGCTGTCGTGACCGGGGCTGCCCGAGGCGTGGGAGCAGCCGTCGCCCGTCGACTGGCTGAGCGGGGAGCCCGTGTGGCCCTGCTCGGGCTGGAGGAAGCGGTGCTGGCGGAAGTAGCCGCGAGCCTTCCGACCCCGTCTCACTACTGGCACGTGGACGTGACGGACGACGCGGCGATGGCCGCGGTCGGCGAAGCGGTTCGCCGCAGGATGGGCCGTACGTCCATTGTGGTGGCCAACGCGGGGGTCGCTGAAGGGGGGCCTTTCGCCGGATCCGATCCGGTCACCTGGCGCCGCGTGATCGAAGTCAACCTCGTGGGCAGCTCCATCACGGCACGGGCGTTTCTGCCCGACCTTCTCGAAACGCGCGGTTACTACCTCCAGATCGCTTCCCTTGCGTCGATCGGCGCGGCTCCGCTGATGAGCGCGTACTGCGCCTCCAAAGCCGGCGTCGAGTCCTTCGCCCATTCCCTGCGTGCCGAGCTGGCTCCCCGAGGGGTCGGCGTCGGGGCCGCCTACCTGAACTGGACCGACACGGACATGATCAGGGATGCGGATCAGCACGCGGTGCTCCGCGAGCTGCGGGCGCACATGCCCCCTCCGGCACGGAAGGTCTACCCGGTCGGGCAGGTGGCGGAGGTTCTGGTGCGTGCGATCGAACGGCGGGCGCCGACGGTCTACGTTCCCGGGTGGCTCCGGAACGTCCAGGCAGTGCGCGCGCTGCTTCCGGGCGTGGTGGCGCGGTATGCCCGGCGGACACTTATGAGCTCGGAGTTCTCCGCCACGGGCCTGCTGGGCTCCGGTGGGCGCGCGGCCACCGGACGGAAGGCCTGACAGCCTGACGGCACCCCGTGCATCAGTGAACGTTTCCTCGATGAACGGGTGCGCCGTCATCGGGTCTCCTTCGCGAAGAAGGCCGTGGCTCGCTTGAGGGCGTCGACATCCTCGCGCAGCCGGCGGTTCTCCCGCCGCAACGCGGCCAGCTCCTCGCGCTCGCCGCTGGTCAGCCCGTTGCGCTCGCCCGCGTCGACCTCTCCTGCTTCACCCGGTCCCGCACCGCGGTCTCGGTCAGTTCAAAGTCTGGCGACCAGTCCGACCGAGCGGTCACCCCGTCGGCACAGACCGACGATTTCGGCCTTGAACTCGAGCGTGAACGAACGACGAGGGCGGCGAGGCTTCTTCTTCCCCGTGCTCTCCATGATGGACATCCTCCACGTCCTCCCGGGGCTCAACCCCAGATCTCGAATGTCCGTCAAAGCGGATCAAGCCCACTTCCGGCATGGACCGGTGGGGCCGTACAACCCGGCCGGGACACCAGTTGTCGTATCCGACATGACCTTACGCAGATCCGGCCGCGTCGCGGCCACCCTCGCCCTCGGCGCCGCCGTCCTACTCGGCGCCACCACGGCCTCCGCGTCCGCGGCCCCGCACCTCACCGGCAACGGCAACGGCATGGGCACGGGCACGGCGTACGCCGACGACCCCGCGCCCGCCGCGCCGGCCGGCCTTCAGGTGCTGTACGACCCGGAAACCGAGACCGCGGCCGTCAGCTGGAACGCGAGCACCGAGGAGGACCTCGCCGGGTACCGGCTCTACCGGCGTCTCGTCGAGGACAGCGACTGGACCCTGGTCAGTGGTGCCGAGCCCCTGACAGCGACCGCCACGACCGACTTCCTCCCGTCCACCGGCGACGTGTACGCCTATAGCGTGCGGGCGGTCGACCGCGCCGGACACGAGTCCGAGCCCGGCGGCGACGACTGGTACCTGGAGACCCCGGACGCCTCACCGCCGAGCGTCCCCGCGGACCTCAACGCGCAGGGCACCACCGCGGGCAACACCGTGCGCTGGCGGGCCTCGTCGGACCACGTGGACCACTACGAGGTGTGGGCCGCGCCGGAGGGGCAGGAGGACCAGGACGGACCGGCGTCCGTGTACGGCGCCGGCTTCACCGACTCGCAGGCCGCGCAGGGCGTGCGCGTCACCTACACCGTCGAGGCGGTCGACGCGTCAGGACAGCGCTCCGGCCTCTCCGCACCGGTGACCGCCTCGCGGCCCGCGCCGGGCACGGCCCCCAGGCCCACCGGAGTGATGACGCAGGTCAGCGGGGATCACGTCACCATCTCGTGGGACGCCCACTCGGGCGACATGGGCCAGAGCTACCGCGTCTACGGCCACAGCTACCCCGGCCCGGCCGCCTGGTCTCTCCTCACCACCGTCTACCCCCACGGCGGGATGGCGGGTGTCCCCGTCCACTCCGGGCCTTTCTACGTGGTGAGCGTCGACGACGAGGGCAGGGAATCGGCCCCCGTCTACGCGTACGCGACCTGAACACACGACACCACGCGAGAGGGGCCCGCAGGTTCTCACCTCCGGGCCCCTCTCACCTGTTCCGAGCGGAGCGGCTACTGCTCCTGCGACCGCTAAGGGGGAAGTGCCGGCGCTGCTCGCGGTGTTGAGGGACGCCCGCAACGGCATCACGCACATGGGCTGGGGGCGGCCGTCTGACGAGTGCAGGGGCCTGCTGGCAGCTGGTGTGGCGTACATCGATGCCCTTCTGCCCACATCCCCGCGCAGTGTCCGGCGTGCGAAAGTCCTGCCTTCGTCAGCGGCCGGGACAAGAGAGGCGACTACGGAGACATCTGGTTCTTCCCCCGCTACTTCGGGTGCCGGGTCTGCGAGCTCACTCTGACCGGACCTGAACTGGACCTCGCGGAAATGAGGGCCCATTCACTGCGCACAGAAGAAGAGGTGGATGACGAGTGGGAGCCCGACTTCGACTTCATGTGACGCCCGAATCCTGGCACCTTGCACGCTTTGAGGGCTACTGCCGGAATGCCTGATTCTCTGCGACCATCTGTCCATGGTCGGCAGCAGTGATCGTTCAGTGCTTCTCGCCCTGACAGGCACGAGGGCCGGCGCCGGTGGTCACTCCTGCGTATCGCGCCAGAAGGCACATTGGTGCGCGTCGTACGCATCGACGGGGTGGATCGCGCCGGGTCCGGGAGCCAGTGACAGTACGGGGCCCGTGATGCGCAGGGCCGGCCAGTGCGGAGCGCCGGGTGTGTTCGGGGTACCGGTGTGGGCGAAGGACGCCCAGTAGTCGATCATGCGGTCGGACAGGGTGCTCTGCGCCTCGGTCAGGGGCTGTTCGGTGGGCACGAGGGAGAAGAGGTAGGGCAGTTCGAAGCCGTGCGCTGCCCCGTAGGGGAGGTCGGAATGCGCGGGGAGGCCGGTCAGGACCGGGGCGTGCGGATCGTTGAACTCGTAGCCGTAGAGCGGGATCCGAGGGGCCCTCGTGGCGATGTCGCCGGCCGCCTGGAGTGTGGTGCATGCCAGGGAGCGGTCGGTCAGCGCGGCGGACCATGCCAGCGCCGGCGAGGGGTAGCGCGCCGCCGGGTAATGCGAGGCCACGGCGGCGGCGGCCGGGCCGAAGGTGTCGTCGAGGCGGGCGCGGTAGTCCTCCTCGGTCCGGAGCGGGTACGCGGCGAGTGACTGGCCGACGAACATCCGCATCTCGTCGTGGTTGGTGCCCTGGAGCAGCGGCACACGGTGGAAGCGGCCGGCGGCGAGGGCCTTGTCCGGTGCCGTGGGGAACAGTGGGTTGCCGAAGGCCGGGCGGTTGAAGGACTGCATCAGTTGCGTGGTGGCGAGACGTTCTGTGCTCAGCTCACGCAGGCAGGCCAGCTGCCGGGCATCATCGCCCGCCGTGCAGCCGAGTTGTCGCGCGGCCAGGGCGCCGCTGTCCTGGACGTCGTGTTCGGTGGCGAACGGCTCGTATGCCGGCGTTCCGGGGCCGAGGGCGCCCGGCGGGAACGACATGTGACAGGAACCGCTCTGCAGCACCGCCCTCTGGAAGAGCCCTGCCGCGCTCGGGGAGGTGAGGTGCGCGCAGACGCTCAGCGCGCCTGCGGACTCGCCGAACAGAGTGACGGCACCGGGGTCGCCGCCGAACCGCGCCGCGTTCGCCCGTACCCACCGCAAGGCGGCCTGCTGGTCGGCGAGGCCGAACGGCGGAGCGGATCCCAGGGCCGGATGACCGAAGTAGCCGAAGACGCCGAGGCGGTAGTTGACCGTGACGACGAGGGTGTCACCGCGAACGGCCAGCCGCTCGGCCCCGTAGTCGCCGCCGGACCCGCCGAGGAACGCTCCACCGTGCAACCACACCATTACCGGGCGCCGTTGACCGGCGGGCGGACGTGCCGACGGCACGGTGACGTTGAGGTAGAGACAGTCCTCGGAATCGCTCACCCCGCCCATGCCGGGCATCGGCATCTGTACGCAGTGCGGGGAGGGGGCCGTGGCGTCCCGCACTCCCCGCCAGGCCGGCGCCGGCTCGGGCTCCTGCCAGCGCAGCCGGCCGGTGGGCGGTGCGGCGTACGGGATGCCGTCGAAGGTGATGTACGAGCCGTGGGCAGCGCCGCGGATCAGGCCGTGATCCGTCCGTACGAGGACTCTTGTACGAGCTTCGTCGGCGCGCGGCGGTTGGGCGGCCGCGGTCGTGGCGGACACGGCCGTGACGGCGAGCAGGACGGCCGCGCGCAGCAGGCGCAGGCTGTGCGCGCGCAAGGCGACTGGCCTACGCGGGCGCGGTGGTGGGATCGAGGACATGTGTGCTCCCGTGTCTCGATGGACCGGGCCGGAGGCGGCCGGTGCTCAGTACGCTAGAAGCTCCCGCGCGCTGGAGGTTCAAGAGTCTGTGACACACCGCACATGGAGCATCGGTGAACTCGCCGCCGGGACGGGCATCGCGGTGAAGACCCTGCGCTACTACTCCGACAGCGGTCTGCTGCCGGTCGCGGAGCGCAGCAGCGGGGGCCACCGGCGCTACGGCCCGGAGGCGTGGGAGCGGATCGGGCTGATCAGGCGCTTGCGGGCGCTGGACACCCCGATCGCGGCCATCACGCGGGTCGCGAGCGGGGAGCAGGCCCTCGGCGATCTCGTAGAGGCCGAACTCGCCGCCGTAAAAGAGCAGCTGACGCAGTTGCGATGGCGGGAGGCCACACTGCGCGCCCTCGACGACTGCGCGGACGGCGAGCGGCTGCGGCGCCTGGAGATCCTCGCCCGGGTGCAGCGGCTTCCGCAGGCGCGGCGGACCCTCACCGATCACTGGTACCGCGAGCTGCCGGCGGAGATGCCGAAGCGGCGGCTCGATCTCATGATCGCCATGCTGTCGCCCGAACCCTCACGTGACCCCTGCCCCGCGGCGGCACTGGCTTACGCCGAAATCCATGTTCTGGTCTCCACACCCGGCTTCACACGCTGGACGAGAGATCACGCGCAGGAGATGCGAGAGGCACCCGCCTTCTACAGCGAAATCGATGAGGCAGCCGCTCTGACGGCCGCTGCTGTGCGGCAGGGGCTGCGGCCGGGCCCCGGGGCGGCGGTCAACGCCTTCGTGTCCGCCCACGCCCGGGCTCGCAGGGAGTCGGACACGCCGGCCTTCCGCCGCTTCCTGCACACACTGGTCTCCAGGTCGTCGGGCTTCGACCCGCGCCTGCGACGCTACTGGGATCTGCTGGACACCGTCACCGAAAGGCGCTCCCTGAACATGACAACGGCCCACGCCTGGCTGACCGAGGGCCTGAGTCTCTCGATCGCCGAGCTCGGGCCGAGGTGTTGAAGTACTGCGTGGCCACGGCGGCCGCACGACCGTCACCTCCATACGACCCTCGCGGCATGGAAGGCACAACACCGCCTCGAACAGGGCCGGGCAGCGATGCTCGCCGCACACCCGGACGGCTGCGTCCGGACTGAAGGCCGCAGCGGCGCCGGCATCGCTTCCGGACCAGTGGGCAACGACCGCGCCTGGGTCAATCAGCTCGCCCGTACCCTTCCTGGCAGCGCAGCGAGGGCCCGAGGGATCCGATGACACTGGTAAGGCGCTTCGACCACGTCGGCATCACCGTCGCCGAACCTCGGCGCTGTGACGGCGTCCTTCGTCAGCCTCGGCCTGGAGGCCGATCGAAAGATGGCCGTCGAAGGCGCGTTCCTGGACACGGTGATCGGCATGACCGACGCCCGCACCGAGATCTTCATGTTGCGACCGCCCGGCGGAGGTACGACGCTGGAACTCTCGAGCTTCACGCGGCCGGACCACCTCCCGGGTTCGTCTGCCGCACCGGCCAACGAGCTGGGACTGCGTAACGTCGCCTTTGAGGTGCACGACGTCCAGGCCGCAGTCGACCACGCCGCAGGGCGGGCTACGGCCTGGTGGGAGGCATCGGCGAATACGAGAGCATGTGGCGGATGGACTACGTCCGGGGGCCCGAAGGAATCATCGTCTCGTTGGCCGAGCACATCGAGAAGCAGGGGAAACGTCATGAGCACGACCGTGACCGACGAGCAGGTTCAGGCTCTGGCCGCGACCGCGAAACCCTACAGCCTGGCGCTCCTTCACTGGGGGCCGGCGCGGACCATGGACGGGGCGCACGCGATCGAACGCGAACACCAGCGACGCATGGTGTCGCTGCGCGCCGAAGGGGTGATCGCAATCCTGTGCCCAGTCGCCTCCGACACCGTGGCCGGTGTCGCGATCATGACCGTTCCGGCCGAGGAAGCCGCGGAGATCATGGCCGAGGACCCCTGCGTGCGAGCCGGGATGATGCGCTGCGAGATCAACCCGTGCCACGGCTTCCCCGGAGACGCCCTCCCCGCATGACCGATCCCGGCCAGAGCAATCCGGCCCTGCCCGGTCCTGGAACGCATGTCGCATCAGTCACCCTTCGGGCACCAGGCCCCGGCCCCGCGCGGCCTCAGTGTCCACCCACACCACCGGTCAGTGCCCGCCCGCCCGAGTCCAGGTCCATGCCGAAGAAAAGCAACGCCGTGATCACCTGAGGGGCCGACCCGGTCCCGTCCGCCCTCAGGCGGCGCCCACGACCTGCTCGAACTGGTCAGTCTCCTGGAGAAGGTGCTCGAACCGACGGCAGGCCCAGCGTAAGCTCCGGCAGGCCTCAAGACGCAGCACACGGCCTCGCCGCTCTGCCGGCAGGGGTAGACCCCGGCTACCCACCGAGCACGAAGGGCATCCGGGCTTCCGGGTGTCCAGCCGTCGACCCGAGCTGCGCCGATGCCATCGGCATCCCGCCACAGCCAGTGCTGTGACCGCCATGGTTCGCCGGAGAGATGGGCGGGGCAGCGGCCGGCCCATCGGGCGGTGTTTCGACCAGCCCCGCAGAGAGCCTGCCGGATGACGCCCCCTCAGCATGCGACCGGACTCGGACCCGTGCTGCGCCCACGACCTCCGGAGGCGCCGGAGCTGTCGGCGACCCGCCAAAGGTCATCGGCCTCCGAGCCCGGCGTGCCGTCGCACACCTGGTGTACGGCGGCACGCTCCAGGCCTGCGCCGAGTCCTGGTGACCGGCTTCTCAGGCCTCGTCGCGCAACCGGGCCGCCAGCGAGGCCAGCGGCTCGGCCTCCTCGGTGTGTCCGAGGGCGTTCAGCCGGGAGAGCGCCGCGCCCAGACGGATGAGGGCGGGAGCGGTGCGCTCCAGGTAGATGCCCTCCACCGCACTCGCCAGACGCATGCACTCGGCCCACTCACCGGCGCGGTCCTTGTCGGCATCCGGCTCGCCGAGCAGGCCGAGAGCCTTCTCCAGGGCGGCCAGGGCAGTCTCGTACTCACCGGCGTAGGCGTGGACCCGCCCGTGCTCGTAGGCCAGGGCCGTGTCCAGGGAACGGCCGTCCGCCTCGAACGCGGCGGCCCGGGCCTTGTCGGCGATCCGGCCGGCCTCGGCGAGGTGGGCGAGGGCGTCGGCCAGGCCCTCGGCGCCCTCCCGCTCGGCCTGGAGGCGGGCGAGTTCACGCAGGGCGTTGCTGAGCTGCTCGTAGCGCGGGGCCAGAGCGTGGGCGGCGACCGCCTGGACCATCACCTCACGGGCCCGGCCGAATTCGCCCGACTCGCCGAGGAGTACGGCCGTCTCCGCGGCGATCATGGCGTGGCTGCCCGGGTCGTCCTCCCAGCCCGCCGACTCGGCGGCCAGCGCAACGAACTCCGCCGTGGCGGCCTTCAGGTCCTCCCCCGCGTGCAGCGCACGGGCTCGGGTCAGGCGCAGCTGCGCCACGAGCCGGTCGTCCAGCTCTCCGGCGGCGACGCCGGGATCGGCCAGGAGGGAGTCGAGCAGGGCGATGCAGTCCTCGATGCGGCCCAGGTCGAGGCTGAGCTGCGCCGCGTTGCTGTAGGCACAGAACGCGTCGGTCCGGCTGCCGCGGCGAAGATCCAGTTCCGCCGAGCGCGTCAGGTGCCGCAGGGCCTCGTCGGCGCGGCCCAGGTGCATGCAGGCCTGGGCCAGATCACCGTGCAGTCGGCCGTTGTCGGCGGCCACGGTCGTCCATTCGCCGGCCAGTCGCACTCCTTCGGCCAGATCCGCGTACGCCGCCTGCGCGTCCTGGCGGCCGAGGTTGACGCGGCCACGCAGTCCGAGCGTGCGGGGCAGGTGCCAGGCGGGGCCGTGCTCCTTCAACCGGAGGACGAGGGTGTCGAGCTCGGTGACCGCCGTCGCCAGGTCGCCGGAGACGGCGTGCGTGCCGGCCCGGAGCTGTGCGGCGCCGGACACCTGCCCGTCGAGGCCGTGCCGGTCGGCGAACGCGTGCAGCAGTTCCACTTCGGCGAACGCCGCCGTTACGTGCTGCTCGCTCGCCGACGTCTGCAGGCGCAGGCCGAGCGCGGTCGCGCGCAGCCGCAGCAGACGGGCCTCCAGGTACGGGCTCAGGCCGGGCGTTCCCTCGTGCAGCCGGACCATTGCCGCGTGCGCGGCGGTCAGCGCGGCGGCCTTGGCATCCGCCCCCTCGTCACCGTCCGCGGGGATCTCGGCGGCGGCGAGCGCGGCGTAGGCACGGCAGAGCGCCGCCTCACCCATTGCTCCGGCGTCCTCGTAGAGCCCCGCGGCTTCCTCGTGCAGGTCGGCGGCCTCGGCGAAGTCGTCCCTCTCCCCGGCCCGGCCCGCCTCGTCGGCCAGCAGGTCGGCGCGCAGCCGTACGAACGGGCCCACGGCCGGGTCGTCGGGGTGGACGTAGCCACGGGCGGCGACGTGCTTGCGCAGCCGGGCCCAGCAGAGCCGCGCGTCGGGGTGTCCCTGCTCGTCCAGTTCCCTGGCGCGCAGGATGAGGGCGGGCAGTTCCTCGGGGAGGTCGGCCGTCTTGCGGGTGGCGGGCGCCGCGACCGGAGCGGCGGCGGCCGGGCCCACCTCGTCGAGGGTGCGGGTGCGCAGGGTCAGTTCGAGGGAGTCCAGCAGCGGCGCACGGTCGAGGCGGGCCCGGCGGCGGTCGGTGAGGGCCGTGGTTGCGTTGCGGGCGTCGAAGCGGGCGGCGAGGTCGTCGGCGCGTCCGCGCACCTCGGCGCCCAGGCCGGTGACCGTCCAGCTGCGGCCCGCGTATCCGGCGGCGGGCAGCTCGCCGTGACCGAGGAACTCGACGCGCCGCAGGAGAACGTCCACTCCGGTGAGGAAGTCGAACAGATCCAGCGGCGAGTCCACCTCGTCGAACAGGTTCCGGTTCTCGGCCAGCAGTTCCAGGCCGCGTGCCTCGTTGCCGGTGAGCGCGCAGAACTCCAGGTGCCTGCCGACCTCCCCGGCCATGGAGGCGTTGCGGCGGCAGCCCCGGTAGCCGGAGAGGTGCAGTGCGCGGGCCCGGTCCACGTCGCCGGTGCGCAGCAGGGGCAGCAGCGCGTACGAGAGGGAGCGGGCCGGCTCCTCCTGGCAGGACTCCTGGCCGGCCAGGACAGGTTCCCAGGTGCGCAGCGCGCGCTCGTCGTCGCCTGCCGCCAGGTGGTACAGGGCGCGTTCGCAGATCTCGCAGGCCTCGCAGTCGCTGAACGCGGTACGGGTGCGGCCCGCCCACAGCTCGTAGGCGACGGCGGTGTCCTCACCGCGGTGCGAGGCGAGCTGGTACACCTGCCCGTAGTACGGCTGGAGGCCGAGACCGGCCTTCTCGTACCGGTCCTTCATCTCCTTGAGCCACTGGCGCAGGCTGGCCAGCGGTATCTCGGGCAGCGCGCGGAGGGCGCCCGCGACCCACTTGAACCGCCAGAACAGCAGGTGCCGCAGCCGCTCGTCGAAGACGTCGGGCTGCTCGTCGAAGAGGGTGAGCAGGCGGGCGAAGACGACGGGCGACTTGCGGGGCTCGGAGCCGTAGGCGTACGCCTCCTGGAGTTCGAGGAGGGTACGGACCAGAGCGAGGGGGTCCTCGAACCGCTCGGCGACGTCGACGAGTTCCTCGGCGGTGACGGTGCGAGTGCGGCCGTAGGGGCGCCGCTGGTTCTCCTGAAGTGCCTCGTACAGCTCGTCGGTGTTCTGGGGTGCGGTCGGCATCGTCAGCTGTCCTTGCGGAGGGCGTGGGCGAGGAGGTCGAGGAAGGAGCGGTTGATCAGGCTCGACTCGGCGGGCCTGAGCGGGCGCCGGGACAACAGTGCGGCCTGCCCGTAGAGCGCTTCGGCGCTGGTGCGGGCCAGTTCGGGTTCATCGATGGCGAGGGCGGTGCGGACGAGCGGGTTCAGCTGGTTGAGGATCAGCTGGGCCCGCGGGGCCTCCTGGCGCAGCGCGCCGAGGATGTCGCCCCACAGGCCGCCCTCCTGCTCACGGGCGAGCTGGGAGCGGCTGCGTTCGTGCCGGGCCTCACGGCTGTCGATGAGGAGAGCGGGTGCGGAGGCGGGCTGGAAGGTGCGGAGCGCGACCTCGCAGTCGAAGACGGCGAGTGCGTCACGGGCCAGGGCGAGGTAGGCCCCGGCGGCCAGTTCCGTCTCGCGCTCGACGGGATCGAGGTGCGCGGTGAGGGTCGCCGGGTCGAGGTCGGCGACGCTGACCTCGGGCCTGATCTCGGGGAGCCGGTGGACCAGTTCACGGTCGTAGGTGTAGCCGCCGTTGACGACACCGAGTCCGGCGGCCGAGGCGATAGCGGCGACCTGCCGGAACTCCTCCACGCTCGACGTGACAAGGACGGTGCGGTGGGTGCGCGCGAACTCGTCGAGGCTGGTGGAGCCGTCCGTGGTCTCGAACGGCAGCCAGGGCAGCAGCATCCGCAGGATCTCGTCGTCGTGCACCGCGAGCGACTTCACGGCCAGGTGATGGGCCTGGAGGAAGCGGGCGAGCAGGTCGGGGGCGCTGGCGGCCGCCCGGGCGATCCACGCCCGGAGCCGGTCGGCCAGGGCGTCGCGGACGGCGGCGAGGGTGTCGTCCTCGTACAGGGCCTCCCGGGACGCGGTCGGGCGCAGGCTCTCGGCGTCGACGACGCAGCGGACGAAGAACGCCCACTCGGGCAGGATCTCCTCGGCCTGCTCCGACAGCAGCATGCCCTTGACGTGCACGCGGTGGCCGTGGCGGCGCCCGGTCGGCACCGTCTCGGGCAGCACGCACGCGATGCCCTTGAGCCCCACGGCCGGCAGGTCCAGATCGATGGTGTCCAGCGGCTTGAAGCCGAAGACGTCCTCGCCGTAGGCGGCCAGCGCGCGGGAACGGGCGCCCGGTGTGGGGTACGTGCCCTGCCAGGGCGCGGGCTCGGGATTGACCCGGGCACCCGGGCCGCCGGAGCCGTCGTCGAAGGTCACCGGGTGGCGCAGCAGGGAGCCGAAGTGCCGGGCCAGGCTGTGCACCTGCCCCGGACGGGTCCACTCGCCCGCATCGGCGCGCGGTGTCAGCGTGACGGTGGTTCCGGGGTGCGGACGTGCGGAGGCCGGCAGAGTGCGGACGCTGTAACTGCCGTCGCCGCGCCCCCGCCACTCCACCACGGGTGCGTCGGGGGCGCGGGCGGACCGGCTGACGACCAGGATCTCGTCGGCGACCAGGAAGCAGGACAGCAGGCCGATCCCGAACTGGCCGATGAAGTCGCCGCGTTGCTCCGCGATCCGGTCGGCGCGCTTGCTGCTCCGCCCGATCGTGGCAAGGAAGCTGTGCACGTCGGCCTCGGTGAGACCGACGCCGTCGTCCTCGACGCGTACGACCGAGCCGTCGGCGTACAGACGGATGCCGAGCGCAGCGGCGGTGATGCCCGGTTCCAGCCCGTGCCGGGCCGTCAAAGCGTCCACCGCGTTCTGCAGCAGTTCGCGGAGGTAGACGCGGGGGCTGGAGTAGAGGTGGTGGGAAAGCAGATCGACAAGGCCGCGCAGATCCACCTGAAAGGTGCGATCGGCGTCGGCCGGGTTCGGGGCGGTGCCGGGCAGAGTCATCGGGCAGTCCGGTGTGGGAGAGGCGGCAGAAACGGGAACGGGGAGGGGCCGGCGCTCAGGCGCGGCGGTGCCGGCGGGCGAACTGCTTCTCGGGTTCCGCGAAGTAGGTCCAGGGCCACTCGGTGTAGGCACCGTCGAGTTCCTTGAAGACGCGCCCGACTGTGTGGCCTTCACCTGCGAGCGACAGCGCCATCGCGAACACGTTGAAGTCGTGCTGCCATCCCGGACGCCGCGCGTAGGCGGGGTGGAGGACGCTGTGATCGGCGGCGCTGCGCAACTCGGCCTGGATCGCGGGAGTCCGCAGACACGACGCGTCGTCCGACTCGACCCAGTCCTCGATGTGCGCCATGGCGACCACACAGCCGATCCGGTCGCCCTGCGGAGCACGGGCGAACGCGTCGCGGGCGAACGCCATGGCCTCGCCCGGCTCACCACCCCAGCGGGGCTGCAGCTGCGAAACCCATTCGATGTGCGTCTCCAGGTCCAGCGGGGCCCGGCGAAGAGCGGCCTCGAGCCGGGTCTCGTTGACGACTTTGCCCAACGACATGCCACGGCCCGAGGTGAGCAGCCTGCGCCACGGCGTGACCCAGTCCGGCCGCAGCTCGGCCGCCTCGAACAGCTGCTCCTCGGCGGTGTCGAGGCGCTCGTGGAAGATCCGCCACTGCTCCTGGGTGACGTTGACGGCCCGCGCACTGGTGCGCGCCTCCCAGCCCCAGCTGATGTGGCGCGTCCCCGATATCAGCAGAGCCGTCGCCCGGTGCTCCTCGTCCTGCTCCACGGCCCGTCCGATCCAGTCCTGCACACCGTCCAAGTCGGCCAGCTCACCCAGCACCTGGTGATCGCTGCCGAGATCGAAGGGCCCCAGCGCCGCCTTGACCGCCTCCCAGTCCCCCGCCCCGGCCGCCTCGACCAGCGCGAGCACCCGCGCGTCCCCGAGCGCGCGCAGCGTGTACATCCCGTTCCTCTGTCTGCGCGGCACGGGAAGGGCATGCGGATCAACCGCCGGTCTCTCGCCACCCCTGCCGAAAAGCTTGCCGAACATGCCGCGCCCTCCCCTGGTCCCGCGTGATCGTCCGGTGCAGCATAAGGGGCCACCTCGCCATCAATTCCACAGGGTATTCACGGTTGCTTCATGAATCCGGTGCAGGCCGCGCCGACCCAGGGCGCACGGCGGTTCCAAGAGGGGCGGGCCCGCGCGACGTCGCCCCGGACGGTTCACAGGCCGACGTCGCGGCCGTTGATGTCGGCGAGGGACTCGCGCCGTATCAACAGCCGGCCGCGGCCGTCGTGGACGGCGACCACGGGCGGGCGTCCGACCGCGTCGCAGCTGGACGCCGTGGATCGATGGTGGGCACCCGCCACCGCGATGGCCGCCCGGTCGCCCGGGTGGCCATCGCCCGGGAGGGCCGCGTCGGCGGCGAGTGCGGGCGCCGTACAACACAGGCCGCGGTCGCTCATTGCGCCGTCCACCGCCACGAAGACGCGGTCGCATGCGGCGGCGCCCTCATGTCATGAGTGCGGCGCCCGCAGCGCGCTGAGCGGTCTCGGGGTGCCGGCAACCGGCGGGCGCGGCCTCAGGCGCCTGAGAGAAAGGGAGAGAAGCCTTCAGGATCCGGGGAGGAAGAGACAGAAGAGGTGACCATGGGGGTCGCGCAGGACCCTCACACCCTCCTGGGGCTGGTGCTCCTCCACGGTCGCACCCAACGCGCAGGCTCGCTCGGTCTCCGTAGCCAGGTCGTCGACCTGCAGGTCCAGGTGCGCCTGCATCTGCTGGGTCTGCGGGCGCGGAGGCCAGACCGGTGGCGTGTGGTCGGCCTCCATCTGGAAGCTGAGGCTGGGGCGCTCCTGTTCGGGAGCCCTCAGCCGGACCCACTCCGGCTCCCGCTCGGCCTCCTGCCATCCCAGGAGGGCACGGTAGAAGTCGGCCAGCGCGGGCGGATCGGGAGTACCGAGAACAATGGCACCGAGCGTCATCGTCATGCCCCCACTGTGCCCCTGAGATGTGCCCTCATGCATCTGCGGGCTTCTACGGCCACGTGCGGGGCACAGCATCGGTGGTCGCAAACGCCCGCACCGTCCATCTGCGTGGATGCGGGCACAGGGGAGGCATATGCCGACCTCGGCAAGGTCGGCGCGAAGAACGTGACCGTGAACGAGGACCGCACCTCGGCCTCGCTGCGGCTCCCGCAAGGGTGGCGCCCCGCATCAGCCTGGGGCCGGCCTTCCCCGAGGTCGTGGCCGCGACCGGGCGACTGCCGAACGCGACCGCGATCGACTGCGTTGCCGGACCTGCGGGGACGATTCAGCCCCACAGTCTCCGAGGCGGCGCAGCTCCCGTGGACGAGACACGACGGGCGTCGCGACCGCGTGCCGCAGAGGCCGCTCAGAGGTGGCCGTCCAGGAACTTCCGTACCTCGGTGATGGTCGTGGGCCCCATGCCGTGCGCCACCGCCTCTCCCTCCTTCAGCAGGACGTAGGACGGGGCTCCGGTGATCCCGTATCGCTCGGTTGCGGCCGGACAACGCGTGATGTCGGCGCGGACGGCCGTCAGGCGGCCCGTGTACTCGTCGGCGACAGCATCCACGACGAGGTCCATCACCCGGCAGGGCTCGATCGCCTTGGGCCATGTCCCGGTGAAGTACGCGAGGACCGGAACTCCGCTCATCCCGAGGATGAAATTGAACTCCGCGTCCTCACGCGGTCGGTGAACCCGCTTCGTCATGAAAGCTCCTGACCTCACGTTCCGTCATTCCCTCCCCATCATCCCTCGCGCGGTGTGCCAGGCCGGCCCGGTCACTCGTCCGGATGACCTGTCGGAAGGGAAGGGAGGCACGGGGCCGTCGCGGAACCCCGATGGTCCCGGCGCGAGCGGCCCGGCCGTCGTGGCGCGGTCGAAGTCCGCGTCAGCTGACTTGAAAACCGAGCGCCAGCGTCAGCTCAAGGACCCGGTGTGGCGTTGCGAGATCCGGAAACAGCTCCCGCAGCTGTGACATCCGGTACCGGACGGTCTGGGGATGGACGAACAACGCCGCCGCCACCTCGTCCCGCCTGCCCTGGTGCAGCAGCCACGCCCGCAACGTCTCCTCCAGCCGCCGCGCGGTCGCGACAGGCAAGGTCCGCAATGGTGCGAGGGCTCGGGTACGGAGGTCCGCGAACGCGTCCGCGTCGGCGCTCAGCACCAGTTCGGGCAGGTGGTCCTCGGTGTCGCAGATAGCAGAGGACAGGGACCGCGCGCGTACGGCTCGTGCGTACGAGGCGGACGCACGAGTCCATGGCCGGGCCGGTCCGACCACGGCGGTGCGGTCCGTCAGCTGCCGCAAGAGATGTGATCGGTCGGCATCGGGGACGAGCAGCACACCGGTGGCATCCGGCAGATCGTCGAGGAGGAGAGTGCTCGGGTCGAGCGCGCGGTAGGCCGGCCGGGCCTGGGCGGCGGGCAGCAGGACCGCGGTCAGCGTTACCGGAGGCTGCCACCCGGTCAGTCGAACAGAGGCCAGCAGCACGTCCGGGCTCGCGCCGGCGAGGAGGTCGCGGGCCAGGTGCTCCAGGTGGCGCTCGTGGGCCCGGCCCCGGGCGGCCAGTTCGTCGGCGTGGCCAGCGGCGCTCGCGGCGGAGAGCTCGTCGATATAGGCGAAGGTCAGCTCGGCGAACTTGGCGACCTCGGCGGCGGGCAGACCTGCCGGTACGGCACCCGCTGCCAGGCCTCGCCAGGCCACGCGGGCGCCGACGCGGTAGGCGCTGAGCAGAGCGTCCATCGAACGGCCGTCGCGCACCTCGCCGCGGCCCAGCTCGTAGGCCGCCTCACCGGCGTCGCCGCCCGTGGCCTTCCCGCTCGCGAGGTCCAGGTAGTGCCCCAGCGCGGTACGGACGGCTCGGCGGATGGTGACGCCCATGCGGCCCGAAAGGGCGTTGGCGTAGGGAGGGACCTCGTCGATGATCGCCTGGACGACCTCGTCGGCGGTGGTCTTCAGCGCGGCCCGTAGCGCGGTGACCGTCGTTTCATCCAGGGCCAGCTCACTGGCCCTCCGGACTGCATGGCTCACGTTTTGTTCCCTGCGAACAATCTCGCCGATCAGATTCACGTCTTGCGGTCAGGACTTTACTCCTTGAGGCACAGCAAGCTGGAGTCATGATGAGTACAGCCCTCCGCAGCAGGGCGTGGAAACTGCTGGAGATGGTCACGACACCGCTGCTGCCGTCGGACTACCTCGACCTGGTCAGTCCGCTGCGTGCGGGCGCTGACCTGCGTGGGCGCATCGAGGCCGTGCACCCCGAGACGGGTGACGCCGCGACTGTCGTGATCAGGCCGGGGCGGGGCTGGCGCGGCCACTCAGCCGGTCAGTACGTGCGGATCGGGGTCGACGTCGACGGGGTGCGCCTGTGGCGGGCCTACTCCATCACCTCGCCGACGAACCGTCGGGACGGCCGCGTCACGATCACCGTGAAGGCGATCCCGGACGGCAAGGTCAGCAACCACCTGGTCCGCAGGGCGAAACCGGGCACGCTGATCCAGCTCGACCAGCCGACCGGTGACTTCGTACTGCCCCAGGCCAAGCCCGCCAAGGTGCTCTACCTGACGGCCGGCAGCGGCATCACGCCCGTGATGGGCATGCTGCGCGACACCGAGTTCGACGACGTCGTCATGGTCCACTGCGCGCCACAGCCGCAGGACGTGATCTTCCGCAACGAACTGCACGACCTGGTCGCGGACAGGAAGCTGCGGCTCACCGAGGTGCACACCAACACGGACGGCATCCTCGACATCGCCCGTCTCGACGAACTCGTGCCCGACTGGGCCGAGCGCGAGACCTGGGCCTGCGGGCCCGCGGGCCTGCTGGACGCCGCCGAAGAGCACTGGACGGAGCACGGCGTACAAGGGCGCCTGCACACCGAACGCTTCCGCCCCGGCATCGTCGTCGCCGGCGACGGCGGCGGCGGCGGCGGCGAGGTCACCTTCAGCGCCACCGGCAAGACCGTCGACGCGGACGGCGCCACGCCGTTGCTGGACATCGGCGAGGAGGCCGGCGTTCTCATGCCCTCCGGGTGCCGCATGGGCATCTGCTTCGGCTGCATCACGCCGCTCAAGGCGGGCGCCGTCCGCGACCTGCGCACCGGCGAGATCACCGAGGCCGAGCCGGGCGTCCTCATCCAGACCTGCGTGTCCGCCGCGGCGGGCCCCTGCGACATCGAACGGTAGGAGCACCTTGACCGCCATCGACCCCACCGCCCACCTGACCGCGGAGCAGATCGAGGAGCTCGGCCGCGAGCTGGACGCGATCCGCGACGAGGTGATCGCCGGCCGCGGCGAGAAGGACGCCGCCTACATCCGTAAGGTCATCTCGGCGCAGCGCAAGCTCGAGCTGGTCAGCAGGGGCGTACTGCTGTTCTCGATCTTCCCGCCCGCGTGGCTGCTCGGCACCGCCGGTCTGTCCGTGGCGAAGATCATGGACAACATGGAGATCGGCCACAACGTCCTGCACGGCCAGTGGGACTGGATGCGGGACCCGAAGATCCACTCCACCACCTGGGAGTGGGATCACGTCTCGCCGTCCGAACAGTGGAAGCACTCGCACAACGAGCTGCACCACACGTACACCAACGTGATCGGCAAGGACAACGACCTCGGCTACGGCATCATGCGCGTCGACGAGGACCAGAAGTGGCACCCGTTCCACCTCGGCCAGCCGCTGTGGAACTTCATCAACGCCTGCTTCTTCGAGTACGGCATCGCAGCGTACGATTTGGAACTCGGCAAGAACCTGCCCAAGGGACGCCGCACGAACCCGGAATTCCACGCGCGGGCCAAGGCCGTGGGCCGCAAGATCCGCAAGCAGGTGCTCAAGGACTACGTGATCCACCCGCTGCTGTCGGGCCCGTCGTTCCTCACCACGCTCGGCGCCACGTTCACCGCGAACCTGGTCCGCAACATCTGGACCCACTCGGTGATCATGTGCGGACACTTCCCCGAGGGCGTAAAGGTCTTCGAGCGCCGGTCGATCAAGGGCGAGACGCGCGGTCAGTGGTACCTGCGCCAGATGATGGGCTCGGCGAACATCAGCGGCACCAGAGCCATGCACTTCATGACCGGCAACCTGTCGCACCAGATCGAGCACCACCTGTTCCCGGACCTGCCGAGCAACCGATACGCCGAGGTCGCGGTGAAGGTGCGCGCGCTGTTCGAAAAGTACGAGCTGGAATACGTCACCGGCCCGCTGCCCAAGCAGGTGTTCTCCGCGTGGCACAAGGTCTTCCGGCTCTCGCTGCCGAACAAGAAGCCCAAGGTCAGGACGCCGGACCGCGACCAGGAACTCGTCGCGGCCTGATCCCGGCTTCGGTTGCTCGCGCGGCGCGGCAACGGCCGGCGCACTTCGTGGCGGGTCCGCGACCGCGCGTACGCCGCGCACGGCGACCGCCACCAGCACGTCACCCTCCGGACCGCCCCCGGCCGGCCTTCCACCTGGCCCAGCGGGGTGGCGACCTGACTGTCTGGCCGCACACCCGGCGCCGTTCGGCCTGACAGGACTCGCACATCATCGGCGTGCGGGTGCCCCGATCTCTTCGGGTGCCATGTGGGAATCAACAATCCGCGGGGCTGGGTTGTCACCCGCCGCCGTTGCTCCCGTTTCCGTGGACGAGCGCTGTCGGGCGCGGCGCCTTGTCGTTGGTGGCGCTGTTCCGGATCGGTTCGCGGCGTAAGCATCGAGTGTCCGGTATAACGGGGAAACGTCACTCAGCCCTGGACGCCGGTACCCGACAGGATGCCTTCGACCACGTCGCGGAGCTGTGAGCGGGCGGTGATGCCCAGCTTGGGGAACGCCCGGTAGAGGTGCGAACCGACCGTGCGCGGTGAGAGGAACAGCTTGTCCCCGATCTCACGATTCGTCAGACCACGGGCCGCCAGCTGGACGATCTGCTGCTGCTGGGGGCTGAGTTCGGCAAAGCCACTGGGCACGACATCGGCGGCCTCGATGCCGGCGGCGCGCAGTTCTGCCTGTGCCCGCTCGACCCACGGCCGCGCGCCCAGCCGCTGGAAGGTTTCCAGGGCGGCGCTCAGCAGCGGACGGGCCTCGGCGATTCGGCGCTGCCGCCGGAGCCATTCCCCGTAGTCGAGCTGTGTCTGCGCCCGTTCGAACGGCCACTGCTCACCTGCGGGTTCCTCGAGCGCCGCGCGGAAGAACGGCTCCGCGTACTCGGGATCCGCCAGCAGGGCACGGCCCCGGTCGATCAGGGCGCTCACGCGTGCCGACATGCCTGTACCGAGGCGCCGCGCCGACCGTTCGAGCAGCTGTGTGGCGTGCTCCCGCCGTCCTCGGCGGACGGCTGCCGCCGCCAGTTCGGCCAGGACGGTGTAGGAGGCGTGGTAGTGGACCGGATCGCCGTCGTCGGTGAACGCGGAACGAAACTGCGTGTACGCGGTGTCGTAGTCTCCCTCGGCCACGGCCGCCATCCCGAGGGCCCGACGCGCGAAGACCGCGACGGAGCGGCTCTCCAGTGGATCGACGAGAGCCAGGGCTCGTTCGGCGAGCCGGCGTGCGGTGGCCGGGTCACCGAGCAGGCCGACCACGGTGGCGTCGAGTGCATAAGCGCACGCTTCGGCGTGGTCGAGTCCGGCCGACGATGCCATGGCCGCGATGTCAGTCGCCACCGAGCGCGCCTCGGCCCATCGGCCCTGCTCCAGGCGGGTCCAGCCGGCCGCGCATCCCAGTCCGTCCGGGAGCCGTCCACGGGCCTGCCACTGGTCGAACGCCTCGTCGAAGGTCCTGGCGGCGAGGGTGGTCTGGTCGAGCAGCCAGGCAATGATGGCCAGCGCGGTCAGGCGACTGGCGTCGCCCTTGGCCTTGGCGATGAGCCCGGGCAGGGCCGGTGTGAGGAGGGCTCCTGCGCTGCTGGGGTCGGAGACGGCCAGTACCCAGGCGCGCAGTGGCGCTCCGGCGGCATCGTCGGGCATGCGGGAGAGCAGGTTCTGGATCTGTCGCTGTTGGGACTCATCGCCCGAGTAGTAACGGACCACCGCCGCCGCGGCCAGCACGTCGAGAAGGAGGGGCGACCGGGCGTCCGCCGCCTCGTCGGCAACACGCATGAGCAGGGCGAAGGCGGCTGTGTGACGGGGGCCCAGGGACATGAGCTGTCCGGTGGCCAGTGCGGCCCTGCCCAGCAGTGCCTGGTCGTCGGTGCACTCGCGGACTGCGGCAGCCAGGTGTTCCACCCAGCCGAGTTGACCGGTGAAGACCGCGGTGGCAGCGGCTTCGGTCAGAAGACGCGCCCGGTCCTCGCGGCGCGGGCTGAGTTCCGCGGCGCGCTCCTGGGCCGCGGCGGCCGCGGCGAAGCCACCCCGGCGCCGGGCCCGGTCGGCCGTCTGCTGGAGGGCGTCCGACACGTCCTGGTCGGGGCGTACGGTCGCGGCGGCGAGGTGCCAGGCTCGGCGGTCGGGCTCCTCGCGCAGCAACTCCGCGAGAGCGCGGTGGGCCCGGCGGCGTTCCTCGAACGACGCGGCATGGTAGACGGCGGAGCGGACGAGCGGGTGACGGAAGGAGATCCCGGATCTGTCCTGGCGTACGAGACCCGCCCGGTCCGCGGGTACCCATGCCTCGTCGTCCGCCTCGGGAAGTCCCACGGCCGCCGCCGGTGCGTCCGCCGCGTCGGCGGCCGCGAGCAGCAGCAGGATGCGGCGGGTCGGTCCCGGCAGGTCCGCCGCATGCCCCGCGAAGATCCGCTCCAGTCGGTCGGTGACCGGCAGCGGGCCCTCCATGCCACCGCCCTCGGGGCGCCGGATCGCGGTGGCGTGGGCGAGTTCCACCAGGGCCAGCGGGTTGCCGGCCGCCTCCTCGAGGATCCGTACCCTGGCCCGGCCGGTGGGCGGCGTGGGCTGCCGGTCCAGCAGCTGGTTGGCCGCCTCAGCGTCCAGCGGGCCGAGTTCGAGGCGTTCGTATCCCTTGTCGAAGCCGGGCAGCGCGTCCGCGGTGCGGACTCCGACCAGAAGCGTGACGGGTTCGCTGTCCATGCGTCGTGCCACGAAGGAGAGAACGTCCAGTGATCCGCGGTCGATCCACTGGGCGTCGTCGACCACCACCAGCAGCCGGGCGGTTTCCGCCAGGTCCGACAACAAGGTCAGGACCGCCAGACCGACGAGCATTGTGTCGGGAGTCTCCGCACACTCTTCGAGCCCCAGGACGGCTCGGAGCGCGGAGCGCTGCCGCGACGGCAGTCCCTCCGCTTCAGCGAGTACAGGGCGCAGCATCTGATGGAGACCGGCGAATCCTAGGTGGGCCTCGGATTCGCTCCCCACCGCCCGCAGCACTCGGCCACCCGCGCCCCGTGCACGATCGGCCGCGAGGTCGAGCAGCGTGCTCTTTCCGGCACCGGGGTCACCCGTGACGACCAAGACATCGCTGTGGGACCGGTCAGTGCCCACACGTCGGATGATTTCTGCGATCTCGGTTTCTCGGCTCACCACCGCCGGACCGGAATTCCGCGTCGAGCTCTGGTCCCCACCAGCCCTTCCATCGTTTTGCACGGATGCTCCAAGGAATCGAGATACCCCCCGAGCGTGGGGGTACGGCGGCAGAGGTATCGAACCCGCTCAGAGCACTCAGAGCGTAGTCGTCGGAACTGGGCGCAGACCCACATGGCCGAACCTCGGCCCCGCGTGGCTGGGCGGGACACCATCCGCTTCGGCCGGATCGATACCCCATCCCTGCACTCGCGGCCGGGGCTGGATTCCGACGACGCGATCACCGCCGCCGCCGGGTCGACCACTCCTTCGGCTGCTTCGGCACCGCCGAGGGACCCGCCGCCTCGGCCATTTACGACGCAGCTTCCGTCTGCTGGCATGTCGGGGCCGCGAAGGCGGCGAACGCATCGTCCAGCAGTTCGCCGAGGTCCTCTTCGCCGTCGCTCGCGCTCCATTGCCCGAGGACGATCCACAAGCATTCGAGCGCCGCGGCTGCGCGAACGTTGGCGATGACCGATGAGCCGACGGCCCCGGCGGCTGTCTTCTGCAGCCGGGCGACGATCTCTGGTCGCCATTCAGCCTGCTTCTCGCGGAGGCGTGCGCACAGGGCTGGGGTCTGCTCGATGAGGCCGAGGATCGTCACGAGTTCCTGAACGTCTCGTACAAGGAACGTCACGGCTGACTCCAGCGCGTTGCGCAGCCGGCTCCAATCGTCCCGGTTGGCCCGCTCGGCATCGAGCGCGTCAGTGATGACGTCACCGACAGGGTCGAAGACGAACAGGACCACGTCTTCCTTGGTGCCGAAGTAGCGCAGGAAGGTGCTCCGCGACACCCCGGCGGCTTTGGAGAGGTCGGCGAAGGTGACCTGGTTGAAGCCGGTGAGGCAGAACTGGTTGAACGCGACGCGCGCCAGCTCTGCTCGCACCGCGTGGCGGCTGATCTCGCGGGTACCGACTGGCGCTGCACTCATGGGGACGAGTGTACTCTCACGCACTCGCTTGCTTCTTCGGGTACAAGTTCCTAACCTGACACTCAGTGTCAGGCGCGATGCCGAGATTCGCACCACTGCCCTCAGCCGGCGGCCCTGTGACGGGCCGTCCCTTACCGCGATACGGAGCACCTCATGAGCTACGAAGACCTTCCCGCCCTGACGATCGACGTCTCGGAGGGGGTCGCGACGGTGACGATCGATCACCCGCCGCTCAATCTGATGGACGCGGTCCTCCTGCCGTCACTCCGGGCATTCGTCGCGCGTGTGCGGGACGACGCCGACGTCCGCGTCATCGTCTTCGAGAGTGCTGACCCCGAGTTCTTCGTTGCGCACGGTGACATGGCCTACCTCACCGACCCTGACGCGCTGCCTGCAGCCACTCGCGCTGCGATCGCGGCCGCACCGGGCTCGGCCATTCCCGAGGGCTTGAACATCCTCCAGGCGATGAGCGAGGAGGTCCGCTCGCTGCCGCAGGTCACCATCGGCAAGCTGGCGGGCTTCGCGCGCGGCGCGGGCAACGAGTTCTTCATGTACCTGGACATGCGATTCGCGGCGATCGGCAGGTCGGGGCAGGGGCAGCCGGAGTCCTTGATGGGGATCCTCCCCGGAGGCGGCGGCACGGTGAACATGACGCGCCTGGCAGGAAGGGCCCGAGCCCTGGAACTCATCCTCGGCGCCGAACTCGTGGGCGCGGAGCTCGCGGAACGGTACGGTCTGATCAACCGTGCCCTGCCCGCTGCGGAACTCGATTCCTTCGTCGACACCCTCGCCCGACGGATCGCCGGCCTGCGGCCAGAGGTGATACCCATGACCAAGGCTGCAGTCGACGCGGTCGCGCAGCCGATTCCGCGTGCGGCATACGCCGTCGAGAACGAGGGCCTGTTCGCGGCGTTCGGCGATGAGGTCACCGAGCTGGCCCACAAGCTGCTCGCCGCTGGTATCCAGACCCGCGAGGGCGAACGGGACCACGAGCGCATCGCCAACAGCATCTGAGTGGCCAAGCTGTCGGCTTCCGTGCGCGGAGGCACCGTGAGAAGGTCCCTCAGGCCGTTGCAGGCAGGCGCGTTGTCGAGTGGTCAGGTCGACTACCCTGGTTCGCCGGGCCTTTGGGAACCGAACCGGTTGAAGCCCTGAAAACGGCGGGCTGGTAAGTGGACAGCGCAAGTAGCCCCGAGCTTGACAGCGCTGTTCGGCCGCGCGGACAGGCACAAGGTAGGTGGCCGAGCGGGCACAGGTCCCGTTGATCATGGAATTGCTTACGCTCTGCGATCACCGAAGAGACCTGTGCCTGCGCTTCCGTCACGGCTGACCGAGCCGCTCCCGGACCCGTTCGCGGTCCTGCTGCCCGCGCGGCCGGAATACCACCCGGACCATCCATTTGGCTGCCTCCGCACCTGCGATACGGGGCAGTGGTGACCGCATGGGTCGTCTTCATCAGGACCGAGAGCACCGGCGAGGTGCTGCTCCGAAGTGCCCGGCGGCTGGCGGGCACTGGCCACGGCGTGGTGTTCGGCTACAGCCTGGCCCGCAAGAGGAAACACCCGGTGCTCAGAGCCGTACGCACCGGTGCAGTCACATGACGGATACCGCGCCCGTTGGAGCCGCTCGTACGGTTGGGTAAACCTTCCGAACTCCAAGGAAATCACGTGGAACAAATCACGCTCGGCAACGTCTCCATCACCCGCGTATGGGAATACTACGGGTCCGTCGAAATGGAGCCCCACGCCTTCTTCCCGGAAAGCTCGCAGGAAGTCTGGAAGGCGGGCGTCCACTGGCTTGCCCCGCATTTCCTGGATTCCGAGACCAACACCGTGAATTCCGCGATCCAGACCTGGCTGCTGCGCAGCGGAGGCAAGACCATCCTCGTCGACACCGGTGTGGGTAACCACAAGGAGCGCCCGTACGCGCCGGTCTGGAGCCACCTGGAGACGGACTTCCTGGCCAACCTCGCCCGGGCCGGCGTCCAGCCGGAAGACGTGGACATCGTGATCAACACGCATCTGCACATCGATCACGTCGGCTGGAACACCTACCTGGACGAGCGGAGTTGGGTTCCCACCTTTCCCAACGCCACCTATCTGATGCCGAAGGACGACTTCGACTTCTGGAACCCGGCAAACGGCCACCAGCCGCTGCCCGGCCGCGGCAACCAGAACGTCTTCGAGGACAGCGTGGCCCCGGTGCACCAGGCCGGCCAGACGCTGCTGTGGGAGAACAGCCACCAGATCGACGCCGACCTGCGCCTGGACGCGGCTCCCGGACACACCCCCGGCTCCTCCGTGCTGACCCTCAGCTCCGGGACGGACCGCGCGGTGTTCGTTGGTGACCTGCTGCACAACCCGGTGCAGATCGTCGAGCCGGACGCCAACAGCTGCTTCTGCGAGGACCCCGCGGGCGCTCGCGCCACCCGCCGCAAGGTGCTGGGCTGGGCGGCCGACAACAACGCGCTCCTGATCCCCGCGCACCTGGGTGGTCACGGCGCCGCCGAAATCGCGCGTAACGGCAACACGTTCGACATCAAGGGCTGGGCGCCCTTCGCCCCGTACTCCGAACAGGGCTGACACCCCCCGAAAGGCATAGCTGTGAGCCACGAACCCGAGCCCGTCGTCACCACCGCACAGGGAGCCGTCCGCGGTGTCCGCCAGGACGACGGCACCGCTACTTTTCTGAACATCCCCTACGCCGCTCCTCCGATGGGCACCGGCCGGTTCGCCCCGCCGCAGCCGCACGAGCCCTGGGACGGTGTACGGGATGCCACCGCGCCCGGCCCCACCGCCCCGCAGTCCGAGCGGAAGCTCGGCAGCATCGACATGGCCCCCTACTTCGGCGCCGGCTGGAGCCGTGGCGAGGACTACCTCACCGTCAACGTCTTCCAGCCCACCGCCGCGGACAGCGGTCTGCCCGTGATGGTGTTCGTCCACGGCGGCGGGTTCGTCGCCGGGTCGACGCGGTCCGCGCTGTACGACGGTTCCGCCTTCGCCCGCGACGGCGTCGTCCTGGTCACACTCAACTACCGGCTGGGCATCGCCGGTTTCCTCGACATCCCCGGGGCGCCCGCCAACCGCGGCCTGCTCGATGTCGTCGCGGCGCTGCGCTGGGTCCGGGAGAACATCGCCGTCTTCGGCGGTGACCCGGACAACGTCACCCTCTTCGGCCAGTCGGCCGGGGCGACCGTCGTCGGCGGCGTCCTCGCCACCCCTGAGGCCGCGGGCCTGTTCCGCCGGGCGATCGTGCAGAGCGGCAGCGGTCTGGGGGCGTTCACCTCCGAGCAGGCCGCCCGTGTCACCAAGGCCGCGGCCGAGGAACTGGGCATCGCGCCGCACGCCGACGCCTTCGCGGACATCTGCGACGAGCGCCTGGTGGAGGCCGCATCCCGGCTCGCGGGCATCGACCTGCGGACCGAGACGCACCACGATCCGCTGATCGGCCTCAGCCCCTTCAGCCTGGTGCTCGACACACAGCCCGCCGTATCCGTCGGCGCCGGCCTGAGCGCCGATGCCGATCTGCTCGTCGGGATCAACACCGAGGAGGGAAACCTCTACCTGGTCCCGGTGGACAAGTACGCCACCTCGACCGCCGGCGATGTCGACGATACGGCGGCGCGCTCGCACCCGAAGCCCGCGCAGCTCGTGGAGACGTACCGCAACACCCGCCCCCGGGCGTCCTTCGGTGAGCTGCGGTCGGCCATCATGGGCGACGCGCTGTTCGGCGCGGGCAGCTGGGCCCTGGCCGGCGCACATGCCGCTCACCCCCAGTCCGCCACGTTCAGCTACGAGTTCGCCTGGCGCTCCCAGGCCCTGCGCGGAGACCTCGGCGCCACCCACGCGATGGAACTCCCCTTCGTCTTCGACATCGCGGAGCTTCCGCAGCTGGCGGGTGAGGGCGCCCTGCTCGGCCCCGGCAAGCCCCCAGCGGACCTCGCCGCCCGCACGCACGAGGCCTGGATCCGCTTCGCCAGGACCGGCAACCCCGGCTGGGACCAGTACGACGCCACACGCCGGGCCACGATGCACATCGACGCCGAGTGGACCCAGGTCGACGACCCCCGCAGCCAGGAACGACAGGCCTGGACCTGACCCTCTCGCACAGCCCTGTGCGCCCTTCCGTCAAGGACACACCATGACAACCGTCATCACCACCGAGAACGCACCCACTCCGACAGCCCCGCTGTCCCAGGGCATCCGCAGGGGCCCGATCCGGGTGTTCTCATCGAAGTTGAGCGGTGTCGCCCTCAAGACGACACGGCCAACGCCAATGAGGCGACGGCGGTGGCGACGTAGAAAGCGGGAAAAGCGAGGTTGTAGAGCACGCGGGCGCGCAGATGGAAGGCGAGCGCGCCCAGGTAGAGCAGGACGAGACCGCAGGCCGCGGCGGCACCGAGGGGACGCAGTGCCGCGTCGAAGAGGCCGAGGAGGAGGCCCGCCGCACCGGCCAGCTTGAGGGCGGCCAGCCGGGGCAGCCATGATCGGGGCACACCCACCTGCGCCGAGTTGGCCAGTACGAAGCGCGCCCCGCCAAGGTCGGCCGCGGCGATACCGACGTTGACAGCGGCGGTGAACAAGGTGACGACGAGGAATGCTAGCTGGGTACCGGTCATGCCTTAAGGGTCCGCGGGCGCTTCGGCGCCGTCCAATACCTGCTTCTATAACCTGGTGGCATGGACGTGGACACGCGCCTGCTTCGGTACTTCACCGCAGTGGCGGAGGAGGGCAGCCTGACCGGGGCTGCGCAAAAACTGTTCGTCTCGCAGCCCGCGCTGACGAAGCAGATCCGGCGCTTGGAGGACGGTCTCGGGGTGCCGCTCTTCGCGCGTTCGCGGTCCGGGATGGTGCTGACCGAGGCCGGTCGAGAACTCGCCGCGCGGGTGCCCGCGCTGCTGGAGGGCTGGGATCAGGCGGTAGAGGCAACCGGCCGGGCGGCGCGGGTGCTGCGCCTGGGTTTCCTGGACGCGGGCGCCGTGGGCGCTGTCCACGAGGTCATCGCCGAGTTCCGCCAGGCGCAGCCGGAGTGGCGGGTGGAACTGCGTCAGTTCGACTGGTCGGACGCGAGTGCCGGCCTGGCCCGGGGCGAAGTGGATGCGGCAGTGGTGCGTTTGCCGTTTCCGGGGCAGGAGGGGCTGAACGTGCGCGAGTTGTTCGTCGAGGAGCGCGGGGTGCTCATGCCGGCTCGACATCCGCTGGCGGACAGCGAGACGGTGGAGTTCCGGGAACTGTGGGACGAGCCCTTTGTCGCGGCCGGAGCCGAGAGCGGAGCCTGGAGGGAACACTGGCTGGCGGCCCAGGAGCGAGAAGGGCACCCGGTCCGGGTCGGCGCCGTCACCAGCCGTCCCGATGAGTGGCTCGCAGCGGTGGCTTCCGGCTGCGTGGCGCTGGCCCCGGCGTCGGCGGCCCGTTTCTACTCCCACCCGGACGTGGTGTTCCGTCCGGTCCGCGGGATCTCACCGAGCCGGGTCGGGCTTGCCCGGCCAAGGGGCCGGAGACCCGCCGAGGCGGCGCTGGATGAGCTGCTCGCGGCCATCGCGCGGCGGCTGAGCAGGAGCTGACGACGGGGCCGATGGACCGCCGGCACGCTGCCCCAGCCCGGATCGGCGCCGCTCTCGGCGGCAGCCGCGATGGAAAGGGCCCGCCCAGCACCGACGCACGGCATTGACCGACACCCTCGCCTGGCGGCTCGTCACTGACACCCCTCGCTGACACCGATCGGGGTTCTCCACGGCTCCCACGTGACGTGCGGGTCGCCGGCGGTGTCGTGGACCCGGTCCCTGGCCGTGGCCCTCCTGGGCCAACCTCCCTGATCCGGCAGCCTTCACATGCTGAAGCGCTGCCTCACGACACAAAGTGGAAGACCATGACCATTGCGCCCTTCTTCCTCGTGCCCGGCAGCGAGCCCGAGGACGACGCTTCCCAGAGCGCCGTCGGTGAACTGACGACCGGACAGGACCACTCATCCCCTGAACCCCGCACCCCTTGGCCGCCCTCCGGACTCTGCGGCACGCTCCCGCCGGCGACGGTCATGTCGAGAGCGGGCCGAGCCGCTCCGGAATCTGCCGGACGCCGACCCGTGATCGTCCTCCGGCCCTTCGCCGTGCGATGCTGAACGGAGGGTGGATCATGGCGGTCAGCGGGCGAAAGTGCAGGGTGAGGGCAGTGCGGCGGCGGGGCGGGGCCATGGTGTGGGATCGGTTCGCGGCATCGGATCCGGGGCTGCTGCGGCTCACGGCCGGGCTGCGAACCGTGTCGGCGATCGCCCTCACTCTGGTCGTCCTGGCTCTGTTCGACACGGGGGTCACGTACATGGTCGCCGGTGCGATGACAGCCATGACCTCCACTTTCGCGATCAAGGACAAGGGGGTACGCGACCAGGCGGTCACCCTCGGACTCGGTCTGCCGGTCGCTCTCGTCGCGATGTCGCTGGGCCCGCTGCTGGCTTCGCGGATCGTCGTCGGCGACCTGTTCTTCGTCGCCCTCATCTTCGGCGCCGTCTACTGCCGACGCTTCGGCGACCGAGGTACGGCACTCGGCCTCATCTGCTTCCAGATCTACTTCCTTTCCCTCTTCGTCGGGGCCGCGACGTCCGCCCTGCCGACGCTCTTGCCGGCGGTGGCCGTCGGGTTCGGCTGCAGCGCGGTAGTGCGTTTCGGTGTCGTACCGGAAACGCCCTCACGCGTCCTGACGCGACTGCGCGACGCCTTTCGAACTCGGCTCGCCCAGCTCGTCGCCATGCAGATCGACATGCTCGACGCGGGACCCGAGCAGTTGGAGAAGGTGCTCGACGACATGCGGCGGCGGACGGCGCGACTGCACGAGGCCGCGCTGATGATCCAGGGCCGTCTTGAGGAGGGCACGCGGGACGCTGACGAGGCGGCTCTGCTGCAACGCCGGGTCGCCGACGCCGAGATCGCCGTGGAACGGCTGGGGATGCTTCTGCTGAACGCCCGCAGTGCCGAGAGCGCGGACACCCTCACCCTTCATCTGCCGCACGCGCCCGTGCCGCTCACCGATGACTGGAGGCCTGCCGAGGACGACGCGACCATCGCCCTGCGCAGGGATCTCAAGGCTCTGCACCTGCTGGTCAGCCGGCCCGCGTCGCGCGACGGGGGCACAGCAGTGGCCCATATACGCAACCGGCTGCTCGGCTACCGTGACGAGGAGAGGCTGCCGCCCGCACCCGCGGGCATACAGGACGCCTTTCGCGGCATCGGTGAGGCCGCCCGGTCCGTCCTGGGCCTGCGCCTCGCACTGGACGGCCCGCAGGACGAGTCCGACGACTCCCCGGCGACCACGCGTTCACGCGAGGAATTCGACGCGGAGGACATCGCGCTCGCGTCGGCTGGGAAGCCCGACGCCGTGGATGACCCTGGTGGACTGCGGCGTCCCACCACGAGGGCTGCCTTCCAGGTGGCCGTCGGCTCAGTGCTGGCCATGATCGGCGGTGAGCTGCTCTCCGCCCAGCGCTGGTACTGGGCAGTGCTCACCTGCTGGGTGGTCTTCCTGAACACGGCTTCCACCGGCGAGATCCTGGTCAAGGGATACCGGCGGCTCCTGGGCACCTTCCTGGGCGCCGTCGCGGGTGTCGCCTTGGCGGGACTGGTCGGTGGCCACACCGGGCTCTCGTTCGCGCTGGTCCTCGTCTTCATCTTCGCGATGTTCTTCACGGCACCGCTGTCGTACGCGGTCATGTCCTTCTTCGTCACGGCCATGCTGGGCCTGCTGTACACATTGCTGAATTCGTACAGCTTCGATGTGCTGGTGCTGCGTATCGAGGAGACCGCCATCGGCGCCGCATGCGGGGTCGTCGCCGCCCTCCTGGTGCTGCCTGTGCGCACCGACCGCCGCACCGACGAGCTGCTGGGGACGGTCCTTGAACGGCTGGGTGACGTCGTGTCGGCAGCGGTGGAACAGCTCAGCGGCGGGCCCGCCTCCGACCTGCTCAGCAAGGCCCGCAGTCTGGACACTGCTCTGGACGAACTGCGGGACTCCACCAGCCCGCTGACCCTTCCTATCACTCCCCTGCGCGGCCGGCGCGAGACCGTCCGCTACCTGGTGGCGCTGTTGGAGACGTGCGCCTACCACGCCCGCTCGCTCGCGGCGACCGCCGAGCTGGTCCCGCACAGCAGGACCGTCGCGGCCGACCCCCGCCTGCACGGGGCCGGGCAGCGGATCGCCCACAACATCGGGGTACTCGCGGCGTACGTCGAGGACGAAGGGGCCGCGGGCGAGGTCGAGTCGGGTGCCACCATCGCCTCGACGCTCCGGGACGACGGTTCCGGCACGCAGTCCTCGGGAACGGTGACCTCCCGCGTGCTGCGTCACCTGCAGCGTCTCGACGAAGGCGTGGTGGGGCTCGCCCGTCCCCTGGCCGTGCCTGTCGCCGAGCGGGCCGAGGCCAGGACCGAGCGCGGCTGAGGGGGCCTTGCCGTCCCAGAGGGAGCTACCGGCGGGTTACGCGGCGGGAACGGGTGTCCGCGGCCCCGCGGGCCGACGACGGGGTGGCGCACAGCCCCGGCCCCGGCGCGGCCGGGACCTTCTCCCCCCGGCTGGCCGGGTTCGCGGAGACTGCAGAGTCGACGGCGTGACACGGTCGGTCACGGAGTGGTTCGACTTGTTCCGGACGGCGTTTCATCAGCCGGCAGAGCGACCCGGCTCGGCGATCATGCCGGGCGCAGGGGCTCGGGCAGAGTGAGCGCCGAATGAGCCGGATTTCCCTCCCCGGGGGGCATGGTCCTGAGGCTGCGCAGCCTGTCGTTTCGCTGCTCCAGGGCCTGGGCGGTGGTGGGGAAGAGGGTGGCGCCACCGTGGCCGACGAGCCCCTGATTCACGGTCACGAACTTCCGGGTGCCGCGTTGGTAGGCGGCGAAGCCCGCAGCGTGCCCACGGTCCGCGAGGGAGGCGGCGAGCATGTACGCACCGACGAGGGCGAGGCTGGTGCCCTGTCCGGTGAGGAACGAGGGCGCGTACGCGGCGTCGCCGACCAGCGCGACTCTGCCGCTGGACCAGCGGGGCATGCGAATCTGGCCGACCCCGTCGAAGAACAGGTCCTCCGCCTCGCGCAGGGCGACCAGCATGCCCGGTACCTCCCATTCCGCGTCGGCGAAGGCCTGGGCGACCAGGTCGCGTTGGGCCTCGAGGTTCCGGAACTCGTTCACCGCGGGCGGCTCCGGCCGGGCGAAGTTCAGGAAGGCGTGCACCTCGTCGCCGTCCCCCACGGCGTAGAGTGCCGCGGCCCTGCCCGGGGCGTTCCACATGACGGTCTCGTGCGAGAGGCCGAGGGTGTTGCGCATGGTGAACACAGCGAAGCAATAGCCGAGGTAGTGGTGGAACTGCTCCTCGGGGCCGAACAGCATCTCCCGGGTGCGCGAGTGTACGCCGTCCGCGCCGAACACCATGTCGAAGGTGCGGCTGCCACCTCGGCGGAAGGTGACGTCGACCCCGTGGCCGGTCTGGTCGAGGGTGTCGATGGAGTTGTCGAACAGGAGCTCCACGTCGTCACGGACCGCCCTGTGCAAAGCGTCGGCCAGGTCACCGCGCCGTACCTCCAGGTCCTGTCCCGCCACGCCGCCGGTGACGGCAAGCGGGTGCAGGGAGGTCACCTCGCTGCCGTCGGAGTCGAGGAAGGTCAGCCGCCGCAGGTCGACGTGCGCCTCCCGCAGTTGCGGCAGGATCGGCATCCTTCGGACGACTTCCAGTGCGGTGCCGCGGACGTCTATGGGATAGCCGCCCCCACGCAGGGTGGGCGCCTTCTCCACGACCGTGACCGCGTATCCGTAGCGGTTCAGCCAGTACGCGAGGGCGGGCCCCGCGATGCTGGCTCCGGAAATCAGGACCTTGCGCCTCGGCCTGTCACGGACATCCGTCAGCTGATCGATGGGGGTCATTCCTTGACTCCTTTGGGCAGGGTGCGAGTGACAAGCAGGGCCAGCGACGTGACGACGCCGGCTATGACGAAACCGGTGACGTAGGCCGATTCGGCCGCGACCTCCGACCCGGAAGGGGTTGCGGCGGTGAGGAGCGCGCCACCGAGCTGCCCGCCGACGGCGTAGCCGAGTACTCGGCTCACCAGAATCAGGCTGGTGGCGATGCCGGTGTCCTCGGCATCGACGGCCATGGCGGTGCTGGTCATCATCGCCGTGACGCACAGGCCGTTGGCCAGCGCGATCAGCGCCTTGCCGACCACGAGATGCCAGACCGCGGTGTGCACGGACGCCAGGACGACCAGGGACGCCGTCATCAGGACGACTCCGGTGTTGACGACGGCACGCGAGCCGAAACGCCGGTCCCCGATCCCGCCGAGCGGCCCGGCCAACGTCGCGGCGATGGCACCGGGCAGCAGGAAGAAGCCGATCTCGGTGGCGCCGGCACCGAATCCGTACCCGTCACCACGCTCGTCGAGCAGCTGCGGGACGAGATAGACCGCCATCGAGGTGCCGAGGCAGATCACGAACGTCAGCACACACGCCTTCCAGATCGCGGGCCGTGCCAGCATGTGCAAATCGATCATCGGCGAGTCCGCACGCCGTTCGACGGACACCCACGCTGCGATGAAGACGGCCAGCAGCACGACGAGGGCGCCGAGCACGAGTGGTTGGGAGCCGGCTTCGGGCGCCATTGCGAGTACGAGCATGAGTGTGACCAGCATTGCGCTCAGGAGCAGCAGGCCGGGCCAGTCGATGCCGGGGTCGTCCGACCCGCCCGGCGGATCGGACGGCATGAGCTTGTGCACGAGCAGGGTGGCCCCGATGACCGCGATCGTGGGTAGCGCGAACATCCAATGCCGGGAGAGCTCTTCCGCCACCGGTCCGGCCGACAGCATGCCGGCCATGCCTCCCCCGACGAAGAGTCCGCTGACTACCCCGATGGCGACCTTCGACTCTCCTGGGGGCAGGTTTTTGCGCACGACGATGAACGACAGGGGAAGCGCGCCCACCATCGCCCCTTGCAGCACCTGCCCGAGCAGCAGCACGGGGAGGTTCGGGGCCAGTGAGGAGACCGTGCCACCGATCGCTACGACCGCCATCAGCCGAATCAGGACCCGTTTTCCGCCGTAGCGGTCGCCGAACTTGCCTGCCAACGGCGTGATGAGCGCACCGGTGATGAGGAGCACGATGCTGAGCAGCGCCCCTTGGGACTGGCTCATGTCCAGTTCGCGTTCCAGGAGCGGGATCGTCGGTGACACCACCGACTCCAGAGCGCCTGCGGACAGTGCTAATAAACCGAGGGCTGCGACAGCGGGCTTCCCGATCGGGAGCGGGGGCGCCAGGGTGGTGGTCATGGGTGTCCTTTGCGTCGTGCCGTGTGGGGGACGTCGATGGAACGGTCGCGGAACTGCGCGGTGTCGACGGAGTGCTCGTTTCGGAGTCGGTCGGTCCGGTCGTGGCCGCCGCCGCATGGCCGAGGACGGTCGCGGCCCTACGACGAACGCTGCCGCCACCACCGCGAGACCTTCGTGCGCCTGGCACAGCACGGTGCGGGGACTACGCGGAAGGTGGTCTTGCCGGTCCCGGGCGGGCACATCACCGCGGTGAACGTGCCGCGCGGCAGGTCGAGGTCGACACCCGCCCGGGCGTGGACCGTGCCCGCCCCGTGGCTGTACTGATGCCCGACGTTGCGCAGTTCGACGGCGAGAGCGGGCATGGCGGCCGGGACCTCCGGCCGGTGGCCCACCTCCGGCCGGTGGCCCACCTCCGGCCGGTTGTCCGCGTTGTGCCGCTCGCCATGCGTCGCCTCATGTCCCGTCTCCCTCTCAGGTGCACTCTCCGTGACGGGGAGGAGAGTGCGGGAGCAGTGGTATGCCAGGCGTCATACCGGGGGGCCAAACGCGGGGTGCTACCGCGGTAGGGGGTGGAGGAGGGGGCGGGGTGGTCCTGCTCCAACACGCGACGCGGCTCGGGAGCCCCGGTCCACGCCTGCGACGCCATTGCCGCCCCGGCCTGTAGCAGTGCCCCTCCGGTACCCACGGGGCTGTTGGCACTAGGGTCGGCCTTCGGCCACCGCGCGCACGTCGACGGAGCAAGGGCTCGGACCAAGAGGGGTATGCGTGAACATCGTCGTGCAACGCGGTGCGATCGCCGCGGTGCAAGTGCTCGGCCTCGCTGTGTGGTTCTCCATGTCGGCGGTGGTTCCCAGCCTGCGGGCCGACTGGGGGCTCACTGCCGGCGGTGCGGTGTGGCTGACGGCCTCGGTGCAGATCGGTTTCGTCGTCGGGGCCGTGGCCTCGGCCGCTCTGAACCTGGCTGACCGCGTCCCGTCGCAGCATCTGCTCGCCACCAGTGCAGCGGCAGCCGCCGTCTGCACGGTGGTGCTGGCCCTCGTCGCCGACCAACTGGCCGTCGCCATCCCGTTGCGTTTCATGACGGGCATGTTCCTGGCCGGGGTCTACCCCACCGGTATGAAGCTGATGGTCTCCTGGTCCGGCACTGCCGGCCGGGCCCGGACCATGGGCGTCCTGATCGCCGCCCTCACCCTTGGCTCCGCGCTTCCTCATCTGATCGCAGGGGTGGGGTCCCTGCGCTGGCGTGACGTACTGCTGGCCGCGGCGGCAGCCGGATTCGCGGGTTCGGTCATCGCTCTGCTCCTTGTCCGGCCCGGCCCCTACGCCGCGAAGTCCGCTCCTGCCCGAAATCCCAGGTATGCGCTGACGATGTTCACCGAGCGCGGGCCACGGCTGGCCAACCTCGGCTACTTCGGGCACATGTGGGAGCTCTACGCCCTGTGGACGTGGATCCCGTCCTTTCTGCTGGCGACGCCTGCCGCGCAGAGCCTGCCGGGTTCGGTGGAGATCACCGTGTTCCTCACCATGGGGCTCGGCGGAGCTGCCGGGTGCCTGCTCGGCGGCTGGGGCGCCGACCGCTTCGGCCGCCCACCCGCCGCCATGGCAGCGCTTCTTCTCAGTGGCCTGTGCTGCCTGGTCTCCCCCTTCTTCTTCCACTCCTCCTCGCTGCTTCTGTTCGCCTTCTGCATGCTGTGGGGTGCGGCCGTGATCGCGGACTCGGGGGTGTTCTCGACATCACTGAGCGAGGTCGCCGACCACCGCTACATCGGAACGGCCCTCACCGCCCAGACAGCAATCGGATTCGCCCTGACGGTCATCACCATCCAGCTCACCCCTCTGCTGGCCGAGGCCGTCGGCTGGCGTCACGCTTTCCTCCTCCTGGCACCCGGGCCGCTGGCGGGTGCCCTCGCCATGCGGGCATTCGGCAGATACTCAGGCGGGAAACCCTGATCGCTCCACCGGACCGGGTCCCGGCCCCGATGGTGACCTCCTCGCGCCATCGGGGCCGGGGACGCCCTTGCCCTTCAGCGCGACGGCGATGGCCGCATTAAGGACTTCACGGACGGCTTCCTCCTGCACCACCAGGACGTGCCCGTGGGGCCGCAGCAGGAAAGACGAGCATTCGATGCATGCCCAAATGCGGTCGGGGTATTCGACCGGATTAGCGCTTGAACCCATCGATTAAAAGCTGGAATGAGGAGGGAAATGGACGACGTCGCCGCTCCCGGGGAAAATGTTCTCCCGTCCGGGCACCAGTCGCGTTCCGGCACCCTGCGCGAGGGAACGCTGGAAAACCTGCGGGCTTCCGCCATCGCGGTCGATGACGACGGCCTGATCGTCGCGGTCAACACCGCAGCCCAAACCCTGCTGGGCAGGCAAGCTGCAGAACTCGTCGGCCAGGACCTCCACGACCTGCTGCACAGGGACGAATACGGCCACTCGGTGCCGCGCACACGTTGCCGGATGAGGAAAGCACTCCTCACGGGCGACACCGGACATGGCGACGCCGAGTGGTTCGCCCGCGGGGACGGCACTCTGGTGCGGTTGTCCTGGATGGTCACACCCTGCACGCCCGGCCCGAGCGGGGCAGCTGCGCTGACGCTGCTGTACGAGCCGAAGCGGTCGAACGTTCGCCACAGCGATGGCGGGCACTCCTCGCCGCTGACGGAGCTGGACCGCCTGGCCCTGCTGGCGGAGACCACCACGCAGCTCACCTCCACCCTCGACGTGGACGAGGCGCTGCACCGGCTGGCGGCTCTGACCGTGCCGAGGCTCGCGGACTGGGCCGTCTTCGACCTCCTCACCGAGCATGACGAAGTACGACGCGTTCTCGTGGTGGAGCACAAGGACGGCGTACTCGTCGAGCGGGACGACCTCCAAGGCCCGATGCCGCCCGTGCCGTCAGAGTCGCCGATGCCCCTGTCACGGGCCCTGCGCGGCGCCGCCTCCTCCCTTGCCGGCCCCGCCACCTATCAAGGGCCGCCCGACTCCGGCATCGCGGTCGAGCAGCAGGCTCTGTTCACCGCGACAGGCATGCACTCCGCCGTCATCGCACCCATTCGCGGACTGCGAGACGTACTCGGCGCCCTGACCCTGGGCCGCGCCCAGCGTCATGACGCCTTCGTCCCTGCTGACCTGCCGCTGCTGGAGGACCTCACCCGCCGGGCGGGACTGGCGCTGGACAACGCGCGCCTGTACCAGCGGCAGCGCAAAGTCGCCGAGACCATGCAACGCCACCTGCTCCCCCAGCTGCCCGTCCTGCCCGGACTGGAGATGACCGCACGATACGTACCTGCTCCGGACGCCTCATCCGTGGGCGGTGACTGGTACGACGCCTTCGCTCTGGCCGCCCATGCCCACGCACTGGCCATTGGCGACGTCGTCGGACACGATCTCGACGCCGCAGCGGGCATGGCGCAGGTCCGCAACATGCTGCGCGCCTTCGCCTGGTCCCACCCCGAGGCCGCACCCAGCGCCGTGGTCGCACGGCTCGACGAGGCAGTGATGCACATTGCCGAGGTACCCATGGCCACCATGATCCTCGCCAGGCTCACACTCGGCGAAGACGCACTGTGGCGCCTTCGCTGGACGAACGCCGGCCACCCACCGCCCCTGCTCATCACCCATGACGGTCAGGCCCGCTACCTCGACCAGGGTCACGGCATTCTCCTCGGCACCGGAGTCACGAGACCTCGCCCCGACGCCGTCACCGTCCTGCCGGCGCAGGCCACGCTTCTGCTCTACACCGACGGACTGGTCGAGTCCCCACACCACTCCATCGATCACGGGCTCGACCGGTTGCGCCGCCACGCGGCCTCCCTCGCCCACCGGCCTCTCGACTCCTTCTGCGACTTGTTGCTCGACCAGGTACGGCCCAGCGACAACGATGACGACGTCGCCATGATCGCGCTGCGCACCCCCCGTTCCACCTGAGCGGTGCGTTCCCTTCCCTCAGCAGTGTGCAGGGCTGACCGACGGCCGGCGCGCAGCCCGGCGGTTCCGGCTGGATCAGCGGGATGAGTGGGTGGTGTGGGCGGCGTTGACGAGAGAGAGCACCCTGCCGGTAGCCCGGCAGGCCTCCGCGAATCGTTCCTGCGGTGAACGTCCGCGCCCGTAAGGGTGAGCGACATTCGTTGGGCACGAGCCGGTGACGCGAACGACGGTAGAACACGGAGAGGTGCCGTCGCGATCTTCGCGCCACCGCGCTCCTCGTTCCTGGGGCGGTGAGATTTCACAGCAGTCCCGACGGCTGCTCCAAGACGTTGTGAAGGAGGCTCAAAAATGAGCCGAGGCTTGATCGTCGTAGATGTGCAGAACGACTTCTGTGAAGGAGGCAGCGTTCCCGTGGCGGGCGGCGCGCAGCTCGCAACGGAGATTGCCGGCCTGGTGGAGCAGAGCGCGGGCAGGGACTACCAATACGTCGTGGCCACCCGCGACCACCACATCGACCCGGGAAGTCACTTCTCGGCGAACCCTGACTTCAAGGACAGCTTCCCCGTGCACTGCGTGGCCGGCGAGGAGGGCGGAGAGTTTCACCCGCACTTCGCGCCCGCCGTCGCCGGCGGCAAGGTCGACGCCGTCTTCTTCAAGGGCGCCCACAGCTCCTCCAAGAGCGGCTTCGAAGGCGCCGACGACCAGGGCACTCCCCTGGCGGACTGGCTGCGCGCCCGCGGCGTAGAGGACGTCGACGTGGTGGGCATCGCCACGGACCACTGCGTGCGCGCCACAGCCCTGGACGCTGCGCAGGCCGGCTTCCGCACACGCGTACGCCTTGACTACTCCGTCGGCGTCGCCCCCGACACCATCACCTCCACCTTGGTCGATTTCCGCGAGGCAGGCATCGCCGTATCCGGCGAAGCCCCCGTACCGCGGTAGCCCCACCGTCAGCCCCTCGGAAACCGCCGACGTCCGGCGTGCGGCTCGCCGCTGCGCGCACGGGCTGAAGGCGGTCATGACCTCCGCATCGGAGCGCACCATATGGGTGCGGGCCACCTTCTCCGCCCTGACCGGCGACCCGCGAACTGGCTGTTCCAAGACAGCGACCCGCACCGAGCACCCGGCCCCACAGGGCGTTTTAGGTGCTCTCGTGCTCGACCACGCCCGAATTTTCGGCCATCCTCTGCGCTCGCGAGGAGAGGCGAGCAACGCTCCAACTCGCCGCCGCCGGCATCGATGCGACCGCCCTGGTTCTGGCTGTGTCCCCGCCCCGCCGACCAACACCCACTGCCGCCAGGTCCGGCTGCTGATGCGCATCAGCGGCCCGCACTCAGACCGTTCGAGTGCAGCAGCGAAGTCCCGGGGTACCGGTTCGGAGCGCCGAGCAAGGGACGGTACGGCCGACCCGGGTCAACCCGGTGACCCGCGCGCACCATCGGGCGACCGCCGACGCCCCGGCCCCGGCCCCGGGCAGGCCTGCATCCGCCACGTGTACGGCGAGACGTGTCACGGCCGCTGGAACGTGACCTCCGGGTTCGCGGGTATCGGTCCGGCGAGCAGCGGCTGCCGTGCGCCCTTGAGGTGGAGGTCGAAGAACGCGGCTACGTAGTCGCGGGTGATCCGGCAGGAGCGGTCGGCGGGCAGCGGTGCCGAGGGGTCCTCGATGCCCAGTTCCGCGCCGAGCACCGGCATGTCGGTGAACGTGAAGTGACCGGCCCCCGCGACCGTGAGCCACCGCTTCCAGCCGTCCAGGCGCGGCCAGTCCCGGTCCCACGTGGTGTCGGTGGTGCCGCCGGGGGCGTGCTGGGCGTCGGTGCCGAGCATCATGAACGGCCGGCCCCCCAGCCCTGCGGCGGGGACCGGGGCGTAGAAGGCGCCGTCCATGTTCACGCCTGCTCGCACCCGCCGGTCGGCGGCCATCGTCGACGCGGCGGCGTCGCCGCCGATGGAGTGCCCGGCCATGGCGACACGCCGCCGGTCGATCATCGAGGCGTGCCGCCAGGCGGGGTGGCCTCCCGCCAGCCGGTCCAGCAGGAAGGAGACGTCCACGGCGCGCCCCCGGGCGACCTCCGCCATGCCCGCCTCACCGGTCCGCTCGACGAAGTCGCAGGCTGCGCAGGGCAGGGCTCGGCCCCCCGGGAAGACGGTCGCGGTGGACTCGTAGGCGTGGTCCACCGCCGCGACGACGTAACCGCGGGAGGCCAGATCCGCCGCGAGGGACGTGAGCGTGAACCGGCTCTGCTCGAAGCCGGGCGACAGCACGATCAGCGGGAACCGGCCGCGCGCGGGCGCCGCGCCGAGACGCGCGTACGTCTCGGTGGCCGCGACCGCCCCGGGCTCGACGAGACCGCCGAGCCCTCGGGACTCCAGCAGCAGTTCCGCCTCCTGCGCGCTCATGTACGGCGCGGGCACACCGCTCCCGGCCCGTGCCGGGTAGAACAGGGACGCCAGCAGCTCGCGTCCGCCGGCCTCCGGAACGTACGGGTCGGCGCGGCCGGTGTCCCTCAGGTGCACGGTGCTCTCACCGACGGCGTACGGCCCGGTCGGCGCGGGCAGCCGCAGCTGCGCGGCGGTGACGGCGAGCGCGCGGCCGTTCCCGGCGGGCGACGGGGAGGAGGCGGCGGACGGGGCGGCGGCCGTGGCGCCCAGGGCGAGGACGAGGAGCGAGGCGGCCATGGCGTGGTGACGAGTTCTCATGATCCGAACGCTAGGTGCGGAGCCGGTGTCTCAACGTCCGCCCAGGGGCTGCTATTTGGTACCTCCAGGGTCGCATGCGCGGGGCTGTGTGTCGTGCCACGGGCCTACCGGCGGCGGGCCCGGCTCGGCCACCGGCAGCAGTCACGGCCGGCGTAGTACGCGTGCAGCGCGGTCTCGCTGCCGGAGCCCAGGGCGGTCATGATCCGCTGGTAGCCGGAGTGGAGGTCGCCGGCCACATGGCCGCGGGTCCTGGTCGGCCGGCGTGCGGTACCCGTCGGCGTGCCGGACCAGATCGCCGGGCGTGGCGGGAGGCCTACGAACGCATCGAAGTCGCGGATCCACCCATCGGGCAGGGCGGCGTGCTCGTCGAAGGGCGCGCGCAGCTCGTCGAGCCGGGGCCGTACGCGCTCCCAGGTCGCGAGCGGTTCCCTCACGCCCTGCGGGTTCTTCGCCACCAGCAGGCCGGGGGCGGAGGCGGGATCCCCTGCGAAGAAGGCGTAGCCCTCGCCCTCCTCGTCATCGTCGAAGTCCGGCCCGTCCCAGATCAGCCCGCCCAGCAGCGCATCCACCTCCGCGCGCACGGCCGGGTCGACGTGGTCGCGTACCTTCTCCCACCGGTCCCCCGCCCAGAAGTGCGGCTTGAACGAGCCGAGGGCGCCGGGAAACTCGTACACGCCGAAGTGCGCGCTGTGCGGCCCGCGCGGCCACTCCCAGCCGCCGTCGGCCTGCGACGAATCGTCGTCCCAGAACCCGGTCTCGTCGTCGTACCAGGCGTCCCTCAGGCGTGGCAGCCGCTCCCGGGGCGGGGCCTCGGCCAGCCACGACCAGTCGGCGATCAGTGTGGTCATGTCGAGGCCCATGACGTGAGCCTATCGACCGGCGGGCCCCCTTTGACGAGGCCAGAGGGCGAGCGCGGCGATGCCCGCTCCATCCGCACCCGGCTCGTCCGGCAGCGCGGTCCGGCTGGGTTCACTTGCTGGTGATGCTCCATGTTCCGTCGCCGGCCGCAGCGGCGTTGTTGAGGGCGGTCCACGTGGCGTCGTCGAGCTTGAAGGCGTCATGGAGGTAGGCGGAGATCGTGTCCGCGACGAGGGCGACGCGGACGGGGTCCTCGTCGGTGGTCTCGGCGACCCTCTCGCCGGCGAGGCCGCCGAGGGTGTGTTCGCCCTCGGCGATGGCGAGCAGGCTCTTCGGGGACGGGCTGAGGTGGTAGGCGTCGGTGAACCACTCCGGGCCCCGCGTGGAGAGCTGGGACTGGTCCTTGCCGCCCGCGACGACCAGGGTCGGGGTCGTCATGGTGGAGTAGTCCGGCCTCATGAACGGAAGGTGTTCGGCGGCGAACGAGGTGAGGGTGTCGCCGGTTCCGGTCGCGGCGATCAGCGCGCCGGCCGTGACCGCGGAGTGGGAGAAGTCCTCTCCGGAAACGCCGTCGGTGTCGAGCACGCGCGCGCCGAGGATCGCGCCGGCGGTCTGGGCGCCCCAGGAGTGGCCGACGATCGCGATGCGCTCATGGTCGACGCGGGTCTCCAGGCCGCCGGCCTGGCGAAGGATGTCGCCGAGGCCGTCGAGGACCGCGTGGAGGTCGGCGATGCGGACGCGCCAGATGGTGGCGAAGCGCGGGTCGTCCCACTCGATGCCGTTACGGCGGGAGTCCAGGTGGGTGGGCTGCACGACGATGAATCCGGCAGCCGCCCAGCGGTCGACAAGGGGTTCGTATCCGTCCAGGGACCATGCATTGCCGTGGGAGAACACGATGACGGGAAGGTTCTGCCCCGACAGCGGAGCGGTGACCTTCACCTGGAGCTCGACACTGCGGCCGGGCGCGGGAACAGTGATGGGCTTGACCGCGACGATCCGCTGGTCGAGTTGGCTGGAAGACATGGGGGTCCTGCGCTTTCTCCATGGGATCGCTCTGCCATACTTTGGCGGAGCGTCGTTCCGCCAACTTAGCGGAACACTGTTCCGCGAGCAAGGAGAGGCCTCGTGCCCGAAGCGGTCGGAGTACGGAAAGCACAGGCGCAGCGCACCCGCAGCGGCGTACTGGCGGCAGCATCGGCGGTCTTCGTGGACCAGGGCGTCCAAGCTCCCATCCGCGACATCGCCGAACGGGCCGGCGTCGGCGTCGGCACGATCTACCGGAACTTCCCGACCCGGGCGGACCTCGTCACCGCCGTCTACCGGCACCAGATCGACACATGCACCGCACTCGCGCCCCAACTCCTGGAGGAATCAGGCTCCCCGTTCACCGCCCTGACTTGCTGGGCGGACGCGTTCGTGGAGTTCCTGGTGACCAAGCACGGCCTCGGCGCCGCCCTGGGGTCCGGCGATCCGGGGCTGGAGAACCTCCACGCCCTCATGCTCGACACCCTGGTCCCTGCCTGCGAAACACTGCTCGACGCCTGCGTCGCCGCCGACGAACTCAGCCCCGGCATCACCGCCTACGTACTCATGCGCGCCATCGGGAACCTCTGCATCACCGGCCCCGACTACGACCAGGCCGACGCCAAACACATGGTCGCAACCCTCCTCGACGGATGCCGTCGCAAGGCGTAGCCACAGGCCCCGGCCTCGCGCTGTACGCAACATCGATCTCCGCCTGGGGCGTGAAGCCGTGGTGCCCACCGCGTGACGCTCGCGTAGTCGGCCGGGTCGAAACGCGGCGGCCGACCGCCACGGGAGCCGAGCTTCTGGCGGTTGCGCGCCTGGTCGGCCTTGCCCGAATTGGGCGACGGATCCCGCGGTGGCGCAGGTGGGCGCGGTTCCCAGCCGTTCGCACCGCCGCGCGGATTCGCGTTGTGAAGCCCGGCCCGGGCAGGCCTTCGCTATCTGGCTCCGAACATGATCGCCCGGACAGCTCCTAGGGGACCCAGCCGAGGGCCGGAGTCAGTCCGCGGTCTTCGTGAAGTCCAGGTCGGCATGGCGGACGGCGTGGGAGGCGGTGGAGACCGTGGCGCCGAGCATGCTGATGCAGCCAAAGAGGAGGAAGGTGGGGCCGGTGCCCCACCCTTCCACCAGGAGGCCGAAGAGCGGGAACATCACCGGGGTGATGCCGACCGCGCTGAGCGCCTGGACGGAGGCGACCCGGCCCTGGAAGGCGAGGGCGGTGTTGGCCTGCATCAGGGCCAGGGCCAGACCGCCGCAGAGGCCGGATACCAGGCCGGAGACGAGCGCCACGGCGACCGTGAGGGCGAGGTTCGGCATGACGCCGATCAGGCCGATGCCGGCGGAGGCGACGAGCAGGGCGATGTTGTGCCAGTGGCCAGCCCGGGGGAAGCGGCCGCGCACGACGAGCAGGAGCGAGGTCGTGCAGACGCCGGCGCTGAGGGCAGCGTTCACCCAGGCACCGCCGGAGGGGCCCCAGCCGCGTTCCTCGGCGAGCATGATGACGCCGATCGCCATCGGTGGAATACAGCCGACCATGGAGAGCAGTCCGGAGAGGACGAGCGGGCCGACGACGGGCTCGTGGCGCAGGTAGATGATGCCGTCGACCAGGTCGCGGCGGGCGGTGGAGTCCGCGGGGGGCTGCTCCTCGGGCGGCAGCGGGGCCATCCGGACCGTGACCAGGAGGAACAGTGAGAGTGTGAAGAGGAGGCCGGTCACGGCGAACGCGGCGGCGGGGCCCCCGAGCCCCATCGAGAATCCCGCCAGGGGCGGACCGGCGATGTGGCCGGATCGCTGCACCAGATTGCGCAGGCTCTGCAGCCGCATCAACTGGTCGCGGCCGGTGAGCCGGGGCGGCATGGCTCCGACTGCCGGCATGAACAGGGCGTCCACGACGCCGAAGGCGAGGGCGAGCGCGACAAGCAACCAGAGGCCGGGGGCGCTGAACGCGAGCGCTGCGGCGGCCGCGAGGATCACCGCAGCGCGGACCGCGTCGGAGGAGATGACCACCCTGCGCGGGCCGAACCGGTCGGCGATCACTCCGCCGCCGAGCATGAGGATCGCCCGGGGTATCGCGCCGACCGCCATCACCAGGCCGACCTGGGCCGGGCCGGCCACCTTCTGCGCGGCCCAGCCGAGCGCCACGAAGTAGGCGGCGTCGCCGACCACGGAGAAGGTGTAGGCGATCAGCCAGCGCAGGACATTGCCGTCCCGGTGCACCGGGGTGGAGGGGGTAACGGCTGCGGTGGGGGCGGGCGGGGCTGTGTCGTGGATGGGTCCATCTGCTCGCGAGGTCACAAACGCGCATGATTTCCCACAACGTCGGCCTCGTACAACGGAATTACTGGCCGGACGTCATACCCCTCCCGAGCTGCGTCAATCGCCCCGAGGTCCTCACCCCCCCTGGACCGCCTGGCCACCGCCACCGGCCAGGACGTCAACGACCTGCGCCTCGCCCTCGCGGAACTCGTCCAGTCCGGCGACGCCGAGATCCTGCGCGGCCAGGACCCGGCCGACATCGAACGCCTGGAGGCACATCACCGCTTCCGGGCGCTGATCGAGCCGGTGAACTCGCTCCGCCCGAACCCGCCCCATCTGCGCCAGTACCGCCACCCACGTACCGGCGCCGCCCGCGCAGCAATCGAGCTCCGCCAGCCCCCGCCAGCGAGATCACGATCTACGGCTGGAGTACTAGTACTCCAGCCGTGCTTCTCCATTTGTCCTGGCCGCAGGGCCTTTTTCGAGTCTAGTTGGCTGACGCTTCATCAGGTGGGCGGAGGTTCGTGGCTCACTCGATCGGGGCGCGTGCGGCGCTGGTAGTGGCAGTGGCGGGCGATGGCCTGGTGACGTCGGCGCCAGTGGGACCAGTAGATCCGACGGGTGGGTTGCCGGTGCCGAACTGCGAGGGGATGGGCAAGGTCCAGGAGCCGTCGGATTTCTGCCACGGTGAGGGGAACGGGGCTGCTCGAACCGTTTCTGCGGCCCCCTTTTCCAGGGCGTGGGCTGTCATCGCGGCCAGGAAGGCGTGCGCGAGCATTGCCAAGGTGATGTGGCGGTACCAGCCGACGTAACGGCGGACTTCGTACTGGTCCAGGCCGCACTCGTTCCTCGCGGCCTGGAAGCACTCCTCGATGGCCCACCGTGCGCCGGCCACCCGAACCAGTTCGGCGACGGAGGCTTCAGCCGGTGCGAAGGCCAAGTAGTAGGCGATCTCCTCGGGACGCGCCAGGCTGCGGCGGGCCGGCACCCAGCGGCAATGGGTGGACTTCGCGCCGTCGACGGCGGGCAGCTTGGCCGCGGCCCAGTCGTAGACGCGCGGCCCTTTCGCACCGTCACCGCAAGAGATCCGCTCCCATGCCTCAGCCGGGGCGCCGGTAAGAACATGGTCGATGCGCCAGCTGCCCGCTGGGGACTTGACCTGCTGCGACTTGGGCACCGCCAGGACGTAGCTCACGCCTGCCTCCTCCAGCATGCACCGGAAGTGCCACTCCTGCCCGTAGGCCGCGTCGGCGGTGACCCAGGCGATCGGCAGGGCTGAGTCCAGTGCCCGCTGGACCATGGCGCGTGCAAGTTCCGGCTTGGTCACGGCCCGTACCGGCCGGGGACGTCCCGCCACGGCGAACCGGTTCTGGCCCGCCACCAGATCCCGTCGAAGACCTGCCGCCGGTCCCTCGGCGGCCGACCCATCTTCGGTATCGGCGGCAACAGTAACTCCAGCCGCTCCCACTGCTCGTCCGTCAGATCACCACGCGCCACACCAAGATCATTCCATGACCTTGATCGACGCCTTAATCCCGTGTCAGGACGCTGCCTCCCCCGTCCCTGCTTCCTCATCCGAGCCATACATCTCGACCAGCAGTCGCTCACGCGCCGCCTTCAGGTGCTCGTCGTAGTCCGGCATGAAGACCTCAGCGAGCGTCGTCTCCAGAGCCCCGGAGATTGTGTAGATCGGAGACCAGACTGCACGGTCCGTCTTCAACAGGTCATCCAGCACGTCGGACTGGTGCATCGCACGGTAGAGCCAGTCCGACAGCACAAAAGCCTGATCGCGCGTGAACTTGATGGTTATGGGTTCCTCTGCCACGGAGGAACGGTAACCGGCCCACTCGATGACCGCCCGCGTGGGGCGGGTGCAGTCGAGCCGGTCGCTATCAGCCTCTACGAGCACATCTCACACACTTCCTGGTGCTCCAGCCGGACTTTGCTGTCTGACCTGGTCTTTCGCCGGGTGGCGGGACGGATGGCGCTCGTGCACGTCTTCAAGAACGGCGCGCAGATCTCGGACAAGCACGTCGGCTCGGGTGGTACGCACGCCGACGACTCAGACACGCTGTGGCTCGAGGGTAGGAACAACCACCCCTGAGGTCGTGCCTGACAAGCAAGAACGCCGGCTCCCCTTCCTCCCCGAGGGGAGCCGGCGTTCTTGCTTGTCAGGTGGCCAGGACCTGTACGGGCACACAGGCCTCGGCGGGACGCATGGTCCGGGCCAGCAGGGATGCCGGGATCGACATGAGGACGGCTGTCATGACGCCGGCGATGAACCAGCCGGAGGCGTGGTGTTCCGCGGCGAAGGCGGCGGAGGCCGGGGCGACACCGCCGAGGACGGCGCTGGTGACGGCGTTGGGCAGACCCACGCCCAGGGCCCGGACCTCCGTCGGGAAGATCTCCGTGAGGAGCTTGGGCAACACGGTCGTCGCGCAGACCAGGTAGATGACTCCGGAGCCGTAGGTGAACAGCAGGCTGGCGAAGGTGCCGGTCATGGTGAGGTACGAGACGGATCCGGCGACGGCGAACAGGGCGCTGGCCGCGACGAGGAGGCGGGCGGCGCCGATCTTGTCGGCGAGCAGGCCGATCGGCACGTTCAGCGTCATCATCAGCGCGGTGGCGGTCACGACGACCCAGAACATCATTCCGGGCGGTGCGAGGCGGCCTCCGAGCGCGGGGACGACCGCGGTCCAGGTGCCGCCGACGGCGCCGGATCCGGCGACGAACAGGACGGCCAGGAGAACGTTGCGGCGGTGGGTGACGAGAACCTGACGGAGCGAGCCGCGGTAGCGGCGGCCCTGCGCCTGGTGCTGGAAGGCCTCGGTCTCGGCGAGCCTGGTGCGCAGCACCAGCAGGATCAGGCCGAGGACGCCGCCGACGAGGAACGGCACGCGCCAGCCCCAGTCGGCCATGGCGGCGGGCCCGAGGGCGGCGGTCAGGCCACCGCCGAGGAGGGAGGCGCTGAAGGCGCCGGCGCAGGTGGTGAGGGAGAACAGGCTGCCGTAAGTGGCCTTGCGCTTCTCGGGGGCGACTTCCATCAGGTACGCGGCGGCAGCGGGCCATTCGCCGCCGTGGGAGACGCCCTGGGCCATGCGGGCCAGGAGCAGCAGCACGGGGGCGAGCAGGCCGATGTGCGCGTACGAGGGGGTGACGCCGATGAGGAGCGAGCCGCCGGCCATGAGGGAGACGGCCAGCATGAGGGCGGGGCGGCGGCCGCGGCGGTCGGCGTAGCGGCCGAGGAGGAGGCCGCCGAGAGGGCGCATGAGGACGCCGACGCCGAGGACCGCGAAGGCGCCGAGGATGGAGGTGAAGGAGTTCCCGGAGGGGAAGAACTGGGCGGCGAACAGGGGCGCGAAGAGGCCGTAGCCGAGCCAGTCGAAGGACTCTATGAAGTTGCCGACCACGGTGGCGGTGACCGCTCTGCGGTGGGTCTTTTCCGGGGAGTGCGCAGACATGATGGGCCGTTTCTCCTTCAGACCGCGGTGCCGTAGCCGTGGGTGGTGATCCGCCGGCCCGCCTCCTCGTAGTAGCCGGGCTCGGTGGGCAGCGCGGTGGCCAGGGCGCTGACGTAGCGGTTGTACATGCAGAAGGCGGCCGCGATGAGCACGGTGTCGTGGATGTGGGTGTCAGTGGCGCCCTCGGCGCGGGCGATGGCGATGGTCTCGTCGCGGACGGGCGCGGCCTGTGCCTGGACCTCGGCGGCCATCCGGAGGAGGGCCCGCAGCAGGGGGGTGAGCGGGGCGGTGTCGGCGTCGTGCTGAACGGCCTTGACCAGGTCGATGCCGCCGTCGAGCTGGGCGGCGGCGGCCGCGCCGTGGGTGTCGGCGCAGAAGCGGGTGGCGTTGAGCTCCGACACGTACGCGGCGATCAGTTCGCGTTCACCGCGGGGGAGGGGCGAGTCGCCGCGCAGCAGGGCATCGGCGACGGCGTTGAGCGGGGCTGCCGTGTCGGGACGGTCGGTCATCAAACCCCTGATGCCCGGGAGATCATTGGAGATCCGGATGTGCGGCACGGGTCGTCCTTCGGTTGGGAGGTGTCGTCGCCTCATCGTTGGCAACCTGGGAGCGGTCGGCCAACTTCCTTCGTGCGGTTCCGGAGTGCCGTTCAGCGGCGGCCCTTGCGGCGAGTGTGCTTACTGACGGTCTTCCACTGGCGGCGCGTGTCGGCCATCTCTGCGGGTTCCTCGCGGCGGCGGCGGTAGGCGACCTCGCCCTGGAGCTTGCGCCATGTGGCGAGGCCCCTCCGACGCTCTGCTGGCCGGGCTGTGGACGGTGTGCGGGCCGGACGACAGGGTGAAGCACGCAGGGGTGCACGCGAGCCGGGCAGGGGCCCGGGGTGTCGCCTTCCTGCTGGCCCCCGACAAGGCGAGCCCCGCACGGCGGTGCCGTGCCGTGTGCCGGGCGGGCTCTGGCGGTGTCGCCCGCCTGCGTGGCTGGCGGTTCACCGGACCTGTGGAGGCATGACGCCGGGCGGCGGGACGTGCCCGTACCGGGCACGACCACCTGCCCAAGTCTCCGCGTATGGCGAGATTTCCTTGCCAAGTCCTCATTCTTGGATGCGGACGGCCCAACGCTTCTCTCCGCGTGCGGAACTGACGGCGACCGCCCGGGGCGAGGTCCGCACGCTGAGAGTTGACCGGCCCGCCCGCGGGTCCCGAGGATGTGCACGTCCGCACCCCATGCGAAGACGAGGACGCGTCGGTGCCCCACATCGAGATCACCCATGCCCTTCCCGGCATCAGCGGGCTCTTCGCCCAGCGACCGGACACCGCAGGCCCCCTGTCGGACCTCGCCGAGACCCTGCTGCGCAGCGGTCCGTCGCCGCTGAGCCGCGGCGAACGCGAACTGATCGCCGCGTACGTGTCGAATCTGAACTGCACCGCCTTCTGCGCCGGTTCGCACAGTGCTTTCGCGGCCGCGCAGCTGGAGGGGGGCGCCGAACTGGTGGCGTCCGTGCTCGACGACCCCGACGCGGCGGCGATCACCCCGCTGCTCCGGTCACTGCTGAAGGTGGCGGCCGAGGTGCAGAGCAAGGCGGCCCCCGTCTCCGACGAGGTGATCGCCGCAGCCCGCGCGGAGGGCGCCACGGACACCCACATCCACGACACGGTCCTGATCGCGGCCGCGTTCGCGATGTTCAACCGCTACGTGAATGGTCTGGCCACGGACGTTCCGTCCGACCCGGCCTTCTACGACGCGGCGGCGGAGCGCATCGTCCAGCACGGATACGGTGCCGCTCACCGACGCTCCTAGCTCGTCCGCGCTGTCTTCCTCAGGAGGGGTAAATGGCCTGGTCCGACGCACACGTTCTCGACCAGAGCGGCAGGACCGCGCTGGTCACTGGCGCTTCCGGCGGCATCGGTCTGGAGACCGCCCGCGTGCTCGCGGACCGCGGGGCACACGTCCTCCTCGCCTGCCGCAGCATGGAACGGGGCCGGGCCGCCGCCGCCCGCATCGGCGGCAGCACCGAGGTCGTCCACCTGGACCTGACGTCGCTGGACTCGGTACGAGAGGCGGCAGAGGGGGTGCGCGGCCGGTACGAGCGTCTGGACCTGCTGGTCAACAACGCCGGGGTGATGTTCCCGTCGTACCGGCGCACCGAGGACGGCTTCGAGGCGCACTTCGGTGTCAACCACCTCGGGCACTTCGCGCTGACGGGCCTGCTGCTCGACCTGATGACGGCGCTGCCCGGCTCCCGGATCGTCACGGTCGCCAGCCTCGCGCACCGGGCGGGTCTCGGGGCCCTGGACGAGGACGCGGCCCGGTCGTCGACCGGACGGCGGTCGCTCACGGCGTACGGACGCTCCAAGCTCGCCAACCTGCTGTTCGCGCAGGAGTTGCACCGCCGACTCGCCACGGCGGGTGCGCCCACGGCCTCGCTCGCCGCACATCCAGGCCTGTCCCCGACCGGCCTGTGGCACGGCGACCCGCCTTGGTTCCTGCGGCCCGTGGCCGCGGCGGGACTGCGGTGGCTGGCCCATCCTGCCGACCGGGCGGCGCTGCCGTCGCTGCGCGCGGCCACGGATCCTCACGTACCCGGCGGCGCTCACCTCGGGCCTTCGAAGCTCTTCGAGAGCCGGGGCGCACCCACCGCGGCCCGCTCCAGCCGGGCCTCCCGGGACATGGCGGCGCAAGATCGCCTGTGGAAGCTGTCCGAGGGGCTGACAGGCGTGCGCTACGCGTTTCCGTCGGTTCCGGCGCCGGAGCTCTCCGGCGTGGTGTGTCCGGTGACTGACGCGCGAGGGTGAGCGCCGTGGCGGAGGAGGGTATCGAGGCCGGTGTGGACACAGGGTCGGACCGGCAGCGGCGGTTTCGGCCGGTCGCGGCCTGGGCGTGGATGTGGCGGAACTTCGACACGGTGCTGCCGGACGTGACGGGCGCTGCCTGGCAGAAGGACTCCGCCGGCCTGCCCGAGCTGGGGGTCGTCGAGGACGGGAACGAGGTCTGTGAGGACCTGGGGGAAGCGGCCGTCGTTCTCGTAGGTCAGCGCAAGGTTCCCCTCCCACAGGGCCGCGCGGATGCGGCCGGGGGTGAGCATGCCGTCTCCGGCGGTCGAGGCGAGGAGCAGCTCGGCGACGCGGCCTTCGAGCCGGGTCGGATGCCGGGCGCCGCTGCGGAAGTCGGCCAGGACTTCCTCGACGCGGCGGCGGGCCCGCCCGGTGACGACGGGCTCCAGGAAGAAGCTGGTCTCGGACAGGGCGGTGTTCGTGGACACGATGATTCCTCCCGTACGTGCGGACGGGGCTAGGTGTTCTGCCCACGGAGGGTGCGTGCGGTGGCGGTGATCACCGTCTGGGGACCTTGAACGAGTGAGGGCCTTCCGGGTTCGCTGTGGATTGCGACGTCTGCACCAGCCCGAAAGGACCTCATGCCCCACCGTCACGCACCCTTGACCGAGACCGGACGCCTGAGGCCGGCCCGCTGCGTGGTCGATGACGGATGGCCCGTTGCGCCGGGCAACCTGACAGCGGCCGGGATCACCCACAAGCGAGCCCGGCCCTACCGGCCACAGACCAACGAACGGTCCGAGGCGTGGACGGTCAGAGGCGCAGCAGCACCGCCCGGGTTCCCAGCTTCGGAACACCGATGGTCGTCGCACCGCTGGCATCGGGTTCCAGGCGCTCACCGGCTGCGCCGAGGTAGTCGGCCGCCACGGTCTCCGTGACGGGAAAACCGGGGGTGATCCGGCAGGCGACGGGTTCCTGCGCGTAGGACTGGAGCCTGACCAGCACCTGTCCGGGGGCGGGAACGGTGAGACCCACGACCCGGACCCGTGGATCGCCGACCGTCAGCAGTCCGTAGGAGGCATCCGGCTTCTCGCTTTGCTCTCCCAGCGCCCGGACGGCGATCAGGGGTCGGCTGCCGGCGGCGGCCGTGCGCGTCCCCAGCTCGGGCCCATTGGTCTGGGGGGCCTCCCCTACGGCCACGCTGTAGCGGAACACGTGGTCGAAGGCCTGCTCGGAGGGGAAGTTGGTGTCCCAGATGTTGTTGTGCACCCAGGAGAAGAGGGTGCCCGGTTCCTCCTGGGCCAGCGACTGCGGATAGGGCGCATAGGGAATCGCGATCCCGCCCACCTGCACCAGCGGGGCGTCCTGCGTGGCCACTGCGGCGACCACGGTCTCCTCCTCGAAGCTCACCCAGCGGCGCACCGCTCGCATGTGCTGCGCCGATCCCGGCACCGTCGGAAGACCGGTGCCCGTCATGCCACCGGTGGCCTCCATGCGGACGACCGGCTGGGACATGGCGAAGGGAAAGGCGAAGAAGGCGCTCTCCTTTGTCAGGGTCGCGCGCTTCACGATCCGGTTCTCGAGATCGATGCGGGCCTGCCCGTGCGGGAGGTGTACGCGTACCCGCAGCAGCTCCGTGCCGGCCGGCGCGCACTCGTAGATCAGTGTCTCGCCGGTGGAGTCGCGGAATCGGTCCACCAGCGCGGCCGGTGGGGCTGCCGTGCGGGTGGCGAGCAGGTGCATCGACTCGTTTGCCGTGGTCTTGCTCGACTGGTGGTTGAAGCCGCCGGCCGTGGCGTACTCGTCGTACACGTAACCGTTGAGGCCGAGCGTCGCGTCCTGGCGCACCAGTTCCCGGCCGGTCCGCTTGTCGATGACGGAACTGATCCACGCGGACCGGAGATCGACGCGCACCCGCAGGAGCTCGTTCTCCAGAACGGTGGGCTCCGCCGCGTCGGGCGCCGCCGCCGGCGAGGCTTCCTCCCCCGAGACGATGTCCACGCGGACCGCCCCGTGCGCGGGCACGTCCGCCGGCCGGAACAGGAGGAATCGTCCGGCGGCCCGGTGCAGTTGGTTCGTCTGGGCCTCCTCCGTGTGCTCCAGCGGTGAGCCGTCGCGTGCGTCGAGCACGCGGACCGGATCCTCCAGCGGGACCGTGCTTTCCGGGAGGAACAGCCGGACCGTCTCCGAACGGGGCCAACTGCACGTGTTGGTGACGTAGTAGCCGGCGAGGGTGCCCGCGCGCGGAGAGAGACGACCACCGAGTGCCGCGCCTGCGCCGTCGAGGAGCGTCTTCGCGTCGTCGTGGGCACGCAGCGCCTGCGCGTACTTCCAGTGCCACTGCCGTTCGCCCGACGCGTGGCCGTGGTCGCCGTGCGTCCAGGGGTCACCGCCGCCCCAGGTGTGCTCATTGAACAGAGAGGCGGCCCGGTAGACCTCGGGAGCCGACGCGGTGATTCCGGCGCCCGCCGCACCGAGGATCTCCGCGTGTCCGGCCACCGTCTGGGCATCGGCCAGTGCTGCCTGGCCGTCACGGGTGGCCGCGAGCGGGACGGCACCGGCTCCGACGCCGTCCACCCACCAGTCGCTCCAGTCGCCCTCGAAGGTCTCCAGCCGGTCGCCGTAACGGGCTTCCGCGTCGACGAAGAAGTCCTCGTTGCGCGAGGTGCGCAGAGCGGGGAAGGCCCACTCCTCGTTCCACCGGCGCACGGTGTCCGCGATGACCCGGCGCGGCGGGCCGTTGTCCGCGAACTTGCCCAGCACCCGCAGGTGCAGGATGTCCCAGGGGTAGGGATCGCCCTTGAACTCCTCGTCCAGGACCGGGAATCCCGGGATGCCGCGCCCCTCGTGCGGGTACTGGTGAGTGGCCAGCGCCGAAAGGTAGTGGGGCAGGAGGTCGTCGACGCGTTCGAAGGACTCGTCGAAGCCCAGGATCGAGCCCTCCATGTACGCCAGCCCGTGCGGGGTGTCCGTGCGCCACACCAGCACGCTGCGGCCGCTCGGCGCCTTCCACCTGAAGAGCCGGGGCAGTTCGCCGCCGCCGGTGTGGTGCGGCACCGCCCGACCGGCCCAGTTGTGGGCGACCGAGAGATAGCGGATGCCGCTGTCCGCGAGGACGTCGGGCAGCCCGACGACCTGCCCGGGGACGTCCGTCTGCATGGCTGTGGTGATGTCGATCCCGTGCCGTTCGCGCAGCTCACGGACGGGGCGCAGGAGTTCGTGCAGCTCGTCGGTGGAACAGGTCTCCGTGTGCAGGTTGAACGGCATCGCGGTGAGCTCGATGCGGCCCTCGCGCACGCGGTCCAGGAAGCGGGCGACCTGCTCCGGCGGGCGGTTCGCCGACCAGTTCTCGAAACTGAAGAAGCCCTCGACCGCCCATCGGAACTTCGACGCGTCCGGCCGGTCGTCCGTGGCGCGGCACAGTTCGAGCAGGGAGTCGAGGTACTTGCGGCCTTCGGCCAGTACCGTTCCCTGCGGGTCCGTGTACCCGATGTCGAGGTGGGCGTGCTGCACCAGGTGCAGTGTCCAGTGCCGCTGGGGGGTCAGCAGCACTTCGATGTGCTCACCCGGTGCCAGCTCGGGCAGCTCCACCCGTACCGGGAGGGGCGAGTCGGCCTCGGGGACCAGCAGCCGGGTGTCGCCCTCGGGGCCGGGTATCAGCTCACAGCGCAGGGACGTGCCGGACAGGGTGGTGACGTGGGCCTGTGTGAGGGGACGGCCGGCCCGTACCCGTACGGACTGCAGGAGTCCGCCGTCGCCGTCATGACGCAACAGTGGCTCGCAGGAGAGCCGGACGTCGTGTCCGCCGAGGACGCCGGTGGCGCTCACGCCACGGTCGCGCAGAATGTCGCGGGCGATGTCGGAGTCCCACCAGGAAGGGCGGGACAGGTCGGGGCGGGGCATGGAGAGGGTTCTCCGCTCTGGCGTGGTGTGCCGGTTGGTGCGTTCGGGGGCGGCGGTGACGTGTGGCGGACCGCAGGGATGCGGGGTCAGGAGCCGTCGGCGGCCAGGCCTGCGAAGATCTGGACCATCGCGGACTGTTCGAGTGTCTCGGCGGGAGCTGACGCGTCGTAGTCGCCGCCGCCCGAGGGCTGGAAGCGGAAGAGACCGTTCGACGGGTCGCGGTTCTCCTTCCAGGCGCGCTCCGCGTAGGTCTTCTCCACCTGCCGGTTGGCCTGGCCCGGATGGACCCCGGCCAGGGTGCGGAGGTTGTCGAAGTAGATCGCGTTGAAGATCGCCGGCTGGTCGTGCAGGCGTTCACCCTGCTTCCAGTACGCGAGCGAGCCGTCCGCGTCCTGCACGGCGCGCTTGAGGTAGGAGCGGTCTCCCGTCACCTGGTAGAGCGTCGTCGCGGTGCCGATCATGGCGCCGGAGTTGTAGGTCCACAGGGTGGGGTCCACGGTTCCGTCGTCACCGCGGCTGTTGCGGTAGAGGCCCGGGGACTGGCGCAGGCAGGACCAGTTCCACTCGTACCACTTCCGGGCGCTGGTCAGGTAGCGGCTCTCGTGCGTCTCTTGGTGGAGTCGGGCGGCGAGTTCCGCAGCGAGCCCTGTCACGTTGGCGGCGCGTGTGGTGTTGGCCGGGGAGTCCACCCAGTCCATCCCGCCGGGGCACTCCTTGGCCGAGTCGTCGTCCCAGCCGCGGCTGACGATGTCGAAGGTCAGTTCCGCCCGGTGGAGGTAGGTGCTGTTCCCGGTGGAGCTGTACTGGTCCAGCAGTGAGAGGCCCACCACGGAGTTGTCGTCGTAGAAGACGTCGCCGCCCTGGCCGAGCGGTGCGGGCAGGTAGGAGTCGTAGCCGGGGCGGCCGTCGCGGGGTTCGAAGTAGAGCTCCAGGGTGTCGAAACGTTCGGCCGCGTCCGCCGTGTAGCCGGCACCCGCACCGGGGAGGCCGGCCATGTCGACCGTCGCGGCCGCCGCCTCGCGCAGGGGCCAGAGGTAGGAGTGAGCGTTGTCGGTGCTCTGGCGCGGGGTCTTCTCCTGGTACAGGCCGTGGTTGTCCGCGCCTTGGTACAGGTGCTTCTGGAGTGCGTCGTACGTGTGGACCGCGCGGTCCTTCCAGGGGCCCGCTGCCGGCGGCGCGGCGCCGGCGGGCGTGGGAGCGAGGGCGGTACACAGCAGCGGGGCGGCGGCCAGCGCGAGGGCGGTGCGGGCGGGGATCTTCACCGGGGTGCCTGCCTTTCGGGGTTCGGATCGGGGCGCGGTGCGGGAGCGGTGCGTGCGGCCTCGGCCGGTGTCAGCCGAGCTTGAGACTGCTGACGAAGAACCGCTGCGCGGAGAAGAACAGGACGACGGTCGGCAGTGAGACGAGCAGCGCTCCCCCGAGCACGACCGGGGGCCCGACATTGGAGTAGTTGCCCTGGAGCTCTGCGAGCGCGGCCATCACCGGGCGGATGTTGCGGCTGGTGGACAGGGTGATCCCGAAGAGCAGGTCGTTCCAGACGGCGACGAACTGGAAGACGAACGCGGCGACCATCGCTGACCTGGACAGCGGTACATGGATCTGCCAGAAGACGCGCCACCAGGACGCTCCGTCCAGCCTCGCCGCCTCGATCACCTCACCGGGCAGCGTCTGGGCGAAGTTGCGCATGATGAAGTACGCGAACGGGATCGCCACCGCGACGTAGACGAGGAACAGTCCGATCTGCGCGTCGTAGAGGCCGGTGCGCGCGTAGGCGAGGAACAGCGGGCGCAGGAAGACCTGGAGGGGCAGCAGCGTGCCCGAGTAGATCAGCCAGAACCACAGGGTCTTGCGCTTCACGGGCATGATCACGGTGGCGAACGCCGCGGTGGTGGCCACCACGATGGCGGCGGCCGAACTGGTCACCGCGTACAGCAGGCTGTTGCCCATCGCGGGGCCCAGCCTCGCCCGGGTCCATGCCTGCGACATGTTGTCGAAGAGACCGAAGCCCCCGTGCGGCAGCCAGTGCGGGCTGCCGCTGTAGTCGGCGGCCGGCACCAGGGCGTTGACCACCAGCAGCCAGGTGGGTACTGCCCAGAGGAAGGAGACGAGGACCAGGACCGTGTTGCGGACGGCGGCCCCGGCGGAGATGCGGCGGGTGGTCATACTCATGCGCCTTTCGGGGTCAGCTGGCGCCGCAGATACAGCCACGAGGCCAGCAGCACGATGACGGTGAGGACGACGGCGACCGCCGCCCCGGCGCCGGGACGCAGCGCGAGGAACGTCTCCTGGTACATAGAGACCGCGAGTGTCTCGGAGTTGCGGCCGGGGCCGCCCTGGGTCAGCACCCAGATGAGGTCGAACGACTTCAGCCCGTTGACCAGGCTGCTGCCGACGACGATCACGGACACGGTCCGCAGCTGGGGCATGACGACGTACCAGAACTTCCGCAGGCCGTCGGCGCCGTCGAGGGATGCCGCCTCCAGGGTCTCCGGAGGGATGGTCTGCAGGCCGACCAGGAAGAGGATCACGGCCACACCCGTGGACTGCCAGGTGTTGGCGACGATCATGACGAGGGTGTTGCCCGGCCACTCGAGCAGCCAGCCCTGGGCGAACGAGCCGAGGCCGAGTGCCTGGAGGGCCTGGTTCGCCGCACCGTCCGTGGTGAGGATGAAGTTCCATACGACGGCCACGGCGGATCCGGAGATCGCGTACGGCAGCACCACGAGCAGCCTGGCCACCCGGGACCATCCGGACTGGTTGGTCATGACCGCGATGCCCAGGCCCAGGACCAGCGGCAGGGCGACCGTGCCGACCACCCACATCAGGGTGTTCTCTATGGATTTGGCGAGAACCGGATCGCTGAGGAACAGGCCGTAGTTGGTGAGCCAAGTGAAGGAGGAGACCCGGCCGTCGCTGAAGAAGCTGCGGTACAGCGTCACGGCGAACGGGGCGAGGAGCAGAGCTGCGACGAGCAGCACGGCGGGTGTCAGGAAGCCGGCTCCGGCCAGCCTGTCCTTCAGCCTGCGCGGGGGTATGCAGACGGGGGGTGCGGGTGGCGGCGCGGGTGAAGGGGCTGCCGTGGGGCGCCTGTCGACTGCCGATGTCATGATTCGTCCTTGTTCCAGGCGGCCCATTCCTTGGAGGCGCGGCTCGCCATGCTGCGCAGGGTCGCCTCCGCCGACATGGCCTGGGTCATGAAGGCGCCCAGGTCGTCGGTGTTTCCCTGCATGAGGTTGGGCGGCCCGGACTGTCCGTAGCGGGGCAGCTCGGTCCAGTGTTCGCGCTGCGCCCTCCGCCTGAGGCGGGCGAGCACCGGATTGGAGGTGACCGCCTGCGGGTTGGCCGAGCCGTCCTGCAGGAAGTCGGTCCACACCCGCTGGACCGAGGGGTGCAGCCAGTTGCCGGCGTTGGCCATGGCGGCGTCGTGCGACACGGCCTTCTCGGGCACGGCGAGGACGCCCGCCTCGGTGATCACGGAGCGCTTCGTGGAGGCGTCGACCGGAGGCAGGACGAAGGCGTCGAAGCCCTCACCCGGTTTCATCCCCGCCGCCGCCAGTCCCTGCGACTGCCAGGAGCCGTGCAGGAACATGCCGACCTTGCCGGTCTTCAGCGCGGCGGGGCCGTTGTTCTGGTCGAAGTCGGCCGGGGTCATCCAGCCCTTCTTCATGAAGTCCTGCCAGATCTGCATGGCCTTGTGCGCCTGCGGATCGGTGTACCGGGCCCGGCCCGCGATCAGGTCGGCGTAGAAGACCGGGTCGACCTTGCTGATGAGTTCCTCGAACCACTCGTAGGCGGGCCAGTTGCCGCTCTGCGTGGCGACGAACGGGGTGACGCCGGACTTCTTGAGCACCTCCGCGTTGTGGAGCAGTTCGTCCCATGTCTCCGGTGCCCGCAGTCCGTGCTCGTCGAAGAGCTGTGTGTTGTAGAACAGCACGTAGTACGACTGGTAGAGGGGCACCCCGTACACCGCGCCCCGGTAGGACATCGCGTCGCGCAGGGATCTGGTCACCCAGCCCTTGCGCTCGTACGCGTCCCACATTCCGGTCAGGTCGCTGAGGCTGCCGGTGCGCGCGAGTTGCTTGAGGTTGTAGCCCGACTGCCACTTGATCAGGTCCGTCGCCTTGGTCGTCTGCAAGGAGATCTGCGTGACCTGGGTGTAGGCGGTGGGGTTCGGGTTGGACAGCGGGCGCAGCGCGTAGCCGGTGAGCTTCCTGAGCTCGCGCCCGGCGGCGACGTACCCCGCGTCCCAGGTCGCGTTGTCGTTCGCCAGTGATGTCGTACCCGGTATCGAGGCCGTGCTGTCGCCCCGTGCGCAGCCTCCGGCCAGCGCGGCCGCCGCGCCGGCCCCGAGGCCGGCCAGCACGGTGCGCCGGCGGATCGGGTGAGACGACTGCTCTGTCGTCTCGCCGGTTGATCTCATGCGTTCACTTCCCTCCGGATCCCGGGAGGATCCGTGGCTCTGGGGTGCGGTGTGGAGATCCACCGAATGCGCGTACGGCGTTCGTCTCCGCGCTCCGGGTTGCCAGGATGTTAACGACACCACGAGATCGAAACAAGGGTTTCTCTTGGAATCCGACAGATCGGCAGTTCAGCGCTGCCGATCGGGAACCGTTGCTAGACGCACCTTGTTCACGTCCAGTGTTATCGATACCATGCATGTGCTTGTCGGTCTCGTCATCAGGAGCATCTGTGCATCAGCCCCGTCCCTACGAACGCAACCCGCGGTACGCCGCCACCGGCGGCACCGTCGTCACCGGCTGGGCGGCCGCCGTGGCGGACCTGCCGACGGCCCCCACCGTCCTCGCCCTCGACGGGCCCGCCGCCCTGGACTGGGAGGACGCCGCCGGCTCCCTCGCCGCCGCCCTGCGCGCCCGGGGCACCGAAGTCACCGTGTGCGACGTGCGGGGCCTCTGGTCCGCGGCCGCCGTCGAACGGCTCTGTGTCCCGGCCGCGGACGCGGACGCGTTCTTCCTGCCCCTCGCCGAGTTCTCCATGAGCGATCTCTTCGAGACGTCCCCCGTTCAGCAACGCCCCCGCGCCGGTGTCCTTCTCGTCTTCGGTCCGGGAGCCGCCCTCGCCGAGCCCGACCTGCTTTGGTGGGCCGACCTCCCGAAGCGGTACGCCGAAGAGGCTGTCACCCGGGGAGAACCGCCGCTCGGCGTCAACCTGGGCCGCCCCCACACCCCCGGTGAGCTGCGAAGTCTCTTCTACACCGACTGGCCCGTCGGGGACCGCCACCGCGACGCCTTCGCCCACCGGGTCGACCGCTGGGTAGACCTCCAGGGCGAACAGGAGCCTGCATCGCTGGACGGCGCCTGCGTGCGGGCCACCCTCGCCGCGCTGGCGACCAGGCCCGTCCGAACCCGCCCCTTCTTCAATTCCACACCGTGGGGAGGACAGTGGGCCGCCCGGGAGCTCGGCTTCGAGCCGCGGGGCGGCAACACGGCCCTCGGCTACGAGCTCATCGCCCCCGAAGCCGGGATCCTGGTCGGCCAGGACGCGGCGGCCCAGGTGGAGATCCCCTTCCAGCTGCTGTGCGTGCTGCATCCCGAGGACTTCCTCGGCCCGGATGTCCACCGCCGGTACGGCACGTCCTTCCCCATCCGGTTCGACTACCTCGACACGGTCGGTGGCGGCAACCTGTCCCTGCATCTGCACCCGCAGGAGCGGTACATGCGGGAGACGTTCGGCTGGCCGTACACCCAGCACGAGACGTACTACGTGACCGCGAGCGAACCCGGTGCCCAGGTCTATCTCGGTCTGAGGGACAGTACGGACGTGGACGTCATGCGCAAGGAGGTCGAGGCGGCAGCCGCGGACGGGCTGCCGCTGCGCGTCGAGGACCACGTGATGAGGCACCCGGCGGACGCCGGTCAGCTCTTCATGATCCCGGCCGGCACCCCGCACTCGTCCGGCGAGGGCAACCTGGTCCTGGAGATCAGCGCCACGCCCTACCTCTACTCCCTGCGCTTCTACGACTGGCTGCGCAAGGGCACTTCCGGTGCCCCCAGGCCGCTCTCGTACGCGCACGGCTTCGCCAACCTCGACACCTCGCGGCGCGGCGGCGACGTCCTGAAGGACCTCGTCCAGCAGCCGCGAACACTTCGCGAGGGCCAGGGCTGGCGCGAGGAGCTAGTCGGCGCCCTGCCCGACATGTTCTACGCAGTGCACCGTTTCGTGATCGAGGGGCCGGAGGCCGCGGAGGACGACACCGCGGGCCGCTTCCACATACTCAACGTCTCGGCAGGCGACGGCGTCGTCGTGGAGACCGCCGGCGGTCTCCGTCACGACCTCGCCTTCGCCGAGACCCTCACCGTGCCCGCGTCCGTCGGCCCCTACCGGCTGCGCCCCGTCGGCAGCCGGCCGGTGCACGTGGTGAAGTCCCTGGTGACGCAGGTATGAGCCACGTTCCCGTGCTGGAGATCGGCGGCACACATGTGACGGCCGCCGTCGTCGACACCGAGGCCGGACTGCCCGTCCCGTTCTCGGCCGTACGGCAGCCGGTGCCCGCCGACGCGCCGGCCGGTGAGCTCCTCGACGCGATCGCCGCCGCCGCCGACCGCGTGGACGTCCCGGCGGCAGCGCACTGGGGCGTGGCGATACCGGGCCCCTTCGACTACGCCTGCGGTGTCGGGCGCTTCCGGGGCATCGGCAAGTTCGAGTCGCTGCACGGTGTGGACGTGGGCGCGGAACTGCTCGGCCGGCTCCCGGGTGTGCCGAGCGGCATCAGTTTCGTCAACGACGCCGATGCCTTCGCCATCGGCGAGTACCGGGCGGGCGCGGCCGCCGGCCGGCGCCGGGCCGTGTGCATCACGCTCGGCACCGGCGTCGGCTCCTCGTTCCTGGACGGTGGGCACCCGGTCGTGGAGGGCCCCGATGTGCCGCCCGGCGGCAGGGCGCACCTCCTCACCGTCGACGGGCTCCCGCTGGAGGAGGTGGTCTCGCGGCGCGCGATCCGCAGGTTCTTCGCCCGGGCCGCGGCGGTGCCCGATGCCCACCGCCTCCCGGACGTGCACGAGATCGCCGGTTCGGCCCGCGCCGGCGACGCACATGCCCTGCGTACGGTCCGGCACTGCTTCGGCGCGCTCGGCCGGGCGCTCGCGCCGTGGTGCGAGCGGTTCCGGCCGGACCTCCTGGTCGTCGGAGGGTCGATGACCGGGTCCTGGGACCTGGTGGGGCCCGCCGTCCGGGCGGGCTTCGAGTCGTGGGCACCCGGGACCGCGCCCCTGACCGTCACGGCTCTGCGCCCTGCCGACGCACCACTGATCGGCGCCGCCCACTGGGCACTGCGCGGGTCCACCGGCACTCCCCCGGTACGGACCTAGAATGACGGCGTTCGCCACCCACCCGCCACATGACCCCGCAGGAGATCCGCCCATGGCACAGCACCTATCGGGCGACGGCGGAGCCCCCACGATGCGTGACGTGGCCGCCCGCGCCGGTGTCAGTGCCATGACGGTCTCCCGGGTGCTCAAGAACGACACCCGGGTCAGCGAGACGGCACGGGAGCGCGTGCTCGCAGCCGTCGAGGAGCTCGGTTACCGGCGCAACGAGACGGCGCGCAGCCTGCGTCTGGGCGGCAGCGGGATGATCGGACTGATCGTCACCAACCTCGCCAACCCCTTCTACTCGCGTCTGGCTCTCGGTGTGCAGGAGGTGGCTTCCGAGCACGGCCTGCGGGTGCTGCTCAGCAACACCGCGGAGCAGGTCGACAAGGAACGCGGACTCGTCGAGGACCTGGCGTCCCGTCAGGTCGACGGCATGATCGTCGTCCCGGCAGGCAGCAGCCATCGTCATCTGGCGCCCGCCGCGCTGCGTGGCATACCGATCGTCCTGGCGTCCCGGCCGCCCGCCGGGATGGACGCCGACTGCGTACTGGTCGACGACTTCGGCGGCGCCGAGCAGGCCGCCGGACAGCTCATCGCGGACGGTCACCGCCGGATCGGCTTCCTGGGCAACCCGCCCGCCCTGTACACCGGGGCGGAACGGTTCCGCGGATACTGGGCCGCCCACGAGAGCGCCGGGATCGAACCCGACGAACGCCAGGTACGGCGCGGTCTCACCGATGTACCCACCGCCGAGGCCGCCGCGCTCGCGCTCCTTGACGCACCGGACGCGCCGACGGCTCTCTTCTGCACCAACAACCGTCTGACGCAGGGAGCCATCCGCGCCGTGCGGGCGCTCGGCAGACCGGTCGCGCTCGCCGGCTTCGACGACTTCGACCTCGCCGACGTCCTCGGTCTGCCGCTGACCATCGTCGCGTACGACGCCGACGAGATCGGGCGGCGGGCGGGGCAGATGCTCATCGACCGGATCAACGGCTCGTCCGCCGAGCCGATCCCGGCCCGCAGAACCGTCGTCCCCACCCACGTCATCCGCTACGGGACGCACTGACCCAGTCCCTGCCGCCCATGCCACGGCACCGATTTGCCCTTTTTCGCTCCCCGTCATCCCTCACGGAGTTCCCATGCACCACGACCGAACGGTCACCGAACGCCGGCTCGCCCGCGTACTGGACCAGCGCCTGCGGCCCGCGGTGTACCGCGAGAGCCTGCCGCTGGACGTCGCGATATGGAACGTCAGCGGCGAGCCCGTGCCCGTGTCCGAAGGAATCGCGGCACCGTACGAAACGGTCCGCACCGGGGCGACGTGGGGACCGGCCTGGTCCACCAGCTGGTTCCGGGTCAGCGGCAGGATTCCCGCCGCCTGGGCCGGACAGCGGGTCGAGGCGGTTCTGGACCTCGGCTTCGGTACCACCCAGCCGGGGTTCTCCGCGGAGGGCCTCGTGTACCGGGCCGACGGAACGCCCGTCAAGGCTCTCAATCCCCGCAACGCGTGGCTCCCGATCGCCGAACGTGCCGCCGGGGGTGAGGAGTTCGTCTACTACATCGAGGCGGCCGCCAATCCGGTCATCTTCGACTCGGGTACGGAAGGTGACCCGTTCGTACCGACCCGGGCCGGCGGTGTCGCCCCTTGGCTGCATGGCGACAGGGCTCCGGACGAGCCGCTCTACCGGCTGAACCGGATGGATCTCGCCGTCTTCGACTCCGTCGTGTGGGAACTCGTACAGGATCTGGACGTGCTCGGCGGGCTGATGCACCAGCTGCCCGAGGACTCAACCCGGCGCCGGCAGCTGGCGCACGCCGTGGACCGCGCCCTGGACGTCATCGATCTCCAGGACATCGGCGGTACGGCCGCGCGTGCGCGCGGGCTCCTCGCTCCCGCGCTGGCCTCCCCCGCCCACGCGGGAGCCCACCGTGTCTCCGCCGTGGGCCACGCCCACATCGACACCGCCTGGCTCTGGCCCGTACGCGAGACCGTCCGCAAGGCCGCCCGAACGGTCGCGAACGTCACCGCCCTGATGGACGACCACCCCGGCTTCCGCTTCGTCATGTCGCAGGCGCAGCAGCTGGCCTGGCTCAAGGAGCAGCGGCCGGAGGTGTTCGCCCGCGTGGTCGAGAAGGTGCGCACCGGGCAGTTCCTGCCCACCGGCAGCCTCTGGGTGGAGCCCGACACCAATCTCTCCGGTGGGGAGTCGCTGGTCCGGCAGTTCGTCCACGGAAAGCGCTTCTACCTGGAGGAGTTCGGGGTCGAGACGAAAGACATGTGGCTGCCCGACACCTTCGGGTACAACGCGGCCCTGCCCCAGCTCATGAAGCTGGCGGGCATCGAATGGTTCCTCACCCAGAAGATCTCCTGGAACACCACGAACGCCTTCCCCCACCACACCTTCTGGTGGGAGGGCATCGACGGGACCCGCATCTTCAGCCACTTCCCTCCCGTCGACTCCTACAACGGCGACCTCTCCGGCTCAGACATCGGGCACACCGAGCGCAACTTCCGGGACAAGGGCCCGGCCAACCGTTCGCTCGTCCCCTTCGGCTACGGCGACGGCGGCGGCGGTCCCACCCGCGAGATGCTGGCACGGGCGCAAAGGCTGGAGGACCTCGAAGGCTCGGCCCGGCTGGAGATGGAGGGACCGGCGGAGTTCTTCACCAAGGCCCGGGAGGAGTACACGGACGCCCCCGTCTGGGTGGGCGAGCTCTACCTCGAGCTGCACCGCGGCACGCTCACCAGCCAGCTCGCCACCAAACAGGGCAACAGGCGCAGCGAACACCTGCTCCGGGAGGCCGAGCTGTGGGCCTCCACCGCGGCCCTGCGCACCGGCCGGCCGTACCCGTACGAACTCCTCGACCGGGTGTGGAAGACCGTGCTGCTCCACCAGTTCCACGACATCCTGCCCGGTACGTCGATCGCCTGGGTGCACCGCGAGGCCGAGGAGACGTACGCGGAGGTGGCCCGCGAGCTCGGCGAGGTCATCGACAGCGCCCAGCGCAGCCTCGCGGCGGGCGGGAGCGGCAGGGGGGCGGGCGGTGAGACCGTGTTCAACGCGGCGCCGCACGCCCGGGACGGCGTTCCCGCGCTCGGCGCCTCGCCGCGTGCGCGGGCTTCCGGCCCGGTGGCCGCCCGGCCCACCGAGGAGGGCGGGTTCGTCCTCGACAACGGCCTCGTACGCATCACGGTGGACGCCCGGGGCCTCGTGACCTCGGCCCTCGACCTGACGGCCGGACGCGAGGCGCTCGCGCCGGGCACGGTCGGCAACCTCCTCCAGCTGCACCAGGACTTCCCGAACCAGTGGGACGCCTGGGACGTCGACGCGTTCTACCGCAACACCGTGCGCGACCTGACCGGGGCGGACGAGGTCAGTGCGGTTCCTGACGGCGTCCGGGTGGTGCGGAGCTTCAACGCCTCGCGCATCACCCAGGTGCTGCGCCTCGACGAGGGAAGCCGCCGTCTCGACATCGAGACGGACGTCGACTGGCAGGAGTGCGAGAAGATCCTCAAGGCCGCCTTCCCACTCGACGTACGGGCTGCGGAGTCCAGCGCCGAGATCCCCTTCGGCCATGTCCGGCGCCCCACGCACACCAACACCTCGTGGGACAGCGCCCGGTTCGAGATCTGTGCCCACCGCTATCTGCACCTCGCGGAGCCCGGCTGGGGCGCGGCCCTGGTCAACGACTCCAGCTACGGCCACGACGTGACGCGGGACGTGCGCCCCGACGGCGGAACCACCACGACGGCGCGGATCTCGCTCCTGCGCGCCCCGCTCTTCCCTGACCCCGACTGCGACCGGGGTGAACACCGTCTGCGGTACGCGCTGGTCCTCGGCGCGGACCTCCGCGACGCGATCCGCGAGGGTTACCACTTCAACCTGGCCGAGCGCGCCGTTCCCGGCGGTGCGGCCGTCGAACCGCTGGTGCGGATCGACGAGGAAGACGTCGTCATCGAGGCCGTCAAGCTCGCGGACGACCGTTCGGGCGACGTGGTGGTCCGCCTCTACGAGTCCGGCGGCGGTCGCGTGCGGACCACTCTCAGGGCCGGTTTCGCCATGGCCTCCGCGCGGATCACGGATCTGCTGGAACGGGATCTGGAGGGTGAGGCACTGGCCTTCCACGGATCCGAGGTGACGCTCCCCCTGCGCCCGTTCCAGATCCTGACCCTGCGGCTGGTGCCTGCCGCGGGCGGGGCCGGCTGAGTGCGATCTCTCGGCTTCGGGACAGTGGCAGTGCGAGGCCAATGCTTGTGAGGAACGCGGACACGAACGATCAAGGCCAGGCGTAGGCTGGACAGCCCTGATCACGCAGCCGGGCCGGCGGACGATCGGCCGCCGGCCGGCTCTGCGGCGCTCGTTCGCCGGCCGTACCCCGGCCTCGGGGTGAAGCCATACAGCACCGAGGGCCAGGCCTCCCTCATCGCGGAGTCACTCGCCGAGGCCCTGACCCTGGCCATCGTCCTCCCCTCCTGGCACGACGCCCTGGCCGGCTTCCGTCCCCCCGCGCTCAACGCCGACTACCTTGAGGACAATCCGGACCACCCCGAGGTCCGCGACCGCCTCCTCGCCGCCCTCCGCCTCCCCCCGGCCACCGCCCCCGAGGTCCTGGCCCGCCTCCTCACCACGGCCGCCCGCACCGTCCCGGACGGCCCCTTCGGTCGAGGGCGAGGAGGACGCGGCCTTCGAACCGATGCTCCGTCTGCCGGCCGAGTAGGACAGCCCCGCCCCGCGCCGCCTTCCGGACCCGACGCACCGCTACGGCGAAGCCATGACCGCACTGCCCGACTGGATGCGCCCGCCACGCGCGGAGGGCTGTTCGCGGAGGACGTGGACCGCCTCCCCGAGGGTGGTGTCAGGCGTTGGTGTCATCGTGTGGTTCTCCAGGCCCCGGCCCCCGTCATCGCGGAAGCACTCGGCTACCACGACAAGACCGCCACGCGCCAGGGCACCGAAGCCGGCGGAAACTGGAGCCGATACGCTCCTGGTGATCACTCGCGTTGACCGCCGGGAGCGGTTCGATCGTTGTCTCACACGACCGATGCCCGGAAAGGATCAGTGGGAATGATCTCCGCCTCGTCGAAGAGCTGCTCCAACGCCTCAGGACAGGCCCGCATCACGCGTCGATCATGGGCGCAATGCCGTGGAAGAACGCGCCGACGGTCGAGAGCGTCGCAAGGACGAGCAGCCACCGACCGAAACGGCGTTGGTAGTGGTGGGGTGTGCGGATGACGCCCCCTATGACACTTCGGCGGCTCGGTCTGCGGCGGGGACGGCCAAGAAACAAACGTTGCCCCCGTCGGTCACGGTCACTAAGGTCGGCCGGGTGACTGCCGGGTCGGCCATGGGCCACGCACGAGTGAGGTTCCCGGCCTCGGCGTGAGCACGAGGCGGGCACGAGGCCCGCCCATTTCTCCGTGTCTTAGCTCCCCGGCGCCTGCATACGGCGCCCAGTTCCAGCGGATCCCAAGACCGGAGACACACCACTGATGTCCTATGACCAGCTGTACCCGCATGAATCCGCGCCCGCGACGGCCGGCGTCCAGCTGAACCACACCGCCGTCTACGCAAGCGACCGGCACCTGTCCGCCGAGTTCCTCGCCGCGGTCCTGGGCTTGAAGGTCGGCGCCCCCTTTGGGCCGTTCCTGCCCGTCGACCTCGGCAACGGCGTGACCCTCGACTACTACGAGAAGAGGGACGAGCCGATCCAGTCGCAGCATTACGCCTTCCTCGTCCCTGACGAGCAGTTCGACGCCGTTGTCACCCGCCTGGAGGTGGTCGGGGTCACCTACTACGCCGACCCCAGCCACACCGAACCCGGTCGGATCAACCGTCTGTTCGGTGGTCGCGGCGCCTACTTCGCCGACCCGGACGGTCACAACATGGAGGTCATGACGCGGCCTTACGTCCGCCCTCAGGGCGCGACAGGGCTGTGATCAAGGGGTGCCTCGGGCGAGGTCTTTGATCCCCGCTTCGTGGCTGGCGCGCCGGCCGCCCCCGAAGCCCTTCTTCTTTTGGTTGGCGGCCTGGACCGACTTCTCCGGGTACGAGGGAGGCCGACAGGACCGCGGACGCGGATCCGTCCCAGCACTGGGCTGAACCGCGGACTGTCAGCGGCTTGTCCAGCGGTCGGGAGGAACGCCGGAGGGCGGCACCTGCGGTCGGTGGCGAGGCGGACCTTGCTGGTCCGCCCGCCCCTGGAACGTCCGAGAAGCGCCGGCCTGGCAAATCCCACAGATTGACGCGACTCGATACGCGTCCTGGAAGGGTGGACAGTCGTGTAGCCCGTCGGCTCCGCCAGTAGTGCGGCGGGGCGCGGCGTACGTAGCAGCGCCACGGCCTCCTCGACCCGGCCCAGCCCCACCAGGAGCGGGCCGAGAGTCCGTCGGTGGTCCATGCGGTCCGCGTCCAGGAGAGCGACAGTTTCCTCCGGGCGTCCGGTGGCGGCCAACAGGCCAGCCAGCGTCTCCACCACGTACGGACTCCCGCCCTCGGGGTGCGCCCCGGCCTCCTCAACCACCTCGTCGAGCTGCCCGCAGGCGGCGAGGAGCGCCCCGCAGCCGGAACAGCTCCCACTCCTCCTTGCCCCGCCGGGCCGACATGGTGGCCCGATGCGGCACCGGACGGCCGTGCGGCTGCGCGCCCCCGCGGAACGACCTGCCCCGCCGCGTCGGCCTTGCACGGGCCGAAAGGTGAGTCAGGTACCGCCTTCCGGGACGATCAGGCCTGTCTCGTAGGCGAGGACCACGGCTTGTACGCGGTCGCGGAGGTCGAGCTTCGAGAGGATGCGGCCGATGTGCGTCTTGACCGTGGTCGGGCTGAGGAAGAGGCGCTCGGCGAGTTCGGCGTTGCTGAGGCCGGTCGCGAGCAGGCGGAGCACCTCGAGTTCGCGCGGGGTGAGGCCCGACAGTTCGCGGTGCACCGTGGTGGCCGGTTCCTCGCGCAGGGCGAAGCGTTCGATCAGGCGGCGGGTGATCGACGGAGCGAGGAGGGCATCGCCCGACTGCACCAGTCGCACGGCGGCCACGAGGTGCTCGGGGCTGACGTCCTTGAGCAGGAAACCGCTGGCGCCGACGGTGAGGGCTGCGTAGACGTAGTGGTCGAGGTCGTAGGTGGTCAGGATGATGACGCGGGTGCTGTCCTGGCCGTCGGCGAGGATCCGCCTCGTTGCTTCGATGCCGTCCATCCGCGGCATCCGGATATCCATGAGTACGACATCGGGCCTGGTGCGGCGGACCGCTGCGACCGCCTCGGCCCCGTCGGCTGCTTCGGCCGTCACCTCGATGCCGTCCGCCGCCAGGATCATTCCGAAGCCCGTTCGCACGAGTGCCTGGTCGTCGGCGACGACGGCGCGCAGGGCCGGCCGGCTCATGCGGTCCGCCAGGAGACACGGGCCTTGACCCGGTAGCCGCCGGCAGGAGTCGGGCCCGCCGTCAGTTTGCCGCCGTAGACGGCCAGCCGTTCGCGCAGCCCGATGAGGCCGCTGCCGTTGCCTTCCGCCGGCGCGGAGTCCCGCTTACCGCCCACGTCATCGATCTCGATCTCCAGCCACTCCTCGGCGTACCCGATCATCACCGACGCCTCGCCACCGGGCGCGTGCTTGATCGTGTTGGTCAGCGCCTCCTGGACGACGCGGTACGCCGCGAGGTCCACTCCGGGCGGCAGTGGCTCCGGCGGCAGGGTCACGACGACACGCACCTGTGTCCCGGCGGCGCGTACCCGCTCCACCAGGGTATCGAGCTGTCCCAGCCCGGGCTGGGGCGCGAAGCCGTCGAGTCGCTCGTTGTCCGGTGCCGCGAGCAGGCCCATCACGTGGCGGAGTTCCGACATGGCGGCCCGTCCTCCGGCCTCGACGGCGAGCAGCGCTGTCTTGGAGCGCTCGGGCATCGCGTCCATGACCTTGCGTGCCGCGCCCGCCTGGATCACCATCACGCTCACGTTGTGGGTCACGACATCGTGCAACTCGGCTGCGATCCGGGACCGTTCCTCCTCGACGGCCCGGCGCGTGGCCTGTTCCTGGGCCTGCTGCAGCTGTGCGTAGCGGTCCTGGCTCGCGCTCAGCTGGCGCTGCCAGAACCGGACGAGGCCGGCCACCACTCCGGCGATCAGCAGCACGACTGCCGGGCTCGACCAGCCCGGCAGAATGGGCTCCGTCTCCCGGAACGCGAGGCCCGCCAGTACGGCGGCGACGACCATTGCGGCCATCGCCCGCACCCGGTAGCGGCTGTGGACGACAGCGCTGTACGCGCCGATCCCGCAGGTCGCCACATTCATCCAGGAGGCGTCGTCGACCATGGCCAGCGTCGCGCACATCGCTACGGCGAAGGCCGCCAGCGGATACCGTCGCCGGGCCGCCAGCGGCAGTGTCGACAGGACGACGAAGGGCCAGAGCGCCGGCGCATGCTGCGGCTCCGGCACCATGATGCGGTGCTCGATCCCCGGTGGCGCGAAAGCGTCCTGGTCGATCCTGACGAGCTGTCCGACATCGGGGTAGCGGGCGGCCCAGAGCAGGGCAACGGCAGTCAGCACGAGGGCCGACACCGCATCGAAGCGCACGGCCCCGGGTGACGGTGGAGCAGGTCTGGGCTCCGGGCGTAGCGCATCGCGCAGCTGCCCGAGCCACCGACGCCTGTCTTCCTTCTCCATCAGCACATTGTGCGGCTCTCGCGCCCGAGTCACATCAGCCCTGCTGAGCAGGGCACCGTCCCGCGGGTGTACGTCGCAGGGATGACCCTGGGGCCGGATCCTCCGCGCGGAGGGCCGGATGTCGGTGCCGCGGACGACGCACCCCCCGGCGGCTCGCCCCTACGTTCACTGGGCCGGCCAAGTCGTGCCGCTCCTCGGCTCTCTCGCCGCAGGGTTCGCCGGGCGGGCCAGGACATGCGTACGCCCCGACCGTAAGGACAGCTCCCGTGACTCATGTGATCGAACTGCAGGGCGTGGCCAAACGCTACGGCGGCACCGGTGCTCCTGCGCTCGGGCCGATCGGCCTCACCGTCGCCGAAGGCGAGGCGCTCGCCGTGACCGGCCCCTCCGGCAGCGGCAAGTCCACCCTGCTCAATCTCATCGCCGGTCTCGACAAGCCGACCGAAGGCTCCGTGACCGTGGCCGGACGGCGGATCGACCAGCTCAGCGAACACGCGCTGGCCCGTTTCCGCCGCGAGCAGATCGGCATGGTCTTCCAGTTCTTCAATCTCCTCGACGACCTCAGCGTCGCCGACAACATCCAGCTTCCCGCCCAGCTCACCGGGACGGCCAGGAAGAAGGCGGCGGTCCGCGCCGGTGAACTCATGGAGCTGCTGGGCATCTCGAAGCACGCGCGCGCCTACCCTGGCCGCCTGTCCGGCGGAGAGCGCCAGCGGGTCGCGGTGGCCAGGGCGCTGATCAACCGGCCGGCCCTGCTGCTGGCCGATGAGCCCACCGGTGCGCTCGACACCGCCTCGGGCCAGGACGTACGGGAGCTGCTGCTTGATCTGCACCGCGGCGGGCAGACCATCGTGCTGGTGACGCACGACCTGGCACTGGCACAGTCCTGCGCCGGCCGGACCATCCACCTGGTCGACGGGCATCTCGCGGCCGACACCCTTGCGCAGGCCGTCCGATGAACGGCGCTCTCGGCCGGGTCGTGCGGTCCGGGGTGGGCCGACGCTGGGTACAGACCACCGTGATCGCCATCGCCACCGTGATGGCCGTGGCCTCCGCCGTGGTCGCCGGATCGCTCATGGTCGCCGCGGACGCCCCCTTCGACCACGCCTTCGCCAAGCAGCACGGGGCCCATATCACCGCGCAGTTCGACCCGGCCAAGGCCACTGCGGCCCAGCTCAGGGAAACCGGGCGGCTGCCCGGGATCAGCGCGAGCGCGGGGCCGTATCCGACCACGACGATCCGCCCGGTGGACGAACGGGGCGGCCACATGACGGGGCTGACGCTGGTCGGACGCACCGGCCCGCACAGCACGGTGGACGATCTGAATCTGAAGTCCGGCCGCTGGCCCGAGAAGCCCGGCGAGATCGTGCTCACCGCGTCCGTCGCCGGACCCGCCTTCGACCTCGGCATGGTCCTGAAGGCCTCGGACGCCGCGGACAGCCCGAGCCTGACCGTCGTCGGCCTCGCCATCTCGGCCGGCAGGACCGCCGACGCATGGGCGCTCCCCGCCCAAATCACCGCGCTGGCATCGACGGACAGCCCGGTGACCAGCCAGATGCTCTACCGCCTCGACTCCGCGGGGACGAAGCAGAAGATCGCCGACGGCCGCAAGCAGCTCGCCGCCGCCCTCCCGTCGGGGGCGCTGGCAGGCAGCCAGTCCTGGCTGGACACCAAGCGGGACGCCGACCGGGGCGCGGCGCCGACCATCCCGTTCCTGATCGCCTTCGGAGTGCTGGGCATCATCATGTCGGTGATCATCGTCGGCAGCGTGGTCAGCGGCTCCGTGGGCACCGGTCTTCGCCGCATCGGGATACTCAAAGCCATCGGCTTCACCCCGCGCGAAGTCGTCCGGGCCTATCTGGCCCAGGCCCTGATCCCCGCCGGTACCGGTATCGCGCTGGGCGTCGTGCTGGGCAACCTCCTGGCGATGCCGCTGCTGGCGGACACCGAGTCGGTGTACGGGACCGCCTCGCTGTCCGTGGCCTGGTGGGTGGACGTCCTGGTCGTGGCCGTCACCACGCTCGTCGTCGGTGTCGCGGCGCTGGTCCCCGCGCTGCGGGCCGGCCGGCTGCGTACCGTCGAGGCCATCGCGGTCGGACGGGCGCCGCGCACCGGGCGGGGTCAGTGGGCGCACCGGGCAGCGGGAAAGCTGCCCCTGCCGCGGGCGGTGACGTACGGCCTCGCGAGCCCGTTCGCCCACCCGGTGCGGGCGCTCGCGCTGCTCCTCGCGGTGGCGTTCGGCACGGTCGCGGCGACCTTCGCGCTCGGGCTCACCTCGTCCCTCAACGCGATCGGCGCGGCGTCGGACCCCGAGGAACGGGCCGAGGTCACCGTGGTCGCCAGCAGGCCCGAGGGCGGCGGACCCCCGGCCGGCGGCCGGCCCGCTCCGCACGCCGACCCGTCCCGGGTCCGCGCCGCCATCGAGGCACAGGCCGGCACCGCCTCGTACTACGGCATGACGCAGGACGACGTCACCGTGCCCGGGATCTCCGGCACCGTCCGGGCCAACTTCTACCAGGGTGAGACGGGATCCGGCCGCTACGAGATGAGCTCCGGGCGCTGGTTCGCGGCTCCCGGAGAGGCCGTGGTGCCCACCGGCTTCCTGGAGCGCACCGGAACCGGGATCGGTGACACCGTCCGGGTGACGTACAAGAAGCAGACCAGGAACCTGAAGATCGTCGGCGAAGCCTTCGACACGTCGGACGGCGGCCTGCATCTCACCATGGACCTCGCCACGTTCACCGGGGCCGAGGTCCAGGACTTCCTCATCGCGGTCGAGCCGGGCGTCTCCCCCGCCCAGTACGCGCAGAAGCTGGAGGCCGCGGTGCAGCCGCTGGGTGGCGAGGTCATGGCCAACTCGCCCTCCGAAGGGGAGAGCATGATCCTCGTCCTGAACGCGATGGCGGTGCTGCTCACCCTCATGCTCGTCTCGGTCGCGGGGCTCGGGGTACTCAACTCCGTGGTCCTCGACACCCGCGAACGCGTCCATGACATCGGTGTCTGCAAGGCGCTCGGCATGTCGCCGCGGCAGACCGTGAGCCTCGTGCTCGCCTCGGTCGCCGGGATCGGCGTACTCGGCGGACTGGTCGGTGTCCCGGCCGGGTACGCACTGCACGGCTACGTGCTGCCGGTGATGGGGCATGCGGGAGGCACCAACCTCCCGCCGTCGATCCTCGAGGTGTACGAGCCGTGGCAGCTGGCCCTGCTGGGGCTGGCCGGTATCGCTATCGCGATGCTGGGCGCGATGCTTCCCGCGGGCTGGGCGGCCAGGGCCCGCACCGCGACAGCCCTGCGCACGGAGTAGCGGCCGGCAACGGCACGCAAGGACGGCCACCGACCACGGGCTCCGGCCCGCCGAACCCGCTGGGCGGTCAGGCTGCCGGGCCCGCATGACGGTCAAGCCGCCACACACGTGCGTGCACACGACGCCCCCGTCCGGTCCGGGTGATCGGACGGGGGCGGACATGTCGAGGAACTCACAGTGAATACGGACGTACTCACGGCGGCCGGCGGCAGGAGATGTACGAGCACGGCGTGGAGGCCGTCGACGCGCTCCTGCAGCGCCGACGGCCCCGCTGCTGGTGGGTCAGCCGCCGATTCCCGAGGCCTGCGCGGCAGCGACGACCGCCTCCGCGTCCTGTGGCAGCAGGTACCCGGCGTCGACGGACATCTGCGCGGCCGTGCGCACCTTGCCCACATAGTCGGCGTGGGTCGGGTAGAGCCGGCTGAGCACCGGTTCCGCCGTGGCCGGGAAGGAGGGGTCGGACGGATCGCCGTCGTCGTGCCGGTCCCAGGCGTCGGCGTCGCCGTTCCACGGGTCCCGGGCGCCGTACAGACCGCAGAAGACGCCGCTGCCCGTGGTGTCACGCGAACCGGTGAGCGTACGGGTGGGCACCGTGACGTCCGGCAGGCGGACACCGCCGGTGGCCAGGCCGGTGGCCGGGTCACGCAGGACGGTGCTCAGCGGCCGGCCGCTCGGCGGCCGCGCACCGCCCCGCGCCCAGACGGCCAGGTGGCGCAGCGCCGCGTTCATCGCCCAGTGGCCGGGCCCGTCGTTGAACGGAGCCGACCCGGCGGCACAGTCGGTCGACGGCGCCGCCGAGCCCGCGGACTTCTGCACCGTTGGGTTGCCGACGTCGTAGGCCCACTGGTCGCCGTGCGCGGTGCCGGCCAACTCCCAGTGCACGACGCTGGTGGTGTCCGGCTGCCGGGCGGTCGCGGCGCCCGGCACGTCGGTCTCCGTGAGCACGACGAACGTCGGCGCCGCCAGGTCGCTCCTGATCCGCGACGGGTTCGGCATCAGCAGGGTGTCGGCGAGCTCGCCGCTGAGGGGAGCGGCGATCGCGCTGTTGCTGTGGACCATGAAGCCGTCGTAGACCCCGGACACGGGCTGGACCGCGTTGACGTATGTCGTCATGAAGCCCGCCGACTGCGACTCGCCGTCGGCGAGCAACGTCCGGACCGGGAGCCCGCCGAGCGGGTCCGGCCCGTTCGGGGCCCGCAGCGCCTGGCCCGCCTGGGAGAAGATGTCGTAGGCGAAGGCGTCCCCGGGATGGACCAGGCTGCCGTACCGGGCCGGGTCCCAGCCCTTGAGGCCCTTGATCTCACCCCGCCCGCCGTTGACCCCGACGGCCTGTGCCGAGACGCCGACCCAGGCGTAGCCCTCGCGAAGCAGCTCGTCGCGCTCGAACCAGTAGTCCGGGGAGAGGTCGAGCTGGCCGCTGACGTTGAGCCACTCCACGACCACCGTGCCGTTGAACTTCGCCGGATCGGCGGGGCGCCGCACCAGCAGGCGGCTCTTGTAGGCGGCGGTGCCCGACGCTCGGACGTTCCACCGGCCGTCCGACGTCCACAGGCCCGACTTGGCGTATGACGTGGCGGTGCCCGAGATGAAGTACTCGCTCTCGGCGTAGCCGAACGAGCCGAGGTCCTCCGCCGCGGCGAGGAACGGGAAGCCGTGAGTGCCGGCGGGCGGGACGGTGACCGTCGGACTCGCAGCCCCGGCGGCGGAAGCTGCGGCCGGGGCGGCCTGCGGGGCGACGGCGAAGAGCGCGCCGCAAAGCACCGCCCCCAGCGCGGTGGCGGTGACGGACCGCCGGGATAACCGAGCAAGCATGCGCATGGATTGCCTCCGTGAACGCGTGTCCCAATGGGTTGAGACCGCAGTCTCGACGGGCCAGGGCCGGCCGCCATCGGCGAATCCACCAGCGTCCCAGGAACGGTGACCGGCGACCGGACACCGGACACCTGTCCCAGCCGGGCGCCTGTACCTTTCTGCCTCACCCCGGTAGGGCTTGGCCGGTCACTCGCCCCGGGTCCCAAGGCCGGCGATCACATGTGCAGGTACGGGTTCTCCGGCTGCCCGTCGCCCGTCGGCCGCACCGACCGTTGCCCCCCACCACGCCACCCGTCCGCCGGGTACTGCGGCGGTGTCAACCAGGCAGCTGAACCGGTCCGCCCGGTCGTGCGATCGGCACCCGCTGCTGGTGCATCCGCCGCAGCTGTTGAGCGGGAAGCAGTGGGTGCGACCAGGCTCGGGCAGCCTACGCCGCGTGGTCTTCCGGCCAGGAGACGTTGGCCGGACCGGGCGGTTCCCGGTCGCCCGTCATGGCCGCGGACAGCCTCGCCGCAACAGGCGAAGTCGTGTTGTGGGACCCATGATCGGTCGAGAGGACACGGTGGCGCCGACGAGCCGGGAAAGAGGACTGTGGCGATGACCGGACAGCGGGACGCGGAACGGCTGCTCTGTCTGGTGACCGGCGCGTCCGGGTACATCGGCGGACGCCTGGTGCCGGAGCTGCTGGAGGCCGGCCATCGAGTGCGGTGCCTGGTCCGCTCACCCGCCAAACTCAGGGACCAGCCCTGGGCGGCCGACGTCGAGAGCCTCCAGGGGGACGTCACCGACCTGAATTCCGTCGCCGAGGGCATGCGCGGCGTCGACGTCGCCTATTACCTGGTGCACGCCCTCTCATCGGGCGCGGACTTCGAGGAAACCGACCGCCGCGCGGCACATGTCTTCGCCCAGCAGGCTCACGCGGCAGGCATCCGGAGAATTGTCTACCTCGGCGGTCTCACTCCGAGAAACGTCCCCGAACAGACGCTCTCCCCGCATCTGCGCTCCCGTTCGGAGGTCGGCCACATCTTCCTCGACTCCCCGGTTTCCGCCACGGTGCTGCGGGCCGCGGTCGTCATCGGCTCGGGGTCCGCGTCGTTCGAGATGCTGCGCTATCTGACCGAACGGCTGCCCGTCATGGTGACGCCCAGCTGGGTGCACACCCGCACCCAGCCCATCGGGGTCCGCGACGTTCTGCGCTACCTGGTCGGAGCGGCCACCATGCCGGACGACGTGGACCGGGCTTTCGACGTCGGCGGTCCGGACGTGCTCACCTACCGCGAGATGATGCGTCGATACGCTGCCGTCGCCGGGCTCAAAAGGCGGATCATCGTCCCCGTACCGGTGCTCACCCCACGGTTGTCCAGCCACTGGGTCGGCCTGGTGACTCCGGTCCCGGCCTCGATCGCCCGGCCCCTGACGGAGTCGCTTCGTCATGAGGTCGTCTGCCGGGAACACGACATCGCCCGGTACGTCCCCGACCCCCCGGGCCGGCCCCTGCCGTTCGACGAGGCATTGGCCCTGGCCTTGCGGCGGGTCCGAGAGGCACAGGTCGCCACGCGCTGGTCGTCCGCTTCCGTCCCGGGGGCTCCCAGCGATCCCCTTCCCACCGACCCCGACTGGGCGGGCGGCAGCCTGTACAAGGACGAGAGGCAACTGCCCGTCGACGCGTCACCGCAAGCGTTGTGGAAGGTGGTGGAGGGAATCGGCGGTGACAACGGCTGGTATTCCCTGCCCCTGGCGTGGGCGGTACGCGGCTGGCTGGACCGGTTCATCGGCGGTGTCGGTCTGCGCCGCGGACGGCGAGACGCGGAACGCCTGCGGGTCGGCGACTCGCTGGACTTCTGGCGAGTCGAGGAGATCGAGCCGGTCCGACTGCTGCGGCTGCGGGCGGAGATGCGGCTGCCGGGTCTGGCCTGGCTGGAGATGCACGTCGAGACGGACGCCGGAGGCCGCACCCGCTACCGGCAGCGCGCGCTCTTTCACCCGCGCGGGCTCCTCGGTCACGCGTACTGGTGGGCCGTCTCCCCGTTTCACGCCGTCGTCTTCGGCGGCATGGCACGCAACATCACCCAGGCCGCCGCGAAGGGCTTGACCGCCCATAGGGGTGATCAGCCCCACGGGCGCATCCGGCGCCGCTACCGCCGGCGAAGTGGGCGGCACTAGGTACCCGTTCACGCACCATTGCGCCAGGAGTCAAGTCATGACCGTCGCGGTCGTCCTGTTCACCTCGGACCTGCGTCTGCACGACCATCCGCCGCTGCACGCGGCGCTGAAGGCGGCGGACGAGGTGGTGCCGTTGTTCGTCCTGGATTCCGGGATTCACGCGGCGGGGTTCGACGCTCCCAACCGGCGGGCCTTTCTCGCCGACTGCCTCAACGACCTCGACGCCTCGCTGCGCAGCCGCGGTGGCCGGCTCGTGGTCCGCGCGGGGCCGGTCGTCCGGGAGGTCTGCGCGGTCGCCGCCGAGTGCGAGGCCGTCGTGGTTCACATGGCCGCCGGCGTCACCGCGTACGCCCACCGCCGAGAGGAACAGCTGCGCGAAGCCCTCGGTGAAGGAAGTGTGACCCTGCGCGTGCACGAGACGGTCATCACCGCTATCGCCCCGGGCGCGGTGACGCCCTCCGGTTCCGACCACTTCGCCGTCTTCACCCCGTATTCCCGCCGCTGGTCCCAGGAGTCGCTGAGGACGCCCTTCCCCGCGCCGCGGTCCGTACGCGTCCCCGACGGGGCACGCGGCGAGCCACTCCCGGCACGTGCCGACGTGACCGGCGCCTCGCCCGGTCTTCTGCGTGGAGGGGAGACGTCCGGCCGTGACCGGTTCTCGCGGTGGTCGCGTTCCGGGCTGTCCCAGTACGAGGACAGCCACGACGACCTCGCGGGTGACGCCACTTCAAAGCTGTCGGCCTTTCTCCACTTCGGAGCCCTCTCCCCGGTGGAGCTCGTCCACCGGGCCCGCAAGCACGGCGGTCCCGGCGCGGACGCGTTCGTACGTCAGGTGTGCTGGCGGGACTTCCACCACCAAGTGATGGCGGCGCGCCCTGAGGCATCCGGCAAGGACTACCGCACACACCAGGACCGGTGGCGAAACGAGGAGGACGCGGCCGAGGACATCGCCGCATGGCGGGACGGACGGACGGGATACCCGATCGTCGATGCCGCCATGCGACAACTGCGGCACGAGGGCTGGATGCACAACCGCGCACGCCTGCTGACAGCGAGCTTCCTGGCCAAGACGCTGTACGTCGACTGGCGGATCGGCGCCCAGCACTTCCTGGACCTCCTCGTGGACGGCGACATCGTCAACAACCAGCTCAACTGGCAGTGGGTCGCCGGCACCGGCACCGACACCCGGCCCCATCGCGTCCTCAACCCCCTCCTCCAGGCGAAAAGGTTCGATCCGGACGGCACCTATGTGCGCCGCTGGGTCCCCGAGCTCACGGACCTGGAGGGAAGGAGAGTGCACGAACCCTGGCGGCTCCCGGCGGAGCAACGCGCCGGTGTCGACTACCCGGACCCACTCATCGACCTCGCCGACGGGCTCGCACGCTTCAAGCATGCCCGCGGCCGCGACTGAGGAGGCACCCGTCGTGCACTGTCTCTTCGGCGGCCAACTCGGTCCCCGCCTCGTCACCCCGGGCGAAGGGGGGCACGGGCGCGTCACGCCCCTGCTCATGATCGAGGCGCGCCCCTTCTTGTGGCGGCGCCGTCTCCGCCGGGCCAAGGCCTCGGGCGACACGCCGCCATGGATCACCCGTCGACAGGCCGCCGAGGCGCATGCACCCGGCAGCAGCGCCGTTTCGGCAGGAGTCGGCGCATCCGCATCGAGACATCCGGCGGAAGCACTGCTGTGCGGATGACCGGGAGCGAGAAGGGGTCGTGCATGCTTGGACTGCCGCCGATGGTGGCCCCACCGGCCGAACTCGTCGTCGATCCACTCGCCACGGCCGACGGCACGGACGCGGTTGGCAGTGTCCTCAGGGAGATTCTCGACGCGCTGGCCGCCAGGACCCGGCGCATGGCCGTGGTCGACTCGGCCGCGCGCGACGCCACCCCCGCCGGCCCCGCCGAGACGGCACCGGACGCCGTACTGGACCATGTGCTGCTCGTCGACGCCCTGCACCGACTGCCTCGCGCTCAGCGCGAGGTGCTGTGCCTGGCCTTCTACGAGGACCTGACGCAAGTCCAGATCGCCGAACGCACCGGGGTGCCATTGGGAACGGTCAAGAGTCACACGCGCCGCGGTCTGCACCGGCTGCGTCTGATGATCGACCAGCCCGGCATCCACGGCACGGCCTCGCCCACGAGACGCTGAAGGCGAACGGGACCCACAAAGCCGTGGTTACGCCTTCGCCATCGACGCCATGTCCGACGCTCTCGCCGCTCGTGGCGGCCGGGCCCCGAGTGCCGTCCGCCGTGCCGTCGCCCGTCTTGGCGCTCGCCTCGCCGTTGGAGACCCGCGACCCGATCACGGCCCGGCCGCCACGGCGGTGCGGTCCCCCTCCCGCAAGGACTCCGGCGGCGCGGGCTCGCCGGATCGGGCTCCTGGACGTACGCGCCGGCCTCTCTTCACCCGGCCGGCCGGGGTACGCCGGCGATGGGGGCGGCGGCCGCGGTGGAGCGGGTGGTGGGGCCGAGCCATTCGCAGAGCAGGATGGTGGCGTCGTCCTGGAGCTTTCCGTCGTGGAGGGCGAGCAGGGAGCGCATGAGTCGGCGCAGTGTTTCGGCGACGGGCAGGGCGTCGAAATGGTGACGGGCGAGGAAGTCGCGGAAGGCGGTTTCTCCGAATTCCTCTCCGCGCGTGTTCCGGGCTTCGACGATGCCATCGCTGTACAGGACGAGGCGGTCGCCGGGTTGCAGCTGTTCTCGGCACACGACCGTGGGCAGGCCGAAGTCGCTGCCCATGGGGTGGGCGGGCGGGCAGTCCAGCAGCGTGGTCCAGCGACCGGCACGGATGACGACAGGCGGGAGGTGGCCCCGGTTCGTCCAGGAGAGCATGCCCGTCCGGGTGTCCAGGTCGGCCAGGACGCCGGTGACCCAGCGCTCGGTCTTGAACTGTTCGAGCAGCACCTGCTCGATGGCGTCGCCGAGGTCGGCGAGGCCGGTGCCCTGACGCCGCCGGTTGCGGCAGGCGCCCACGGCCAGGTTGGCCGTCAGACCGGCTGCGGTGTCGTGCCCCATGGCGTCGAACAGAGACAAGTGCACGACGTCGCCGGCCGTGGCGTAGTCGTAGGCGTCGCCACTGACCTCGTAGGCCGGCTCCATCACCGCGGCGATGGCCACCCTTCCGTCGACGTACGTGCGCGGTGCCATCAGTTGCCACTGCATTTCCGCGGCGACGTTCATCGGCCTGATACGGGCCAGCCGGGCATAGGAGTCACTTGTGTCCCCCGTGCTGACCACCATCATCGCCACCAGGGAGGCGAGCGACAGCATCGCCTGTCGCACGTCCTCGTCGTCCGTGGTCGTTCCCAGGTGCAGTACGCCGAGCCGCTCCGTGCCGTCCAGCAGCGGAATCCACCACTTGTGCGCGCCCTCCGTGCTGTCGGCCGCGCCCGTGATGCTGCCGTACTGGTAGGCCCGCCCTGCCACCGTGCCCTCCACCAGGAGTTGCCTCTGATGCCCTTCCGTTTCCCCGGCGGCGTCCAGACCGTGACCGGTGGCCAATCGCAGCACGTCACGCTGCAGATCGCCCAGGTAGATGAGGACATCGGTGAACCCGGCAGCCGCAGCGTGCCTGGCCACCACTTCCGGCAGTTGCTCGAACGACAGCACATGGCTGTCGTCCAACAACCCGGCCAGCATCCGACGCACATCCCCGTCCCGCATCACCCACCTCACAGATCACCTTGTGCACCAGGACCCCGTTCCTCTCTCCACCTCACATCACATCTGCTCCCCGCGCTACATCGGGTTCCCACGCATCCCCGTACCGCCGCCGGCTCCCGCAGCAGGCCTTGCCGATGAGTCGGGGTCCGCAGGCGCGGGAGCTTTTTTGCCAAAGCGACATCAGGGCATGCTCTGAGTGGCAGGTGGTGTTCATGGGACGGAACAGGAGGCCAGTGATGGACTGGACACTTGGTGAGGAATTCCAGACGCCTCAAGGTGTGGTGCGGTGGGGAGCCCTGGGGAGCGGAGACCCGGTCGTGCTCGTGCACGGCACGCCGTATTCTTCGTTTCTCTGGCGGGACATCGCTCCGGCGCTCGCCCGTACCCGCAAGGTCTTCTTCTTCGACCACCTCGGCTTCGGTGAGTCGGACCAGCGCGAGGGCCAGGACCTCAGCCTGGCGGCCCACGCGAAAACCTTTGCCCGGCTCCTCGACCACTGGGAGCTGTCCGACCCCAGTGTTGTCGCCCACGACATCGGCGGGGCTGTGGCGCTTCGCACCTTGTTGTTGGAGGAGAGGCGCTACCGCGACCTGACCCTCTTCGACGCGGTGAGCGGCGGTGAGTGGGAGCGAGGGCTCTTCCAGCTCTTTCTCGAGCACGAGGAGGTCTTCCAGAAACTTCCGGGCTACGCACACGAAGCGCTGGTCATCAGCCATCTGCGGCACGCCACGCACGTCGGCTTCAGGCCGGGAGTCCTCGACACGTTCCTCGCACCGTGGCGGGGGGACGCAGGGCAAGCGGCGTTCTATCGCCAGTACAGCCAGATCAGGCAGACGGACACGGTGGCGTATGAGCATCTGCTGAGCGGAATCTCGCTTCCGGTACGGCTCGTCTGGGGCCGCGAGGACCGCATTCTTCCTCCGAAGTACGCCGAGTGGCTGCACGAACGGGTTCCGCAAGCAGAGCTGCACTGGATCGAGGGCGCCGGCCATCTTCTCCAGGAAGACGCGCCGGGCCAGCTGTTGGCGTGGCTGACGGCCGGATTCCCCTCGGCCTGAGCTGCGGACCGAGTCGAGCACCGGCGGTTCTCCGTGCTTGCGGACCCGCACCGCCTTGTCAAACACCGGCGACACCCGTGCGCTCGTGGCTCCGAGCCTGCAGTGAACGGGCGCCTCCTCTCCGACGACTCATCCCGAAGGCTGACTCAAAGCTCCCCCCATGCAGACGGCAGTACCCCCTGAGCGCAGTGGCGGTTCCGTGGCTGCCTGCAGGCACGTTGCCTGTCCGATTCACCCCACCGGGTACACCGCTTGCTGCGCGGCGTCGAGCTCGTGGACCCGGCCTGACTCCGGCGACTCGGGCTGCGGCCTCAATCCACGCGGTTCCCGGTGCTGAGGCCTTTCGAACGACCGGTCGTCCACCAGGCCGAGCTCGGCTTGTAGCCCTGGGCGGGCGGCCGGGGTGTGCAGCAGCTTTGAGGTGCACCGCGAAGCGAACGGCAAAAAGACCGCGGACGGAGACACCTGAGGACAACCTCAGGGCGGCGGCTGGGACCCACTGGCCCTCTCCATGCTGGTGAGCCGCCCCTCGCCCGCCTGAGCAGGCCGTCCCGCGCGTGGAGTGTCACGATGTTCTTATGGACGTCCTGACAAGGAACCGCGTATCGGTGACGGGCCGGGACGGCGGGCCTGTGGTGATGCTGGCCCACGGTTTCGGATGTGATCAGAACCTGTGGCGTCTAGTCGCGCCCGTGCTGGAGGAACGCTTCCGGGTGGTCCTCTTCGACTACGTGGGGGCGGGGCGCTCCGACGTGTCCGCCTGGAGCCCCGAGCGCTACTCCACTCTGGAGGGCTATGCGCAGGATGTCCTCGAGATATGCCGAACCCTCGGACTCGGACCGGTGGTCTTCGTCGGGCATTCGGTCAGTTCCATGATCGGTGTCCTTGCCGCCGCGCAGGAGCCCCGCCTTTTCGACAAGCTCGTCCTTCTCACCCCGTCGCCGTCGTACATCGACGACGGCGACTACCGCGGCGGATTCAGCAAGCAGGATATCGACGAACTGCTCGAGTCGCTGGATAGCAATTACCTCGGCTGGTCCGCGACCATGGCACCGGTGATCATGGGAAACCCGGAACGCCCCGAACTGGGCGAGGAGCTGACCAACAGCTTCTGCCGAACGGATCCCGAGATCGCACGGCTGTTCGCGCGAGCCACTTTCCTCTCCGACAACCGCGCGGACCTCGCCACGGTGACCGTTGCGACGCTCATCGTCGAGAGTGCGCGCGACACGATCGCTCCGCGTGAGGTCGGTGCCTACGTCCAGGCCCGGATCCCCGGCAGTCAACTGGTCACCCTGGACTCGACAGGCCACTGCCCCCAGCTGAGCGCCCCCGAGGAGACGGCCGAGGCCATCATCGCCTTCGTGCAGGGGCCGTGACGGTGGACCCGGGCAACGAGGAGGCCAACGGATTGTGGGCGGCTGGAGGCTCCGACCAGGAACAACTGTCGTTCTCCGCTCTGCTGGAGGACAGTGCCGAGGACCTGTACGAGAACGCGCCGTGCGGCTACCTCTCCACCCTGATGGACGGTCGGATAGCGAAGGTCAACGAAACGCTGTTGAAATGGCTCGGCTACCGCCGGGAGGAACTGATAGGCCGCAGGAAGTTCCCCGATCTGTTGACCGTCGGCGGCAGGTTGTATCACGAGACGCACTTCTCACCACTGCTGCGCATGCAGGGCGAGATCAGCGGTATCGCCCTGGAGCTCAAGGCCGCCGACGGCAGCCGACTGCCCGTCCTGGTCACCTCCGTCGTCAAGCAGGACCGCGACGGCGAACCGATGCTGATCCGCACCACTCTTCTGGACGCCCGGGACAGACGCACCTACGAGCGTGAGCTCCTACGTGCCCGTCAGGAGGCCGACCGCGACCGCGACCGCCTGCAGCGCCTCGCCACGACTCTGCAGCGCACCCTGATCCCGCCGACGCTCGAACCGGTTCCGGGCCTGGACGTCGCCGCGCACTACCACTTCGCATCTCCCGACGAGGTGGGCGGGGATTTCTACGATCTGTTCCCGCTGGCCGGCGGTCGCTGGGGCTTCTTCATGGGAGACGTACGCGGCAAGGGCGCTGACGCCGCCGTGGTGACGTCCTTGGCGCGGTACACCCTGCGAGCCGCGGCGGTCTCCGATCCGATACCGGCTACGGTGCTCGCCAACCTCAACACCGCTCTCAACCACCAGACACAGGACGACGAACCGCGGTTCTGCACGGTGATCTTCGGCCTTCTGACGCCCGGAGACGACGACACGGAATTCCACATCGTCCTGGCCGGCGGCGGGCACCCGCCCGCTGTGCTGCTGCGTGCCGACGGCAGTGCCGACTACCGGCCCACGCCGGGCGGCCAGTTGGTCGGAGTGGTTCCGGACGCCCAGTTCACCACGGTCGCCCTGGATCTACGTCCTGGTGACACCCTGCTGCTCTATACCGACGGTCTGACCGAGGCGCGTATCCCGCACACAGGCGAACGCTATGGCGACGAAGCGCTCCTGCGGTTCGCCCGGGTCTTCGCACCCGCCTCGGCCACCAGTGCCGTGGAGGCGCTCACCGAGCTGCTCGACTCGTTCGGCGAGGGACTCGACGACGACACCGCACTGCTGGCGATGAGCGTGCCTCCGGCCGCACGATGAGCGGGTCGGCGCCACGACAAGCAGGCGAGAACCGGCCACCCCGTCCCCGCTGTACATCCCGGCCCTCTCCGCGTCGGGCATCTGCGGTCCGGCCTGCTCGACTCACACTTCCCTTGCGCAGGGCGGGCGCCGGAGGCGGGCAAGGACGGGAGCGGAGGAGCACAGCGTCCCTATCGAGATTCCGCCGCCCGGCGCAGGGCCGTGAGGAGTTCCCGGTTGCTCGCACCTTTGAGTACGTACCCGCAGACACCGGCGTCCATCATCCGCTCGACGGAACCCTTGTCGTCGTACGCGGAGAACGCCACGATTCTGCTGGTGGGTGAGCACCGTGCGATGTCCCTGGCAACGGAGGGGCCCCCGCCGGGGAAGCGGACGTCAAGGATCACGAGGTCCGGTTGATATCGGTTCGCGAGTCGAAGCGCCTGCTCGTCGTTGCGCGCCGTGCCGACGACCTCGAGGTCGGGCTGTGCCTGAACGACCTCGCCCAGGATCTCCAGCAGCAGCACATTGTCGTCACAGAGGATCACGCTGAACGGTGGGACGGCGGAGCCGCCCGGTGCCTCCGCCGTCACGGCGCACCGTCCGTCGGCGTCGAGTCGGTTACCGGACAGGGATCGGGTACCCAGAACTCGACTGTCGTGCCCGTTCCGGGCCGGCTCTGCATGGACCACCATCCTCCTGCCGTCTCGGCCCTCTCCCGCATCTCGATGATCCCGAAATGTTCGCGGGTACCGTCCTGCGACATGGGCGCGCCGGTTCCGTCGTCCGTGACCCGCGTCAGAACTCCTCTGTCGACCGACTCGACGCTGACGTCGACTCTGCTCGCGCCTGCGTGCTTGTGCACGTTCAGCAGGGTCTCCTGGACGATGCGGAAGATGGTGATGGCCGTCTCGGGGGGAGGTTCCCGGTCGAGGCGGTGCTCGAACGCATAGGGCATCCCCCAGGAAGAGCCCACCACGTCCTCCAGGTGGCTGGAGAGTCCTTCGACCAGGCCGTGCCGGTCTATCCCGGGGGGATGCAGCCGGAACGTCAGACTCCGGAGCCGGCCGATCGCTTCACGGACCGAGACGTCGAGACGCTGCAACTCTGCGGAGTACGGCTCCGGTACGCGGTCCGCGAGCAGTTCCAGCCGCATTCCGACAGCGACCATGGCCTGGATGGAGTCGTCGTGGACGTCCCAGGCGATGCGGCGTCGTTCCGACTCCTGAGCCTGGACCAGGTGATCGAACAACCGTCGTCGCTCGGTGAGGGCATGCTGCGCTGCCCGCCGTTCGGACATGTCCCGGGTGACCTTGCCGAATCCCTGCAGCACACCTTTTTCGTCCCACAAGGCGGTGATGACCACGTTCGCCCAGAACCGGGAGCCGTCCTTGCGGACGCGCCAGCCCTCGTCCTCCAGTCTGCCCTCGGCCACGGCGGTCTCCAACTCCCATTTCGGCTTGCCCGAGGACTGGTCCTCGAGTGGGTAGAAGACCGAGAAGTGCTGGCCGACGATGTCCTCTGCGCTGTATCCCTTGATGCGCTCCGCACCGGCGTTCCAACTGATGATGTAGCCCTGCGGGTCGAGCATGAAGATGCCGTAGTCCAGGACCCCTTGCACCAGCAGTGTGAAAGCCGCATCCGACAACGGAGCCGGCGGCTTCCTCACCCATGCCTGTTCCAGTGGCTGCTGCGTCACTTGAGGAGCCCTTCACGTCGCGCGACCGTCACAGCTTCCAGCTGGGAACGCGCTCCCAGCTTTTCCAGCACCCGTTGGACGTGGTTGCGCCCCGTGTTGAGAGCCACTCCGAGCTGCTCGCTGATCCTCGCGGTGCTGTGCCCCTCCCCCAACAGATGAAGTGTTTCCCTTTCCCGCGGAGTGAGGTTCGCACCGAGCCCCGGCGTCCGGCCTGTCAGCCGTTCCAGCACGTCGCCCAACAGGTCCTGGCTGAACACCACCTCACCCGCTGCGACTCGACGGACCGCCTCCTCCAACTCCCTCAGACCGCGGGCCTTGAGAATCAGGCCCGCCCCGCCCATCTCCGCGACGCGCGCCGCTACCGACGCACTGCCTTCTCCGGCCAGAACCAGGACACGGGCGTCCGGCACGAGGGCCAGCAGATCGGCGATGGCGGTGACCCCGTCGCCGTCCGGCAAGCGCCGGTCCATAAGTACGACATCCGGCTCGCATCGCTGCACGTCGGCCAGTGCGGACGCCACCGACGCCGCACGCGCCACGACCTGCAGATCGGGCGAGCGCTCCAGGGCGAGGCATATCGCCTCGGCCACCATGTCGTGGTCCTCGACCAGCAGAATCCTGACCGGCCGGCTGTGTGCGAAAGGTGAAGGCATCGGCGCATCCTTGGAAGGGGCGGATCGCATGATCATGCCAGTCTCCGCAACGGCCACTCGGCGGTGGCCTCCGCCCGAACATCACGGCGTGTCGAGGCCGTTCCCGAAGCCCGATGAGCCGACTCGGGATTCGCGCTCCTCCCGGTGAAGAGGTCTTCGGCCCCGACGAGGCGGAGCAGCCGCCCCAACTGGGATCCCACCCCCTCAACGACGAGATCCGCGCCTGCTCGGAGAACGGCCGTCCGCGCCCTGAACAAGGCGCCCAGGCCGGCACAGTCGCAGAAGGAGACGTCGGTCAGATCGAGCCAGAGACTCGTCACCTCCTCCTCCAGACAAGCACTCACCGCCTCCTGGACGGCGGGGCCCGAGTCCAGGTCGAGTTCACCGGCGAGAGTCACTCGCGCGACGCCCGAACGCACCGCGGCGTGCGACGTGAACGGGTAAGCGGTCACAGCGTCGCGCACCTCTCCGTGCTCACGCGCGGCACGCACCCGCGCCATGTGGTCCCGCGCACCCTGTCTGCCAGGGGTCTCCTCGTCGTCAGCTGCCGCATCACTACCCCATAGTGTGAGGACATCAGGTGAACCCTAGTGAATCTGCACTAGAGGCGGACGTCAACACGCACCAACAGAAGTGGACAGAAATCGAGCCGCCGAGGCCTGAGGTGGGGTACCCCTCCAGCCGTGCGGATGGGTACCCGCGTCCCGTTGGGCCGGAAGCCCTCGTACTGGATGACGGCGCCACGCCCGCTCCACAGGACGCGACCGCTCCCTCATCTCCGCCCGGACCGCTCCCGGACAGAAGCGTCCCGGTCTCAGCTCGACGCCGGCATGACCCTGGATGTCGACGCATTCAAGGTTCTCCGGAAACCACTAAGGGCTGTCCCGCACCCCTCCTTTTACGACACCGCCCGACGTGGGAGCCGAATGCACGGAAGCCTCGCCTCCGAGGTGTGTGTTCCTGGGCGCAGAAGGGGCCGATTTCTCAGGGCGGAACGCGGATCCGTCACAGCGGCGCTCACCATCTCACCTGTTTCCACCCTTCCGGGCCGGGTAGCCGCTGGACAACAGTCCACCGAAGCAATCTTTTCCGGTTGTCGGGCAGTATTCCTACGGAGGTTCCACCGTGCTGAAGGCCATTGCAGACGTTCTCAGGACCATCGGAAGCGCCATAGCCACGGTCGTCACGCTTCCGTTCCGTGCCCTTGCCAAGCTGTTCGGCGGCGCGTCCAACAGCGCCCACGGCCACCACTGATCAGCGCGTACGGGCGGACGTCCGTCTCTCGGCCGACTCCTCCGAGCCGGGCCGGGATGCGGACGTCCGCCGTGTCGGCTCGGCTGCGCGTGCCATTCGGAGCAGCGCCGTCTGCGGGCTGCTATTCGGGGTATCTGGCCCTTCGTGAACTCACCCAGAGGATCAACCGAAACCACCGGCCCGCAGACGACAACCCTCAAAAAGGCCCTGACTACTCCCCTGCTTTACTTCTTCATCCTTGGAGATGTGCTGGGTGCGGGCGTCTATGTCCTTGTGGGACAGGTCGCCGCACAATCGGGGGGCGCTGTCTGGGTGCCGTTGCTGGCGGCCTTGTCTCTGGCTCTGCTGACAGCCGCCTCGTACGCCGAGCTGGCCACGAAGTACCCACGGGCGGGCGGGGCCTCCCACTACGCGAACCTGGCATACGGCCCTTTCACCGGTTTCCTCGCCGGGTACTGCATGCTGACCGCAGGCGTCGTCTCGGTCGCGGCCCTGGCGCGCGGGTTCGCGGGGGATTACCTGGCCGAGTTCGTTACTCTCCCTGTCGTACTGGTCGCATTCGTCTTCCTCGTCGCTCTGGCACTGCTGAACGCCCGGGGCATCAGCGAATCGACTCGTGCCAACGTCGTCGCCACGGTCATCGAAGTGAGCGGACTCGTACTCGTCATCGTTCTCGGCGCCTGGATCATCCTGCGGGGTGACGCCGATCTCGGACGACTGACTGACCTGGGCACCGCCGGCAAGGGGCCGGCCGCCGCGATTCTGAGCGGAGCCGTGCTGGCCTACTACTCATTCGTCGGATTCGAGACGTCGGTCAACGTGGCTGAGGAGACCCGCGACCCCCGACGTGCCTATCCGCGGGCACTTTTCGGAGCGCTGACCACCGCCGGCGCGGTGTACGTCCTGGTGGGCGCCGCGGCTTCCGCGGCCGTCGCCACGCCGACCCTGACCGGGTCGAGCGGCCCACTCCTCGAAGTAGTACGGAAGGCCGGCGGGGTACCCACTGAGCTCTTCAGCGCGATCGCCCTGATCGCCGTCGCCAACGGAGCACTCCTCACCGGCATCATGGCCTCACGGCTGGCCTACGGCATGGCCAGGGACGGTCTGCTCCCGCGGTTCCTCGCCCGCGTCCTGCCCGGCCGCCGCACGCCGTGGGCAGCCATCGCGGCCACCACCGCACTGTCCCTGCTGCTCGCCCTCACCTCCGACATCGCCACGCTGGCCTCCACACTGGTCCTGCTTCTCCTCGTCGTGTTCTTCATCGTCAACACCGCGGTCCTGGTGCTGCGCCGCGACGGCACAGCACACGATCATTTCCGGGCACCCACGGCACTTCCCGTACTCGGAGCAGCGTCCTGCATCCTGCTCGCCACCCAGGTGGAAGCTGACGTGTGGCTGCGGGGGCTGATCGTGCTCGCCGTGGGGATGGTTCTCGGCATCGTCGCCGCGGTCCGCAGACGACGTGGTCCGGACACACCTGAGCCGGCCCCCTGAGCGCCCTGGGCGGGGCCCGGGCTGCGGCTGCTCAACCCCCGTCCTTGTCGGGCCTGCGTCCCCAGACGGTGAGCATGCCGGCCGACACCGCGGCGCATTCGCCGGAGCCCAGATACCGGACCGCCGCGTCGATGGCCATGTCGTCGACGAGCCCGGTGGCGATCATCGCCGCTCTGCTGCGCTCCCAGGTTTCCGCCCAGAACCTGCTGATGGCGCTCCCCGGCAGCAGCGGCGGCACATGGATCTCGGCGGCGACGGACTCGAGCCCCGCTCCACGCAGCATCTGCGGGTACGACGGCACCCAGTCGACAGCGGTACCGATCGTGCTCCGCAGCCCTTGCCACATCGCCCGCATCACCTCGGTGTACGGCGTGCCGGGCGTCCGGTCACTCGTCAGGTCGACCGCGTCGCTGAGCACCAGCACTCCCCCGGGCGCAACGCGTTCGGCCAAGGCCCGGATCACGCGGTCGCGCTCGGGCAGATGCATCAGTACGAAGCGTGCGTGGACGAGCTGGAACCGGCCGGAGACGAAGTCAGGGGCCGTGATGTCGGCCTCCAGCACGTCGAGCCCCGGCAAGGACAGCTCGGCGAGAAACCGCACGTCGCGGTCCACGGCGAGCACGCTCTCCACTCCGGCCTCCTCGAGCAGCCGGCCGGAGACCGTACCCGTGCCGGCCCCCACGTCCAGGCAGCGCCATCCGGGGCCGGCCCCGATGGCCCGGAGCCGCGCCATGGTGAAGTCGTCGTAGGCAAGGGCCCCAAAATCGATGCGCTCGCCCTCCCCCGCCTGTCCGGGCCGGAAGAACGCTTCACCGTACCGACCGCCATCGGGCGCGCCCCCGCGTGGACCGGTGCTCACGCCGCTCCCGGGACGATGCCGAGAGCGTCGTCCTTGCCGGGTCGCGGTGGTCCGGCGGGGAGGGACTGGGACAGCGGGTAGCGCAACGGTTTCATGACCGGTCTCTCTTCACGCGGTGGGGCAGTGCGGTGCCGGGTGGCTCGTCTCGATACCACCGCCCCACCGATCCTCCACCTGCGGCCGCCGCAGCGGCCGAGGCGCGCCGCGCCCCCGTCCCAATCGACCTCTGGGATCTCGGCACATGACGACCCGTGTCGGCGGGCGGCGGACGCCGTGCAGCTCCGCCCCACCGGCGCAGGAAGCGCAAAGTCCACGAGTGTGTGCCTGACGGGCGTATTCCGGGGCAGATGGCGGAGCACCGGGAGGTCCGAGCCGTCGGCCGGCCACCACTGCAGTCCGCCACGCCGAAAGTCTGGAGCCCCATGCCTACCGCCCTGCCCGAGAGACCGGTCCGCGCGACCGCGGAACCCGCTGCCTCCCCTCGCCCCGGACGATCGCCCGCCCTGACCAGTGGCAGCAGACGGGCCGCGGTCCGGATCGGCGCGATGACCGTCTGCCAGGCCGCGCTGCTGGTGGGGCTCGGTCTCCTGATCACCGGACCCGCCGATGGAACATGGCCACTCTCCAGTGAGGATCAGGTCAACGAGGGTTTCGAGCGCCTGCGCACGGGGGCTCTCAGCGACGCGTCACTCATCGCGTCGGAGGCCGGCAACACCGGCACGGTGGTCATCGTCACCGTCCTGGCCTGTATGGGGCTGATCCTGATACCGCGGCTGCCCAAGTGGCGGGAGGCGGTGTTCCTCGCCGTCTCCGTCTCACTCCAGGCGCTGGTGTTCCTGGTCATCTCCACGTGCGTGGACCGCGACCGGCCGGATGTGGACCGCCTCGACGCCTCGCCGCCGACGGCCAGTTACACCTCCGGCCACACGGGTGCTGCCACGGCGCTCTACGCCGGTCTTGCCGTTCTGGCGCTCTCCCGCATCCGGGGTCCCTGGCGCAAGGCGGTCGGCGGCCTGCTGCTTCTCGTACCGTTGCTGGTCGCGGTCGCGCGCCTGTACCGGGGGATGCACCACCCCACCGATGTCCTCGGCGGACTGCTGAACGGCAGCCTGTCGCTCCTGATCGTCGGCCGCGCCCTGATGAGCGACGGCAACATCCCCACCCCTGCGCCGACGAACGCGATGGACATCGCGCTGGAGGCGGCGAAGCAGCGCTCGGAACGCGTTGCGGGCCAGACCGTCGTGATCGTCAACCCGACGGTCACGGACGATGCGGAACGCGACCGCCTGCGGCTGGTCCTGGAACAACACGGTCGCCATGCCGCGCAGTTCGTCGCCACCACTGCCGATGATCCGGGCGGTGGCCAGGCCGCCGCTGCGGTTCGTGAAGGCGCCTCGCTGGTAGTGGTCTGCGGTGGCGACGGAACAGTTCGGGCGGTGGCGGACGCACTGGCCGGCACCGGCGTCCCCCTGGCTGTGGTGCCTTGCGGAACCGGCAACCTGCTCGCCCGGAACCTGGGGCTGCCCCTGAAAGCCGCGGATGCTCTGGACGCCGCGCTGTCGGGCGGCGCTCGCCGGATCGACATGGGGCGGATCGAGGGAGACTCCCTCCCTGCCACCCGTTTCACCGCCATTTCCGGCGCCGGCCTGGACGCCGCGATGCTGGAGAACACCGGGGACCGCGCGAAGTCGGCCCTGGGCTGGCCCGCCTACGTGATAGCCGGCGTCAGCAGTCTGCGGGCACCTCGGATGTCCCTGTCGATCCGGCTCGACAGCGGGCCGGTACTGCACCGCACCGCCCGCACGGTTCTCCTCGCCAACATCGGCAGGGTGCAGGGCGGCGCCGCCCTCGTCCCGGCCGCCGAACCCGACGACGGGGTACTCGATCTCGCCGTCTTCGACCCGCACGGGCCCACCGGCTGGCTGCGTGCCGTGGGGATCCTGCTGCGCGGTCGTTCGAAAGCACCTCGCCCTTCCGCGCAGGGCAGCTTCCCTCCCGCGGACGCCACCGGCACCCCGGTGGAGTACTTCACCTTTCGCCACGCCGAGATCCGCTTCTCCCCGGTGCAGCCGCGCGAGATCGACGGAGATCCGGTGGGACCTGGCCGGCTGCTCGTCGCCGAAGTCGAGCCCGGGGCCCTCACCGTGCTCCTGCCGGCGGGGGGCGAGTGAATGGGAACCGCGACCCGCGTCCCACAGACCCGCGACATGTCCGGCGACGAGCTCTCCGCCGACGAGGCGCTGGCATCGCTGCGCCGCTACGGCCGCTGGCCGCTGGTGCGTGACTCCTTCGTCCGTTTCCGGTACGCCGACGGGTTCAGCCACTCCCGTGCCCTCGCGCTGCAGACCGTTCTCGCCGTGATACCGCTCGTCATCGCCTTCGTCGGGCTGTCCGCTTCACTGCATACGGAGAACGTGGGGAGGCTTGCGGAACTGACCATCCATCGCATCGCCGCGGGACCGAGCGCCGAGGTGGTGGACGATGCTCTGGAACGGAGCAGGCAGACCGCCGGGGAGGGCTCTCAGCTCACGCTCTGGTTCGGTCTGGCCTTTTCGCTGGTGAACGTCACCACGGCAATGTGCCAGATCGAACGCGGCGCCAACCGGATCTACGGGGTCGAGCGTGACCGCCCCTTCCACCGGAAGTACTTCCGGGGTCTGGTGATGGCGCTGGCTGCCGGGATCCCGCTGGGTCTCGGATTCATCCTGATGGTGGTGGGCGGCGACCTGGCCGCAGCCGCTGTGACGGTCTACGGTCTCGATGAGAGTGCCGGCAACTCCTGGGACCTGCTGCGCTGGCCGTGCGGGCTGCTGCTCGCGCTCATGTCCGCGAGCGCCATCTTCCGTCGTTCCCCTCGGCGCAAGCAGCCGGGCTACACCTGGCTGGCGTTCGGGGCGGCCGTCTACCTGGTTCTGTGGACGATGCTGACCTGGCTGCTCAGCCTCTATCTCTCGGTCAGCGGGTCCTTCGACACGGTGTACGGCCCTCTCAGTGCCTTCATGTCGCTGCTTCTCTGGGCCTATCTGACCTCCATAGCCCTCTTTCTCGGCCTGTCCTTCGCCGCGCAGCTGGAAGCCGCTCGTGCCCGGCGGCCCGGTCCCGTCCACCCCGATCCGGGAGCGTGATCGGTGGTGCGAGCGACCGGCCTGCTGCTTCGTGAGCGCCGCGCGCGGGCGGACCGCAGATTCGGCGTCCGGCTGTTCGGCGCTGTCGCCGTCGCCGCGCTCGCCGCGGTGCCCTTCGGTCTCCTTCTCGTGCTCGTCGAGGGCCGATGGCGTCCGCTGCGCGTCATGGACGCGGATGCGGCCCGGCGGCTGCACGAGTCCGCGCTGGCGCACCCTGGGTGGACGAGCGCCCTGCGCTTCCTGTCCGACTGGGTCTGGGATCCTGCGACGCTGCGTTGCGTGGTCGCCCTGCTGACGGCGTGGCTGCTCTGGCGGCGCGCCTGGCGGCTGGCCGCCTGGTGCGGCGTGACGGCGGTGGCCGGCGCCCTGACAGGGCTGCTGGTCAAGACCGTGGTCGAACGGGCCAGGCCCTCGTTGGCCGACCCGGTGGCCCGGGCGCCGGGGTTCTCCTTCCCCTCGGGTCACGCGATGACCGCCACCACCTCGCTCGCCATCCTGATGCTCGTCCTGCTGCCGCTGGTGCCTCGTGGCTGGTGGAGAACCCTGTGCTGGAGCGTGGCGGTGCTCTCGGTGGTGGGTGTGGGCTTCACCCGGGTCGCGCTCGGCGTCCACTGGTTCAGCGACGTGGTCGGCGGCTGGCTCCTCGGTGCGGCCGTGGTGGCGTCGACCGCCTGGGCCTTCGAGGCCTGGCGCGCCGACTCCGGCCGCCGCCGCAGCTCGATGGCCGAAGGCCTGGAGCCCGAACTGAACGAGGCCGGCCCCGAGCGGTGAGCGGGCGGGGCCATCGGGAGACGGGAGCCTGTTCCGTACTCTGGAGGAATGCGCATCCGCCCCACCCTGAGCTGGGCTCCCACCGAGGAGCTGCCCCCTGCCATCACGGATCCGGAGCCGGTCACCGAAGCGCTGAGGAGGGGCGGTGTGCTGGTGCTCAGCGGAGCCGGGATCTCCACGGAGTCGGGCATCCCCGACTACCGGGGCGAGGGCGGAAGCCTGAGCCGGCACACCCCGATGACGTACCAGGACTTCATCGCCGACGCCCAGGCCCGGCGGAGGTACTGGGCGCGCAGCCACCTCGGCTGGCGTACCTTCGGCCGCGCCCGTCCCAACGCCGGGCACCGGGCCGTGGCCGCGTTCGGGCAGCGCGGTCTGCTCTCGGGGCTGATCACCCAGAACGTCGACGGTCTGCACCAGGCCGCAGGCAGCGAGGACGTCGTGGAACTCCACGGAAGCCTGGAACGCGTCGTCTGTCTGTCGTGCGGCGCCACCGGCTTGCGCCGGGAACTCGCCCAGCGGCTGGAGGAGGCCAATACCGGGTTCGCCCCGGTGGCCGCCGCGATCAACCCGGACGGTGACGCGGATCTCACCGACGAGCAGGTCGGAGACTTCCACGTGGTGCCCTGCACGGTCTGCGGCGGCATCCTCAAACCGGACGTGGTCTTCTTCGGCGAAACCGTGCCTCCTCAGCGCGTCGAGCACTGCCGCGCACTGGTCCGTGACGCGGCCTCGCTGCTCGTCCTCGGCTCCTCCTTGACGGTGATGTCCGGGCTCCGATTCGTCCGCTACGCGGCCGAGGCGGGGAAGCCCGTGCTGATCGTCAACCGGGACCTGACCCGGGGCGACCGGCACGCCGTCGCCCGCGTCGCTCTCCCCCTGGGGGCGGCTCTCACCACCGTGGCCGCTGAGCTGGGCATCGCCCTCCGCCACGAGTCGGCAGAGCCCGCGTAGACGGGCTCGGTCACGACACGGCCCCGTGCGCTCGTGCCCCCTGGGGGGTGGGCAGGAACCCTGTGCCGCGGAAGTAGGTCAGGTAGCGGGTCAGGACGTCGTCGGTCAGCGGTGGCAGGTGGACGCCCAGGGCACCTGTCGCCTTGGCCGTCTGGCTGGAATCGAAGCGGCGGTGTTCGGTTGCCTTGTTCCGGGCGTGCCTCTCGTCGCCGAGGAACAGCTGGGCCGCGTTGTCGTGCTGGGCGGCGACGCGGGCCTGCCAGTGCGACGCGGGGACGGTGCTCAGCTCGTGGCCCAGACGGGCGGCCGCTTCGAAGACGCGGTCCAGGCCGGGTGCGTCCGGGTTGGTGAGGTGATAGGTCTCGGCTCCCGTTCCACCGGACGTGGACAGCGCCACGACAGCCGCGCTGACGTAGTCCACCGGCACCCAGTCGGTCGTGCCGTACGGCAGGTCCGGCACCGCGCCCGCCTGGAGGCATCCCTTGATGAGCTGCCAGAGCAGGTCGCGGTCCTGGCAGGCGCCGGTGGCGGTGTCGCCGCTGATGCGGCCCGGCCGGTAGACGGTGACCGGCAGGCCGCGTTCGCGGGCCTGGCCGACGAGTTGTTCGGCGGCCCACTTGCTCTGCGCGTAGCCGTCGGGCAGGTCGGCCGCCGGGCCCGTCGGGGTCCACTCGGTGACGGTGACGGGGTCCGCGCCGGACGCCGGGGCGTAGACGCTCGTGGTCGAGACGTAGTGCATGCCGGGTGAGTCGGAGTCGGCGAGCAGGCGCAGCAGTTCCTCGGTCCCCGCCACGTTGGGGGCGCGTAGATCGCCGTACCCGGCGGCGAAGTTGACGCGTGCGCCGTTGTGGATCACGGGGCCGAGCCGGTGGACCAGGGCGGTCCTGTCCTGGGGTGACAGGCCGAGGCCGGGAGCGGCGAGGTCTCCGGGAACGGGACGGATCAGCTCCGCGTGCCGGGGATTCCACAGGCCGTACCGCTCCAGAGTGGTCCGCAGCCGGTCCGCGGCGCGTTGCCCGTCCTCGGCCCGTACGAGGCAGTCGACCGGGCCGCCGGTGGTCTCGATGAGGTCGCGCAGGAGGAAGGCGCCGAGGAATCCCGACGCACCGGTCAGGAGTGGCCGGGCGGCCGGGCGGGAGGTCCTGCGGGGAGCGGGCAGGTGAGCCGTTCCGGTCCGGCCGGTGATGTCCGGAGCCAGGCGTACGTCACCGGCGAGGTCGGGTGACACGCTGTTCTCCTGGCCCGCCTCGCTCTCCAGGAGCCGGGCCAGGCCCTCGACGGTGGGTGCCTCGAACAGGGCGCGCAGGGAGGGACGACTGCCGCACCGTTCCGCGATCCGCTGGGCGAGGGTGACGGCGAGGAGCGAGTGGCCGCCCAGGGCGAAGAAGTCGTCCGTGACGCCCACTTCGGGCACTCCGAGCGTCTCGGCGAACGCCTCGCAGAGGGCGCGTTCGCGGGCGGTCTCCGGTGCGCGGCCCCCGGCCGGTGCGGCCGGGGCGGGTGCGGGCAGGGCGCGCCGGTCGGTCTTGCCGTTGGGCGTGACGGGCAGGGCGTCGAGCCGTACGTGGGCCGCGGGGATCATGTGGTCGGGCAGGGTGGCGGCGAGGTGCGCGCGCACCTCGTCGTCATCCGGGCCGGCCGCCCCGTCCGCGGGGACGGTGTACGCGACCAGCCGCCGGTCGCCTGGCCGGTCCTCGCGGACGACGACGCACGCCCCCGCGACGCCGGGCAGCGCGGTGAGCGCGGCTTCGATCTCCCCGGGTTCGATGCGGAAGCCGCGGAGTTTCACCTGGTCGTCGGCGCGGGAGACGTAGACGAGCTCCCCGTCGGCCGTCCACCGCACCAGGTCGCCGGTGCGGTACATGCGTCCGCCCGCCCGGTCGAACGGGTCGGCCACGAAGCGGGACGCGGTCAGGGCGGCCCGGCCGTGGTATCCGCGGGCCACTCCCCCGCCGGCGACGAACAGTTCGCCGACGACGCCGGGCGGCACCGGAGCCAGCCGGTCGTCCAGGACGTGGACCCGGGTGCCGTTGACGGGGACGCCGATGGGCACGGTGCGGTCCGGGGCGAGGGGCCCGTCCGCGTGCTGGAAGGTGCTCATGGTCGCGCAGACGGTGGTTTCCGTCGGGCCGTAGGCGTTGACGAGGAACCGGTCCTGGGCCCAGGCACGCGCCAGGGCCGGCGGGCATGCCTCCCCGGCGAGAACCATCGTGACCCCGGAGGGGAGCGAGCCGGGCGGCATCACCGCGAGGGCGGCGGGCGGCAGGGTGAGGTGGGTGACGCCCCGCTCGCGGACCAGTGCGGCGAGGGCGGGGCCGGGCAGCAGGGCGTCGCGTTCGTCGATCTCCAGGCATGCTCCGGAGAGCAGACCCATGCACAGTTCCCAGAACGCGGCGTCGAAGCTGACGGACGCCATGTGCAGCACCCGGCTGCCCGGGGCGACGCGCAGCCGTTCGCACTGGGTCCTCGCCATGGCGCCGGCACCCCGGTGCGTGACCACGACTCCCTTGGGGCGGCCGGTGGAGCCGGACGTGTAGATGACGTACGCCGGGTGGGCCGGGTGCAGGGCGGGGGCGGGGCCGGTGTGCGCGGGTGCCGGCGTGCCGAGGCCGTCGGCGTACACGCAGGGCACCTGGGTCTCCGGGAGGCGGCGGCGGATACCGGGGGTGGTGAGGAGCAGACGCGGCCGGGAGTCGTCGAGCATGTGGGACAGGCGCTGGGCCGGGTAGTCCGGGTCGAGCGGCACGTACGCCGCCCCTGCCTTGAGGACGCCGAGGAGCGCCACGACGAGGTCGTGGGTGCGCGGCAGGGCGACGGCCACCCGGTCCTCGGGACCGATGTTCCGCGCCGTGAGGTGGCGGGCGAGGGCGTCGGCGCGGGAGTTGAGCTCCGCGTAGGTGAGGGTGGTGCCCGCGTCCCGGACGGCCGGGGCGTCGGGGGTGTGCCTGGCCCACCGCTCGAAGAGCGCGGGGACGGTCTGCTCGGGCAGGTTCTCGACGGGGCCGCTCTCCCAGGCTGCGAGGCGGGTCCGTTCCGCGGTGGTCATGACGTCGTACGTGCTGAGGCGGCGGTCCGGGTCAGCGGTCACGGCGGTGAGCAGGAGTACGAGCCGTCCGGCGAGGTCGCGGACCGTGGCCGCGTCGAAGAGCTCGGTGGCGTAGTCGACGGTGGCCCGCATGCCGTCGGCCGCGCCGTGGTCGTCGTAGGTCTCGGTGAAGGTGAACGACAGGTCGAACTTGCTGACTCCGGGGTCGACCGGTACGCCGGCCACGGTGAGGCCGGGCAGTTCGAGCGGGGCCGCGGGGGTGTGGTTCTGGAGGATGAGCATGGTCTGGAAGAGCGGGTGGTGGTTCTGCGAGCGCGCGGGGTTGAGCAGCTCGACGAGGCGCTCGAAGGGGACGTCCTGATGCGCGTACGCGGAGAGGTCGGACTCCTTCACCCGGTCGAGGAGTTCGAGGAACGTGGGGTCACCGGACAGGTCCGCGCGCAGCACGAGCGTGTTGACGAAGAAGCCGACGAGGTCCGAGGCGGCCTCGTCGGTGCGTCCGGCGACAGCCGTGCCCAGCGGGATGTCGTCTCCCGCGCCGTGCCGGGCCAGAACGGCGGACAGGGCGGCCTGGAGCACCATGAAGACGCTGCATCCGCGGGAGCGGGCGAGGTCCGCGATCTGCCGGGCGATGGCGGGGTCGAGGGCGAAGTCGTGGGTGGCGCCGGTGTGCCGGGGCACGGCGGGGCGTGGCCGGTCCCAGGGCAGTTCGACCATCCCCGGGAGTCCGCGCAACGCGCCTGCCCAGTAGGTGAGTTGCTGCGCAACGAGGCTTCCGGGGTCGTGTTCGTCGCCCAGCAGGCGGCGCTGCCAGAGGGTGTGGTCGGCGTAGTCGACGGGGAGGGCCGCCCATGCCGGTTCCTCGGCGCGGACACGGGCGCGGTAGGCGAGGCCGAGGTCGTGGGCGAGGGTCGCCAGGGACGAGCCGTCGGCGGCGATGTGGTGGATCACCAGGACCAGGACATGGGAGTCGCCGGCCGGGCGCAGCAGCGTCGCCCGGAGCGGGAGGCGGTGCTCGATGTCGATGGGCGTGGTCGCGGCGGCTGTGATCCGGTCGGTGAGTTGTTCCTCCTCGACGGATACGGGGGTGAGGGGGAGGCGGACCTCGTCCGGGGCGGTGATGTGCTGGTGCGGGCGGCCGTCGCGTTCCGGGAAGACGGTGCGCAGGGCGGCGTGCCGGGTGATGACGTCGTGGAGGGCCTGGTGCAGGGCCTCCGTGTCGAGTGGTCCGTCGATGCGCAGGGCGAAGGGGATGTTGTAGGTGGCGGAGGGGCCTTCGAGGCGGTGGAGGAACCACAGCCGCTGCTGGGCGTAGGAGAGCGGGAGCGTGGTGGGGCGTTCCTGCGGTACGAGGGCGGGGCGGGCGGGACGGTCCGCGTCCCGCAGGGCGGTGGCGAGGGCGGCGACCGTGGGGTTCTCGAAGAGGGTGCGGATTTCGGCCTCGGTGTCCAGGGCGGTGCGGATGCGTCCCGCGAGCCGGGTGGCGAGCAGGGAGTGGCCGCCCAGGGCGAAGAAGTTGTCGTCCATGGCGACGCGGGACACACCCAGTACGTCGGCGAACAGCCCGGCGAGGATCTCCTCGTGGGCGTCGCGCGGCGGCCGGCCCGCCGTGCCGGGCGGGGTGACGGGAGCGGGCAGTGCCGACCGGTCGAGCTTGCCGTTGGGGGTCAGCGGCAGGGCGTCGAGGGGCTGAACGGCGGCCGGCACCATGTAGGCGGGCAGTTGGCGGCCTACGTGCGCGGCGAGCAGTTCGGGGTCCGGGGTGTGTCCGGGCGCCGGGACGACGTAGGCGGTCAGGGTGCGGTCGCCGGGCAGGTCCTCGCGGACCAGGACGCAGGCCGCGCGCACGGACGCGTGGGTCCGCAGGGCCTCTTCGATCTCCGCGGGCTCGATGCGGTGGCCGCGGAGTTTGATCTGCTGGTCGGCGCGGGCGACGTGGTGCAGGGTGCCGTCGGGGTCCCGGCGCACGAGGTCGCCGGTGCGGTACATCCGCGCCCCGGTCCCGGCGAACGGGTCGGCGACGAACCGGGTGGCGGTGAGGCCGGGGCGCCCCAGGTAGCCGCGCGCGACGCCCGGCCCGGCGACGTAGAGCTCGCCCTCGGCGCCGGGCGGCACGGGGCGCAGGGCCGTGTCCAGGACGTAGGCGCGCATGCCGTCGAGGGGCCGGCCGATCGGCGGTACGCCCATGGAAGCGTCCCCGGGGCGGACGTGGTGGAGCGTCGCGAAGGTGGTGGTCTCGGTGGGCCCGTAGATGTTGAGGAAGTCGGTCCCGGGATGCGCGGCGGCGAGGCGCTGGAGGACGCCGGGGGCTGCTGCCTCGCCTCCGCAGGCGGTCAGGCGCATCAGGCCGAGGGCGCCGGGGTCGGTCTCGGCGATGACATTGAACAGAGCCGTCGTCAGGAACGCCGCCGTCACACCGTCCTGGACGGCCAGATCCCGGAGCACTGCGGGCTGGAGGGCCCCTTCGGGGGCCACGACGACACGGCCCCCGTTGAGGAGGGGCGCCCATATCTCGAAGGTCGAGGCGTCGAAGACGTACGCCGAGTGCATCAGGACCGCGTCGGCCGCGCCGTCACCCCACGTACGGTCGGCGGCGAGGGCGGTGATGTCGGCGTGGGTGACGCCGACGCCCTTGGGCAGGCCGGTGGAGCCGGAGGTGAACATCACGTACGCGAGCCGGTCGCCGCCCACGACGTCGGGAAGGGCCGCAGGGGCGGCCGGGCGGGCTTGCCGGAGCCGGCCCGCGGCGTCGACGGTCACCACGCGGACATCGGGGCCGAGCCGCCGCACCCAGGGGTGCGCGCGAGTCGCCTCGTCGACGATCAGGGCGCGCAGGGCGGCCACCTCGGCGACGCGGGTGAGCCGGTCGTCGGGCCATCGCGGGTCGAGCGGGACGTAGGCGGCGCCTGCGCGCAGGACCGCCAGGGACGCGGTGACCACGGCGGTGGAGCGGCCCAGGAGAATGCCGACGCCGTCCTCCACACCCACCGCGGCGCCGGCCAGGGCCTCTGCCAACCCTGTTGCGAGACCGTCCAGTTGGAAGTACGTCAGCTGCTCGCTCGCTCCGGAAACGGCCATGGCGTCGGGGTGCCGGGCAGCGTACCGGGCAATGGCGGCCGGGATGCTCTCGCCCGGGGCGCCGCATGTGAGTGCGGAGCCGTGTCCTTGGGAGAGCAGCGCCTCCCGCTCGCCTTCCAGGAGGAGGGGCGCGGCGTCGACGCGGCCGTCGAGCCCGTCCGCCATCGCGGTGAGCAGGCGCCGCATGCGGGCTACCGTGCGGGCCACCTCTTCCCGGTCGAGGACCGCGGCCCGGTAACCGAAGGTGATCCTCAGGGAATCACCCGGGGCGATGGTGAGGGTCAGTGGGTAGTGGGCCGCGTCCGTGCCACTGAATCCGGTCACGGCGAGGCCGGGCAGTTGCTGCTGCGCGGTGCGCAGTGCCTCGGCGTCCATCGGGTAGTTCTCGAACACGGCCAGGGTGTCGAAGAGTTCGTCCAGGTCCGTGACGCCGCGTATCTCGGTCAGACCCACGTACTGGCTGCCGAGGAGGCGGCCCTGTTCCTCCTGGAGGCGGGTCAGGAGCGCGGCCAGGGTCTCGCCCGGTGCCGGGCGGAGCCGTACCGGCACGGTGTTGATGAAGAGGCCGACCATCGACTCGATGCCGGGGATCTCCGGTGGCCGGCCGGAGACGGTGGTGCCGAACACGACGTCGGTGCGTCCGGTGAGGTGGGCGAGCAGCAGGCCCCAGGCGCCCTGGACCAGGGTGTTGAGGGTGAGCCGGTGGGTGCGGGCCGTCTCGCGCAGCCGGTGCGTCGTGGCGGCGTCCAGTTCGAGGAGAAGAGTCTCGGGCAGGTCACCGGAGCCCGGAACGTGCGCCCCGCGCCCGGCGAGCAGGGTCGGCGCCTCGATTCCGGCCAGAGCGGTGCGCCAGACGTCCAGGGCGGCGGCCCGGTCCTGCCCGGCCAGCCAGGCGAGGTAGGTGCGGTAGGGGGTGACGCGCGGCAGGGCGCTGTCGTCGCCGCGGCGCGCGTACAGCTCGAAGAGTTCGCGTACGAGCAGGGGCATCGACCATCCGTCGAGCAGGATGTGATGGCTCGTCATCACGAGGCGGTGCCGGTCGGGTGCGGTGCGCACGAGGGTGAAGCGCATCAGCGGCGGGGCGTCGAGGTCGAAGCGGCGGGTACGGTCTGCGGCGAGGAACGCGGTGAGGCGCTCATGCGCCGTACGCGTGCCGTCGGCGCCGGTCAGGTCCAGTTCCTCCAGCGGCACCGGCACCTCGGCGGCGACGGCCTGCACGGGCTCGTCCAGGTCCTCGTGGAGGAAACCGACCCGCAGGTTGGCGTGCCGCCGCAGCAGGCCGCCGACGGCAGCGTGCAGAGCGGGGACGCTCACGGGACCCTCGAGGTCGAAGACGAACTGCGCCGTGTAGACGTCCACGGCGTGGGAGTCGTACAGCGCGTGGAAGAGCATGCCTGCCTGCAACGGCGTCAGCGGCAGTATGTCTTCCAGTCGGAACCCGGTCACTTGCGTCCACCCCACTTGTTCTGCAGTCGGTCGATCTGGGCCTGGTCGAGCGAGACCAGGGGAAGGTCGGAGGGCGTCCAGCCGCCCGAGTCCGGCCGTTCGGCATGTTCGGCGAGCGCGCGCAGCGCGCGGGTGAAGGCGTCCGCGAGTGCCTCCACGTCCTCCTCCTTGAGGAGGTCGCTGGGCCAGGTCCAGCGGGTCACCAGGCGTGGTCCGTCGGGCAGGTCCTCGGTGTGCGCGTTGATGTCGAGCACGTGGTGGACCGGCATGTCGGGATCCTGGGCGCGCGGCCCGCCGCCGTCGAGGAGTACCTCCCAGTCGGCGCCTTCGCCGCCGTCCGCGGTTTCGTGCGCGGCGGTGTACCGGCCGAGGTAGTTGAATCCGATCTGGGGATCGGGCGCGGTGGCCAGGCGATGGCGGGAGGCCGGATTGAGGTGGCGGAGCATGCCGTAGCCGACGCCGTGGTCGGGGATGGTCCGCAGCTGTTCCTTGACGCGTTTGAGGGCGCGTTCGACCAGGGCTGCGTCGAAGCGTCCGGGGTCGCGGGCGTCGACGGGTCCGGGGTCGAGCCGGACCGGGTAGAGGCTGGTGAACCAGCCGACCGTGCGGGAGAGGTCGAGGTGGTCGGCGATCTGCTCGCGGCCGTGGCCCTCGAGGTCGAGGAGTACGGCGGTACTGCCGGACCCGGGCCCTCGGTTGGCGGCATCTCGTTCCGCGCGCCACGAGCAGACGGCAAGGGCGAGTGCCGTGAGCAGGACGTCGTCCACCCCGGCGTGGAAGGCGGCGGGGACGGTGGTGAGCAGGGGCGTGGTCCAGGTGGCCGGCAGGCGGGTGGTCAGCGTGCGCGTCCGGTCGGCGGTGTCCCGGTCGGGGTCGAGCGGCCGGTATCCCAGCTGGGGGTCGGCGGTACTCAACACGCTTTGCCACGACGGCAGTTCGGACTCGCGCGCGGCGTCATGCGCCTGGGAGGCGAGGAGTTGGGCCCAGTGCCGGTAGGGCGTGGTGGCCGGGGGCAGTGCTGCGGCCCGTTCACCGGCGGTCGCCGCGCTGGTGACGGCCTGCCAGGCACTGGCCACATCGGCGGCCAGGATGCGCCAGGAGACCGCGTCGACGGCCAGGTGGTGCACGACGAGCAGCAGCCGCCCATGGGTGTGGGGGCCGGCGTCGCACCAGACCGCTTCGATCACCTCTCCGTGCGCGGGCCGCAGCCGTCTGCGGGCCTGTTCGCCCGCCTCGGTGACGGCGGCGCGGATCGATGCGGCGTCGAGACCCGCGATGTCGACCCGCGTGAAGCGGTGCCGGGCCGGCACGGAGCCGGGTGGCAGGACTTCGAGGAGGGGTGCGCCGCCGGCCGCCCGGGCGGCGCGCAGACGGAGTGTGTCGTGGTGGTCGATGAGAAGTTGGAGGGTGTCGACGAGGGAGTCCTCGTCGGCGCCCGCGGGGGTGCGCAGCACCCCGGACTGGTTGTATCCGTCCGTGGTCCCGGGCCGTTCCAGGAACCAGGCCGCGATGGGCGTCGGCGGCATCTCGCCGGTGCCCGCCCCGGCCGGCACGGTGGCCTCGCGGCCCAGGGTGGTGGCGACGGCCGCGATGGCCTCGGGCGTGCGGTGGACGAAGACGTCGCGCGGGGTGATGCCGAGACCGGCCTGGCGGACGCGGCTGACGAGCTGGATGGAGAGGATGCTGTCACCGCCGAGCGCGAAGAAGTCGTCGTCGGTGCGGACGGCGGGGGTGCGCAGGACGGAGGTGAACACGTCACACAGGACGCCTTCCTGTGCGGTGCGTGGCCGGCCGCCGGGCCGGGTGCCTGCGGGGCGCTCCGGGGCGGGCAGGGCGCGCCGGTCCGTCTTGCCGTTGGGCAGCAGGGGCAGCGCGTCGAGGAGCACGAACACCGCGGGCACCATGTACGGCGGCAGGGCCGATGCGAGCCGGGCTCGCAGCTCCCCTTCGGCGGGGGGTGCGGCGCCGGCGTGCCCGTCGTGAACGGTGTACGCGATCAGACGCCGCTCCCCCGGCCGGTCCTCCCGTACGAGGGCGCAGGCGGCGGCGATGCCGTCGAGCGCGGTCAGCGCGGCCTCGATCTCGCCGAGTTCGATGCGGAAGCCGTGCAGCTTGACCTGGTCGTCGGCGCGGGCGACGTAGGTGAGCAGGCCGTCGGTGTCCCGTCGGACGAGGTCGCCCGTGCGGTACATGCGGCTCCCCGCGGGTCCGTACGGGTCGGCGACGAACCGCGAGGCGGTCAGGCCCGGGCGGCGGAGGTAGCCGCGCGCGAGGCCGTCGCCCGCGACGTAGAGCTCGCCGGTGACGCCTGGCGGTACCGGCCGGAGGCCGGGGTCCAGGACGTAGGCGCGGGTGTTGTCGACGGGGCGGCCGAGCGGGACGGTGCCGTCTCCCGGCTCCGTGTTACCGCCCCGGTGGTGGTGGGCGACGGCGTCGATGGTCGTCTCGGTGGGCCCGTACAGGTTGTGCACCTCGGCCGACCAGGCGGACCCGGCCCGCTCCGCCAGCCTCCGGGGCAGGGGCTCGCCGCCGCAGAGGACGGCCCGCAGCGTCGTGGGCGCCTCTTCGGGAGCGGTTTCGGTGAGGACGAGTGAGAGGTGCGAGGGCACGAACTGGGCGAGGGTGGTGCCGGTGTCGCGCATACGGGCCAGCAGGCCTGCCGGGTCGTGGTTGACGGCGGGCGGCACGGGGCAGGTGGCACCGCCGTGCAGGAGGGGCAGCCAGGTCTCCCAGACCGAGGCGTCGAAGCTCGGTGACGTACGGGCCAGGACCCGGTCCTCGTCGGTGAGGCCGAGGTGGTCCGCCATCCACGCCATGTGGTTGGTCAGGGAGGCGTGGGTGACGACGACGCCCTTGGGGCGGCCGGTGGAGCCCGAGGTGTAGATGACGTACGCCGCGTCGCGCGGGTCCGGTGCGGCGGCCGCCGGAGCCGCCCGCCCGGTGCACCAGGAGGCCCGGTCGTCGAGGGCGAGGCAGGGGACGAACGCGCCGTACCGCGCGGCGGGTGCGGCTCCGTGGGTGAGCAGGAGCGCCGGGCGGGCGTCTTCGAGCATGTAGGCGATACGCGCCTCGGGGTACTCCAGGTCGACCGGCAGGTAGGCGGCCCCTGCCTTGGCGACCGCCAGCATCGCCACGACCTGGTCGGCGGTGCCCTCAAGGGCGAGGGCGACGAGGTCTCCGGCGCCGATGTCCCGGCTGTGCAGGTGGTGCGCCAGGTCGTCGGAGAGCGCGTCGAGTTCGCGGAAGGTGAGGCGGTTCGCGCCGTCCAGCACGGCGGTCGCCGCGGGGGTCCTCGCGCACTGGGCGCGGAACGCGTCGGGCGCCGTGCGGGCCCCGACCGGCCGGACGGGGGCGTGCGCGGCACGGTCGGCGCTCTGCCGCTCGGCCGGGTCCATGACGTCGGTGGTGTGGACGCGCCGGCCGGGGTCGGCGGCGAGCGATGCGAGCAGGCGGGTCAGGCGGGCGGCGAGCGTGTGGGCGGTGGCGTGGGTGAAGAGTTCGGTGGAGAACTCCAGGACGCCGTCGAGGCCGGCGGGCCGTCCGGTGCCGTCGCGCGTCTCCTTGAAGGTGAACGTCAGGTCGAATTTGCTGATGCCGGTGTGCACGGGCTGTTCCGTGACCGTGACACCGGCCAGGTCGACCTCGGCCTCCGCGTGGTTCTGCAGGACGAGCATCGTCTGGAACAGCGGGTGGTGGTTCTGGGCCCGGACCGGGCTGAGCAGGTCCACCAGCCGCTCGAACGGCACGTCCTGGTGGGCGTAGGCCGCCAGGTCGAACTCCCGTACACGGTCGAGTACCTCGGCGAAGGTGGGGTCCCCGCTCAGGTCCGTGCGCAGGACGAGGGTGTTGACGAAGAAGCCCACCAGATCGTCGAGGGCCTCGTCGGTGCGTCCGGCGACGGCGGTGCCGAGCGGGATGTCCTCACCGGCGCCGTGCCGGGACAGGAGTACCGACAGGGCGGCCTGGAGCACCATGAAGAGGCTGCATCCGCGGGCGCGGGCCAGTGCCGCAAGCGCCCGGTGGGTGTCCGCGTCGACGGGGAAGGCGAACGCGTCGCCCCGGTGCGCCGTGACGGCGGGGCGCGGCCGGTCGTAGGGCAGATCGAGCAGGTCGGGAGCGCCGGCGAGAGCGGTTCGCCAGAACTCCAGCTGGCGGGCGGCCTGACCGGCCGGATCGTCCTCGTCGCCGAGCAGCGCGCGCTGCCACAGGGTGTAGTCGGCGTACTGGACGCCGAGTTCCGTCCAGGAGGGCTCCACGCCTTCGGTGCGTGCCCGGTACGCCTCCCCGAGGTCGCGGGCGAGCGGGGCGAGGGACCAGCCGTCGCCCGCGATGTGGTGGACGATCAGCACGAGGACGTGGTCCTCGGCGTCCAGTCGCAGCAGCCGGGCCCGTACGGGGATGTCCGTACTCACGTCGAAGGCGTGCGCCACCTCGGCGCCGAGAAGCTCGTCGAGGCGGGCGGAGTCCGTGTCACGGGGCGTCAGGTCGAGGTCGGCGCCACAGCCGTCGAGGACGACCTGACGCGCCACGCCGTCGGTGTCCGGAAAAACGGTGCGCAGGCTCTCGTGGCGTTCGACGACGTCCCCCAGGGCACTCTCCAGGGCCTCCGCGTCGAGGGGGCCGTGCAGGCGGAGCACGAGCGGCACGTTGTAGGTGGCGCTGGGCCCCTCGAACCGGTTGAGGAACCACAGGCGCTGCTGCGCGTAGGACAGGGGCAGCGGATCGGGGCGGCTCGTGGCGCGCTCCAGGGGGCTTCTTGCCGCGTCGGCGCCGTGCAGCGCGGCGGCGAGCGCCGTCGGCGTGGGATGTTCGAACAGGGCCTTGAGCGGGACCTCGACGCGGAGTGCCGCGCGGATGCGCGCCGCGAGGCGGGTGGCGAGCAGCGAGTGGCCGCCCAGGGCGAAGAAGTCGTCGTCGCGGCCCACCCCGTCGAGGCCGAGGACGTCGGCGAAGAGTGCGCACAGGACCTCCTCGCCGGCCGTGCGGGCGGTGCGCCCCCGGGCCGGAGCGTGGTGCTCCGGGGCGGGCAGGGCGCGCCGGTCCACCTTGCCGTTGATGGTCAGCGGCAGCGCGTCGAGCAGGACGAAGGCGGAGGGCACCATGTAGGCGGGCAGGGACCGGCCGACGGCGCGGGCGAGGTCGCCCGGTTCGGGTCGCGCACCGCGGGCGGGCACCACGTAGGCGACCAGCCGCCGGTCGCCGGGGGTGTCCTCGCGGACGGCCACGAAGGCGTCGGCGACGCCGTCGCAGCAGGCCAGCACGCCCTCGATCTCGCCGGGTTCGATGCGGTGGCCGCGCAGTTTCACCTGCCCGTCGGCGCGGTCGACGTAGGCGAGCCGGCCGTCGCGGGTCCACCGGACGAGGTCGCCGGTGCGGTACATGCGTCCGCCCGCCGGATCGAACGGATCGGCTACGAAACGCGTGGCGGTCAGGCCCGGGAGGCCGGTGTACCCGCGGGCCACGCCGCGTCCGGCGAGGTACAGCTCGCCCACGACGCCGGGAGGTACGGGGCCCAGGGAGCCGTCGAGGACGTATCCGCGCATGCCGTCCAGGACACGGCCGATGGGCGGCGGGCCGGACGGCAGGTCGGCCGCCACGTCGTAGCGGGTGGCGAAGGTAGTGGTCTCCGTGGGTCCGTACACGTGCAGAACGCGCACGCCGGGCGCGGAGCCGGCGACGCGCTGCATCGCGTCCGGTGAGGCCTTCTCCCCACCGGCGCACACCAGTCGGAGACCGGCGAAGGCACCGGGGTCCGTCTCCGCGATCACGTTGAACAGCGCCGTCGTCAGGAAGACGGCGGTCACCCGGTGCTCGTGGACGACGTCGCCGAGGACGCCGGCCTCCAGGACGCCGTCCGGTGCCACGACGATCCGGCCGCCGCGCAGGAGCGGAGCCCAGATTTCGAACGTGGAGGCGTCGAAGACGTACGCCGAGTGCATCAGGACCGCGTCGGCCGCGCCCCCGTCCCAGGCGGAGTCGGCCGTGAGCGCGACCACGTCGGCGTGCGTGACGCCGACGCCCTTGGGCAGGCCGGTCGAGCCGGAGGTGAACATGATGTAGGCGAGTGCGCCCGGGCCGGGTACTGCGGCCGGGATGCCCGGCTTCTCGGGCGCGCCCCGCAGGACCCGGCCGAGCCGGTCGACGACCACGACCGGCAGCCGGCGGGCCGTCGCGGTGACCCAGGGGGTGGCGAAGGCGTCTTCGTCGACGACGAGGACCCGTACGGCTGCCACGCCGGCGACCTGGTCGAGCCGTTCCCCGGGCCAGCGCGCGTCCATCGGGACGTAGGCGCCGGCCGCGCGGACCGCGCCGAGGGACACCGACACCACGGCCGGCGAGCGGGTGAGCAGCACGCCGACGCCGGACTCGGGGCCGACGCCGAGACCGGCCAGAGTGCGCGCCAGGTCCGCGGAGACCTGGTCCAGTTCGGTGTACGTGAGAGCGGCGTCGCCGCCGGACACGGCCACGGCGCCGGGCGTCCGGCGGGCCTGGGCCGCGAAGAGGGCGGGCAGGGTGGCGTCCTCGGTGTTGGCGGGCAGGGCCCGGCCGGTGCCCCAGCGCATGACCCGGGCGTGCTCGTCCGGGGTCATCAGGCCGTAGCCCGCCAGGGGCAGGTCCGGGTCGCCGGCCACGTGCTCCAGGAGCCGGACCAGGCGGGCGGCCAGGGTTTCGACTGTGGTGCGGTCGAAGAGGGCGGTGGCGTACTCGATCCCGGCGGTGAGGCCGCCCCCGGCCCGCTCCTCGGTGAAGGCGAAAGTGAGGTCGAACTTGCTCAGGCCGTTGTGCACGAGCCGGTCCTGCACGGTGAGTCCCGGCAGGTCGGCGTGGACCGCCTCCTGGTTCTGCAGGACCAGCATGGTCTGGAACAACGGGTGGTGATTGCGCGCCCTGACGGGGTTGACGCTCTCGACGAGCCGCTCGAAGGGCACGTCCTGGTGCGTGTACGCGCCCAGGTCGAACTCGCGTACCCGGGCGAGCAGTTCGCGGAAGGTCGGGTTGCCGGACAGGTCCGTGCGCAGGACGAGTGTGTTGACGAAGAATCCGACCAGGTCCTCCAGTCCTTCGTCCGGGCGGCCGGCGACGGGCGAGCCGAGCGGGATGTCGTCACCCGCGCCGTGCCGGTGCAACAGGGTGGCGACCGCCGCCTGGAGCACCATGAACAGGCTGCTGCCCGACTCCGCGGCGAGACGCAGGAGCCGGGGGTGCAAGTGCGAGGGAACGTCGAAGGTGTGAACGGCACCCCTGGGGTCGGTCGTCGCCGGGCGGGGCCGGTCCAGCGGCAGGTCGATCAGACCGGGCAGGCCCGCCAGGGCGGTGTGCCAGTGGTCGAGTTGCTGCCGCAGGACGCTCTGCGGCGCGTCGCCGTCTCCCAGGGCCGCGTGCTGCCACAGGGTGTAGTCGGCGTACTGGAGCGGGGTGCCTGCCGCCCGCTGGGGTTCGTGGCCCGCCAGCCGGGCCCGGTAGGCGTCGCCGAGGTGGCGGGCGAGCGGGGCGAGCGACCAGCCGTCGGCCGCGATGTGGTGCAGGACGAGCACCAGGACGTGGTGGCCGGGTGCGGCGCGCAGGAGCAGGGCACGCAGCGGCGGGTCCGTGACGACGTCGAACGGCTCGCGCACCGCGGCCAGGACGGCGTCCTCCAGACCGGCGGGCGCCACGGGCACGACGGGCAGGCACGGTGCGACAGCCGCGGCGGGAAGCACCATCTGGTGCGGGACGCCGTCGCGTTCGGGGAAGACGGTCCGCAGTGCCTCGTGCCGCTCCACGACGTCGAGGAGGGCTGCGCGCAGTGCGTCCGCGTCCAGGGCGCCGTCGAGTTCGAGGACGAGCGGGATGTTGTAGGTGGAGCCGGGTCCTTCGAGCCGGTTCAGGAACCACAGTCGCTGCTGCGCGAAGGACAGCGGCAGCGGGTCGGGCCGTTGGGCCACGGGCACCACCGGTGGGCGGGTCCGCTCCGGCGTGTCGAGGACGCGGGCCAGGCCGGCGACGGTCGGGTGCTCGAAAAGGGTGCGTACGGCGATCTCCGCACCCAGGACGGCACGGACACGGCTGACGACGCGCATGGCCAGGAGCGAGTGCCCGCCGAGGTCGAAGAAGCTGTCGTGCGGGCCGACGGGGTGCCGGTCCAGGATGTCGGCGAAGATGCCGGCGAGCACGTCCTCCCGGAGGGTGCTCCCGCCCGGCTCGGCGGGGGTGTCACTGTCCGCCGCCGGCTCGGGCAGGGCGCGCCGGTCGACCTTGCCGTTGGGCAGGAGCGGGAGGCCGGGAAGGACGACGACGGCGCCGGGCACCATGTAGTGCGGCAGGGTCTCGGCGAGGCCGTCGCGCAGGGCGGCGGGGCGCAGGGCGGGGTCCGCGGTGACGGCATAGGCGACGAGTCCGCGCCGGCCGGGTATGTCCTCGCGGATCACGGCGCAGGCGGCGGTGACACCGGGGCGCGCCAGGAGTGCGGCCTCGACCTCCCCCAACTCGACGCGGAATCCGCGCAGTTTGACCTGGTCGTCGGCGCGGGCCACGTAGTCGAGGAGGCCCTGACCGTTCCACCGTACGAGGTCGCCCGTGCGGTACATGCGGGCGCCGGTGGCGTCGTACGGGTCGGCCACGAACCGTGTGGCGGTCAGGCCCGGCCGGTCGAGGTAGCCGCGGGCGAGGTTGGGGCCCGACAAGTACAGCTCCCCGGTGACGCCGGGCGGGACGGGCCGCAGCCGGCCGTCGAGGACATAGGCGCGCATGGTGTCGACGGGAAGGCCGATCGGCACCTGCTCGGACGGCGTGTGCGTGCCCGTGGCTCCGCCGGCCTCCGGGCCGCGGGCGCGGTGGGCGGTCGCGTCGATGGTCGCCTCGGTCGGCCCGTAGAGGTTGTGCACCTCCGCCCGCCATTGCTCGGCGACGTCGTCGGCGAGGGCCCGCGGCAGAGGTTCGCCGCCGCACAGGACGGCGCGCAGGGTGGGGAGCGGCGCGGCCTGCGCCGCCTCGGTGAGCACGAGGGTCAGGTGCGAGGGCACGAACTGCGCGACGGTGACGCCGAATCGGCTCATCCACGAGACGAGGTCCCGGGGTTCGCGGTTGGCTTCGGCGGGAAGCACACAGACTTCGGCGCCGTTCATCAGGGGGAGCCACAGCTCCCACACGGAGGCGTCGAAGCTGGTGGAGGTGCGGGCGAGGACCCGGTCGTCCGGGGTGACGGCCAGGTGCCGCGCCATCCAGGCCATGTGGTTGGCCAGCGCGCCGTGCGGTACGACCACGCCCTTGGGGCGGCCGGTCGAGCCGGAGGTGTGGATGACGTAGGCGGGGTCCGCGGGGTGGGGGCTGTCGGGGAGCGGCACGGTGTGCTCGTCGGGCCGGGCGGCCGGATCGTCGAGGGCGAGCCACGGGACGTCGCAGGCGGGCAGGCCCGCGTGGACGTCCTTGGTGGTGAGCAGGAGGACGGGCCGGGCGTCGTCGAGCATGTGCCGGATGCGGGCGGGCGGGTACTGCGGGTCGACGGGCAGGTAGGCGGCGCCGGCCCGCAGGACGGCCAGCAGGGCGACGACGGTGTCCACGGACGGAGGCGCGGCGAGGGCCACCCTGTCCTCGCGGCCGGCTCCGCGCTCGCGCAGGACGTGGGCGAGTGCGTCGGCGCGGGCGTCGAGTTCGGCGTACGTGAGGCTCGCGTGCTCGTCGCGCACGGCGACGGCGTGCGGTGTGCGCGCGGCCCACTCCCGGACCGCTTCGGGGACGGTCGGGGCGGGGTCCGGGAGTTGTGCCCCGCGCCCCAGGCCGAGGAGGCGGTCCCGCTCGCCCGGCGCGAGGGGGTCGAGATCGCCGACCGTACGGTCGGGGTCGGTCACGGCCAGGGTGAGGACGCGGGCGAAGCGGGCGCAGAGAGCGCGGGCGGTGGCGGCGTCGAAGAGGTCGGTGGCGTATTCCAGGTATCCGCCGATGCCGCCGGCGGCCGTGGCGTCCGATGAGGGGCGCGCGGCCGGGTCGGCTTCCGTGACGTCCGCGGGTTCCGTGACTTCGGTCGGTTCCGTGACCTCGGTCGGTTCCGTGACCTCGGTCGGTTCCGTGACCTCGGTCGGTTCTGTGACCTCGGTCGGTTCTGTGACTTCCGTGAGCGAGAACGTCAGGTCGAACTTGCTGACCCTCGTGTGCCGCGACCGGTCGTGGACGGTGATGCCGGGCAGGTCGAGTCCCGCCCGCTCCTGGTTCTGGAGGACCAGCATGGTCTGGAAGAGCGGGTGGTGGTCACCGGACCGCTCGGGGTTCACCGCCTCGACGATCCGCTCGAAGGGAATGTCACCGTGGCTGAAGGCGGCAATATCGAACTCCTTGACCCTCTCCAGCAGTTCGCGGAAGCTCGGGTCGCCCGACAGGTCGGCCCGCAGCACCACGGTGTTGACGAAGAACCCGACCATGTCGTCGAGGGCCTCGTCGGTGCGCCCGGCCACCGCGGTGCCCAGCGGGATGTCGCTGCCGGCGCCGTGGGCGTGCAGCGTCACGGCCAGGGCGGCTTGAAGCACCATGAAGGGGGTGCAGCCGGTCGCGCGGGCGAGCCGGATGAGCGCTCCATGCGCCGAGGCGGGCAGTTCGAAGGGGACCGCGTCGCCCCGGTGGCCGGCCACGGCCGGACGAGGCCGGTCGAGAGGCAGGTCCAGCAGGTCGGGGGCGCCGCGCAGCGCCTCCTGCCAGAACGCGAGTTGGTGTGCGGCCCGGCTGTCCGGGTCGCCGTCGTCGCCGAGCAGCCGGCGCTGCCAGAGCGCGTAGTCGGCGTACTGCACCCGCAGGGCGGGCCAGTCGGGCTCTTCCGTACCCGCGATCCTTGCGCGGTAGGCGGCCCCGAGGTCACGGCTGAGCGGCGCAAGGGACCAGCCGTCGGCGACGACGTGGTGCAGGACGAGGACCAGGACATGGCGTGCGGGGCCCAGCCGGAGTACATGGGCGCGGACGCCGGCGTGGCCGTCGAGGTCGAAGGGAACCTCGGAAAGGCGGCGCACCTCTCTCTCGGCCCAGTCGTCGGCGCTCTCCTCGGCCGGGGGCGACTCGACGACAAGGGGGACGAGCGCCGCCGCGGCGAAGGGGTCGAGGACCTCCTGGCAGGGCACGCCGTCGTGCTCGGCGAAGACGGTGCGCAGGCTCTCGTGGCGGGCCACCACGTCGGTCAGGGCGCCGCGCAGGGCGTCCGTGTCGAGGGGGCCTTCGAGTTCGAGGACGAGCGGAATGGTGTAGGTGTCGCTGGGGCCCTCTGCGCGGTTGAGGAACCAGAGGCGCTGCTGCGCGAAGGACAGCGGAACCGCTTCGGGCCGTTGCTGAGGGACGAGGGCGGGGCGGTCCGTTCCGGTGGTGTCGAGGGCGGCGGCGAGGGAGGCGACCGTGGGATGTTCGAAGAGGGTACGCATGCTGAGTTCGGCGCCCAGGGCGGCCCGCACCCGGCCGGCGAGGCGGGTGGCGAGCAGGGAGTGGCCGCCCAGGGAGAAGAAGTTGTCGTCGATGCCCACGGCCGGCACGCCCAGGACATCGGCGAACAGTCCGGCCAGGATCTCCTCCTGGGCCGTGCGCGGGGCGCCGCCGGTGGGGGCGACCGTCCGGGGCGCGGGCAGGGCACTGCGGTCGGTCTTGCCGTTGGCGTTCAGCGGCAGCGTGTCCAGGAGCACGAACGCGGAAGGCACCATGTACGCGGGCAGCGTGCGTCCTACGCGGCGGGCCAGCGCGGTCTCGTCCGGGCGGGCACCCGGGGCCCCGGCGACGTAGGCCACGAGGCGCCGGTCGCCGGGCACGTCCTCGCGGACCAGGACGCAGGCGGCACGTACCTCCGGGGCGGCGAGCAGCGTGCTCTCGATCTCGGCCGGCTCGATGCGGAATCCGCGGAGTTTGACCTGCCCGTCCGCGCGTCCGACGTACTCGATGTCGCCACGCGTGGTCCAGCGCACGAGGTCTCCCGTGCGGTACATGCGGCCGCCGCGCGCGTCGTACGGGTCGGCGACGAACCGGGTGGCGGTCAGCGCCGTACGCCCCTCGTAGCCACGTGCGACGCCGCGGCCGCTCACGTACAGCTCCCCCACCACACCGGGCGGCACCGGTCCGAGGGCGCTGTCGAGCACGTACAGGCGCATCCCGTCGAGGGCCCGGCCGATGGGCGGGACGCCCGGCACGCCGGGGGTGATCCGGTGGCGGGTGGCGAAGGTCGTGGTCTCGGTCGGCCCGTAGACGTGCAGGACGTGTGTGCCGGGCGCGGTCGCGGCCACCCGCTGCATCAAGCCCGGGGTGGCGGCTTCGCCGCCCGCGGCGACCAGGCGCAGCCCGGCGAACGCGCCTGGGTCGGCCTCCGCCACCACGTTGAACAGAGCTGTCGTGAGGAACAGCGCGGTCACCCCGTACCGATCCACCAGATCCTTCAGGGCCGGCGCTTCCAGGACGGCACCTGGCGCGACGACGACGGAGCCGCCGTTCAGGAGCGGCACCCAGATCTCGAACGTCGAGGCGTCGAAGACGTAGGCCGAATGCAGCAGCACCGCCTCGCACGCACCGCCCGTCCAGGCGGTGTCGGCTGCCAGCGCCAGGACGTCGGCGTGGGTGACACCGACGCCCTTGGGCAGACCCGTGGAGCCGGAGGTGAACATCACGTAGGCGAGCTGGTCGGGGCGGATCACCGCCGGCAGCGGTCTGCGTCCTGGCGGAGCGCCGTGCACGACGGCGCCGAGACCATCGACCACGACCACCGGGAGCGTGGCGGCTCTCTCCACGGCCCAGGGCTGAGCGGCGGTGGCCTCGTCGACCACGAGAGCGCGGACGCGAGCCACTTCGGCGACGCGGTCGAGCCGCTCGGCCGGCCAGGCCGCATCCATCGGCACGTACGCGGCCCCCGCGCCGATCGCGCCGAGTGTGGCGGACACGAGGGCCGCCGACCGGCCCACGAGGATACCGACGCCGTCCTCGGCACCGACGCCCCAGCCGGCCAGAACGCCGGAGAGGTCTTCGGCCACCTTGGCCAGCTGCCGGTAGGAGAGCGTCCGGGCGCCGTCCACCACTGCCGGGGCGTCGGGGGTCAGGCGGGCCTGCGCGCCAAAGGCCTCCGACACGCTCGGCGTTGCTGTCGTGAGCGGCAGCACGGCGCCTCGCCCCTGGGCGAGGAGCGTCCCGGCGACGGCGTCGTCGAGGAACGGCAGGTCGCGGAGAGGCGTGTCGGCGTCTGCACGGGCGAGAGCCGACAGGAAGGATACGAGCGCCTGCTGGAGCAGCCGCACGTCGTCGGGGTGGTACAGCTCCGGGTTGGCGTCGAAGCCGATCAATGGCCCTTTGCCCTCGGCCCGTTCCGATACGAAGAGCGACACGTCGTCGACGGGGCCGATGGACAGGACGCGGGAGGGGGCGGGACTGCCGGCGAAGTCGAGGTCGTAGTCGTAGCCCATGATGTTGACGACGACATCGGTCAGGCGCGCCGCGCCGTCAGTCATGTTCAGCTCACGGGCGAGCTGTTCGCGGGAGAAGCGGCGGTGGCGCAGAGCGCCGCCCATCTCGGCGGCCACGGTACGTATGAGAGCGCCGACCGTCATGTCGGCGGTGACGGTCACCCGTAGCGGCAGGATGTTGGCGGTCATGCCGACGATGTGCCGCATCCCGCCGTGACGGCCGTTGGAGGCCAGGCCCACGGTGATGTCCTGCGCTTGGGTGACCCGGCCGACGTAGGCGGCGACGGCGCTCACGAGGACGGCGCTCCACCTGGTGCGGTTGCCGGCGGCGAGTCTGCGCAGATCGTCCAGGACGGCGACGGGCAGGGTTTCGCCGGTGTGCATCCGGACGTCCGCTCCGGCGGGTGCGGCCTGTACTCCCTGTGCGGCGTCCGTTGCCCGTGCTGACTCCGCTGCGTGTGCTGCGTGTGCTTCCTGTACTGCCTCTGCCGGAGCGTCGGTCCGCCGTCGGATGAGCGCCGTCCTGCCGCGCGCCTGCGTGTCGTCCCCGGGACCGGCGACGCCTGCCGGGCCCACCCCACCGGTGCCCGCCAGGTCGGCGAACTTGCCGGTCCAGTAGGCGCGGTCGGCCTCGTAGCGGTCCGAGCCGCGGTAGGCCGTCTCGTCGGCCACCAGGTCGTGCAGCGGTGCGGCGGGCAGCTCGGCCGTGGCGAGGTCCTCGCCACGCAGCGCGCGCCCGTACAGATCCGCCACGGTGCGGCCGAACACGGCGCCGCCGAGGCCGTCGACGGCGATGTGGTGGAAGCGGACGTACCAATAGTGCAGCCGGGTGCCGAGGCGCAGCAGTGCGAAGTGGTGGTGCGGGGCGTCGAGCCGGTCGACGGTGGACATGTCGTCGGCCATGTAGCTCTCGGCGGCGGCGACGGGGTCATCGGCGCGGGACAGATCGACCACGTGGAGCCGGCCGGTCTCAGCCGTGGGGCGGCGGACGACATGCTGGCGCACGGTCTCGCCCTCGGTGACGAACACGAGGTGAAGACTGTCGCACAGGGCAGCCGCACGGCGGAGCGCCGCGGAGAATAACCCCTCGTCGAGCTCCCCAGGGATCTCGAAGCATTCCCCGATGTTGTATTTCGGACTGTCCGGGTCGACGAGCTGCCCGTACCAGACGCCCTGTTGTGCCGCGGTCAGTTCGAGAATCGCTTCGGGAACCGTGTCTGTCGGAAGTGAACTGTTTTCCTGCATGCCGGTCCACACCTTTGGGGAGAGTTTTCGGGAACGGTGAAGAAAGGCCGGATGAACCCGGATGAACACAGACCACGGCAGCGTTCCGGGCGCCGGCATAAGCGGACGGGGACACGGTGCGCATCCAGGGCTGACCGGCGCGCACGGAATCGCGCACCGGCCCACGGGAACACGCGGGAACCATGTGCGTCGCGCATCAAGAGCGGCCGCGAGGCAGCACGTCAGTTTACGTTTCGAACGCCCTACGAATCCGAACTGAGCATGCGCAAGCGAAACCCATCAAACTTTTACCCAGCCTGATCGGTTCCGCTCAACCATGAGCGGAACCGATCAGGCTGGCTTGCCTAACACGCTGCTCAGCCTGGCGCAGTCGGAGGTCCGGCCGTCGGCCTATCCCGCGTCGGCTTCCATCGCCCGCACCAGACTGGTGGGGCGCATATCGGTCCACGCGCCTTCGATCACGTCCAGACATTCCTGACGCGACCCTTCCGGTCCATCGGTGCGCCAGCCGGCGGGAACGTCAATATGCGCGGGCCACAGCGAGTACTGCCCCTCGCCGTTCACCAGCACCAAGAACCGTCCCGACTCGTCATCGAAAGGATTGGTCACGTCCGTCCCCCACCTCGATCAGTTACGTCCGGGCAGTTCGTGTCTGCCGTTTTCGCGACACGCTGTCGGACTCCCACTCTGCCGGTTACCCAGCTTCACCCGTTCATGCCAATCACATTAGAGGACCTGAGGCAAGGAAAGGCGCGTTCCCACCAGGTTACTTACCGGTATCCAATGTGTCGCCAGGCAGGGTTCTTATCCGGCGAATATGCCAACGAGCCCCCCACGGAAGGATCCAGCCACCCGATGTCCCTATAGTGCGGATAGAACTTGATATGAACCACGCACTTTCGGAAAGGCGCCCGCGTGCGCCCGCGCGCACCCGCTATACGCGAAGATCCCACCGAGCCTCCATGCGCCCGGTACGCGCCCCCGAGCATCGAGAAGGCGGGCGCGCAGCGGTACGTGGCGTATCCAGTCCGGGCCCCGCGGGCCCCGGCCCGGCCCCCGGCCGGTTCTCAGAAGTGGGTGACGATCCCGAAGACACGCCGGAGCTGGGTCATGTCGTGCCGATCGCGGTCCGTGGGCTCGTACCCCTGGTGGAAGTAGACCTGCTGCTCGGCTGACAGACACGGGACAGGCGTTCCCCCGATGGCGCCGGTCACGAAGCATGAGGAGGGGTAGACGAAGGGACGCTCCGGATCAGGTGATGCCTGCTTCGCCGAGCCGTCGTCGGCGAAGACGAGGGGATGGAGGTCGATCTCCCCGCCGTCCGCAGCCGTGACGACGAACCGGACGGGCCTCCAGTTGAGGCTCTCCTCGAAACCCGCCTCGCAGAGAGCCCCTACCACGGCGGCCTCCTGCTCTTGCCGATGCATCAGGTCCAAGTCGCGGTGAAGCCGCGTCTGTTGCCCGATCAGAGCGTCAATGCCCCATCCTCCGCCGATCCAGACATCAGCCTCTGCCCGTCGCAGCAGCGCCAGGACGGACAACACGTCTTCAGCCGTCATCACACGACGCAGGCTAGGAGCGATCTCCTCCGTCTGCGAACGAATTACTCCGCTGCGGCCACCCGCAACCCGTGATCAGTGCCCGCTGCGGCTTCGGCCGGCGGGCCGGCCGCCGGCCCTTCGTATGCAGGGATCAGCTGCTGCTCCACCGCTGGTTGTCACGGCCGTTGCATTCCCAGAGCACCACCTGGGTGCCTGACGCGCCTCCGAAGAGGTCGAGGCACTTACTGGTCGACGCGGACAGCAACGATTTCCCTGACAGGCTCAACCGCTGAGCTGCCGAACGGTCACACGTCGTCAGGACCACCGGCGTGCGGTCCTCCGTGCCGGTGACAGTCGCGCAGAGGCCGCCCTGCTGAAGTGCCGTGCCGGATCCGATGCTCCACAACTGGGTGTTTGCACCGGTGCAGGCTGCGACCACCAGTTCGGATCCCGAGCCGGCGCCTGTCAGGCAGTTGCCGGAGGCTTCGACCACGAGCGCCCTCCCGGGGGCGGCAGCCAGGTCGTCTTCTCGGTCGGTTCCGTCCTTGTGCGGCGTTTTGCTCGCGGTGGCCTTCGCGTCGGTCCCCGCCGCCTTGTCCGTGGCCGGTGACGTTTCCTGGTCGGATGCCTGGCCGGAAGGCGTGGCGGAGTTGCTGGAAGCGGGTAAGGACGACCGGGCCGCGCTCGCCGAAGAGCTCGGCAACCGCTCCGTGTCGAGGGTTGCCAGTTCGGTCACATCGGACTGGCGGAGCTCGTCCGCGGCGTGGGACTGCCGATCGGCCTGGTCCCGCGTCCCGCCGATCGTGACCGCCACGCCGGCGGCTGTCACCGCGATGGCCACGGCGGCGGCGACAGCGATCCACTTCGTTCGTGGGCGGCGGGGGCCGGGCGGGGGACTGTCATCCGGTGGAGCCGGGACGGTGACGGCTTCGTCGCGGCCGGCGAAACGGGCGGGCGACTCCGGTGGCGAAGCTTCCTTGTCGTCCCCGGTGTCGGCTCGGTGGGCCGCGGCCGCACGGGCGAGAGCGGCACGGGCGGCCGCCAGCTTCGCCTCGTCGTTGATGCCGGATTGCCTGTCCGGTGGTAAGCCCGCGCGCCGGTCCTGGCCTATGTTCCGTCGGGGCAGTTCCGACATTCTGTCGTGCTCCTTGTGCAAGGTGAGGAAGTTGAGGGTGTTTCCCACGGAGGCAGTCGCGGCGCCGCACGGTGCACGAGCATGCCGGTGCCCGCCGTTCGTCTCGGAGAGGTGTGCCGGTCGCGAACACGCGGGGCGGCGCGGCCCCCCACCGCCTACGACCTGGCCCGCACCCCCTGGTACTTCGAACATCTTTTCATGTGGCCACGGCATCCAGGAGGAAGCCCACGCCGACGAATTCTCGTGTCGGAGTGGCACTCGGCGTCCTCGGATGCTTCGCGAATCTGCTGGTCGCCCATGCTCCCGCCAGGGACTTACCCTGTCGGGCGGTGGGACGGCGCGGATGCCAGTCGTGCCGCTGGTGGTAGCGGTGCGTGGCGAGGGCAGGCTTCGAACGCCTGGATCACCAGGGCGGAAAAGCGCCGGGAGGCCTTGACCTGGCCGGCCGTCGACGCGGCGTGGATTCCCTTGTTGGCCATGAGTACGAGGATCAGATCGTCCAGGACGAAGTCGGACCGCAGGTGCCCAGCATCCTTGGCTCGCTGAGCCAGCCCGGCGACCGCTTTCACCGTGTACTCGCGGCCTTCGGCGACATCCGTCATCCCCGGGTAGGTCGACAGGAAGGCCTCGGTGAAGCCCCGGTCGCGTGCGTGCAGCTCACAGATCCTCTCGATCACCAGGCACAGGCCACGCCACGGATCAGGATCGGCGCACCCCTCGTCGACGATGGCCCGGCACGCGTTCAGCTGGTTCGCGAAGGCCTCGGCGACCAGCGTCTGCTTGGTCGGGAAGTGACGGTAGAGGGTGGCAGGGCCCACCGCGGCCCGCCGCGCGACCTCCCGCATCGGCACGTCCAGGCCCTCGGTGGAGAACAGCGCGCGGGCGGCGTCGAGGATGCGCTCGCGGTTGTCCAGCGCGTCGGAGCGCAGCGTATGAGGCAAACGGTCGGTCACCACTCTCACTTTACCTAAACGGACGGGGGCGTCCGTCTACCGTCCGGGACGTAGAAGCTCTCGCGCTTGAGCTGTCCGATGACCTGGAGACCACATGAAAGCGATCTCGATCCAGACGTTCGGAAGGCCTGACGGTCTCGCCGTTGTCGACCTGCCGATACCCGAACCTGCTGCCGGGCAGGTGCTGATAGCCACCGAGGCGGTGGGCGTCGGGGGTGTCGACACCCTGATCCGAAGCGGGGCTCTGGCCGCCTACGGCTTCCAGGAGGGCCACATCCCGGGCAGTGAGGTGGCGGGCACCGTCTCCGCGGTCGGTGACGGCGTCGACGCGTCGTGGATCGGTCGGCGGGTCTGGGGCTTCACCGGCACCGGCGGAGGCTATGCCGAACAGGCCGTCGCACCGGTCGAGCAGACTGTTCCCCTGCCCGGCAGCCTGTCCGCCGCTGCCGCCGTCACGCTCGGCGGTTCCGGTGCGGTGGCCCACTTCGGGCTGCGCCACGCCCGTTTCGCTGCCGGGGAGACGGTCTTGGTGCGGGGCGCAGCCGGCAGTATCGGAATCATGGCGGTGCAGCTCGCGGCTCGCGGTGGGGCCGCCGCGGTGGCGGTCACGACCTCGTCGTCCGAGCGCGGCGAGCGGCTGCGCCGTCTCGGCGCGACCCACGTGCTGGACCGCTCGGGCAACGGAGGTGAGGAGGCTCCCCCGGGCTATGACATCATCATCGACGTGGCGGCCGGTGAGGACATGCCGTCGTTCTTCGACAGGCTCAACGCCAACGGCCGCATGGTGGCCGTGGGCGCCGTTGCAGGTCAGCCGCCCGCGGACTTCGGCACAAAGATCATGGCGGCGTTCCAGAAGTCGATGTCCTTCGCCGCTTTCAGCGCGGCCACCATCACCCCGGCCGACCTGAGTGCCGTACGCAGCGAGCAGTTCGACGCGGCCGCCCGTGGCGAGATCGAAGCGGTGGTGCACGAACTGCTGCCGCTGGACGAGGCTGTGGTGGCGCACAAGAAGATGGACGCGGGTCAGGTCTTCGGCAGGATCGTGCTCACGCCGTAGCTCCGCGTTCTCTCCTCGTGGGGCGCCTGGGTTTCCGCGTCCGGCCACTCGCCTCCTCGTCGCGCTGCTGTGGTCACTGCTCCTGCGCAGAAGCCCCGCTATGCGGAGGGCGCGATGGGAGTGGACGGGGCCAGGGTGCGCAGGACGTCGAACTCGTTGCCTTCGGGGTCGGCCATCACCACCCAGCTCCGGACAGCGCCTTGGCCTACGTCCCGCCTGGTGGCGCCGAGGCTGAGCAGCCTGGTGACTTCCTCGTCGGTGGTGGCGTCGATGGGGCTCACGTCAAGGTGGAGCCGGTTCTTCACGGTTTTGCCCTCGGGCACCTGAATGAACACCAGGGTGGGCGGCGCCTGGCCGGCCCGGACCGCCTCCACGGTCGGCTCCCAGGAGCCGATCTCGACTTTGCCTTCGGTCCGGTCGAGCACCGTGAAGTCGAGGGCTTCGCACCAGAAGGCCGCGAGGAGTTCCGGATCACGGCAATCGACGACCAATTCGGTGAACCTGCTGGTCATGGCTTCTCCAGGTCGGCGATGGTGGAGGCGGGCGTGCTGAGGATGCCGTCGAACGCGTCGATGACCGGAGTGCGCTGGAAGATGCTCTGCATCCGGATGCGGTCGGGGCCGCTGAGGCTGCCCGCTCGGGCCTGACGCAGATCGGCGAAGGCGAGTCCGAGGCGGGTGTCGGCGAAGGCCCCTTCGATGCTTCCGGGCACGGGTGGCTCCAGCGGCGTGTCGTGGATGCTGAATCCAAAGGCTGCTTCTTCGTCGCGACGCATCTCCGCCGTGTGCCCGGTGAGGCTTGTCAGGCCGAGAGCGAAGTAGGCGTCGCCGAGTGCGCTGTGCAGGTGCTGTCCCATGGGGATCCCTGTGAGGTGGCCGTCGAAGGCGATCGGTGTCTTCTGGATATGGGCGTTGTGCGCCACCAGCACGACGCGGGCCGTGGGTTCGGCATGGTTCAGGTGCCACAGCAGCGATTCCGCCATGTACAGGTCGCGGGCGGAGGTGTCGGCGGTGAGGCCCTCTCCGGCGAAGAGGGCGGCCATCGCGCGGAAGGTGTAGTCGCCGTAGCAGGCGCCTTCCAGGCATCGCAGGGCGGTGTCGTAGCTGTGCTGGTCCCCGCGGGAGACGTACAGCGGCTTCAATGAACGGAAGCGGATGAGCAGTCGTGCCAGGAGCGCACTGAGGGTGTCCTGTTCGGTGGGGGCCAGGCGCGCCCACGCGGGAGCGGCCGCGGCTGCGGAGTCCCCGGCGAAGGAGGCGGCGATCGTGATCGCGCTCCGGAGCGCGGGCAGGGTTTCCGGGTCGGTCCGGCTGAGGTAGTCGGCCACGGGCGTCAGGGCGGGGAGCAGCGACCCGCCGGCCGCGGGGATGTCGATTCCTGCGAAGCGGACGGGTGTTGCGGCTGTGTGGTTGTGCCGGCGGATGAAGCGCACCGGATCCGGGAGCCCGATGGGGACCGATGACGCCAGGAGCGTGGAGAGGTCGCCGTCGGCTCCCTGGCCCTGGGCCCAGGAGTCGACGGAGATGGCTTCGCCGAAGCCGTACTCGAAGGCCAGGACGGTGAAGCCGCACCGTTCGACGAGGAAGCGCAGAAGACGTTGGCGCATCGCGGCGAACTCGGCGATGAAGTGGGAGTGCTCGCCCAGGGCGACCACCCGGGTGCCGTCGAGGACGTCGCGCAGCGGTTCCAGGTCGTCCAGGGGCGCTGTCGGGTCGAGCTGGCTGAGCGGGGTGGCATGGCCGTGGAGCCAGTCGGTGAAGGGTGTTGGGAGGTTTTCGGCAGGCATGCTGGGGCCTTCCGCAAGGGGAGACGGCACGGGGTGGATTACGGGTGCGGGAGGGTGGGTGACGCGTTCTGCAGTTGGTCGACGCTCCCGGACATGATGGTCCGTACGTGTTCGGTGATGTGCTCGGCGGGCCAGTCCCACCAGGCCACCGCCAGCAGCCGTGCGACGTCCTCGGCGCTGTAGCGGGTGCGGATGAGGCGGGCCGGGTTGCCGCCGGCGATTCCGTAGTCGGGTACGTCGGTGGTGACCACGGCGCCGGCGCCGATGATCGCGCCGTGGCCGATACGGACCCCGGGCATGACCGTCGCGCTGTGGCCGAACCAGACGTCGTTGCCCACGACGGTGTCCCCCCGGGCGGGCAGGCCGGTGAGCAGGTCGAAGTGGTCGGCCCAGGAGCCGCCCATGGTGGGGAAGGGAAAGGTGGAGGGGCCGTCCATGCGGTGGTTGGCGCCGTTCATGAGGAACCGCGTCCCGGTGCCCAGCGCGCAGAACTTTCCGATGACGAGCTTCTCCGGCCCGTAGTGGTACAGCACGTTGCGTGTCTCGAACGCGGTCGCGTCGTCCGGGTCGTCGTAGTAGGAGTACTCCCCGACCTCGATGAGCGGGGACTTCACCAGTGGCTTCAGCAGCACGACGCGCGGCTGCCCGGGCATCGGGTGGAGCACGGTGGGATCGGCGGGTACGGGCATGACGGAGGTCCTCATCGTTTGCGAGTGGTTCGGAACGGGTGCGAGTGGTCAATAGCGTGGGCTGCGGCCGGCTGGTGGTCCCGACGGCATCGGCACGGCACGTGCCGTGCCGGTGACAGCAGCGTGTCTGGATCACGGAATCCTGTCAAGAACGGCACGTGCCGTGCCGGTACGGTGGGGACATGACCCAAGCCCGTCGTAGCGGCTCCGACCTGACCGAAGCCATCATGCGCACCACGCTGGAGCTGGGGCAGGAACTCGGATACGCCAAGCTCAGCATCGAGGGGATCGCCGCACAGGCCGGCGTCGGCAAGCACACCGTCTATCGCCGATGGCCCTCCAAGGGCGCCTTGCTGCTCGACTCGCTGCTGTCGCTCAACGGCTCGGACCTGGACTACCCCGATACGGGCGATGTCATCGCAGACCTGCGCACGCAGATCTACGGGGCTGTCGACCTCCTGGCGAGGAACCCCCTCGGCCCGCTCTTCCAAGCCCTGGTCGGCGAGGCCCAGCGCGACCCCGGCGTCGCCACCGCGCTCAATGAACGCTTCATCGCTCCCCAGGCAGACAGAACCGTGGCGCGCCTCAGGGCGGCGCAGGACAAGGGGCAGCTGTCGCCCGGCTTTGACCTGGACCTGGCGATGGCGCTCCTCTCCGGCCCGCTGTACTTCCGTCTGCTGATCGCGCAGGAACCCGTGACACACGCGTACGTCGACCGCGTTCTCGATGCCCTGTTCACCGGCATGGGACCACGCGCGTGAAGTAGGACTGCGGTCTTCCGGTGGATGGCGGACGTCTCCGGCCGCGCGATACGTCTCGGACGGAGCCCACGTCAACGTGCCACCTGCGGAAAACCCACACGAGCGAGGGCGATTCGCGTCGCTTGACCACCCTGCGGGCCGGCACCAGAGCAGTCCCGGCGGCCGACCATGTTCGCAAACGCGCTATTTAAGGACAAGAAGTGTGATCGGTCTTCATATCCGTTCGCGAGGCGAATCGTTTCTCCTGGGGAGCTTGTACACGTACTTCCCGACCAGAGAGGAGTCGGCACCTTGCCCGACTGGAAGCAGATCAGCGGAGCGTTGGTACGGATCGCGGCGGGATCCCGCACCAATGTGTGGGGTGTAAACGCAGCCGGGAACATCTACCACTACACGAACAACGACGCCGCGCCCTGGGTACAGATTCCCGGCGCGCTCACCGACATCGGCGCGGGCGCGGACGGCGCCGTCTGGGGCGTCAACTCCGCCGGCAACATCTACCGCTACACCGGCGACCAGGAAACCGGCCACTGGAAGCAGATCAGCGGCGCGCTGGTGCGGATCGCGGTGGGGTCCAGGACGAACGTGTGGGGTGTGAACGCAGCCGGGAACATCTACCGCTACACCAACAACGACGCCAAGCCGTGGGTACAGATCCCCGGCGCACTCACCGACATCGGCGCAGCGGCGGACGGCACCGTCTGGGGCGTCAACTCCGCCGGCAACATCTACCGCTACACCGGCGACCAGGAAACCGGCCACTGGAAGCAGATCGACGGCGCGTTGAAAGCGATCTCGGCAGGCTCCCGCACCAACGTGTGGGGCGTGAACGCGGGCGCGAACATCTACACCTACACGAACAACGACGGTGCGCCCTGGCACCAAGTCCCAGGAGCGCTCACCGACATCGGCGCGGGCGCCGACGGCACCGTCTGGGGCGTCAACTCCGCCGGCAACATCTACCGCTACACCGGCGACCAGCCCAGCTGACCCCGGCCGAACGGAAAGCCGCTGCCGCCGACCTCATCGGCGGCAGCGGTACCCCGCACGCGCACCCGAGGGCATTCCGGGCGGCAGAGGGGAACTCCTGGCGGAGGGCGGTCAGTCAGGGCAGGAGTTCCACATACCCGTCCGTTCCGTGCACGCGGATGCGCTGACCGTCCCGGATCAGCCGGGTGGCCCGCTCCACGCCCACGACGGCCGGCAGGCCGTACTCCCGGGCGATCACCGCGCCATGGGTCATCAGGCCTCCCACCTCCGTCACCAAACCCGCGATCCCGACGAACAGCGGCGACCAGCTGGGGTCCGTGAAGGTCGTGACCAGGATGTCGCCCGCTTCGAGGTCGGCGTCCGCCATGTCAAGGATGACGCGGGCCCTTCCCTCGATGGTCCCCGCGGAAACCGGGACGCCGGTCAGGGCGCCGGCCGGCACGTCGTCGCGCCGGTAGGCCCCGGTGAACGCCTCACCCTCCGAGGTGAGGACCCGGGGCGGTGTGAGGGCGTGGTACGAGCGGAACGCGTCCTTGCGCCGCTGGATGAGCCGGTCATCCACCCGGTTCGAGCGAACGGCATCGTGGAACTCCTGGAACGTGAGGTAGAAGACGTCCTCCTTCTCGCGGATCACGTTGGCCCGCACCAGGCGTTCGGCCTCTGCCAGCAGAGCCCGCTTGTAGACGAAGGAGCGGCTGACGATGCCGTATTTCGGGTACTCCCTGTATCCGATGAAGGTCCTCACCCGGTCGATCATCCGCTTGGCCTCGTCCGCCTTCCGGTCCCCGTCCGGCAGGGCCCGCAGGCGTGACAGCACGTCCTGTTCCTTCTTCAGCGCCTTCTGCCGCCCCTGCTCGAAGCGCCGCTCGGCGGCGCCCGGTCCGAAGTTCCGGACGTGGTCGAGGATCACGGGCACGAGCGTGGTGGGGCGCTCGCGCCAGCGTGGCCTCGTGATGTCGATCTCGCCGACGCAGCGCATGCCGTACCGGTCGAGGTAGGTCTCGATGGCCTCGCGTGCTTCGGCCCCGCCCTCGCGTGTGGACAGCTCGTCCAGGAAGTCGTCGTCCTCCACGCCCTCCAGGAACGTCACCAGCTCCGGATACGGGCGGATCACGTCCGCCACTGCGAGCAGTTCCAGCCCCATCTCCGACGTGATGTTGCCGGGAGCGGACAGTGTGAGCGTGTCGGCCGCGTTCCTCTCACCCAGCCACTCCTGCAGCTTGTCGTTCAGCCACCACGTCGACTCCATCCCCGCCATGATCACTTGAATGCTCACCGGGTCACTGAGGACTCGTTTGTGTTCCACGAAGGCTTTCAGCAGGAAGTCGAACAGCGCCGGTCCGCTCTGCGTCCGGATGTCGCGCTCCAGGGCGGCGATGGACGCCTCGCTGCGCTCGATCAAGTCGGTGACGATGGCCGGATCGGTTTCGATCGGCGCCGGAGCACCGCCGGCCGCCGGCCCGCCGGGGCCCGCGTCCGGGATCGACGGGACGAAGCCTTCGCGGTCCAGGACCGTCTCCAGGGCGTCCCTGACCAGCGGATCGCCTTTCCCCATGATGTCCAGGAGGGCGGCCCGGCCGGCGGGCGAGGCCAGCCGCCGGGTGACGTCGACGAACAGCCTTCCACCGGCCTCGTGCATCGCCACCATGGCCGTCTGCTGCCACATGGAGTAGCCCAGGGGCTTCATGGGGTCGGTCATCATCTGCTGATGACCGACGGAGACGTAGACGTGGTTCTCCTGGTCGCCGGAATCGGGGATCGGGAACAGCGTGGTGATCGGCCGGCTCTGGACGATCTGGAAGCCGTCGTCGGCCAGGCACCATTCGATGTCCTGGGGCCGGCCGAAATGTGCTTCGATCCGTCGCCCGAGCCGTACGAGCCGCACGGCCTGCGCATCGGTCAGCGCCGGCTGCTCCTGCCGGTGCGCGTCGATCGCCACTTCGTGCGTGCCACCGGCCGGGAGGGCGTGTACCGCAAGCTGTTTGGCGGAGACGGCCCTGGCGACGACTTCGCCGTCCCGCACCTTGAACACGTCCGGGTTGACCAGTCCGGAGACCAGTGCCTCGCCGAGGCCGAAGCCGGCGTCCACGGTGGCGACCTTTCGGCTGCCCGTGACCGGGTCCGCCGTGAACAGGATGCCGGCCGCCTGCGGGAAGACCATCCGCTGGACGACCACGGCCATGTGGACCGTACGGTGATCGATGCCGTTGCGCTGCCGGTAGGTCACGGCCCGCTCGGTGAACAGCGAGGCCCAGCACCGGCTGATGTGCCGGAGGATCGCCGCAGGTCCCAGCACATTGAGGTACGTGTCCTGCTGGCCGGCGAAGGAGGACGTCGGCAGGTCCTCCGCCGTCGCGCTGGACCGGACCGCGTAGGCGGCCTGCTCGCCGAGCGGGGCCAGAGCGCGGGTGATCGCCGTCGCGAGCCCGCCCGGAACGGCGGCCTCTTCGATCGTGCGGCGGATCTGCGCACTGAGCGTGCGGACCGCCTCCCGGTCGTCCGGGTCCACGCCCGCCAGCTGATCGAGCTGGTCACCGACCGACGTGTTCTGCGCCATGACGCTCCGGAAGGCGTCCGTGGTCACGCAGAAGCCGGGCGGCACCCGGATGCCGTCGATCCGCGCCAGCGCACCCAGGTGCGCGCCCTTGCCGCCGACGAGCGCGACCTGCGTCTCGTCGATCTCCTGGAGATCCCGTACGTACTGCTCCATCGTCTCCCATTTCCGCAGGTTGTGGCCTCGGCCGACGATTCTGCGCCACCACCCGGGCCTTGCCGCAAGCCCCCCAGTGCGCTATACGTTAGGAAGGGCGAGGAGAGCGATCTCCTTGCCCTTCCTCTTGCCCTACCGTGCCGGATCCGGCATGCCGGACGGCCACGACTCGACCCGACGTGCCTCGCGCCGTGCACGGTCCGGGCCGGTGGGCGATCGTAGGGTGGCACGGGTGATCGTTCGCGAGGGTGCGGTGAAAGCAGGCGGTGGGCGGCGGCCCGGCTATGCGGCAGCCGCCGTGGTGTTCGCCATCGGGATGGCGGGGACCACTCTGCCCACTCCCCTGTACGGGCTCTACCAGAAGCAGATCGGGTTCTCCGAGCTGATGGTGACCGTCGTGTTCGCCGTGTACGCCCTGGCGGTGATCACCGTACTGATGCTCGCGGGAAACTACTCCGACAAGGCCGGCCGCAGGCCCGTACTGCTCTGCGCCATGGCGCTGTCGGCGGCGAGCGCGGGATGCTTCCTGCTGGAGAGCGGGCTGCCGCTGCTCTTCGCGGGGCGTCTCCTGTCCGGCGGCGCGGCCGGGCTGCTGAGTGGGGCGGCGACCGCGGCGGTCCTGGAACTCGCCCGTCCGGGGCAGAAGGCACGGGCCGGGTTCGCCGCCACGGCCGCGAACATGGGCGGGCTGGGATGCGGGCCATTGCTTTCCGGCTTCCTCGCCGAGTACACGCCCTGGCCGCTGACCCTGCCCTTCTGGGTCCACCTCGGTCTGGTGGCCATCGCGTGCGGGATCACCTGGCGTCTGCCGGAGACGGTGACGCACCCTCAGCACTGGCCGCGGCCGGCGCCTCAGGGGGTGGCGGTGCCGCCCGAGGTGAAGGGGGTGTTCGCGCGTGCCTCGCTGGCGGCGTTCGCCGGTTTCTCCCTGCTCGGGCTGTTCACCGCGGTCGCGCCGAGCTTCGCGAAGGAGACGCTGGGTGTGGACAACCTGGCGGTGATCGGAGCCGTCGTGTTCTCCGTGTTCCTGGCCTCGACCGTGGGCCAGTCGCTGACCCGGCGCATCGGCGCGCGCCTCGCGCTGCCGCTCGGCTGCGGCGCCCTCATCGTCGGCCTGCTGCTGGTGGCGTCGTCGCTCCTTGCGGAATCGCTGCCGCTGATCGTCCTCGGCGCTCTGTTCGGCGGCACCGGCCAGGGTCTCTCGTTCCGTGCGGCGCTCACCCTCGTCAGCGACGCCGCCCCGGACACCCATCGGGGCGGCACCATCTCGGCGTTCTTCGTCGTCGCGTACACCGGTATCTCGGTCCCGGTCGTCGGTGTCGGCGCCCTGGCCACGTGGCTGGGCCTGCGCGAGGCCGGGCTGATCTTCACGGGCTGCGTCATCCTGCTGGCGGCGGGCGCGGGAACCTACTCCGCCCTCAATCCGCCACGTACGTAGGAAGGTTCCGGCGCTCTGTACGTTCTGCCGGGGCCCGCGGCAGTGGCCGACGCGCCGGAAGGCCGCGGCCGGCATGCGGACCGCGGCCTTCGGATGGGGCGCCGGACGGCTCAGTGGGGGCCGGACGGCTCAGTGCGCGACGACGGGGATCCTCGTCTCGTCCTGAGCGCCTTCCGTGGCGCGCGAGGCGGCTGCCGGTCCGCCCTGGTGACCGGCCTTGATCATGGTCAGCGCGATGCTCGCGGCGAGCACCAGGATCCCGACCGCCCACCAGGTGGCGGTGGAGTATCCGTCCACCATGGCCTGTGCCTGAACCAGCTTCTGTGCGGCCGGAGTCGTCGCACCCGCCGCATGCGCGGCCAGGTAGGCGGTCGTGGCCGAGGCCGCGATGGTGTTCAGGAGCGCGGTGCCGATGGCGCCGCCGACCTGCTGCGAGGTGTTGACCATCGCGGAGGCGACACCCGCGTCACGCGGCTCGACACCGTGGGTGGCGAGCGACATCGCCGGCATGAAGGCCGTGCCCATACCGAGGCCGAGCAGCAGCAGACCGGGCAGCACCAGGCCGGCGTACGAGCTGCCGATGTCCATCCGGGTCAGGAACAGCATGCCGGACGCGGCGACCAGGAAGCCCGGCCCCATGAGCAGGCGCGGAGGAACCCTCGTCATCAGCCGGGCGCCGATCTGGGTGGAGCCCGTGATCATGCCGGCGACCATCGGAAGGAACGCCAGACCGGTCTTGACCGGCGAGTAGCCCTGGACGATCTGCAGGTAGTAGGTGAGGAACAGGAACGTGCCGAACATCGCGATGACCGCGAGACCGAGCGAAAGGTAGACCCCGCCGCGGTTGCGGTCGGCCGGCACGCGCAGCGGCAGCAGCGGCGCCTTGACCTTGGCCTCGGTGACCAGGAACGCCCCAATCAGGGCGGCGGAGGCGACGAACATGCCGATCGTCAGCGAGTCGGACCAGCCGGCCGACTCGGCCCGCGTGAAACCGTAGACCAGCGAGACCAGACCGAGGCTGGACAGCACGACGCCCGGGATGTCGAGGGGCGAGCGGTTGCGGCCACCGGCCGGCTCACGGATCACGAAGTACGCGCCCAGGGCGGCGACGATCGCGAAGGGGACGTTCACGAAGAAGGTCCAGCGCCAGTTCAGGTACTCGGTAAGGGCGCCGCCGAGGATGAAGCCCACGGCACCGCCGCCACCGGCGATCGCACCGTAGATTCCGAACGCCTTGGCGCGCTCCCTGGCCTCGGTGAACGTCACCGCGAGCAGCGAGAGCGCGGCGGGTGCGAGCAGCGCGCCGAAGGCCCCCTGCAGCGCACGGGCGCCGAGCATCATCGCCTCGCTCTGAGCAGCGCCGCCCAGCACGGAGGCGGTGGCGAAGCCCGTCAGTCCGACGAGGAAGGTCCGCTTCCGGCCCCAGAGGTCGGCGACGCGGCCACCGAACAGCAGCAGACCGCCGAAGGCCAGGGCGTAGGCGGTGATGACCCACTGCCGGTTGCCGTCCGATATCCCCAGGTCCTGCTGGGCGGAGGGGAGCGCGATGTTCACGATGGTCGCGTCGAGCACGACCATCAGCTGCGCCAGGGCTATGAAGATCAGCGCCTTCCAGCGCCTCGGGTCGGGGCCGGTGTCGACTTTTCCGGCGGACAGAGATGTTTCGGACATGGGGGTACCCACTTCGGGACTCAATTCGGGACTGAAGACGACCGGGGAGAGGGGGACGGAGCTGCGTACGCTCCGGGTTGCGCGGGTCAGGTGGCGTTGCTGGGCATGGTGCGCCGGCGGGCGGTCTGGGTGAACGCGGGCGGGCGGCAGGCCGTTTCGGGGCTGCCGACGCCGGTCTCAGTGCGGGTTGGCCTTCATACCGGTCCGGCCCAGCGTGCGGTACCGCATGAGCCTCCTCCCGTCTATGAGCTACCGGTCGCGGGTCCGGCTAGAATGAAACCGGAACGCCGTTCAGCAACCACAATACGGAACATCGTTCCGGAGCGCAAAGGGAATCCTTCGATGTCTGATCGCCCCACCGAGGAGCCGGTCGCCCGCCGTGTGCGACCCGACGTCCAACGCAACCTGGACGCCCTGCTGACCGCAGCCGCCGAGGTCTTCGCGTCGGACGGGGTGGACGCCCCGGTGCGGCGGATCACGGCGAAGGCGGGGGTGGGGGCGGGCACCCTCTACCGCCATTTCCCGCAGCGTTCCGACCTCATCACCGCCGTGTTCCGCCACGAGGTCGACGCCTGCGCCGAGGCCGCCCCCGACCTCGCGGAGCGGCATGAGCCGGTCGAGGCCCTCACCCGGTGGCTGCAGCGCTTCGCGCAGTTCGTAGCGGCCAAGCGCGGCCTCAAGACCGCCCTGCACTCCGGCGACCCCGCCTACGAAAGCCTGCCCGCCTACTTCCAGCAGCGCTTCCTGCCCGTCGTGACGGAGCTGCTGGACGCGGCCGCCGCATCCGGCGGGATCCGCGCCGACGTACCCCCGTACGACCTGTTGCGCGCTGTCAGCGATCTCGTGTCTCCCGACGACCAGGGATACACCCAGCGCATGATCGCCCTGCTCGTCAACGGCCTCCGGTACGGCACCGACGCTCCCGCCGTCTGACGGACGTGAACGAACCGGCACAGCCCGCGACCATCCGCGTGTTCATCGCCCTCGCCCCGCCCGACTCCGCGAAAGAGGAACTGGCCGGAGCGCTTCGCCCTGCCTACGGCACGCACCCGCACCTGCGCTGGAACCGCATCGAGGACTGGCACATCACCCTCGCGTTCCTCGGAGAGCTGCCGGTCGAAACGGTGCCCCTGCTGCGCAGGTCCCTCGCCGGCGTCGCGGCGGCGCACCGGGGCCCGCGCCTCGCGCTGCGGGGTGGCGGGGAGTTCGACGACCGGGTGCTGTGGACCGGGGTCGACGGGGAACTGGACGCGTTGCACGAGCTCGCCGCCGACGTACGGACCACGGTCAAGGGATGCCAGGTCGCCTTGGAGGACCGGCCGCTGCGACCGCATCTGACGCTGGCCCGCGCCCGTCGGGGAGACCTGTCCTCGGCAGCGGAGATCGCCGCAGCGCTCGCCGGGTTCACCGGCCGCACCTGGGCCGCCGAACGCCTGCACCTGGTCGGCAGCAACGCCGGCCGGAGCACCGGGCCGATTCACTACCGCGACATCACCGCATGGCCGCTCGGCTCCGGGGAACACGGCGACGGTCCCTCGACGCCCCGGTCGGCTGCGGCGCCGCACGACCCGGCTTCCCCGTCCTCGGGCCGGAATTCGGATGCTTCGGCGAGCGGGCCGCGCTAACGTGCCTCGCATGAACGTCACCGGCCTCAACACCACCGCGACCGCGCGAGCGACCAGCTCGCCGGTTGCCGCCGTCTGACTTCCTCTCCCCCGGCGACCGGAAACGGTCCGTCGGCAGTGCCGTGGCGCCTCTGGCCCCGGCCGGGTGACTGCACGGTCCCGTTCTCCGGTGCCTCCCCCGCTGCGTCGCGAAGGAGCCATCCCATGAACACGGAACAACTGGTCAGGACGTTCGTCGAGTACTACGAGGAACGCGGCCACCAGCGCATCGTCGGCTCGACACTGCTGCCGCCACCGGGCGACCCCGTGCTGTTCACCACCTCCGGCATGCACCCGCTCACCCCGTACCTGGAGGGCCGGCCCCATCCACTGGGCAGCCGGCTGGTCAACGTACAGCGCTGTCTGCGCACCACGGATCTGGAGGAGGTCGGCGACGCCACGCATCTGACCGTCTTCGAAATGCTCGGCACATGGTCACTGGGCGACTACGGGGGCCCGCTCAGTCTCGACTGGGGGTACGGGCTGCTCACCGAGGGGCTGGGTGTCGATCGCAGCCTGCTGCACGCCACCGTCTTCGCCGGTGACGGCCAGTGCGAGCGGGACATCCCATCCCTCCAGTTGTGGGAGGACCGCGGGGTACCCGTGGAACTGACCGTCGAGGACAACTGGTGGTCCAACGGAGCCGTCGGGCCGTGCGGTCCCGACTCGGAGATCTTCCTTTGGAGCGGTGAGGGTTCGCCCCGCTCCACACCCACCGAGGACGACCGCTGGGTGGAGGTGTGGAACCACGTGATGATGAGGCACCGCCGTCGCGAGGACGGTTCCCTCGTGCCTCTGCCCCAGCGGAACATCGACACCGGACTGGGCCTGGAGCGGCTGGCCTCGCTGCTCCAGGGCAAGTCGTCCGTATTCGAATGCGACCTCTTCGACCCCTGGCGCCGGCTCGTTCCGCCCCTGTGGCGACTGGACGAACCCTCGCTGCGGCTGGTCTGCGACCATCTGCGCTCCGCCGTCGTCGTGCTGGGGGACGGCGTGCGCCCGGCCAACACGGGGCGGGGCTACGTCCTGCGCCGCCTGGTGCGAAGGGTTCTCACCGTGCTGTGGCGGGAGGATTCCTCGTACGGTCTGGGCGACCTGCCGGAGGAGCTGGTCCGGCACACCCTGGACCACTTCCGGCAGGACATGCCGCCGGCCGATGTGCGTCGTGTGCTGCTCGACGAGGAGCGCCGGTTCGGGACCCTCATGGAACGCGGCCGGCAGGTGCTCGCCCGCCCCCGGTTCCGAGGCCGGCTGACCGAGGAGGACTTCCACTACCTCCACGACACCCATGGTCTGCCTCGTGACCTGATCACGGGTCTGCGCCAGGGGTGAGATACGGGTACGGACCACGGCGCCGAACAGGCAGCGGGTGTATACCGAGCACCCGCAGGGGCGCCACGCCGCTCGGGGCCGGGCAGACTGTCCTTGTGACGACACTGAGCAAGGGTGCCAACATGCCGGTGACGGAATCCACCGTCAGGGCGGTCCTGGGCTGGTCCCCCGGGCCCGGCGTGCCGGACGTTGATGCTTCCGCACTCCTGGTGACCGGCAGCGGACGAGTCCGGTCCGACGGCGACTTCGTCTTCTACAACCAGCCGCGGCATGCCTCGGGCGCCGTAGGCCACCTCGGCAAGCAGGCGGGGACCGACGCGCTGGACGTCGACCTCGCCGCAGTGGAACGGGACATCGAGCGGGTCGCCCTCTGCGCGTCGGTCGACGGTGGGACCTTCGGGCAGGTGCCCGGCCTGCATCTGCGGCTGCTCGATGCCTCGTCCGGTGCCGAGCTGGCCCGCTTCGACATGGAGGCCGGCGCGGAGACCGCTTATGTGAGCGGCGAGCTCTACCGGCGCGACGGTGGCTGGAAGTTCCGGGCCGTCGGTCAGGGATACGCGGACGGACTGGCCGGGCTGGCCACCGACTTCGGGATCAGCGTCGATGAGGAACGGCCTGCGGCTGTTCCCCCGCCCACCCCGGTGTCACCGCGCCCCGCGGCCGGGCGGGGCGAGTCTTCCATCCGGCTCACCAAGGGTGAGGAAAACCTGCCGGTCGACATGCGCAAGCGTCTGTCGCTGCGCAAGGAGCAGATCGCTGTCAGCCTGGCCAAGCACGGGGTGAGCGGACTGACCGCACGCGTCATCCTCGTTCTCGACGCGTCCGGATCGATGGGCGCCCTCTACACGCGCGGCACGATGGCGGGCGTCACCGAGCGGATGGCGGCCGTCGCGGCCCAGCTCGACGACGACGGCGAGATGCAGGCCTGGACGTTCGCCAGCAACCCCGCCCGGCTGCCCGACCTCGTGGTCGGTGAACTGCCCGAGTGGCTGGCGCTGCACGTGCGCGTGGGCCAGGTCAGCCTCTTCGGCCGCAAGAAGCCGCCGAGGGGTCTCCTCCCCGGGCAGGTCGACATGCGCGCGGTCGGGATCCAGAACGAGGAGCAGAAGGTCATCGCCGAGGTGCGCGCCTTCGTGCGGGACCATCCGGTGTCCGACCCGACCCTGGTCCTGTTCTTCTCGGACGGTGGCGTGTACCGCGACGCCGAGATCGAGCGGGAGTTGCGGGCGGCGGTGGAGGAGCCGGTCTTCTGGCAGTTCATCGGCCTCGGGCGCGCGCAGTACGGTGTGCTGGAACGCTTCGACACGCTGCCCGGCAGGCGGGTCGACAATGTCGGCTTCTTCGCCGCGGACGACATCGAGAAGGTCCCTGACGCGGAGCTGTACGAGCGGCTGCTGTCGGAGTTCCCGTCCTGGGTGAGGACGGCCAGGCAACTCGGCATTCTGCGCTGAGCGTCGGCTGCGCGGCGGCTCGGTACCCGGTGCCGGCGCACGGGCGGGTCGCCTCTCCCGCCCGTGCGCTCTGCGGCCCGCCCGTTGGCGGGTTACGGCGTCACGGCGTTGCCGCCGAACGTCACGACGAGGCGCCCGTCCGTGGCGAACGACCAGCCCAGGGCTCCGTCGTACGAGGCGCACCGGGAGCCGTTCGAGCCCGTCCAGAACTGGTTCGAGCTGTCGGCGTCGCCGACGGTCTTGTCGTTCGACCCACTGCCGCTGCGGCAGGAGGTGTTGTTGCGGTACACGGAAGTCCCCTTGTCGAAGGAGAAGTTGCGTTCCTCGTTGTCTATGCCGACGTTGTCCGACACCGTCATCGAACCGGGGTTGCTGTTGTACGTGAATCCGTGGTGCCCGTTCCCGTAGGCGATGTTGCGCCGCACGACATGGTTGACCTTGATGCCGTCGCCGCCGAGCTTGAAGCCGTTGCGGTCGCCGTCGGCGTTGACGGTCCCGTCCGAGAGCGTGCCGTTGCTGTAGGAGAGGGAGTCCTCGATGGTCACCGGGCCGATGGGGCCGGTCTCGGTCTTGGTGTAGAGGTCCCAACCGTCGTCGATGTTGTTGTGGGACACCGTGTAGCGGAAGACGTTCCCGGGGCCGGACGTCAGCTTGGCGGCGAACCCGTCGGCGTCCTCTCCGTCGGAGTCGGCGTTGTCGTGCGACTCCGAACTCAGGATGAGGTTGCGGGCGGGCCACTCGTCGTCCGGAGTGGTCGAGGCGATCCGTGAGATCTGCAGCCCCGAGTCGTGGTTGAAGCGGGTCACGACGCGTTCGACGATGTTGTCGCTTCCGCCGACGAAGATTCCGTTGTCACCGGCGTGCTCGACGACGATGCCGTTGAGGTGCCAGAAGTCCCCGTTCACGGCGAGCCCGCGGTGCGCCGGGTCCTCGCTCATCTCCGCGAAGTTCAGCACCGGGGTCTCCCCCGGGTAGGCGGCCATCGTGGTGCGGGCGCTCGACGAACCGTCGTTGCCCGGCGGGATGGTGACGGTCTGTGCGTAGTGGTACGTGCCGCCGCGCAGGTAGATCGTTCCGCCGGAGTCCACTCGGCTGATCGCCGAGGCCAGCGTTGTCGGGTCCGCCTCCGTTCCGGCCGCGTCGTCGGTGCCGTCCGGTGCCACGTACAGGGCGGTGGCGTCAAGTGCCACGGAGGCGCTGAGACCGGGGGTGGGTGCCGCCTGAGCGGTCGGGCCGGACACGGCGGCAAGCGAGCAGGCCAGCAGGCTGACACATGCGAGGACGGGTTTGATCTGCATCGTTCGACTCCAGGTGGGGTTGGTTCGTTCGACGAGTTCACGCGGCGAGCTGATGCGGTCGCCCGGTTCGCCTCCGGGTGGGGCTTCGGAGAACCGGGCGACGGCTCTGCAAGCGCTTTCCAAGGACACTAGGCTGACTTCATGTTCACGTCAACGGACAGGTAGCTGAAACATGGTCATGCTTATGAACGATGCGGCTGCAACTCCCCGCCCCTGCCCGCCCACCGGGCCACCACGCCGGTAACGGTGCGTCAGGAGTTTTCGGGAGCCTCGCGCCCATCGCCGCCGGGGGCGAGGACGCCCAGGCCGAACAGGTCGATGACCTGGTCGATCAGCCCGTCGGCCCGCGAGGCGTCGAGATAGTTGTCGACGAACATCTGGGACAGCCCGTAGACGAGGGCCTGAGCGGCGATTCGGATCATGTCGGCGTCACCCTGCCGCAGTTCGCCGCGCTGCTGCCCCGCGACGATCAGTTCGGTGATGCCGTCGGTCATCGCCCGGTGCCCCTCCTCCGTCGCAGGCGTGCGATCCCCGCTGAAGACGCCTGCGCGCAGCAGGGAGAACCGGTGCGGATGAGCCAGGGCGTAGTGCACGAACGCGGCACCGAGGGCCCGGAAGGGAAGCGACCGCGCAGAGTTCACAACGGCCATCTGGGCCGCGCCGAAGTCCATGGCGACCGCTTCGGCAACCGCCGCGAGAAGGGCCGCCCGGTCCGGGAAGTGCCTGAACGGCGCAGAAGGGGAGACACCCGCCCGGCGGGCCACCTCGCGGACGGTCACCGCCTCGGCACCACCCTCGTCCAGCAGCTCGATGGCGTGCGCGACCAGTGTCTCCGGCAAGGAGCCGTGGTGGTAAGGCCGTCCGGCCGCCCGGGTGTTCATGGAGCCAGTGGTACCACGTACATGCTCTTCTTCCAGCTCCCCCTGCTGCCGGAACGCCCGCCCGGGACGGGGCACCGGATCCCGGAGCCGGCCGCACTCAAGTCGCCGCTCTCCTGCGCCATCACCTCCCGCGCCGAGCGGCGGTCAACCGGCTGCGCGCAGGTCGAGGAGTTGCCGCGTGTGTACGGGTACGTGGTTCTCGGCGAGGCCGTCGATGAGGCCCGCGAGGGGAACCGGCCCGTCGAGCAGGAGCGTGTCGCCGGACAGGAGGAGTGAGGGGACCAGGACCGAGGCGTTGGCTTCGGAGAGCCGGCCGGCGATGTCGCACAGGACGGCGGCCTGCCGCCGGACGTGATCGATCAGGTCCCCCCTCCCTGTGTGGTCGGCGATGATCCGGTCCAGGTTCCACGGATTCAGGGAAATCCGGTTGTCGAACGTGGGGCGCGCTCCGGCGACGACGCCGAGGGCGACGGCCGCGGTCGCGGCGTCGACGCTGAGGAGATGAGCCAGTACCTGGTCGGCGTTCCATCCGCCGTCGCCCGGGTCGCCGGTGCCGGCCAGGGCCGCCGCGTCGAACAGGGCGTCGTAGGCATGACGGAGTGCTGTCGTGTCCATGGGCTGAATTCCTTCGGTCGGGCGGTTTCGCGTACCGCTTCAGTCGGGGCGCGCCTCACGTGCTTCCCGCTCCGCGGACTCGGCGACGCGTTTGATGTATGCCAGCCGCCGGTCCCAGTCGGCCGCGAGGGAGGTCATCCACCGCGCCGTCGCGTCGAGCGCCGCGGGCTGTACCGCGTACCGCACCTCGCGCCCGGCCCGGATGCCGGAGACGAGGCCGGCGGCGTCCAGGACGGCGAGGTGCTTGACCACCGCCTGTCGCGAGACCGGGAGCCGTTCGGCCAGCGTCGTCGCGGTGGCCTCGCCCCGCGCCGCCAGCAGATCGAGCAATTGGCGTCGGGTCGGGTCGGCCAGCGCGCCGAGGACGCTGCCGACGGCCTCGGCGTCGGGACGTTCTTCCGTCATGGGGCGGGCTGTTCGGCGCGTGTCTTGAGCGCGTCGAGCTCCATGGGCCAGCCCCCGGTGTGGTCCTTGAGGTTCTGATCACGCAGTTCCTCGGAGCCCGCCAGTGACGCGAACCCGCTCTCGACGACGCGCAGCCTCGTCCGGTCGCCCTCCTGTGTCAGGGTGAACTCCACGAGGGTGCTGTTGTTCTCGCGCAGTTCCTCTCCCGGGAACGCGCTGGTCCAGCGGTAGGCCAGGTACGCCGGCGGCCGGACCGTCTCCACACGTACCGGGAAGTCGCCGTGCTCGGGGTTCTTCGCCACCATCGATTCGCCTTCTCTTGCCACGGTGCCCGGGAGGCTCGCCTTGTCGGCCACCCAGAAGCCGGGCTGTGCCACCAGCGACCAGACCCGCTCCAAGGGCGCCTCGATCAGGGTTTCGCGTTCGATCCGGTCCTTGCTCATGGGGTGACTCCACTTCTCGTCGTCAACGGACTTGCAACTCCAGGGTTGCACGATGACCGCCCATGCGCAACCGGCAGGTTGCACGAGGGGCGGGAGGAAGGCGCCCGTCGATGATCAGAGGGCGGCGAGCAAGCCGTCGAGCGGGGCGGGTACGCGGCCGGGGTCGAGCGCCTCGGCGAGGACGCGACCGTAGTGGATCTTGCGGCCCTTCTTCGTACCGAGAAATCTCCGCACCCGCTGTTCCGGCGTACGGCTCTGCTGGGCGGGCTGGTGCAGGAAGGCCTGGAAGGCGCGCAGGTCTCCCTCGGCCCGGATGAGCTCCTCCACGCGCGGCACGCCCAGTGCGCGGATGAACTCGTCCTCCAGATCCGCCGCGCAGACGAAGAACTGCTCCTGCGCGGCGCCTGCACGCTCCAAGCCCCGTGCGTAGTAGGGCTGTTCGGCCTCGTCACACAGCCCCGTGAGCCGAAGGCCCAGTCCGGTCGGCCCGAGCAGGCGGGCGAAGCGCCCGACGCTCATGGCACCGCCCATCGGCAGGACGCAGACCCCCTCGGCCGCCAGGTCCCGGCCCCGGCTCGCGGCCAGGGCGTTCACCGCGGCCGAGTCGCTCGGCCCCTCCAGCAGCACGGCTGCCCGCACGGACACCCGCCCCGCCAGTTCGCGCGCGGGCTCTCCCGGACCACCGGCGGCCCACGCGATGACGGTCTCCCGGAACAAACCCATGTCAGCCACGGGAGGAGTCTGCGCGATGCACTGCCACGCCGGTAGGGAATTTCCGGCGGGGCCGGCATCCAGCGCGTGTGCGTGAACGCCGACGCTAACGACGGAACCGGTCTCGCTGTATCGTTGATTCATGCCTCCACGTTCCCGCGGCACCGCCGGCACCGAGTCCGCGACCACAGCCACAGGCCGCGAGCAGCCGCGGCAGCGGGTCATCGAGGCCGCCGCCGATCTGCTGGCACGTGAGGGCCGCGACGCGGTCACCACCCGGGCGGTCGCGGTCGCGGCGGGCCTCCAGCCCCCTGCCATCTACCGGCTGTTCGGCGACAAGGACGGGCTGCTCGAAGCGGTGGCCGAGCACGGTTTCGCCAAGTTCCTCGCGGCGAAGCGCGTCGATCCGGACCCCGGGGGCCCCATCGAGGACCTGCGGGCCGGCTGGGATCTGGCGGTGGAGTTCGGACTGGCCCATCCCGCCCTGTACACACTCATGTACAGCGAGCCCAACCGGACCGCCTCGACCGCCTTCAAGGCCGGGATGGAGATCCTGCTGGCCAGGATCCGGCGCCTGGCCGCGGGTGGCTGGCTCCGCGTGGACGAGGACCTCGCGGCCATGATCATCCACGCCACCGCGCGCGGCGCGGTGCTCACCTGGCTGTCGCTGCCGGAGGACCGGCGCGACCCGGCGCTGCTGACCGCGCTGCGGGAGTCCATGGTCGCCGCCGTGACGAGCCGGGAACCCGCCGTGCAGAGCGCGGGCCCGGCCGGCGCCGCACGCGCCCTGCGTGCGGCACTGCCCGAACAGACGGCCCTCAGCGCCTCGGAGCAGCAGCTCCTGAGGGAGTGGCTCGACCGCCTCGCCTCCGACGGCCGGAGCGTCTGAGCAACGCGCCGCACCCGCGCCGATTGCTGGTCGCCGGTCAGCAGACCGCGCCGGCCGCCTCCATCTGCTCACGGTGCGCCCTCGCCGTCGCCACCAGCGCGTCGAGCGTGTCCCTCGTACGCACCAGCTCGTCGATGTGCGCGGAGAGCCGATCGCGCTCCTGGGCCATCCGCTCCAGCGCGTCGTCCGAGTTCTCCCTGCTGGGCGCGTCGACGCAGGGCAGCAGTTCGAGGACGGTGCGGCTGGACAGGCCCGCCGCGTAGAGGCGCTGGATGAACGCGACCCGTTCGACGTCGTCGTCCGTGAAGTGCCGCTGGCCGCTGGAACTGCGGGTGCTGGCGAGCAGGCCCTGCTCCTCGTAGTAGCGCACGGACCGGACGCTGACTCCGGCTCTCGACGCGAGCTCCCCGATGCGCACGAAACCCTCCCGCTCGTGTCCTGCGTCACAGGACTTGCCTCTGACATCAATGTGAGGTTTTAGCGTAACTGCATGCCCGAGGTCCGGGCACCGCTGAACGCCAAGGAGTCCTGACGTGACATCCCTCTTCTCCGGCTACCGTCTCGCCGGTCTGACACTGCCCAACCGGGTGGTCATGGCTCCGATGACCCGGGTACGGGCCGCTGCCGACGGGCTGGCGACGCCGTCCATGGCCGCCTACTACGCCCAGCGGGCCAGCGCCGGGCTGATCGTGAGCGAAGGGGTCCAGCCGAGCGCGATCGGGCAGTCCAATCCGGGGACGCCGGGGTTGCACACCGACGAGCAGGTCGCCTCCTGGCGCCCCGCGACCGCCGCGGTCCACGCCAACGGGGGGCGGATCTTCGCCCAGGTCATGCACGGCGGCCGGGTCTCGCACCCCGACACCACCGGAATGCAGCCGGTCGGGCCCTCCGCCGTCCCGGCCGTCGGTGACGTGTTCACCCCGAGCGGACCGCAGCCCGCGCCGATGCCCCGGGCCCTGGACACCGCCGAGGTGCCCGAGCACGCGCAGTCGTACGCACGGGCCGCGCGCCGCGCCGTCGACGCCGGCTTCGACGGGGTGGAACTGCACGGCGCCAACGGCTACTTGATCTCCCAGTTCCTCTCGTCCAACGCCAACCTGCGCACGGACCGCTACGGCGGCCCGGTCGCCAACCGGATCCGCTTCGCCGTCGAGTCCGTCGCCGCCACCGTCGACGCCGTCGGGGCTGCCAGGACCGGCATCCGCCTCTCGCCCGGCGGCTTGTTCTGGGGGGTCGAGGACAGCGAGACCGCCGAGCTCTACACCGCGCTCCTGACCGAACTGGCCCGCCTCGAAGTGGCCTACGTACACCTTGAGGCCACCGTCGAGGAGGAGGCTCTCCTGGCTCTGCGGCGCGCATGGCCGGGCGCCCTGATCATCAACCCCACCCTGCCGATGGGGCCCAAGCAGACCGGCCGGGACGACGCCGACCACTGGCTCGGGCTGGGGGCCGACCTCATCAGCTTCGGCCGCGCCTTCATCGCCAACCCCGACCTCGTCGAGCGGCTGCGTGGCGGACTTCCGATCGCCCCCGTCGACGAGGCGACGTACTACCAGGGCGGCGACGCGGGCTACCTCACCTACCCGGCCTATCAGTACGCGGCCTGACTCCCCGTTGTTCCGCGCCCATCGGCCGCGCCTGTTCCGGCGGCGGCCGGTGGGCGCCGCCCTGACGCCACGTCGGGCGGACGGCCGCCTGTTCTGCGCGCCGTCCGGGCGTCCGGGTGCGCGGTTTCCGACGGCTCGCGGGCCGGAATCGCGGCACGTGACGCACGCCATCCTTTGCGCCCGCGATCTCTGGGAAGGTCTCCGGTACGGTGTCGAACGCTCCGGCCCGAGAGGCACGGAGCACTTCGCCACCGCCACCCGACCACCGGATGCCGATACGTGCGTCCCGTGCGACATCGCCTGTCCTGAGGCCACGCGCCCGTGACACGACTGGGGAGTTTGATGTTCGAGAAGGTATTGGTCGCCAACCGCGGGGAGATCGCGATCCGGGCGTTTCGCGCGGCGTTCGAGCTCGGCATCTCCACCGTGGCCGTGTATCCGCACGAGGACCGCAATTCCCTGCACCGCGCCAAGGCCGACGAGGCCTACCGGATCGGGGAGCCCGGGCATCCCGTACGGGCCTACCTCTCGGTGGACGAGGTGGTCGAGGCGGCGCGGAAGGCGGGCGCGGACGCCATCTACCCGGGGTACGGCTTCCTGTCGGAGAACCCGGACCTCGCGGCCGCGTGCTCCGCGGCCGGTATCACGTTCGTCGGGCCGCCGGCATCGGTGCTGAACCTGACGGGGAACAAGTCCCGGGCGGTGGCGGCCGCCCGGGCGGCCGGCGTGCCGGTGCTGAAGTCGTCCGAACCCTCGGAAGACGTGGACGCGCTCGTCGCGGCCTCCGACGACATCGGCTTCCCGGTCTTCGTGAAGGCCGTCGCCGGTGGCGGCGGGCGCGGGATGCGCCGCGTCGCGGAGCCGGGTGAGCTGCGCGAGGCGATCGACGCGGCGATGCGCGAGGCCCGCTCCGCGTTCGGCGACGCGACGGTCTTCCTGGAACAGGCCGTGATCAACCCCCGCCACATCGAGGTGCAGATCCTCGCCGACGCCGACGGCAATGTCGTCCATCTCTACGAGCGGGACTGCTCCTTGCAGCGCCGCCACCAGAAGGTCGTCGAGATCGCCCCCGCCCCGAACCTCGACCCGGAGCTGCGAAGCCGGATCTGCGCCGACGCGGTCGCCTTCGCGCGCCACATCGGATACGTGAACGCGGGCACCGTCGAGTTCCTCGTCGACGAGCGCGGCAATCACGTGTTCATCGAGATGAACCCGCGCATCCAGGTCGAGCACACCGTCACCGAGCAGGTGACCGGACGCGACCTGGTCATCGCGCAGCTGCGCATCGCCGCCGGCATGACGCTGCCCGATCTGCGTCTCACGCAGGACGACATCACCCTCAACGGCACGGCCATGCAGTGCCGCATCACGACGGAGGACCCCGCCAACGGGTTCCGTCCGGACACCGGCACCATCTCCGCCTACCGCTCGCCGGGCGGGCCCGGCGTACGGCTGGACGGCGGAACCGTCCACACCGGCGCCGAGGTGTCGGCCCACTTCGACTCGATGCTGGTCAAACTGACCTGTCACGGGCATGACTTCGCCAACGCGGCCCGTCGCGCACGACGGGCGATCGCGGAGTTCCGCATCCGGGGAGTGGCGACGAACCTGCCGTTCCTGGGGGCCGTGCTGGACCAGCCCGACTTCCGGGCGGGGCGCATCACGACCAGCTTCATCGAGGAGCACCCGGAGCTGATCCGGGCCCGCCCGTCGGCGGACCGGGGCAGCCGCATGCTGACGTACCTCGCCGAGACCACCGTCAACCGGCCCTACGGTCACCGCCCTTCCGTCATCGAGCCCGCCGACAAGCTGCCCGCCCTTCCGGCCGGCACACCGCCGGCCGGGTCTCGGCAGCGCCTCGCGGCCATCGGTCCGCAGGCGTTCGCCGCCGAGCTGCGCGCCCAGTCGGCCGTCGCCGTCACCGACACCACGTTCCGCGACGCCCATCAGTCGCTGCTGGCCACCCGGGTCCGTACCCGCGACCTGCTCGCCGTCGCCCCGCACGTCGCGCAGACCGTGCCCCAGCTCCTCAGCATCGAGTGCTGGGGCGGTGCCACCTACGACGTGGCGCTGCGCTTCCTGGCCGAGGACCCGTGGGAGCGGCTGGCCAAGCTGCGGGAGGCCGTGCCCAACATCTGTACGCAGATGCTGCTGCGCGGGCGCAACACCGTCGGGTACACGCCGTACCCCACCGAGGTCACCGAGGCGTTCGTCGCCGAGGCCGCGTCCACCGGGATGGACATCTTCCGGATCTTCGACGCCCTCAACGACGTGTCCCAGATGCGTCCGGCGATCGACGCCGTCCGCGCCACCGGCACCTCGCTCGCCGAGGTGGCCCTGTGCTACACCGCTGACCTCTCGGATCCCGGCGAGACCCTGTACACGCTGGACTACTACCTGCGTCTCGCCGAGCAGATCGTGGAGGCGGGAGCGCATGTGCTCGCCATCAAGGACATGGCCGGGCTGCTGCGCCCGCCGGCGGCCCGTACCCTCGTCACCGCGCTGCGCGAGCGGTTCGACCTGCCGGTCCACCTGCACACCCACGACACCGCCGGCGGGCAGCTCGCCACGCTGGTCGCCGCGATCGACGCGGGCGTGGACGCGGTGGACGCTGCGGTCGCGTCCATGGCCGGGACCACCAGCCAGCCCCCCATGTCGGCGCTGGTGGCCGCCACGGACCACACCGAGCGCGCGACCGGCCTCTCCCTCCAGGCGGTCGGCGACCTGGAGCCCTACTGGGAGGCGACCCGCAAGGTGTACGCCCCCTTCGAGTCCGGGCTGGCCTCGCCGACCGGCCGGATCTACCACCACGAGATCCCCGGCGGCCAGCTGTCCAACCTGCGTCAGCAGGCCATCGCCCTCGGTCTGGGCGACCGCTTCGAACTCATCGAGGACTGCTACGCCGCGGCCGACCGCATGCTCGGCCGGCTGGTGAAGGTGACGCCCTCCTCGAAGGTTGTCGGTGACCTGGCCCTGCATCTGGTGGGCGCGGGGGTCGAGGCGTCGGACTTCGAGTCGGATCCCGGCAAGTTCGACGTGCCGGACTCCGTGATCGGGTTCCTGCGCGGCGAACTCGGCGACCCGCCCGGCGGCTGGCCGGAGCCCTTCCGTACCCGCGCCCTGCAGGGCCGTCCGGCGAAGGCGCAGACCCCGCATCTGTCGGACGAGGACCGCGAAGCCCTGCGGCAGTCCCCGCGCGCGACGCTGAACCGGCTCCTGTTCCCGGGCCCGACGAAGGAGTTCGACGCGCACCGCGAGGCGTACGGGGACACCTCCGTCCTGCCGACGCAGGACTTCCTGTACGGCCTGGAGACGGAGACCGAGCACACGGTCACGCTCGATCCCGGTGTCACGCTGCTGATCGAGCTGGAGGCGATCTCCGAGGCCGACGAGCGTGGTTTCCGCAGCGTGCTGGCCACCCTCAACGGGCAGTTGCGTCCGGTGTCGGTACGGGACAAGTCCGTGGCGACCGAGGTGAAGGCGGCCGAGAAGGCGGACCGCGGCAACGCGGGCCATGTCGCCGCGCCGTTCGCCGGTGTCGTGACCCTGCAGGTGGAGGAGGGCGCCACGGTGTCGGCCGGCCAGACGGTCGCCACGATCGAGGCGATGAAGATGGAGGCCTCGATCACCGCGCAGGCCGCGGGGACCGTGCGCCGCCTGGCGATCGGGAAGGTGCAGCAGGTCGAGGCCGGTGACCTGCTCATCGAGATCGCCTGAGCCCCGGGCCCGCCCGCACGCACGTCTGCGGGCGGGCGGGACCCGTCGGCCCCTTCCTTACGGGACACAGCCGCCGTCCGCAGGCGTGGGCCCGCCCGCACACCGTGCCCGCATGTCACTGTGGGGCCATGACCATTGACGTTCGCCCGGCATCGGACTTCGAGGATGTCCGCGCTCTCCTCGGCCCCAAGTCACCGGGGGCCAACGTCTGCTGGTGCCTCAGCTACCGGATCCCGTCCAAGCTCAACAACGAACTGCGCGGTCCGGCTCGTGGCGAGTACGTCGCCGAGCTGTGCCACGCACAGCCCGCGCCCGGTGTCCTCGCCCACGACGGCGACGAGCCGGTCGGCTGGGCCGCCGTCGCACCGCGCTCCGCCACCTCGTTCGCGCGCAGCCGGCGGATCCCGCACATCGACGACCTCCCGGTCTGGTCCCTGTGGTGCATCCGCGTGCGCCCCGGCCACCGGAAGCAAGGGATCTCGCACGCGCTCATCGCCGGCGCCGTCGAGTTCGCACGCGCCAACGGCGCGCCCGCGATCGAGGCCTATCCGCTCGACAGCGGTGACGCCAAGGTGGACCTGACCATGGCGTACGCCGGGATCCGGAAGAACTTCGAGCGCGCCGGGTTCACTCATGCCGCCGACACCACGTCCGTACTGGCCGGGCACCCCCGGGTCCTGATGCGCCTCGATCTGCGCTGACTGTTCCCGGGCGCCCGTGTCACATTCTGCCGAGCCGACTCGTCACAGAGGTGTATCCGTCTTCACGGCAAGGAGATCACCATGGAAGCGCGTCTCAACCTTTTCGCCAACCCGCTCGCGGGCAAGTCCTTGAAGCACCTGGTCGCCGCGGGGACGGCCTTCGCCGGCTCGACGCTGCCGGCTGCGACGGCGGAGCTGGTGAGGCTCCGCGCAAGCCAGATCAACGGCTGCGGGTTCTGCACCGACATGCACACCAAGGACGCCGCGCACGCCGGGGAGACCGCGACCCGGCTCCACCTCGTCGCGGCCTGGCGGGAGGCGACCGTGTTCACCGACGCCGAGCGCGCGGCGCTGGAGCTGGCGGAGCAGGGGACCCGCATCGCGGACGCGGCCGGAGGTGTCACGGACGAGGCCTGGGCGAACGCGGCCAAGTACTACGACGAGGACCAGCTCGTCGCCTTGGTGGCCACGATCGCGCTCATCAACGCCTTCAACCGGCTGAACGTCATCGTCCAGCAGCCGGCGGGCGACTACCGGCCCGGCCAGTTCGCATAGTCCGAGGCCCGGGCCCCCGGCACCGGGCCCGACGCTCTCGTACACCGGCGCTCTCCTGCACCGGACGCCCGGACGAAGTGCCCGCCCGCCCTGCCCGCCCCGAGGGAGAGCAAGTGTTCACTTCGTCCGGCGCGGCAGTCCCAGCTCTCCCGCCCTCAGGCCGGCCTGGAAGCGTGAGCCCGCGTCGAGGGTGGCCATGAGTTCGGCCACCCGCCGTCGATAGGTGCGCAGCGAGACACCGAGCCGTCGGGCCGCCGATGCGTCCGTGAGCCCCGAACCGAGCGCGTCGAGGATCCTCCGGCCGTCGGCATCGAGATGCGGAACGTCCTGCCGGAGGTAGGCGTCGAAATCCATGGAGCTGTCCCAGATCGCGGAGAACAGGGAGTGCACCGCGTCGACCGTGGTCGATGACGTGGTCACGGTGTACTGCCGGCCGGTGGGCGTCTCCCGGCCGGCGAGGATGGTCACCCGCCGGTCGATGATGATCGTCTCGTGCGGCAGCGCTGAGCCGCTGATCCGGACCTGGGCGCCCCGGCTCCGCACCAGCCGCACGTGCGCACGGGTCTCCTCATCGGCGAGCGCCGTCGGGCTGAGCAGTTTGCGGGTGGTCAGGCCCGGAGAATTCGTGGCCCGCATGCGGGTGCCGATCGCCGCTCTGGCCGCCGGCTGCGACCAGGTGTCGAGGTCCCTGGCGACGCACAGGAACTCGGTGCGCGCCGACTCGAAGAGATGACCGGCGCGCGCGAGCAGCTCCGCGTCCCCTTGGACCGAGAACATCTGTTCATTCCGCACGCGGCCAGTCTGACAGCAAGCTGCCACGGGCTCGCCCGCACTGCCCCCTGCCCCACACCATGGATCCCATGACGATCAAGACTTTCCCCCTCGGCGGCGACCTGACCATCCATCGGCTCGGATTCGGCGCCATGCGTCTGGCGATGAGTACGTTCGACGGCCCGGCGCGCGACCCGCGTGACGGCATCGCGGTGCTCCGGCGGGCCGTGGCACTGGGTGTGAACCACATCGACACGGCCGGGTTCTACGGCAGAGGCACGGTCCGGGCCAATGAGCTGATCCGTACGGCTCTGGCGCCCTACCAGGACGATCTGGTGATCGCGACGAAGGTCGGGCCGCTGCCCGGACCGGGTGGTGTTCCGAGCGGGCAGGCGACGCCCGGTCAGTTGCGCGCCCTGGTCGAGGCGGATCTGCGAGCCCTCCAACTGGACCGGCTCGATCTCGTGTACCTGCGGGTGGGCGGCGTCACCGGGCCGGGCGGCGAATCGATCGCGGAACGGTTCGCGGTGCTGGCCGGGCTGCGCGAGGAGGGGCTGATCCGGCACCTGGGCGTCAGCAACGTCGATGCCGCCCAGTTCACCGAGGCCCGGGCCATCGCGCCCGTCACCGCGGTGCAGAACCAGTACGGCGAGGACATGGAGCTTCTCGCGGAGTGCGAGGCATCGGGGATCGCGTACGTGCCGTACTTCCCGCTCGGCGGTGGCCGCACGCCGCTCGACAGCGAACGGCTCGGCAAGGTCGCGGCCCGACTGGGCGTGAGTGTGGCTCAGGTACGGATCGCCTCGCTGCTGGCGTCGTCACCGTCGATGCTGGCGATTCCGGGCACCGGCTCCCTCGCACACCTGGAGGAGAACCTGGCGGCGAACGATATCCGTCTCGTCGAGGAGGACCTGTCCGGCCTGCGCGGCTGACCCGCCTTTTCCGGCGGAGGTGCGGGAGGCGGCTACGCCGGCGCCGATCCGGGGCGGGCCCGAACTGCACCGGGCAGCCCGCTGTTGCCTCGTACTGCACACCGCTGGGTGGCGGAATGAGGCAGGGCCCGGAACCAATGGTTTCCGGGCCCTGCCTCGACAGTAGCGGGGACAGGATTTGAACCTGCGACCTCTGGGTTATGAGCCCAGCGAGCTACCGAGCTGCTCCACCCCGCGTCGTTGTGATCCCTACCGTATGCCATCCGGGCGGCCCCCGTGACCACCTGCCTGCCCGGGGCCCCTGTTCCCGGTCGTGCGGCGGGGCCCCTCGGATGCGGTCCACGCGGGCCGGCGTTCTTGTCGTGTCCTGCACACCAGTAGTTTCTGGTGAGCAGCTTCAGTGGACCCGCCGACGAAGGAATGTGACACATGGACGACCGCACCGCGCTGGCCGAACGGTTCGAGGCGGACAGGAGCCACCTGAAGGCGGTCGCGTACCGGATGCTGGGTTCGGCGAGCGAGGCCGAGGACGCGGTACAGGAATCCTGGCTGCGAGCTGCCCAGGCCGACGTCAGCGAGGTGCACAACCTCACCGGGTGGCTGACCACCGTGGTGGGCCGGGTCTGTCTGAACATGCTCCGCAGCCGCCGTACCCGGCGTGAGGATCCTCTCGACGCGTACGACCGGACGCCCGGCCCCGACGAGGGGGACGATCCGGAGCAGGAGGCCCTGCTGGCCGACTCCGTCGGGCTGGCCCTCCTGGTGGTGCTCGACAAGCTGGCACCGGCGGAACGCCTCGCCTTCGTGCTCCACGACATGTTCGCCGTGCCCTTCGCGGAGATCGGCCCCCTGCTCGACCGTTCCCCGGACACCGCCCGGCAGCTCGCGAGCCGGGCCCGTCGCCGGATCAAGGGCGGCGCCGCCTCGTCGCCCGGTGCGGATCCGCTCCGGCGCCGCCAGGTCGTCGAAGCCTTCCTGTCCGCCTCCCGCGCCGGGGACTTCGACGCACTGGTGGCACTGCTCCACCCGGACGTGGTGCTGCACGCCGACCGGTCGGTCATCCCCAGCCCCGAACCCGTCGTGGTCCGGGGCGCCGACACCGTGGCGCGAGGTGCGATGGCGGCCACGGGCCGCGCGCTGTTCACCGGGGTGGCGCTTGTCGACGGAGCGGTCGCCCTGGCGATGGCGCCGCAGGGACGACTGCGCCTGGTTCTCGATTTCACCCTTGTGGACGGGCTGATCTCCGGCATCGACGTCGTCGCGGACCCGGACCGCCTCGACGCGCTCGACATCGGCGTCCTCGACGACTGACACGGGCCTGGCGGCGCCGCTCCCCCGGGCGGCGGCGTCAGGCCACCGGCTGTGCGAGGCGGCGGTAGCTGACGCCGTCCTTGGTCCGCGAGAGCAGGCCGCCGATGACCAGATAGCGGCGCAGCGCGGCGCAGTCCTCATGAACGGTGAGGAGGGCATCGTTGACTTCGCGTTCGGTGTACGTCCGGTCGGGCTGGAACAGCGTCTCGGTGAGGTGTTCGAGGAGCTGTCGGCGACGGGTCGTCTTGCGCGGGATCGTCGTCAGCCGCCCCTGCGAGAAGAGGGCGGACACGCCATGGCTGGAGCTTGATCGGTTGTCGTGCATGGCCCGGAGCCTCTCAGCCGGTTCCGGCGCGCGGCAACGTGTTTATCCGTGGGCCGGAGCGGGCGGAGCCGGGGTGGTGGGCCCCGCGCTGTCCGAAGTCTGCTGAAAGTGGGAGCGAGTTGACGCGTGGGCATCCCCCCTGTTTCCTGCTGCGATGACTGAGATTCTTCGTTTCGAGCGGGTGGACGTGGACGGCGACACCCTGCTCGAGGACTGGCGGTACGTCCACAACGCGATCATCCCCACGGCCGTGCTGTCGCTTCAGGCGGTCCGCGAACGGGCCGGACGCAACCGGCTCACCGTCGCGTATCTCGACGGCCTGCCGGTGGGCTGTTCGACCGTGCGACCGCCGGCGGAGGCCTCCACGGCGGCCACCGTGATCGCGCGGGTACTGCCGGACCATCGCGGCAGGGGCTTCGGCGGGCAGTTGTACGAGCGCGGTCTGGCGGACGCTCGCGCACTCGGCGCCCCCGTGATCGAGACCTGCGTACTGGAGTCCAACCCGGAGGGGCTGCGCTTCGCGCTCGGCCGTGGATTCGTCGAGACCGAGCGGTACGTACTGCCGGGTGACAGCGTGCCGTTCATCGATCTGCGGCTGGCCTGACACATGCGCCGGGAGGCGGCGCTCCGCGGCGGTCGCAGAGCGCCCGCTGTCAGTTCTGGAGGGCGGCGAGTTCGCGGACCGTCGCCATGTCGCTGAAGGGGATGAGCTCTTCGCCGACGATCTGGTGGGGCTCGCTGCCCTTTCCCGCGACCAGCACGATGTCGTCGGGCCCGGCGGCCGACAGGGCGAGGGCGATCGCTTCGCGGCGGTCCGCGCGGCGTTCGAACCTCGTCCCCGTGGCCCGGAGACCCGGGGCGATCTGGTCCATGATCGCCTCGGGGTCCTCGTTCCGCGGGTTGTCGGAGGTCAGGACGCACAGGTCGGAGCGCGTACCGGCGATCTCGCCCATCCGTGCCCGCTTGGTGACGTCCCGGTCTCCCCCGCAGCCGAACACGGTGATGACCTGGCCCGTGGCGAAGTCCCGTACGGTGCCGAGCACTTTGTCCAGGGAGTCCGGGGAGTGGGCGTAGTCCACGATCACCGCCGTGCCGCGCGGCGTCACGAACCGTTCGAGCCGACCGGGGACCGGGGGCATCCGGTCGAGTGCCGCCACCAGGCCCGCGAGGTCATGTCCCAGGAGGTGGCAGGCCGCCACGGAGGCGAGTGCGTTGGAGACGGAGAAGCGTCCCGGCACCGGGATCGCCGCCGGGTACTTGCTCCCCTCGTGGTGGAGGGTGAAGCGGGTGCCGAAGGCGTTCATGCTCAGGTCGGTGGCGCGGTAGTCGGCGGGGGCGTCGATGCCGTACGTGGTGACCATGCCGGGCATCGTCGGCACGATCGCGGCCCCGACCGGGTCGTCCGCGTTGACCACGGCGCGGCGGCAGAGCCCCTGGAAGAGGCGGAGCTTGGCGTCGCGGTAGTGCTCCATGGTGCCGTGGTCGTCCAGGTGGTCCTGGGTGAGGTTGGTGAAGATGCCCACGTCCAGGAAGGCCTGGTCCACGCGGTGGTGCAGCAGGCCCATCGACGTGGCCTCCAGGACCACGGTGGTGACCTCCTGGTCGCGCATCCGGCCGAGGAGGTACTGGAAGTCCGGTGATTCCGGTGTGCTCAGGACGGAGCGGGGCATCGGGATGACCGCGTCACCGATGCGGCTGCCGGACGTGCCGATCACGCCGACCTTCGTACCCTCCGCGATCCTCAGCACGGATTCGACCATGTACGAGACCGAGGTCTTCCCGTTGGTGCCGGTGACGGCCACCATGTCCATGGCCCGGCCCGGTTCTCCGAAGTACCGGGAGGTCACGACGGCCGCCGCGGCCCGGGTGTCGGCCACCCGCACCACGCACGCGCCGGTGCCCGCGGCGTGCACGGCCGCCAGGATCTCCTGCGCCCCGCCGTCCAGGAGCACGGCGACGGCTCCGCGGGCCAGCGCCGCACCGACCGCCCGGGGGCCGCCCTCCTCGTGCCCGGGCACGGCGATGTACAGCGAGCCGGGCGTGACGCGATGGGCGTCGAAGCAGGGTCCGGCGGTGATCGGGGTCCCGGGATCGCCGAGGAGGACCTCGTGATCGTGACCGGCCAGCAACTCCCTCAGATTCATGCGGGGTCCTCTCGAAAATGCGGCTCACCCCGTCGGCCGCCGTCGAGGGGTTGCCGACGGCGCGCCGCGGGAGCTGCGCAGGGTGTGGGGTGCTGCGGTCCGCGCAGCGAAGGGGTGGAACGGCTCCGGTGGCGGAGCGGGAGAGCCCGGCCGGGGCGGGAAGAGCGTCGCGGGACGGCCGGTGGCGGTGGGTCCTGGTCAGCCGTGGCCGTGCAGGGCGCGGCAACGCGCCCGGGGCGCGGCGCGGCCCAGAAGGCGGGGCACCTGTCGCAGGCACTCCCTCACCGCATCTGTGTGACCCATGAGGGGAGTGTACGTCCCGTGGACCGTGCCGGATCCCGGTCGTCGTCGCGGCGCTCGGCGCTCGGCGCTCGTAGTCCTGTCCTGGTGGGGCCGCTGGGCACTCGGGCCGAACAGCTTCGGCCACGCACCGAGGGCCCGCCGCACGGGAGCGGTGTGCTCCCGTGCGGCGGGCCCCGGGGACCGGCCGTCCGGTGTCAGGCCGTGTGCAGAGTGAGCCCGTACCGGTTCAGGATCTCGTTGACCGGCTGATGCCAGGTCTGACCGCCCGAGCTGCAGTTGCCCCATCCTCCGGAGGTGACGCCCTGCGCCTGGTCGCCGCTGATGAAGGATCCGCCCGAGTCGCCGGGTTCGGCGCACACGCTGGTCTTCGTCATCTGGTACACCGCGCCCTGGCTGTAGTTCACCGTCTCGTTGGTGGCGAGCACGTTGCCGCAGTGCCAGTGCGAGGTGGATCCGGACCGGCAGACCGAGGCGCCGACCGGCGCCACGGCCGAGCCGCGGACCAGTTGGTCGGAGACGGTTCCCCAGCCGAGGACGACCGGGACGGTCCACCAGCCGTTGCCCACCCCGACCCAGGCGTAGTCGTCACCGGGGAAGGAGGACCCCTGGAAGTTCCCTATCCCCGATCCGTCCCATCCCCTGACGGACGCGCCCGCCTGCCCGCAGTGTCCGGCGGTGACGAAGCCGCCGTACACGGAGAAACCTATCGAGCACCGGACGTTGCCCGTGTAGTACGGGTCACCGCCCACGGTCCCCGCGGAGAAGGTCCGCGGCGCCTCGGCGGTCTCCTCGACGGCGACGGGGCCGGCGGCCCCGGCCCGCTCGACGAACTGGCGGACATCGTTGTCGGACCGCGCCGAGGAGACGACGTTCACGACGACCTTGTTGGCCTCGGGGTCGACGTGCCAGCTGCTGACCCCCGCGGGCGCCCGGAGCCGGTCGATCTTCGCCTTGACGGCGTCCAGACTGCGCGCGGTGTGGGTCACCAGCCTGACGGCGGCGCCGGTCGCCCGTACGGACGCTGCCTGTTTCTCGCTGGTGACGGCGACCGTGAGGCCGCCCGTGGACGCGTCGAACCAGGAACCGCCGTACGAGGCCCCGGCGGCGCGCTGCGCCCTGGGCTGTAGGGCGGTCGCCGCCTTCTCGGCGGACAGGCGCGCCCTGGCCTGGGCTTCGGTCAGGCCGAGGTCCTTCTGCAGGGCGGCCAGCAGACCGGCGGATGCCTGGCGCGTGTCGGTGGTTGTGGTGGTGGTGCGGGAGTCGGCGGTGGGGGCGTCCGCGGCCGATGCGGACGGGAATCCCGCGCCCGCCCAGGCTCCGACGAGGAGCACGGCGGACAGAGCGGTGCGTAAAGCCGTGGTGCGTCTCACGGTAGTGGCCCTTCTGTTGTTCCGGCGACGTGGGGGAGGAACAGCAGGCGTCCGGGAGCCGTCTCTACTGAGAGCGCTCTCAGAGTGTGCCGATCCGGACTGTAGCCGAGACTCCTTAGCAGGTCCATGCCAATGACAAGCAGCGGCAACCGCCCTTTGGACATGCGGCCGTGAGACCGCGTCAGAGCCGTTCGGGGCGGTAGGTGAACGTGCTCCACAGCCTGCGCAGAGCCCCGGCGTCCTGCCAGAAGTCGGGTCCCGCGGCAGAAGCGGCCGTTCCCCAGATCCTGACCGCGTCGTGCGCGTCGTCACCGACCGGCTTCCAGCCCGGATCGCCGGTGGCCGCGAACCCCGCCCAGGCCGCGACCATCCGGTCGGAGAGACGGTGGTCCGACGGCGTCGGCGGACCGCCGATCAGGAACTGGATGTTCTCCTCGGCGAGGTTCCCGAAGGCGAAGGGGACGTCCGCGCAGTGCCAGGCGTACACCCCCGGCCCGGTCCCGTCCCGCTGCCGGGCGAAGCGCGACAGGAACGTGCGCCCGCCGCTTCGTGTGTGCGCGTCGGCGAGCCGGTTGCTGTACTCACCGAACCTCAGGTCGCCGTGGAGCGCCAGGTGGATGTCGCGCACGGACGCCTCGGGCACGAGGCGGCGATAGCCCTCGGGCAAGGACTCCGGGAGGCCGAAGTCCTCGATGAAACGGGTCAGTTCCTCCTCCGTGGCGGCCTCGGCGCAGCTGTCTACAGCGCTCATCAGCCAGTACTCCTGCGTGGTGTGGCAGACGAGGAGATCGGTGTCCCGGGCCACGCCGGCCGCGATCAGGTCCAGTGGGTCGGCGCGCAGAAGGTGTCCGTCGGCGACCGGGCCGAAGATGACGGGGTCCCAGGAGAGGCGCCCGGAGTGCGGGTCCTGCCGGTAACCGTCGGCGACCGCGTCGGACGCCCGTACCAGGGACTGCGGGGACGCGGCCGCGAATCCGGCGTGGGTGGCGGGGACCCCCGCCGCGGCGGCCACCTTCCGCGCGAGGCGCTCGGCGAGTGCCGGTGCGAAGACGGGGCCGACCGCGCTGTGCGCGATCGCCCGCCGGAACAGCCCGCGTGCCCCGTCCATGGTCATCAGGCAGGCCGCGGACGTCGCTCCCGCGGACTGGCCTGCCACGGTGACACGGTCGGGCGCGCCGCCGAAGGACGCGATGTTGTCGCGTACCCACTCCAGCGCGGCGATCTGGTCGAGCAGCCCGCGGTTCGGCGGGCAGGCGTCCTCGCCGTCGGACGGAATGTGGCCGAATCCCTCGAATCCGACCCGGTAGTTGAGGCTGACGACGACCAGGCCGGCACGGGCGAGCGCTGTTCCGTCGAAGCCCGGCTCGGCGCCGGACCCGAAGGTGTAGGCCCCGCCGTGGATCCAGACGAGCACCGGCAGCGGGCGGTCCTCGGTCCCCTTCGCGCGTTCGGGCGTCCAGACGTTGAGGCTGAGGACGTCCTCGTCACCCGGCGACCACCGCGGTGCGCCCGGCAGCTCGGCCGACTGCGGCGATACGGGGCCGTATTCCACACAGTCCCGGACGCCCGCCCAGGGGCGCCGGGGGCGCGGCTCCCTGAACCGGTCTGCTCCGAAGGGCGGTTCGGCGTACGGGATCCCGAGCACCGCGACGACGCCCCGCACCGCGGCCCGTCCGCGCACCCGGCCGTTCACCGTGTCGAAAACACTGGTCAAGACTGCTCTGCCCCTCTTCGCTTCCCACCCCTGCCTGGCGGCACGAAGGCAGAATGACAGAGCGGACGGCCGCGGCGCGAGCGAAATGATCACCACCCGCGCCTGACGCCCAGGTGTGCGCCGCGGCTGTGGTCAGCCGGCCTGGCCGATCGCGCTGCGGAGCATGGCCACGGTGGTCGCCGCGGCGGCGCGCTCCGCCTCGTCGTCCGTGGCGCGCACCCGCTCCTCCAGCAGCACGACGGCCGCCTGGAGCACACCCACCCGCACCGGAACGCTCTGCATGGCCGTCAGCACGGCCGCCGCCTGCTCGGCAGGCGTCGCGGTCGCGGCCTGCGGAATGAGGGTGGAGATTCCGCGCCCGAGTGCACGGTCACGAGGCGGCTGAGCCGCGGCAGTGGTCACCGAGGAAGTCTGCCGTACGCGGGTCCCGGAATGGGTCAGCGACCTGGCCGCGCCGCTCCCCCGGTCCGCAGATGGTTGTGCACGCGTGTCAACAGGGCCGTCAGCCGGGCGCGTTCTCGCGCGTTCAACGGCGCCAGTACGTCGTCCTGCACGGAACTCGCGTCGGCCCGGAGCCGGTCGAACAGTGCGCGGCCCGCCGGGCTGACGGTGACCGTCACACGCCGCCGGTCGGTCGTATCGCGTGCCCGGTCCACCAGTCCGGCCTCGCCCAGCTCGTCGATGATCTTCACGATGTCACTGCGGTCGATCGTCAGCCGCGACGCCAGTTCCCGTTGCGCATGGGGGCCGAAATCGACCAGGGCGGCCAGCACCGCCATGTGCGGGAGCCGGAAGCCGCGGTCGGCCAGCCGTTCGGCCAGGCGACTGCGCGCGGCCTTGCCCGTCCTGGACATGAGGTAGGTCGTGAGTCCCATGAGACTGGGTGGGGTCTCGTTCTCGTTCACCTTTATATCGTAGGCACAGGCCCATGATGGGTGCGCACCCATCAAACCCGCCGGACAGGCCCTAACCCCCGGCCCAGGTGCGCATGGCCGCCCGGGAGGAGAAGGCGGCGACATCCCTGTCCAGCGGCTCGTCCGTGTACTGATGGATGCGCCAGGACGCCTTGATTCGGGGCTTTCCGGGGGTGACGTAATCGGCGATCCAGAGACCGTCCCCGGCGTACGACGTGGTGTCGTGGTTCAGCCAGAAGTAGCGGTTGCAGTAGAGCAGCATCTTGTGGTGCGGCCGCCGTCGTTTGACCTCGCGGATGAAGCGGTCCTTCTCCGCGTTGCTCGCGTGCGTGCCCTCGCCGTTCTGCTCCCAGTCGACGACCAGCAGCTCGCCCGCCCTTTCCGGCGCCTTGCTCAGGAAATACTCCGCCTGCGCCGTGATATTCCCGGGCCACAGGAAGTGGTAGAACCCGACGACGCATTCCGCGTCCCGGGCACGCTTCGTCTGCGCCGCCAGGCGCGGGTTGATGTACGAACGGCCCTCGGTGGCCTTGATGAGGACGAAATCCAGCCCGTCCGTTTCGAACGACGGCTGATAGGCACTGACGTCGACACCGTGCAGCATGGGTACCGCCTCACACGTGGTCCGGCAATTCCGCTTCCCTCTCCGATACGTGCCCGCAGCCGACGGTTCCCACCCGTCCCGGGGGCCGCCGAATCGTTTGTTCGACAGGGTGGAATAGCTCCGGGCAAGCAGCAGTTGGTGAACCGGAGAGACTGTTTTCACGCATCCCACGCAGCATCGGAAGGCCGGAACCATGAAGATCGGCATCATCGGGGCAGGGAATATCGGCGGCAACCTCACCAGGCGCCTCAGCGCGCTCGGCCATGAGGTGTCCGTCGCCAATTCGCGGGGTCCGCAGACGCTCACCGCACTGGCCGAGGAGACCGGTGCCACCGCCGTCACCGCCGCCGAGGCGGCGAACGGCGCGGAGGTCGTGGTCGTCACCGTTCCGCTCAAGGCCGTTCCGGCGCTTCCCGCCGGCCTCCTCGACGGTGCGGCGGAGGGCGTCGCGGTCATCGACACCGGGAACTACTACCCGCGCGAGCGCGACGGCCGGATCGCTGCCATCGAGGACGGCCTGCCGGAGAGCCGGTGGACGGAGGAACGGATCGGCCACCCCGTCATCAAGGCCTTCAACGGGACGTACGCGCAGGACATCCTCACCAACGGCCGTCCCAAGGGCACCGAGGGTCGTCAGGCGCTGCCGGTGGCCGGGGACGACGCCGCGGCCAAGCAGAAGGTCCGCGACCTGATCGACGAACTGGGGTTCGACACGGTGGACGCGGGTGGGCTCGACGAGTCGTGGCGCCAGCAGCCCGGTACGCCGGTGTACGGCAACCAGGGCGATGTGGCGGCGATCGAGAAGGCCCTGGCCTCGGCGTCCGCGGAGCGCACCGCCGAGTGGCGGGCCTGACAGCCCTGTCCGGCGGACATGCGGCAGGGGTACGGATATGGCCCACCCCTGCCGCACCGCTCACGGCCGCCCGGACATCAGCTGTCGTAGCCGGTGCTGCGGCTGACCTTCTCCCAGGCCAGGACCTCGGCGCGGGAGGCATCGAGGCTGGCCAGAACCGCGTCGGTGGCGTCGTTTCCGAGCGGCAGCCGGAGCGGGGTGTCCTGAGCGGCCAGTGCCGTCAGGATGGCGGCCGCGGCCCTGTCCGGGTCACCCTCCTGCTTGCCGTCGGAGTCCGGAAGGTTGCTGCGGACCGGTCCCACCGTGTCCTCGTACGCGGGAAGGGCCGCCGACTGGCGCAGGGCCCCTCCCCCGGCGAATCCGGTGCGAAACGACCCGGGCTCGACGATCAGGACCTTGATGCCGTGCGGCGCCACCTCGGCGGCCAGCGCCTCGGACAGGCCTTCCAGCGCGAACTTCGTCGCCGAGTAGCCGCCGACTCCGGGGAAGGTGAACCGGCCGCCCATGCTGCTCATCTGGACGACGGCACCGGAGCCGTTGCGGCGCATGTGCGGCAGCACGGCCCGTACCAGCGCCGCCGGCCCGAAGAAGTGCAGGTCCATGAGGTCGCGCAGTTCGCGGTCGGTCGTCTCCTCCACCGCTCCGACCAGCCCCATGCCCGCGTTGTTGACCACCACGTCTATCCGGCCGTACCAGAGCATGGTGTCCGCCACGACGTCGGCGATGCGCGCCGTGTCGGTGACGTCCAGCTGCACGGCGACGGCACGGTCGGGGTGTGCCGCCACCAGGTCGTCGAGTGCCGCAGGCCTGCGGGCCGTGGCGACGACGGTGTCCCCGGCCGCGAGGGCGGCCGTGGCGATGGCGCGGCCGAAGCCGGAGGATGCCCCGGTGATGAGCCAGACACGGCCCGGAGCGTTGTCGCGGGCAGCTGCTGTGTGTTCGGCGGTCATGTCCAACTCCAGGTGTGGGTGGCGCTGTTGCGGTGATCCAGTTATGTCATCCGGCTGCCAGGGAGGTCCAAGACAGAGATCCGCCGGACCGATAAACGGGCCTTATGATCGCTGGATGGAGCTGCGCCAGCTGCACTACCTCACCGTGATCGCCGAAGAGGAGAATCTGGGGCGGGCCGCCAAGCGGCTGTTCGTCAGCCAGCCCGCCCTCTCGTACGCACTGAAGAGCCTTGAGTCCGAACTCGGAGTGCGCCTCTTCGACCGGCACGCCGGTGGCGTCTCGGCGACCGCCGCGGGGCATGACGTGATCGCCGAGGCCCTGCTCACGGTGCGCCAGTCCGAGCGGGTGAGCGCTGCGGCCGAGCGGCATGTGCGGGGTGAGACGGGGGTCCTGCGGGTGGGGTTCGAGGCGAGTGGTGCCGGCGAACTGACCACGCGGGCGCGCGCGGAGTTCTCCCGGCGGCACCCGGGCGTGCGAGTGGCGCCCAAGCGCTACGACTGGGGACAGGAGGCCGACGCGCTGCGGGACGGGCTGACGGATGTGGCCTTCGTCTGGCTGCCCAATGACCTGACCGGTCTGCACAGCGAGTTGGTACACACGGAGCCGCGCGTCGTGGGGTTGCCCTCCGGACACGCCCTGGCGGCCCGATCGGGCGTCTCGGTGCTGGAGGTCGGGGACGAACCGCTGCTGTGGACGCAGCGGGCGCCCCGGGAGTGGGTGGACTGGTGGGCCGTCAACCCGCGCCCGGACGGGTCGAGTCCACGGTGGGGGCCGACCAACGACAACGTCGAGGAGATGCTGGAGCAGGTCGCTGAGGGGGCCGCCATCTGTTTCGCCCCGCTGAGCATGGCGCGGTACTACGCGCGGCCCGACCTCTCCTGGGTTCCGCTGACGGACGTGGAACCGCTGCGCGTCGTGCTCGCCTGGCCCGAGGAGGGCGACAACGCGCTGGTCCGGGGATTCGCCGGCGTGGTGCGTGAACTCTCCGCGTCGGAGCCGGGCGCACTGACGAAGCGGCCGGAAACCGCCACCGGGCCCGTATGACCGGTGAGTAGGGTGTGGGTCCCGGGAGCCCGTCGGCCGTGCGGCCGTTCCGACGGCCCGGTGGTTGCCGGAGTCGGCCGTGGAACGGAAGTGCCTCATGCCCCGCACCATGTCCGTGTCGGACAGCATCGTGGTTCTCGCCGAGCCCTTGTTCGTGTACGAACAGTTGAGCGACCCCACGGAGATGGGCCGCTGGAGTCCGGAGAACCGGGGCGCGAGAGTGCTCGGGGAGCGTCGGGGCGCCTACGTCGGGATGGTCTTCGAGGGCCGGAACAAGCGCGGGGCCCTGCGCTGGAGTACCCGGTGCACGGTGACGGCGGCCGACCCGGGGGAACGGTTCGCCTTCCGCGTCCACGCCATCGGGGCGAAGCGGCCGCGGCTGCCCGGCGCGATCGCCACCTGGGAGTACCGCTTCGAGGCCGCGGCCGGCGGCACCAGGGTCACCGAGACCTGGACGGACGACCGCCGCGCCTGGCCGGACTTCCTGGCCAACGCCTTCGACCGGGCGGCGACCCGGGGGCACACCTTCGCCGAGTTCCAGCGCGGCAACATCCGTAGCACGCTCCAGCGTCTCAAGGCGGTGCTGGAGGCGGCGCCGTCCGACGGGTCCCGGCCCCTCTGAGCAGTGGCGGCCGGTCACTTCTCCCAGTGGGCGGGGCGGCCGAGGGTGGGGGGAAGCCTGGTGGCGCCGTTCCCCTTGGCCGCGTTGAGCTGGGACTGCGTCAGGAAGAGCGCCCCGGTCAGATCGGCGCCGGACAGGTCGGCGTCCCGGAAGTCCGCTCCGATCAGATCGGCCAGCCGCAGGTCGGCGCCGGCGAGGTCCGCCGCGATGAGGTAGGCGCCGCGCAGGTCGGCGCCCCGCAGGTCCGCTCCCCTGAGGCGGGCGGCGATCAGGTCCGCGCCGCGGTGGCTGCGCTTCTTCTTGCGGGGCGCGGTGGCGCGCACGAGTTCGCTGGTCCGCGCCAGGAGCGCGGCGACCCCGTCACGGTGCGCCGCCACGTCCAGGTCGGCGAACGCGTCGGCGTCGAGGTGGGTGAGCCGTTCGGTCTCCGCCAGGGTGCGCCGGATCTCACCGTGCAGGGAGCGGGCCGGTGCCAGGGACGCCGCCTCCGTGAGGTACCAGAGGAGCTCGTGGAGCTGCCGCACGACCGGGAAGACCTGGAACATCTGCCGGGCGCTGTCCGGGGCCGCGCGCCAGTCCCGCCCGCCGAAGGTCTCACCCGACACCTTCTGGCCCGCGCCGAAGCAGTCGTACACCGTGCAGCCGGCGAAGCCCTCGGTGCGGAGCCGGGTGTGGATGCCGCAGCGGAAGTCGTCCTGGAGGTTGCCGCAGGGTGTGCCGGCGTCCTTGTCGACGGCGAAGTCCGCGGACCGGGTGAGGGTCAGGGCGACGCAGCACAGTCCGAAACAGTTCCCGCAGTCGGCACGCAGAGCGGCACGGCCGTCGGTGTCGCGGGCTCGGTCGTTGTCGGGCACGGTACGTGAGTCCTTCGGTGATGCGTGGTCGATGGCCGGTCGAGCCTATCGAGGTACGGGGCTCCGCCCCGCCACGAGGGGTGCTCGGGGCCGTCCGACCGGTGTCAGTGGGGCGGCGCACACTGGCATGCGTGCGGCACTGACGAGAGGGGATCGGATGAGCACCGGGGAAGGGACCGGTTTCGAACCGGCGACCGGGGACGGCCCGCCGCTCCCGGAACCGGCCGGAGCGCGGGCCGCCTCGGTGCGGACTGCCTTCGACGGGATGCTCCAGATCCGGCGCCTGACGAACACCGGGCACCCCGCGCCGGAGGCGGTGCCGGCGGCCTGGGAACTGCACAGGGCGGTACGGGCTGTTGCCCTGGCCCTCGAGGCGTCGGGGCGGGCCGCCTCGGCCGTTGACGCGTCAGGACAACGCACGGCGACGGGCTACCGGGTGTCCGCGGGCGCGTCGCCGGGCACCGTCCGGGTGGAGTGGCTGGGTCCGCCGGGCAGCGGCGCGGCGCACGAGGAGGAGAGTGAGCTGACCCGGTGCGTGGCGGTGCTCCGGGAGTTGGGCTGGATCGCCCTGCTCTACCGCGGACCGCGCAGCCGCAGGTTCCTGGAGGTCGAGCCGCCGACGGGAACGGCTCGGCCGGACAGCCGATAGGAGGCGTGCCGCGGCCGTCGCCGAGGTCCGTTGTCAGACCCATGAGGGATGCTTGTGGGTCCGACACCTCTGACCGGGAGATGCTGAGATGAGCGATGACGAACTCGCCGCGGCGCAGGCGTACGTCCGTTTACTGGAGGCGACGCGGGCGGCGCTCTGCGATCCGGACGACGCCCCGCTGTACATGCCGTTGCTCGCCTCGCCGATCGCCGAGGCGGACGGCGCGCTGCGCCGCGCGGGCCTGTCGGGCAATGAGCCACGGTTCTTCGACCTCGTCCGCTCGCTCCAGCCCAGCATGTCCGGCAGCGGGCACTGAGCGGACCGCTCCGGCAGCGGGCACCGAGCGGCCGGAGTCTTTGAGCGGCCGTCGGGCCTTCCCCGGCTGCGGCGCCGGACCGGCTCCCGTACAGCACGGCCGTCCGGCCGGCCGTCCCCCGCGCCGCTGAGCCGTCCACGTCCGTTGCGCCCCCGGCCCGCCCCTAAATCCCGGGGCGGGCCGGGCCCGTCTTCGGCCGGGACGCCCCGGTCCGTGGTGAATTGATTCAACCTCGTCCGACCTCAGATGCAGACTGCCCGGCCTCTTGACTAGTGAGCGAGGCCAGACCTAGCGTACGGTCGAATGAAACGATTCACATGCTCGACGATCTCGGTCGTCGGGGGACTCTGCTTACGAGGTGTTCATGTCTGATGTGTCGGCCGTCAAGGCAGCCCTGATGTCTCAGGTGATCGAGACCCCGTCGTGGGGATACGGCAATTCCGGGACCCGGTTCAAGGTGTTCGCGCAGGCCGGCGTGCCGCGCGACCCGTTCGAGAAGATGGAGGACGCGGCGCAGGTCCACGCCTTCACCGGCGTCGCTCCGAAGGTGTCCTTGCACATTCCCTGGGACAAGGTCGAGGACTACGCCGCCCTCACCCGCCACGCGGAGGGCCTCGGGCTGCGGATCGGCGCCATCAACTCCAACGTATTCCAGGACGACGACTACAAGCTCGGCTCGGTCACCCACCCCGACGCGGCGGTGCGGCGCAAGGCGACGGACCATCTGCTGGAGTGCGTCGACGTCATGGACCAGACGGGGTCACCCGATCTCAAGCTGTGGTTCTCCGACGGGACGAACTACCCGGGGCAGGATGACATCGTTGCCCGCCAGGACCGGCTGGCCGAGTCGCTGGCGGAGGTGTACGAGCGGCTCGGGGACGACCAGCGCATGCTGCTGGAGTACAAGCTCTTCGAGCCGGCCTTCTACACGACGGACGTGCCCGACTGGGGCACGGCGTACGCGCACTGTCTCAAGCTCGGTCCGAAGGCGCAGGTCGTCGTGGACACGGGGCACCACGCCCCCGGCACGAACATCGAGTTCATCGTGGCCCTGCTGCTCCGGGAAGGCCGGCTCGGCGCGTTCGACTTCAACTCCCGCTTCTACGCGGACGACGACCTGATGGTCGGCGCGGCCGATCCCTTCCAGCTCTTCCGGATCATGCACGAGGTCGCGAAGAACGGCGGTCTCCGCTCCGAGACCAACGTCAATTTCATGCTCGACCAGTGCCACAACATCGAGGCGAAGATTCCCGCCGTGATCCGGTCGGTCGCCAATGTGCAGGAAGCGACGGCCAAGGCCCTGCTGGTCGACATGGACGCGCTCGCCGCCGCGCAGAAGTCGGGCGACGTGCTCGCCTCGAACGCCGTGCTGATGGACGCCTACAACACCGATGTCCGGCCGCTGCTGGCCGAGGTCCGGGAGGAACAGGGACTGGCCGGCGACCCGTTCGCCGCCTACCTCGCCTCCGGCAACCAGGAGCGCATCGCCGCCGCCCGGGTGGGCGGCACCCAGGCCGGCTGGGGCGCCTGACCCCGGTCGCGTCCGCACACCGCCGCCCCTCGCCCCCGCACACCTCCTCCCGAAGGAATGCTCATGACGTCCCCGACCCACTCCGAAGTCGCCGCGCTCCTGGAGCGCGCACACCGGATCGGATCCGACCCGCGCAACACCAACTACGCGGGTGGCAACACCTCGGTGAAGGCCACCGGCCACGACCCGGTGACCGGTGGTGAGACCGAACTCCTGTGGGTCAAGGGCTCCGGGGGCGACCTCGGCACCCTCAAGGAGGAGGGGCTCGCCGTGCTGCGCCTGGACCGGGTCCGCGCCCTCAAGAAGGTGTACCCGGGCGTCGAGCGCGAGGACGAGATGGTGGCGGCGTTCGACTACTGCCTGCACGGCAAGGGAGGCGCGGCGCCGTCGATCGACACCGCCATGCACGCCCTGGTCGAGGCGGCGCACGTCGACCATCTGCATCCGGATTCGGGAATCGCCCTGGCGTGCGCGGCCGACGGGGAGAAGCTGACCGCCGAGTGCTTCGGCGACAAGGTGGCCTGGGTGGGATGGCGCCGGCCCGGGTTCCAGCTCGGCCTGGACATCGCCGCCGTCAAGGAGGCCCATCCGCGGGCCGTCGGCGTCGTCCTGGGCGGTCACGGAATCACCGCCTGGGGCGAGACGTCGGACGAGTGCGAGCGCAACGCCCTGTGGATGATCCGTACGGCGGAGACCTTCCTGGTGGAGCGCGGCAGGCCCGAGCCGTTCGGCGCCGTGCTGCCCGGCCGCGCCGCGTTGTCCGCCCCTGAGCGCCGGGAGCGGGCGGCGGCGCTGGCCCCGGTGATCCGCGGCCTGGCGTCCACCGACCGCCCCCAGGTCGGCCACTTCACGGACGCCGGGCCGGTGCTGGACTTCCTCTCCCGCGCCGAGCACCCGCGGCTCGCCGCGCTCGGCACGTCGTGCCCGGACCACTTCCTGCGTACGAAGGTCAGCCCGCTGGTGCTCGACCTTCCGGCGGACGCACCGGTCGCCGAGGCGGTGGAGCGGCTGAAGGCACTGCACGGCGAGTACCGCGAGGCGTATCGCGCGTACTACGAGCGGCACGCCGTCCCGGACTCACCCGCCATGCGCGGCGCTGATCCCGCGATCGTGCTCGTGCCCGGCGTCGGGATGTTCTCCTTCGGCAAGGACAAGCAGACCGCCCGCGTCGCCGGGGAGTTCTACCTCAACGCCATCAACGTGATGCGTGGCGCCGAGGCCGTCTCCACGTACGCGCCGATCGAGGAGTCCGAGAAGTTCCGGATCGAGTACTGGGAGCTGGAGGAGGCCAAGCTGCGCCGGATGCCGAAGGCGAAGCCGCTGGCCACCCGGGTCGCGCTGGTGACCGGCGCCGGGTCGGGGATCGGGCGCGCCATCGCGCACCGGCTGGTGGCCGAGGGCGCCTGTGTGGTGGTGGCGGACCTGAACGCCGAGAACGCGGCCGCGGTCGCGGAGGACCTGGGCGGACCGGACCGGGCCGTGGCGGTCACCGTCGACGTCACGAGCGAGGACCAGATCGCGGAGGCCTTCCGGGCCGCCGTGCTCGCGTTCGGCGGGGTGGACCTCGTCGTGAACAACGCGGGGATCTCCATCTCCAAGCCGCTGCTGGAGACCACGGCGCGTGACTGGGACCTCCAGCACGACATCATGGCGCGCGGCTCGTTCCTCGTGGCGCGCGAGGCCGCCCGGGTCATGCAGGCGCAGAACATCGGCGGCGACATCATCTACATCGCTTCCAAGAACGCCGTGTTCGCCGGCCCGAACAACATCGCGTACTCGGCGACCAAGGCCGACCAGGCGCACCAGGTACGGCTGCTGGCGGCCGAGCTCGGCGAGCACGGGATCCGCGTCAACGGCATCAACCCGGACGGGGTGGTGCGGGGTTCGGGGATCTTCGCCGCCGGCTGGGGCGCCCAGCGGGCGGCGACGTACGGCATCGAGGAGGAGAAGCTCGGCGAGTTCTACGCCCAGCGCACCCTGCTCAAGCGCGAGGTGCTGCCCGAGCACGTCGCCAACGCCGTGTTCGCGCTGACCGGCGGCGATCTCACCCACACCACCGGCCTGCACATTCCGGTGGACGCCGGTGTGGCCGCCGCCTTCCTGCGATGACCTGGACGCGATCCCGATGCCTGTGAACTCCATGGCCGGCGCCGCCGGCGAAGCCGTCTTCGCCGCTGTGGACCTCGGCGCGACCAGCGGCCGCGTGATCACCGGCCGGGTCGGGCCGGGGAGGCTCGAACTGACCGAGGCCCACCGGTTCGCCAATACCCCGGTGCGCCTGCCGGACGGTCTGCGCTGGGACGTACTGGCCCTGTACCAGGGGATGCTGGACGGGCTGCGGGCGGCCGGGCGGTCGGGCCCGGTCGCCTCCATCGGCGTGGACACATGGGCGGTGGACTACGGGCTGCTGGATGGGGACGGGGCGCTGCTGGGGCTGCCGTTCCACTACCGGGACGCGCGCAACAGCGGGATGTCGCAGCGGCTGCCGGACGGTTGTGGCGTGCGGGAGCTGTACGCGGTCAGCGGATTGCAGCACCTGCCGTTCAACACGGTCTTCCAGCTTCTCGCTCACCGGGAGACGGCCCAGTGGGAGGCGGCCAGGACGCTGCTGCTGATGCCCGACCTGCTGGTGTACTGGCTGACCGGTTCGGTGGGCGCGGAGATCACGAACGCGTCGACGACGGGGCTGTTCGACGCGCGCGGCGGTGACTGGTCCGATGCGCTGATCGGGCGACTGGGGCTGGACCGTGCCCTGTTCCCACCGCTGCGCGAGCCGGGCGCGCCGGCCGGGACGCTCCTGCCGCACGTCGCCGACCACACCGGTCTGCCGGCCGGTACCCCGGTGACGACGGTCGCCTCGCACGACACGGCTTCGGCGGTCGCGGCGGTTCCGGCCACGGAAGCGGACTTCGCGTACGTCTCGTGCGGCACGTGGTCGCTGGCCGGGCTGGAACTGGACGCTCCGGTCCTCTCCGAGGAGTCCAGGGCGGCGAATTTCACCAATGAGCGCGGGGTGGACGGCACCGTCCGCTATCTCCGCAACATCATGGGCATGTGGCTGCTGGAGGAGTGCCGCCGGGAGTGGGACCGTACGGGCGCGCCTCTCGGTCTGAGCCGTCTGCTCGCCGACGCGGCCGCGTCCGAGCCGTTCGCCGCGGTGATCGATCCGGACGACGCGTCGTTCCTCGCACCGGGAGACATGCCATCCCGCATCGACGCCTATCTGCTGCGTACGGGGCAGGCGCCGCCGCGCACGCCGGGCGGGTACGTGCGCTGTGTGCTGGAGAGTCTGGCGCTGGCCCATCGCAGGACGCTGCGCAGGGCCGCCGAACTCGCCGGGCGCGCGCCGGTGCGGATCCACCTGGTCGGCGGTGGCTCCCGCAACGAGTTGCTGTGCCAGTGGACGGCGGACGCGAGCGGGCTTCCGGTGACGGCGGGTCCCGCCGAGGCCACGGCGCTCGGCAACATCCTGCTCCAGGCCCGCGCCCACGGCCTGGTGGGTGACCTCACCGCTCTACGCCGACTGGTCGCCCGTACCCAGGAACTGCGGCATTACGAGCCGCGCGGCAACGGTCGCGACTGGGACCGCGCGGAGGCCCGGCTCGGTCGGTCGGGGGAGCACGTGGACGCCGGTGCGGAAGGGGGCATGGGCTGAGCGAGGCCGCCCGTCTCAGGCGGTCTCCGCTGCCGCCGGGCAGCGAGGCCGCCCGTCTCAGGCGGTCTCCGCTGCCGCCGGGCCCAGACCGAGTTCGTCGTCACCCAGCGGAGCGAAGTGGCGGGCCACCTCCTCGTCGGTGACCTCGGCGAGCTTCGCCGGGCGCCAGCGGGGGCTGCGGTCCTTGTCGATGATCCGGGCGCGCACGCCCTCCACCAGATCGGGCCGGGTGAAGGCCGCGGAGGAGACGCGGTACTCCTGGTCGAGGGCGGCTTCCAGGCTCTCCGCGCGGCGGGCGCGGCGGACGGCCGCGAGCGTCACCTTGAGTGCCGTGGGTGACTTGGCCAGGATCGTGGCCGCGGCCTGCTTCGCGGCGGGCACCCCGTAGCCGTCGAGGCGCTCGACGATCTCCTCGACCGTGTCCGCCGCGTAGCACGCGTCGATCCAGTCGCGGTGCCCGGCCAGTTCCCCGGCGGGGGCGGCCTTCGCGTACCGCTCCGCTGTCGCGACGACGGCCTCGGGCGTGGTGCACGTGTCCAGTGCGGCGAGCAGGTCGGGCAGGTCCGCGGACGGTACGAAGTGGTCGGCGAGGCCGCACAGCAGCGCGTCGGCCGCTCCGACCGCGCCCCCGGTGAGCGCCAGGTGCATGCCGAGTTCGCCGGGGGCGGCGCCGAGCAGGTGAGTGCCGCCGACGTCGGGCACGAATCCGATGCCGGTCTCGGGCATGGCGATACGGGAGCGCTCCGTGACGATACGGAGGGAGCCATGGGCCGACACGCCTACTCCGCCGCCCATCACGATGCCGTCCATGACGGCGACGTACGGCTTGGGGAAGCGGGCGATCCGGGCGTTGAGCCGGTACTCGTCACGCCAGAAGTCCAGTGACGCACGGCCGCCGGACAGCGCGTCGTCGTGGATGGACCGGATGTCGCCGCCCGCGCACAGGCCCCGCTCCCCCGCGCCGGTGAGCAGCACCGCGACGACCGAGGGGTCCTGTTCCGCCGCGTCCAGCGCCTCGGCCATGTGCCGCACCATGGCGTGGTTGAGCGCGTTCAGGGCCCGCGGCCGGTTCAGCGTGAGGTGGCGGACGCGTCCCTCGGTGTGCAGCAGGACGGAATCGTCGTGGGTCATGCGTGCGCTCCGGTCAGGCCCAGTGCCGTACCGTCCGCCGGTCACGGACGATCTTCCGCCGCCATTGTGCGCGGCGCTCCTGGGCGGACGGCAGGAGGGGTGGCTGCCCGGGGGCAGGTCGGTGCACCGCACGGCGTCGGTGCACCGCACGGCGGGTTCCCGGTGTGGCAGCGGTGCCGGACCCGCCGGACAATTGAGTGACCTCTACGTCAGCCCGCCGGACGATCTTCGGAGCATGAATGACCGATCACGACCGGCCCCCGTTCGTCCCCGTCCCGCCCCGCCTGCCGGGCGGGAAGGCGGCCAGGGGCGAGAGGGCGACGGCCGAGCGGCTCGCCATGAACCGCGCGGGCAGTTTCGAGTGGGACCTCGATGCCCGGACGCTGGACATCGATGAACCGGGGCTGCTGGTCCTCGGCCTGGACCCGGCCGCCTTCGACTCCCGGCCCGAGTCCTTGAGGGAGCTCCTCGACCCGGCGGAGCAGGTCCGTCTCGACGAGGCGATCGACGAGGCGATCAAGGGCGGGAGCGCCTCGTACAGCGTGCACCTCCGGGTCCCGCAGCCCGACGGCGGTGATCAGTGGACCCATCTGCAGGCGCGCATTCTGCGGGGCGACGACGGCCGGGCCCACCGGGTCATCGGTCTGGTCAGGGACGCGACGGCGGAGGTCACCCATTCGGCCTTCGTGCGGGATCTGGAAAAGCGCCGTCAGCGCCAGACCGACATCGTTGAGCGGACCACCAGTGCGTTGTCACGGGCGGTGACCGTGGACGATGTGACGGCTGCGCTGACCGGACCGGGCGGGCTGGCACGGCTGGGCGCCGACGGGCTCGCCCTGGGCCTGCTCGACAACAGCACGCTGAATGTCGTCGCCCTGAGCGGTGACTCACTGGAGGTCGTCGACGAGCCGGCCTCGGGCGGGCTCGACCCGCGGTTCCCGCTCGCCGACACCGTCCTGAGCGGACGGCCACGCTTCGTGAGTTCACTCGGCGCACTCGCCCGGCGTTATCCGGCGCTGGAGGGGTCCCTGGGGCAGCTCAACTTCCAGGCGGCGGCGTATCTTCCGCTCGTCGCCCAGGCCCGGACCCTCGGCGCGCTCGCGCTCTTCTACCGTGAACGCACCGCCTTCACCGCCGACGAACGCAACCTCTGTCTGGGGCTCGCCGCGATCGTCGCCCAGTCCCTGCAACGAGCCACGCTCTTCGACGAGGAACGGGAATTCGCCACCGGGCTCCAGTCCGCGATGCTGCCGCGCCGGATCCAGGACATCGAGGGCGGCGAAATCGCCGTCCGGTATCACGCGGCCTGGAGCGGCCGCCAGGTCGGCGGCGACTGGTACGACGTGATCGCCCTGCCCAACAAGCGCGTCGGCATCGTGGTCGGTGACGTGCAGGGACACGACACCCACGCGGCGGCGATCATGGGCCAGCTGCGCATCGCGCTGCGTGCGTACGCCGCCGAGGGGCATCCGCCGTCGACGGTCCTGGCGCGGGCCTCGCGGTTCCTCGCCGAGCTGGACACGGACCGGTTCGCCACCTGCACCTACGCTCAGGCCGACCTGATGAGCGGCACCGTGCGGGTCGTGCGGGCCGGCCACTTCGGGCCACTGATCCGGCACATGGACGGCCGGGTCGGCAGCCCGCAGGTGCGGGGCGGCGTTCCGCTGGGCATCGCGACCGCGTTCGACGACGAGGAGTTCCCGGAGACCCGGCTGGACCTGGTACCGGGCGAGACGCTGGTCCTCTACACCGACGGACTCGTGGAGGAGCCCGGCGCCGACATCGACGCGGGGGTGCGCACGCTCATCAACGAGGTCAGCGCGGGACCGGCGGGCGCGGAGGCGCTCGCCGACCATCTGTCGGACCGGCTGTGGGAGCGCTGGGGCTCGGGCGACGACGTGGCGCTGCTGGTGCTGCGGCGCAGCCCCGACCCGGGGTCCCCGCGAGCGCCGCGGCTCCATCAGTACATCCATCAGGCCGATCCGGAGGGGCTCTCGGACGCCCGGACGATCGTGCGCCAGGCCCTGACCGACTGGAACATGGCCGAACTCGCCGACGATGCCGAGCTGGTGACCGGTGAACTGCTCGTGAATGTGCTACTGCACACGGAGGGCGGGGCCGTGCTCACCCTTGAGGTACTGCCGGAACCGGTGCGGCGGATCCGTCTGTCGGTACAGGACCGTTCCAGCGCGTGGCCCCGGCGACGCGCACCCGGTGAGACCGCGACCTCGGGCCGGGGGCTCCTGCTCCTGGACGCCGTCACCACCCGCTGGGGCATCGAGCCCCGCGGCGAGGGCAAGGCGGTCTGGTGCGAGATCGGGCCGGCGGCACCGCCCACGACGGCCCCCGTCCACCGGGACGCCGCGGATCCGGCGGACCCCGCCGGCCGCGCCGGCTCGGGTCCTCCCGGTCACCACCGCCCCGGCCCTGCGGGCCCCGCGGGCGGACAGCGCTGAGGGGCGCGCCATCCCGTCCTGCAGGACACGGCACGCCCCCCTCCGACGGTCCCGGGCGGACCGGGGCCGTCGGACTACATCAGTGCTGCGCGGTGCGGCGCTTGCGCACGGACCACATGATGCCGCCACCGGCCAGCAGCACGGCGACAGCCGCACCACCGATGACCGGGGTGGCGGAGGACGAACCGGTCTCGGCCAGATCCGGCGAGCTGGGGCTCGGCGTGGCCGCGGCGGGCGCAGACGACGAAGCGGTCTCGCTGGGAGTGGCGGTCGGCGTGGGCGCCGCCGTGGTGGGCGTCGCCGTGGTGGGCGTCGAGGACGGCTTCGTCTCGGTCGGCGTCGGCGTGGGCTTCGGCGTCTTCTCCTCGCAGACCGGGGCCTGCTTGGTCTCGTCGCGGGAGTACCGATCGCCGTCACCGGCCTTGACGACCAGACGGACCGTCAGCGCCTTGTCGTGCTCGGGCAGCGCGATCGTCTTGTCGAGCCCCTTGCCGAAGGTCTCCGTCGGCAGGAGGTCCTTGCCGTCGACGGTGACGGTCACCTGGTTGGTGACGTGATCGTTGTACTGGGTCAGGTGCAGGCTCACTTCGGTACAGGTCACGTCCCAGGTGGGGGTGTGAGCTGCGGCCGGACCGGCGGCGAGAACCGTACCGGTCAGACCGGCCATCGCGACGGCGGCGAGAGTTCCCGCAGCGCGCCACGATCTCCTGGGTATGGTCATGGATTCTTCCTCCGCAAATGTTTCATCGCCCGATTGGGCGGTGGGGCGCACAGTACTGCCCCTTTCCCCCCTGTGTGCACCCGCCCCACAACCCATTCGGCGTCACAACTGGCCGCACATCGTCGCCGGTTGGGGCAACACGGACACGACCGTCGGCATCGGGTCGGCCCCGGCGGTGGCGCGAATTGAGCACCCGGCGCCGGACCGTGCCCGGGGGCGCTCGGCAGCCACGGCCGCCGGCTGGTCCATCAGAGCGGCCGGTACATGATGTGCAGTCCCACGAACCCCTTCTCCGGGTGGTGGAACCCCTCCGGAAGAGTCCCCAGAACCTCGAAGCCGAGTGAGCGGTAGAGCCCGACCGCGGCGGCGTTCGTCTCCACCACCGCGTTGAACTGCATGGCGCGGAATCCGGCCGTACGGGCCCAGTCGATCGTGTACGCGCACAGGGCGCGCCCCACGCCCTTTCCGGCGTGCCGGGGGTCGACCATGTAGCTGGCGCTGGCGATGTGCGAGCCGTTGCCCATCTGGTTGTTGTTCATCTTCGCCGTGCCCAGGACGCCGCCGCCCTCGTCGACCGCGACGACCGTGCGGTTCGGGGGCTTCAGGAGCCACCAGTCGAGGGCGTCGCTCTCACCGAGATCGAGAGGGTAGGTGAACGTATCGCCCGCGGCGACGATTTCGTGGAAGAACGGCCAGATGGCGGGCCAGTCCTCAGCGGTGGCCTCCCTGATCAGCATGGGGCAGAGAATGCCTGGTCAGGGCTTCGGTGACAAGCGGTTTACCGCCTGTCGGCGGCTGCCCCCGGGAGGGCGTCGGCTCCCACGTGGCCTGCGAAGGCGCAACCGCGCCAGCAGCCCTGGCGCGCCGCCACCGCCGCTGCCCGCACCGCCGTGCCCGCCGCTCTCCTGTGCGCCTGGCTCGAACCGTTCTGCCGGCGCGCACGCCGCACCCACCGATTCGGTCGCACCCACCGATTCGATCGAACCGACCGGTTCGGTCGCACCCACCGACCCCGCGGAGCCCACTGGTTCAGGCGGGGCCACCGGCCCCGCCGTTTCGGTCGGCGCCCGTTCGCCCGGACGCGGGGCCGCACGCAGCTCGCGAGCGCTGTCCAGTTCCATACCGAGGGTGACCCGCCGCCACAGGATCTCGTCCGGTTCATCGGCGAGCATCAGCTGCGCCATCGCCTCCCGCCCGGCACCCGACCCGCCGCGGCCGAAGACCGGTACCGGCCGGACCCTGCCGAGGTAGGAGCGCTCGTACGGATCGTCCACCACCTCGGCCAGTTGGACCGGGTCCAGGGATTCAGCCACGACAGCCGCACGCGCCCAGGGGTCGTCGGTGAGCGCCAGCAGCCGCTCGGTCCGGCGCGCGCGCCAGTTGCGGGGCCGGCAGTCCGTGCCCGCGTCCAGCATCCTGCGCATCCAGGGCGGGCTGTGGCCCACCAGGAGTTCGGGCGACCGCGCGGCGAGGACGACCACCTCCTGCGCGAGGTAGAGCCACACCACGGCTCGGTAGCGATTCAGGTAGAAGGCGACCGGCGTGAGACACCCTGCCCGCGCCAGCCGAGCGAAGCGGACCGGACTGATGCCGAGCAACTCGGCCCCTTCGGCGGTCCCCACGGTGCGCACCCGCTCCCGCAGCGCCTCCGGGAATCCGTCCTGCGACCTGAGCCGGCCGATCTCCTCCTGCCGGACCCTGGCCCGCGCGTCTGCCTGCCCGGCGTCCACCTGAACGATGCCCAGATGTACGGCCAGGGCGAACTCTCCGCGCCTCAGCTCAAGTTCCGCAGCGGCTCTGCTCGCGCTGACCGTGTGACCGCCGTCATCACGCACCGTTTCCGTCGTCGGCATGACGATTCTCCCCCGTGAGACCCGAATACTCTCCGTGACCACGGTAGCCCGGAAAAGGCGACTGCCGCCCTGCCTGTGGATAACTCCCGGCCGGGCGGCAGTACCGAGCAGGCGTCAGACCCGGTCGACCCTCATGCTCCCGTCCTGCCGTGCGGCCACGCCGAGATGCTCCCCGACCTTGTTGACCAGCAGCGTCATCTCGTACGCCACCTGCCCCACATCCGCCTCGGCCTCACTCAGGACGCACAGGCAGCTGCCGTCCCCGGCGGCTGTCACGAAGAGCAACGCCTCGTCGAACTCCACCATCGTCTGCCGGGCCTTTCCGGCACGGAAGTGCCGTCCCGACCCGCGGGCGAGACTGTGCAGTCCGGAGGAGACGGCGGCGAGGTGCTCCGCGTCCTCGCGTGCCAGCCCGGTGCTGGCTCCCGTCACCAGGCCGTCGTTCGACAGCACCAGGGCGTGCCGTATGTGCTCCACCCGGCTGGTGAGATCGTCGAGCAGCCAGTCGAGTCCCCTGTCCAGCGCCATTCTGTTCCTCCCCGCTCATACGTTCCCCGTGTCCCGCTTGTGCGCAAGCCTTACGCACCGGTCACGTACGGGCAAGCACCCCGCTACCCGACAGCGGGGCGGGATCAGGCCAAAACGGCTCATCCCACCGAGTCGAGGAGCCGTGCGGTGTGCATCCGGCCCGCGTACTCGACCATCCGGATCAGGACTTCCTTGCCCGAATCGCGGTCTCTGGCATCGCACAGCACCACAGGCGTGCCGGGGTCGAGGTCGAGGGCGCGCGAAACGTCCTGTTCGCCGTACGAACGAGCCCCCGCGAAGCAGTTGACGGCGACGACGAACGGAATCCGGCGGTGCTCGAAGTAGTCGACCGCCGGGAAGCAGTCCTCCAGCCGCCGGGTGTCGGCCAGAACGACCGCGCCCAGGGCGCCTTGGGAGAGTTCGTCCCACAGGAACCAGAACCGGTCCTGGCCCGGGGTGCCGAACAGGTAGAGGGAGAGTCCGGACCTGATGGTGATGCGTCCGAAGTCCATGGCGACGGTGGTGGTGGTCTTCTGGGCGACGCCGTCGGTGTCGTCGACCGACTCCCCGGCCTCGCTGAGGAGTTCCTCCGTACGCAGGGGCCTGATCTCGCTCACCGCGCCGACGAGCGTCGTCTTGCCCACCCCGAATCCCCCGGCGACCAGGATCTTCAGGGCCAGGGCATCGTTCGTAGCGGCCCCTGGGGACTCGTCCCCGGGGTTGTCAGCGTGCTCGGTCGGCATCGATCACTTCTCTCACCAGTGAGCCTCATGACGTCGAGTTCGCGGGTCGGAGTCATCTTGAGGTCTCGGGTTCAGTGCATCATCGGCAGGCGTACGGCGACAGCATGGCAAAACCGCACCCGGCCGGTGGGGTGCGATCACAATTTTGGGGATGTGACTGATTTCGGCCGTCCGATGCCCAGGACCGCACGAATTCCGGTGTGATTGTCAGCCCATCGATTGTTCTTGGCCGACACGAGTACGACGAACCGCACCGGAGGATTTCATGACGACGGCGAACACCGCCCGAGCGAGCGCCGGGGCCTCTCGCGGCCGCCCGGCGCGTATACGCCGGGCCACGCCCGCAGATGTCGCGGCACTGGTACGACTGCGGGCACTGATGCTGGCGAGCATGGGGACGGACGTCGGAGGCGACGGCGCCCCCTGGCGGGCGGACGCGGCCCGCTGGTTCGCCGGCCGCATGCCGCGGGCGGACGAGTTCGCCGCCTTCGTCGTCGAGGACCCGGAACTGGGCGTCGTAGCCTGCGCGGTGGGCACGTGCGAGGGGCGCGCGCCGAGTCCGGGCGATCCGAGCGGTCTGCGGGGCCACGTGTCCAACGTGTGCACGGATCCGCGGCGGCGCAGGCTCGGGCACGCCCGCGCCTGCGTGGACACGTTGCTGACCTGGTTCCGCGAGGAGACGCGTGTGACCACGGTCGGTCTTCACGCCACGGGCGAAGGCGCCGGGCTGTACGAGGCGTTCGGGTTCGCGCCGCCCGGCAACCCCGTGCTGCAACTGCGCGTCGACCGACCGCAGCGGTTTCAGCCGTACGAGAGGTCGCTGCACGGGTCGTCGTCGGCGGAGCGGGCCCGGTCCGCGACGTCGGACGGCACGGATTCGGGTGTCGGTGATGCCGGAGCGGGCGAGGGGTCGTCTGCGTAGTCACGGCCCACGATCACCTGGATTCCGGCCGTGGTGGACTCCTTGACGCGGGCGCCGCCGAAGAGCCGGGCCGTGGTCTCGGCCTCGCCCTGCCCGCCGGGACCGTGGATGACGACGGTCCGGGCCTGGTCCTGGGAGTCCGCAGTGGCGGTGCCGGTGACGGTGAAGCCGTGCGTGCGCAGCAGCTCGGCCGCCCGGGCCGCGAGTCCCGTCACCGTGGTGCCGTTGTACACGGCCACATCGATGCCCGTGCCGGAGACGGGGGCGGCGGAGCGAGTGCCCGGTCCAGGTGGTGTCTTCCTGCCCCGGCCGGTGCCCCTGGCGTCCTGCCCGTCGATCGTGCGGTCGGCCTTGAGCGTCGCCCACAGCGCGTCGGCCTCCGCCTCGACGATGGCGACGCGGGCCCCCTCGTAACGCCAGGGAACGGTGATGAACTTGGTGTTGTGCAGGTCGACGTTCTTCATCGACAGGGCGAAGCTCAGCAGTTTGTCGGCCGAGCCGAGGCCCGGGTCGACGGTCATCGCGCCGGTCGCCGCCTTGGCCAGGGGCAGCAGTGTGGTGGGGTTCAGCCCACGCGACTTCACCTCCTTGATGAGGGAGCCCACGAAGGCCTGCTGCCGCTGGATCCTGCCTATGTCGGAGCCGTCGCCGATGCCGTGCCGGATCCGTACGTAGTCGAGTGCCCGCTGCCCCGAGACCGTCTGGGGGCCCTTGGCGAAGACCCGCTCGCCGCGGGTGTGGCGCTTGGGGTTGAGGTCGCGCTGGTAGATGTCCTGCGGAAGGCAGACGGGGACTCCGCCGACGGCCGAGGTCAGGGCGGAGAAACCGGCGAAGTCGACCACGACGGTGTGGTCGACTCGCAGGCCGGTGAGGTGCTCGACGGTGTTCTGGGTGCAGGCCGGGTTGCCCTCGGCGGTCTCCCCCACCGAGAAAGCCCCGTTGAACATGACGTGATGCTGAGGCGTCGTCCAGTCGCCTCCCGGTTTCTTGCAGGCCGGGATGTCGACCAGTGAGTCACGGGGGATGGAGACGGCGACGGCGTGCTTGTGGTCGGCGTAGACGTGCAGCAGGAACGCGGTGTCGGAGCGGCCGACCTCGCCCCTGCCGCCGCCGAGACCGCTGTTGTCGCCCGCTCGTGAGTCCGACCCGATGACGAGGACGTTCTGCCCTGCGGAGGTGTCGGGTGGCCGGTCCCCGGAAATCCCGTCCGCGCTGAACGTGTCGATGCTGCCGGTCAGTTTGAGATAGCCCCAGCCGGCCCCGGCGACCAGCAGGACGAGGAAGGACAGCCCGATCACGGCCGTCCGCCGAAGTCGGCTTCCCCTTCCCTGGGCCGTTGCCCCCTTGTGACTGCCTGTCATCGATTCCCCGTTCGTCCGGCTGCCATGCGGAAGAACCGGCATCGGCCTCGCATGGTGGTGCGGTTGCGCTGTGCGGAAGGTCGCGGTGGCCGCGTGGATCACCGACCCCGTCCATCCTCGGTCCGGTCCCCTGTCCACAACCGGCCGCTGGAAACATTGACCGGAAGCCACCCGGTACCGCCCGTGCCCTGGGCAAATCCCTGCGGATCCTGAAGAGTGGACCAGGGCTCCGAAGGAGGCCGGGCCACGCCGGAGCGCCGATCGCGACTCCCGGGAACACCCCGCCACTTCACGACCTGTGCAACCAGGGAACCATAGGGGAAGGGCCGCCGTCCTCTTCGGTGGCGGCCGAAGGAACACTGATCAACGGATCAATAGATCACCGGATCATTGGAGGAAGTTCATGGGTGTGACCCTGGCCAAGGGCGGCAACGTCTCCCTGTCGAAGGAGGCGCCCGGCCTGACCGCGGTGACGGTGGGTCTGGGCTGGGACGTACGGACGACCACGGGCGCCGATCACGACCTCGACGCCAGCGCGCTGCTGTGCTCGGACGCCGGCAGGGTCCTGTCGGACCAGCACTTCGTCTTCTACAACAACCTCAACAGCCCGGACGGTTCCGTCCAGCACACCGGTGACAACCTCACGGGTGAGGGCGAGGGCGACGACGAGTCCATCAACGTGGACCTGGCGGGCGTCCCCGCGAATGTCGCCAAGATCGTCTTCCCGGTCTCCATCCATGACGCGCAGAGCCGGGGGCAGAGCTTCGGCCAGGTGCGCAACGCGTTCATCCGCGTGGTGAACCGGGCCAACGGGGTGGAGCTCGCCCGCTACGACCTCAGCGAGGACGCCTCGACCGAGACGGCGATGGTGTTCGGCGAGCTGTACCGTCACGGTGCGGAGTGGAAGTTCCGTGCGGTGGGCCAGGGTTACGCCTCGGGGCTGGCCGGCATCGCGTCGGACTACGGCGTCAACGTCTGACCGCCCGCACAGCCGTGCGCCCGGGCCCTGTGCCCGCTCCGGACTTCCGGGCGGGCACAGGGCCCGGTTTGCGTCACCCTTCCTCGCTCCCCCGCCCCGATCCGGCCGGGATCCGGCTGATCCCGCTCGGCCACCAGGCCCGGGGCCCGATGTCCACGACCAGGGCGGGTGCCAGCAGCGAGCGCACCACCAGGGTGTCCAGCAGCACCCCGAAGGCCACGATGAACGCGATCTGGGCGAGGAACGCCAGCGGGATGACGATGAGCGCCGCGAAGGTGGCGGCCAGCACCACCCCGGCAGAGGTGATGACCCCGCCCGTGCTGACCAGGCCCCGCAGCACTCCCTGCCGGGCCCCGTGTTCCAGGGCCTCCTCCCGGACCCGTGACATCAGGAAGATGTTGTAGTCGACGCCGAGGGCCACCAGGAAGACGAATCCGTACAGCGGCACGGACGCGTCGGTGCCGCTGAATCCAAGGATGTGCTCGAAGACCAGCGACGCGACCCCGAGGGTCGCGAGGAAGTTGAGGCCGACGGTCGCTACCAGCAGGACGGGGACGAGTACCGCACGCAACAGCCCCATCAGGATCAGCAGGATGATCACAAGCACCACCGGCACGATGATCCCGCGGTCACGGTCCGCCGTCTGCTGGGTGTCGTACTGCTGCGCGGTGTAGCCGCCGACGAGCGCCTCGGCTCCCGTGACGCCGTGCACGGCGTCACGCAGACGCTGGACCGAAGCCTTGGCCTCGTCGGTGTCGGCCGCATCGTCCAGGGTCGCGTCGATGCGCACCCGGCCGTCGACCACGAGCGGCGGCCCGTCGCCCGGGCGCCCGGACACGGTCACGGGTGCCGCGGAGGCGACGCCGGGCGTTCCCGCAGCGGCGACGGCCGTCTCGTCGGCCCGGTCGGCCGCCGCGACGATCACGGCGGGGTTGCCGGAGCCTCCGGGGAAGTGCCGGCCCAGCGTGGCCTGCGCCGAGACGGACGGGGCGTCGTTCACGAAGATCTCGTCCAGGGGCACGCCCTGCGACTTGAGCGTGGGTGCGAACGCCGCGCAGGCGACGAGGGCCAGGGTGGTGGAGACCCATACCTTGCGCGGGGAGCGGTCGACGCGGCCGGCGACCCGGCGCCAGATGCCGTGCCCGTCCGGCTCCTGGCCGGCAGGACGGGGCCTTGCCGGCCAGTAGGCGGCCGGGCCGCACAGGACAAGCACCGCGGGAAGGAACGTCAGTGTGCTCAGTACCGCGCAGACGATGCCGAGCGTCCCTCCGATGCCGAGCCAGACGACGAGCAGGGCTACGGGCACCAGCCATCGGACGACGCGGTGCCGCGGTGCGGGCTTCATTTCTTCCCCATGGGTCTATACGTCATGTCTCTCGGCTATTCATTATCTCAATGAGTGAGAGATATTACCCTGGGAGGATGCGTACAGCAGAGGAAGGCCCGGACAGAGGCATGAGCGGCGGTCCCACGGGGCTCCAGTCGTTCGCTGTGCTGCTGCGCCGTATGACGAGCGAGCTCAATCGCATCACCCATGAGTTCGCCCAGGCTCAGGGGCTCCATCCGACGGATGTGCAGGCTCTCATCGCCGTCCTGGACGCCGAACACGGTGAGGACGGGTCGGCCATGACGCCGGGGAGGCTCCGCGAGCAGTTGGACCTCACCTCGGGGGCGGTGACGGCGTGCCTGGACCGGCTGGAGCGTGCGGGGCACGTTCACCGCGTCCGGGACGGCGGCGACCGGCGGGTGGTACGGCTGCATTACGCGCCGGCGGCGAAAGCGGTCGCCCGTGACTTCTTCAGCCCGCTGGCGACCGCCACCGAGGCGGCCCGGCGCCAGTTCGACGAGGACGAACTCCAGGTCGTCGTGCGCTTCCTGGAGGCCCAGAACGACGAGCTCACGCAGTTGAGGGGCCGCACGAGAACGTCGTAGCCCACCAGGCAGCCGGCCCCTCAGAGTGCGCGCAGGCCGTTGATCACCTCGCGGAGGATGCGTTCATCAGGCAGCTGGGCCGGTGGCACCGGGCGGCTGACCGTCACGTACCCAGATCCGAGCAGGTCGCCGAGGAGCACACGCACCACGCCGACCGGCAGGTCGGCGTCGGCGGAGAGTTCGGCGACCGACTGCGTCTCGGTGCGGCACAGGGCCAGCAGCGTCCGGTGCTCCGGCCCCAGCAGCGCGTCCTCGGAGCTGCCGGTCACGGTGTCGTCGATGGTGACGAGCGCGATCAGGTCGAAGCGCGCGCCGCCGGGCCCGGGTTCGGTCCGCCCGCCGGTCATGGCGTACGGGCGGACGAGCGGGCCTGCGTCGGCGTCGTACCACTGGCTGCCCGGCAGCTCGTACGGGTCGGGGGTCTCCGGGCCCCCGCCGGTCCTGGTCACTGGTCTTCCAGCCCCTTTCAGCCGGCTGCCGACGGGTGTTCGGCGAAGCGCGCCGGGGTACGCAGGTGCTCGCCGACCCGTTTGACGAGGCGGGCCATCTCGTAGGCGACCAGACCGATGTCGGCGAACGCCGTGCTGAGCACGGCGAGGCAGGACCCCTCCCCCGCCGCGGCGACGAACAGGAATCCGTCGTCCATCTCGACCATCGTCTGGCGCACGTCTCCCGCCCGGAAGTGCCGTCCCGCTCCCTTGGCGAGGCTGTGGAAGCCGGAGGCGACCGCGGCCAGGTGCTCGGCGTCCTCGCGGCTCAGCGCGCTGGACGCGCCGACGGCGAGCCCGTCGCCGGAGAGCACGACCGCGTGCCGGACCTCGCCGACGCGGGTCACCAGTTCGTCCAGCAGCCAGTCGAGTTCACCGGATCGGCGGGGTACCCCGGTCCTCTCGTTCGCGATCATGCGGAGTCTCCTTCGCTCGGCGCACGGTGTCGGATGGTGCTCGGGGCCGCTGCCGGGGCGCCGGGGGAGGCGCCGCCGCCGCGGACCCAGCCGGCCCGGTAGGCGCTCATGCGGTCCCTGGCCTGTTCCGGGGTGCGTTGCGCGGCCGGCTCCTCGTCGGGCCCGCCGGTCCGCGGCGGCTCGGGCCGTGGTTCTTCGCGCAGTTGCGGCACGAGGCTGGCCTGGCGCACCCGGCGGGGCAGGGTCTCCTCATCGTCCTTCTCGCCGGCGGGCGGTCGCGGCGCCGGCGCGGCCTTGTCCGTCTTGGCCTCCGGCCGGCGGGGGCGCAGCGAGGTCACTCCGGTGGCGGGTCCGGTGCGGGACTCCAGGGCGGGGACCGGGACGGGCGCGGGAAACGCGGTGTTCTGGGGGCGTACGGAACGGGGGCCCGGTCCGAAGGAGGTGCGTTCGTGGTCGTCCCGGCGCTCGGCGGAGGCCTTCTGCGGCGCCGCCTGCGCCTCGGCCGGGGGCAGTGCGGTCTGCAGCAGCTCCGTCGGGAGCAGGACCACCGCTGTCGTGCCGCCGTACGGGGAGGTGCGCAGCTGGACCTTGATCCGGTGCCGTACGGCGAGCCGGCTGACGACGAACAGGCCGAGCCGGTCGCTGTCGAACAGGTCGAGCGCCTCGGCCTGCTCGATGCGGCGGTTGGCGTCGCCGAGCAGTTCGGTGCCCATGCCGAGGCCGCGGTCCTCGATCTCCAGCGCGTAGCCGTTGCCCACCGGTTCGCCGGTGATGCGGACCTTGGTGTGCGGGGGTGAGAACTGTGCCGCGTTCTCGATGAGTTCGGCGAGCAGGTGGGTGAGGTCGGCCACGGCCGTGCCTTTCACGGCGGCGTCGGGGAGCCTGCTGACCTCCACCCGGGCGTAGTCCTCGATCTCGGAGACGGCGGCGCGCACGACGTTGGTCAGGGACACGGGCATGCGCCAGGCCCTGCCGGGGGCCGCGCCGGACAGGATGATCAGGCTCTCGGCGTGGCGGCGCATCCGGGTGGTGAGGTGGTCGAGCCGGAAGAGATCGCTCAGCTCGTCGGGGTCGTCGGCCTTGCGCTCCATGCTGTCCAGGAGGTTGAGCTGACGGTGGACCAGGACCTGGCTGCGCCGGGCGAGGTTGACGAAGACGCCGGAGATGCCGTCCGCGAGCTCGGCCCGCTCGACGGCGGCGCTGAGGGCCGCCCGGTGGACGGTGCCGAGGGCCTCGCCGACCTGGCCGATCTCGTCCTGGGAGGCGAGCCCGGGCGGAGCCTCGGCCCGGATGTCGAGCTCTTCGCCCGCACGCAGCCGCTGCATGGCCAGAGGCAGTTTGCGCCGGGCGATCTCCAGCGCGCTGTTGCGCAGGCTGACCAGCTCGACGACGAGCGCGCGCCCGATGCGTACGGAGATCACGAGGGACGCGGCGACGGCGACGAAGCCGAGGATGACGGCGGCGCCGGACGGGCTGAGCAGTCCGTGGGCGAGGGGGTCCGCGCGGTCGGCGGCGCGGTCGCCGGCACCGGTGCCGATGCTGTGGAGTTCGCCGCGGACCTCGTCGGCGGCGCGCTGCCAGTCGGCCGCAGGCACGGCCCGGGCGGCGTCGCGGCCGGGTGCCGCCGCGAGCACCTGGTCCTCGGCCGCCTGGATGGAGCGGTAGGAGGGCCGGGCGGTGAACTCCCGCCAGGCGGTGCGTTCGGTGGCCGGAAGGTCGGCGCCGGCGGTCTCGGTGAGGCTGCGCCGGGTGTCGACCGCGCCGGTGAACAGCCGCAGCGGGCGGTCCTTCAGGGTGCCGGCGCTCGCGGCGGTGGCCAGCAGTGCGTCCTCGCGGGCCAGCATCTCGTCGGCGCGGGCGAGTTCGAGCAGGACGCGGGCGTCGGAGCCGAGGGCGTCGTCCTGGATGCCGGTGAGGGCACCCGAGACGGCGAAGGCTGCGCTGAGCGTCGAGGTGTAGCGGTCGTACACCGCTCCCTCGTCGTCTCCGGCGCCCTTGCGGCTTCCGTGGTCCGCCCGCAGGTTCTCGGCCAGGGCCAGGAAGTGGTCGAGCCGGCCGGCCACTCCCCCGGGGAGGTTGCCGGTGTCGGCGATGGTGTGCCCGTCATCGAGCCGCAGCGCGTCGAGGGCGGTGTCGGTGCGCCCTGCACGCTCCTTCAGGGCCGAGTCGCGGGCGCGACCGGGGTCGGCGGCCTGGAGCATGGCCGCCTTGCGTTCGTTCTGCAGCGCGGCGACCGCAGCCGCGACCGGCGTCCTGACCTCTTCGTCGACGCGCTGCAGCTGGCGCAGCCGTGCCACGTCCTGGGCGGTGGACACGGTGGCGAATCCCCAGAGGGCCAGCAGGGAGACGACGGGCAGCATGAGCAGCGAGATGATCTTCGCGCGCACGGTCCCGGGGCGCAGCGTCCGGCGGCGCGGGGTGGCTATGCCGTGCGCGGGCGGCGGACCGTCGTGCTCGGCGCCCTCGTCGGCGGGCGGTCCTGCGTGCGCGCGCCGGCCTCGGGCCGGCGGGGCCGACGGGGCGGCGGGCCGGGCGGCGGAGGCGCCGGGGTCCGGGGTCGTCGTGCGGGGTGGGCGCATGGCCTCCTCGTTCCGGGTCGGAGCTGGGTGGGTGGCGGGGCGGCGGGCCGGGCCGCTCGTCAACGGGTGGCGGCGGGTGAACGGCGGTCGGCGGTCGGCGCGTCGGGGCTGCGGGCGGCGCGCCGGGACCGTAGGTCCGGGCCTCGTCCGGAGGGTGCCGCGTCGCCGGGTGTCTGCGTGTGCTCGGCGTGGGCGTAGGCGGCGCGTTCGGGCGCGGTCGGGGACAGGGCCACGAACGCCGACGTGAGGAAGAGGTAGGAGCCGAGTCCGACGGCGAGGGGGAAGATGAACTGCATCGCGGTGGCCCCGTGCAGTGCCGCCCCCGAGGGCGTCACCTGCACGGTCACGGCCAGCATGCCGGTGTAGTGCATGCTGCTGACGGCCGCGCCCATGACGAGGGCGGCAAGAGCCACGGCGCGCGTCGACCGGATGTTGAGCGCGGCCCACAGGGCGGCCGTGGCGGCGATGACCGCGATGACGACGGAGAGGACGACCCTGAGCGGGTCGTAGTGGACGGTTCCGTGCAGCCGGAGGGCCGCCATGCCCAGGTAGTGCATGCTGGCGACGCCGAGCCCGGTGGCGAAACCGCCGAGCAGCAGCGCCCTGGTCCGGTCGCGGCTGTAGCCGACGGCGAAGACCCCGCCGCCGACCACCACCATGGCGCCGAGCAGGCTGAGGAAGGTCAGCGGCACGTTGTAGCGGATGTCGGTGCCGTACACGCCGAAGCCGAGCATGGCGACGAAGTGCATGGTCCAGATGCCGGAGCCGATGGCCGATGCGGCGGTGATCAGCCAGTTGCGGCGCGAGCGCCCGGTCGTGTCGAGCGCGCGCACGGTACAGCTCAGGCCGAGCGCGGCGCCGATGCAGGCCATCGCGTACGACAGCAGAGGTGTCAGCCAGCCGAAGGTGGCGTGGTCCAGGTGTCCCATGACTCGGGGACGCTAGTCTCGCTGAGGCGCGCGTCCGGGGCGCATTCGAAAGCTGCCGAAATATGACAGAGAGATGTTCCCCAACGATCGCAACGTGGTCGAACATGCGCGTCGATTCACGACGTTCCGTTCGGGTGGCGGCTGCGCGATCATGTCCGTATGGCCGATGACCACACACATGTCCAGGAGTTCTTCAGCGCTCGCGCCGCGGACTGGGACACACGTTTTCCCGACGACGGCCCTGCCTTCGTCACCGCCGTCGCCGCGCTGGGACTCCGTCCCGGTGATGCCGTTCTCGACGCGGGATGCGGTACGGGGCGGGCGCTTCCGGCCCTGCGGGCGGCGGTCGGTCCCGCAGGCACCGTGCTGGGTGCCGACCTCACCGCGGCCATGCTGGAGTCGGCGGCGCGCGCGGGCCGCGGCGGCAGCGGGCTGCTCGTCCAGGCCGACGCCGCCCGGCTGCCGCTGCGGCCGGGGGCCCTCGACGCGGTGTTCGCGGCCGGGCTGATCTCTCACTTGTCCCGGCCGGGTCCTGACCTGGCCGAGCTGGCCCGGGTGGTGAGGCCGGGCGGGCTGCTGGCGCTGTTCCACCCCATCGGACGGGCGGCACTGGCCGCGCGGCACGGCCGGCGGCTCACGGACGGTGATCTGCGGGCCGAGCCCAACCTCCGCCCCGCGCTGGCCCGTTCGGGCTGGCGCCTGACCTCGTACGCCGATGAGAGCAGCCGCTTCCTCGCCCTGGCCGAACGGACGGGGTGAGCGGGCGGCCGGCTCAAGCGGTGGGGCAGGCTGCCTCCGGGGTCACGTTGCCCGGGAGTCCGGGCGGCGCAGGTGCGGGACCGGGCAGCCCCCTGCGCCCGGGGTGGGGAACGTGCCGAGCGCGGCCACCTCGTAGCCGTCGGGGTAGCCCCTGATCTCCGGGTTCTGCCGGGCGTAGTGCGGCTTGGCGCGCGGCGGCAGCAGCCGGACCGCGCGCCCTCTCAGACGCAGGGCGCCGCGGGTGAGGGCGCGGGCAGCGGTGCTCGGCCGTTCGTACCGGAAGGACCGCAGCAGCGAGTCGTCGAGCAGCGCGAGGCTCGCGCCGCGCACGATCGGCGCGAGCGGGCGCGGATACCAGGAGGCCATCAGCTCCAGCGTCGCGTCCGACACAGAGCGCGCGCCTTCGTCCCAGCCGAAGTGCGCGTCCTCGTAGGTGTCGAGGGTGTGCTCGAAGTCCTCGTACGTCTGCGGCAGGTCCTTGATGCCCAGGTGAGCGCCCAGGGTCCGGTAGTAGGCGGCGCACGCACGCAGTTCGTGACCGGAGAACCGGCGCCAGCCGTAGGCGTCGAGCCACCTCTTCGGGGTGACCACGAAGGTGCACAGCACGTAGCGCATGTCGTCGTTGCCGATGTCGAAGCTGTTGTGCATCCGGTTGATCCGGCGGATGGCCGTACGTCCCAAGTCACTGTCGAAGCCGTGCTCCACGACCGTGTCGAGCAGCAGCGCGGTGTCGTCGTACCGCTTCTGCGTACGGTCCGTCAGCTCGGCGGTCTCGGCGAGGAGCCGCCCGATGCTCGGCACGGCATAGGTGCGGTACAGCGCCAGTTCGAGGGCGCGCGCGATGTCCCAGGGGAACTCGAACGTCGCCGTGATCCGGTAGATCTCCAGGAAGTCGCGCTCCGGGTCGAGGCGTTGGATTTCCTTCAGCCGGTCGAAACGCTTCACCGCACCGTCTCCCTCGTCCAGGTCGAGTGTCCAAGCGTACGTGCGGGGGCAAGACGGTGAGTACGTACGACGGACGACGAAAGGCGGTCCCCATGACCAGCATGTTCGGCATACTGCGCAGAGCCGTGGCCCCGGGACGCAAGGCAGGCGGGTCCCCGGCGCCCGCGGCGGCGGCCGGGCGGCGGCAGCACAACCTCTTCGAGGCGGCCGCCACGTTCGTCGCGGCGTCGGTGGAGGACGACCAGGACCGGATGGACGAGGCGAGCGGCTGGGTGTCTCCGGAGGCGCTCTCCTTCGGCGTCGGCGAACTGGCCTGCCGGGCCGTCATCGCGCTCGCCCGTGAGCGCGACGAGTCGCCGGAGACGGTGGCCCGTACGCTGCTCGGCCTGTCGGAGGAATGAGGAACGCCGTCCGGGCTCGTCGCTCAGCTCGCGTCCTGCCTTGTCAGGGCCTCGACGAGGGGGTTACCCACTGGTTAAGGTGCGCCGACGACAACCATGACGGAAGAGGAGGGTGCAGTGGCCGGGACGGACAACACAGTCGCCGACGACGACGCACTGTACGTGCTGACCGCGGTCCTGCTGACCCCTGCGCAGTTCCCCAGCGTCCTCGGCGACGACTACCCGGCAGCGTGTGCGGCCCTGGGCCTGGAACCGTACGCCGAGGGATACGGGCTGGTCCTGGGCCAGGACGGCGACGGGGCCCGGTGGACCGTGGTGGTCGACGACGTGTCCCTGGTGGCCGTCGCGATAGCGTCCTGGGACTGCGGGATGGAGTACGACCTGTCGCCGGACGACCGCTCGGTGGTCTGCGCGCTCCCCGGCTGGCCGCTGGCCGTGGCGGTCGCGGCGCCCGGGGTGGGCGCTCCGCACGATCCGGAGCCCGACCCGGAGGCGGACGGGGAGGACCCGCCACCCCTGGCCCCGCCCGACACCGGCGTCTGGGGACCCGCTCAGCGACGGCTGGGCGCGGACGCGATCGCGCTCCAGTGGGCCGTCTGGCGGGAGCAGATCGACGACGACACGGCCTTCGCGCCGGCGGAGGGCGGGGCGGAGTCCGGCTCGAAGGCCGAGGCGGACGGCTCGAAGGCGGACGCGGACGGCTCAAAGGCTGACGCGGACGCCTCGGGAACTGACGACACCCCGCCCTCCATCACGCACCCCGGCGTCCGGCGGGCTCTGGCCGAGGCGCACGCGTATACCGACACCCCGCCGCCCCCCGGCCGCGTCCGCTCCTCGTTCGCGCCCGGTGACGCCCGGATGATCCGCGCCGACGGCCCCGGCTGGTCCCTGGTCGCCAGGACCGACGACATCGCCCTCGTGCTGCTCGACGAGGTGCCGGGGGAAATCCTGACCGTGCGGCGCGGGCCCGCGCTTCCCGGACTGCTCATGGCCCTGGACGCGATGGCCGTCCGGCCCTCCTGACACCTGGTTGGACGAATCAAACCGACCGCCGCGCGCGGGAGCCACGGGATCGAAGGACCGATCCCGTGGCTCCGCGCTCGTCCGTGCATCGGGCGCGTCAGACCCGTTCCAGCGGCCGGTGGGGCTGCGCCGGGAGCTCGGCCTTCACCGGGTCGCCGGGCCGGACCACGCCGCCCACGGCGACCACGCTCATGATCCCGGCCCTACGGACGACGGCGCCCGCCTCGTCCCGGCCGACGACCTGCTTGAGCAGTCCGCCCTGGAAGTTATCGATCTGGAGGCACGGGTTGCGCAGCCCCGTGACCTCGACGACGGCCTCGTCGCCGAGGTGCAGCAGGGTGCCGACGGGAAGCGCCAGCAGATCGATGCCCCGGGTGGTGACGTTCTCCCCGAGGTCACCGGGCGCGACCTCGAACCCGGCCTCGCGCAGCTCGTCGAACAGCTCTTCCTGTATGAGGTGGACCTGGCGCAGATTCGGCTGGGTGGGGTCCTGCGCGACCCTGGAGCGGTGTTTGACCGTCACCCCCGCGTGCACGTCCCCTTCCACGCCGAGTCCGGTCAGCAGCGTCACGCTGTCCCGGTTCGGCTTGGTGAAGCTGTACGCGTCATTACTGCTCACGGCGGTGACTGTCCCACTCACGGTGCGGACCCCTCTCAGCGGCCTATTTCCTTACGCGTGATCCTACGAAGCCTGCGCCGCTGGCTCGGGTCCAAGGCCAGATAAGCGATCGCGGGCACTCCGATGAGGACCAGCAGTGACAGCCAGAACCCGATGAACGGCATCAGGACGACTGCGACGACAACTCCTCCGATGGCGATCTTCGCGCTGTTCGACATCGTCCACGCCTCCTTCGCGGCCCGTGGCCGCTCCTGCTGTGAGAACGCCTGTGGGTGCCCATCGGTTCCGGCCGCGGCGGGTGAGTCCGCGCCGGTCACCGCAGAGGGGCGCCGACCTCGTGCATGTGCTCCAGCGCCTGCCGGTAGGACTCGATCAGTCCGGTCTCGGCATACGGCATGCCGAGGGCCTCGCAGTGGGCCTTGACCAGGGGCTGGGCCAGTCGCAGATGCGGGCGCGGCATGCTCGGGAAGAGATGGTGCTCGATCTGGTAGTTGAGCCCGCCGAGGAACCAGTCGGTGAGGACGGCGCCGCGCACGTTGCGCGAGGTGAGGACCTGCCGCTGCAGGTGTCCCCAGCGGTCCCCGTCGGGGTCGGGCATCTCCATGCCCTTGTGGTTCGGGGCGAAGGCCATGCCGAGGTGGAGACCGAAGAGCGCGTGGTGCACGAGCGCGAAGACGACGGCCTTTCCGGGGGACATGACGGTGAGCAGCAGCGCGGCGTAGAGGCCGAGGTGGGCGACCAGGAGCAGGCCGGACAGTGCGCGCTCCTTGACGGGCTGCTGCCGCAGGTACTGGAAGCCCGAGATCTTCAGAGCGATGCCTTCGAGCAGCAGCATCGGGAAGAACAGCCGGGCCTGGTTGCGGGTGAGCCAGCGGGCGAATCCCTCGCGCTGCGCCGCCTGCTTCTGGGTCCAGACGAGGGCCCCGACGCCGACGTCGGGGTCCTTGTCGATGTGGTTGGGGTTGGCGTGGTGACGTACGTGCTTGTCGTTCCACCACGCTTCGTTCATGCCGAGCAGGAGGTTGGCGTGGAAGAGGCCGATGGTCCGGCTCACCCACCGGTCGCCGGTTATCTGCGCATGGCCGGCGTCGTGCCCGAAGAAGGCGGTGCGGGACCAGACGATGGCGAGGGGCAGTGCGAGCAGCAGCGTCCACCAGGTGTTCCCGAGGAGGACGACCGCGGTCAGCACCGCGCTCAGGGCGAGCAGATTGACGGCGATGCCTGCCGCGTACCAGCCGGTGCGCCGTTCGAGGAGCCCCTGCCCCTTGACGGCCCGCAGCAGTGGCGCGAAGTCACTTCCTGTACTTCCGGCACTTCCGGCACTGTCGCGAGTTGGTTCCGCGACGGTGGTTGCGGCCTGAGGCATGATGTCTCCGGTCTTATAGGTGCGCTGACCTGATGAAACGTACGGGTCGCAGATGTATAGCAGCCATGGCGCCACCACCCCGAGTTTCCTGGTGCCCACCCCCTCATTCCGACGGGGGGCTGGCCACACCTCGCGGACATATGGGACAGGAACGTGATGTGCATCACGCTCCGTACACGGCCGCCAGTGGCCGCGATGCAGTACCCTCGGCGGCCTCGGCCCACTAGTCAAACTTGAGGACTCTGACATCGCTGTGCACCGCCTCCCCGCAGCAACGCTCTCCGAGATCTCCGCACTCGCCGGCTGTTGTGCGGTCTTCCTGCCCGCGGATCCCTCCCGGACCGGACGGGTCGCCTTCTGGTATCCGGACGGCAGCAGTCCGCCCGACGCCCCCGGAACCGTCGAGGAACTCACCGTCGCCGGGGCCGATGCCCTGCCGTACGCCGTGCCCGCGCGCATCCTGCCCGTACGGGACGCCCTCGCGGTGCTCACCCGCGCCCGGACGGCGGCACACGCCTCCACCGCCGCCCTGTTCTGGGGGGCTGCGGGGCTGCTGGCCCTGCAGTTCGCCGCCCGGGGGCTGTTGCTGCCGGGACTGAGCACCACGGACCACGACGCGTGGCGGGCCGGTCCGCTCACGGCGGACGACCGGACGCGGATCCGCACCCTGGCCGCGTCCATGCCTCCGACCGCCCACGCGGTGCCCGTCGACGCATTGGCGCAACCCCTCCTTCTCCCCGAACCGGATGGGCTGGTACGGGAGTTCATCGACGCGGTGGCGGACGGGCTGCCGCGCACCCCCGGTGCCTCGTTCGCCACGGGTGGCCCGGCGTTCACCGCGGACGCGCCGCAGCGCCTGCCGGGCCGGCGCGCCTGGGTCACCGATGTCGCGGCGGGGCACGACGCGGGCGTCCGGCTCTCGCTGCGCGTGGAGGTCCTGGGTCTCGGCCGGACCGGTGAGGCGCCCTCCGGGCAGGCGCCCAGCCCTTCCTTCCGGGTCGTCCCGCAGCTCCACGGCGTGAGCGACCCGGCGCTGGTCGCCGACGCCGCCGAGATCTGGGCCGGCTCGGGACCGGCCGCCGCCGCCTTCGGGCCGAGGGCCCGGATGGACACCCTGTTGATGCTGCGCCGGGCCGCGCGCGCGTGGCCGCCCCTGGCGCCGCTGCTGTCGGCGGCCGTACCGGATGCCGTGGAGCCGGCCGACGAGGAGATCGCCGACCTGCTCGGCCCGGCCTCACGGGCGCTGTCCGCCACCGGTGTTCAGGTGCACTGGCCCAGGGAACTGGCCCGCAAGCTGACGGCGGGCGCGGTGATCGGCCCCGCGGACGAGGAGGAGGACGGGGGCCGACGAGCCGGGCGCAACGCGTCGGACACCGCACCGCTGCTGTCCGCCGACTCCCTGCTGACCTTCGACTGGTGGTTCGCCCTCGGTGACCAGAAGCTCAGCCGTGCCGAACTCGACCGGCTCGCCGAGGCCGGACGGCCCCTGGTCCGGCTGCGCGACCGTTGGGTGCTGATCGACCCCGAGGAGGCGCGGCGCGCCCGCGAAACCCAGGACCGCAAGGTCACCCCGATCGACGCGCTCGGCGCCGTACTGACCGGGTCCACGGAGATCGACGGCCAACGCGTCGACGTCCGGGCGACGGGGTGGCTGGAGCGCCTGCGGGAGCGGGTCGCGGACCCGGAGTCCCGGCCGGGGGACGAGCCGGCGGTTCGTCAGCCGACCGCGCTCGCCGCGACGTTGAGGGACTACCAGCTGCGCGGCCTGAACTGGCTGGACACGATGACCTCGCTCGGTCTCGGTGGCTGTCTGGCCGACGACATGGGGCTCGGCAAGACCATCACGCTGATCGCCCTGCATCTGCACCGCCAGGCCCTCGACGGGGCCGCGGGACCCACGCTGGTGGTCTGCCCGACCTCCCTGATGGGCAACTGGCAGCGGGAGATCGAGAAGTTCGCCCCCGGCACTCCGGTCCGCCGCTTCCACGGCGCCTCGCGGAGCCTGGAGAACCTGGTGGACGGGGAGTTCGTGCTGACCACCTACGGCACGATGCGCCTGGACGCGTCCCGGCTCGCGGCCGCGCGGTGGGGCATGGTCGTCGCGGACGAGGCGCAGCATGTGAAGAATCCCTACTCGGCGACGGCCAGGCAGTTGCGGACGATCGGCGCGCAGGCGCGGGTCGCCCTCACCGGCACCCCCGTGGAGAACAACCTCTCCGAGCTGTGGGCCATCCTCGACTGGACGACGCCCGGCCTGCTCGGCCGCCTCGGCACCTTCCGCACCCGGTACGCGCGCGCGGTGGAAGGCGGCAGCGACCCGGCGGCTGCCGAGCGCCTCGGCGCTCTGGTACGGCCGTTCCTGCTGCGCCGGCGCAAGTCCGATCCGGGTATCGCCCCGGAACTTCCGCCGAAGACGGAGACGGACCGCGCGGTGTCGCTGACGGCCGAACAGGCGGGCCTGTACGAGGCGGTGGTGCGCGAGACCCTGGCCGCGATCTCCGAAGCCGACGGGATGGCCCGGCGTGGCCTGGTGGTGAAGCTGCTCACCGGGCTCAAGCAGATCTGCAACCACCCCGCGCAGTACCTGAAGGAGGAGAATCCGCAGGTCGCGGACCGTTCTGGGAAGGTGGAGCTGCTCGACGAACTGCTGGACACCATCCTCGCGGAGGGCGCCGGCGTCCTCGTCTTCACCCAGTACGTGCAGATGGCCCGGCTGCTGGAGCGGCATCTCGCGGCGCGCGGGATCGCCACCCAGTTCCTGCACGGCGGTACGCCGGTGGCTCGGCGGGAGGAGATGGTCAGCCGGTTCCAGTCGGGCGGGGCGCCGGTCTTCCTGCTGTCGCTGAAGGCCGCGGGGACGGGACTCAATCTGACCCGTGCGGGCCATGTGGTGCACTTCGACCGCTGGTGGAACCCGGCGGTGGAGGCACAGGCCACGGACCGCGCGTACCGCATCGGGCAGACCCAGCCGGTGCAGGTCCACCGGCTGATCGCCGAGGGCACGATCGAGGACCGGATCGCGGAGATGCTGGCCCGCAAACAGGGGCTCGCGGACGCGGTGCTCGGTTCCGGCGAGAGCGCCCTGACCGAGCTCAGCGATGCGGAACTGGCCGATCTGGTGGAGCTGCGAGGGGGCGCGCGATGAGCGAGGGATATGAGTCGGACGCATTCGGCGACCGGTCCGACAGGGAGGGGCCCGACGAGACGGCGCCCGGGCAGGAGCGCACGTTCGCCGCCCTGCCTCCGGCGAAGGGCCGCCGCTTCGCGGAGTCCTGGTGGGGCCTGGCGTGGCTGAAGGCCCTGGAGGACACCGCGCTGGACGGACAGCAGCTGAAGAAGGGCCGCCGGTTCGCGCGTGAGGGCCGGGTCGGCGCGGTGTCCGTGCGGCCGGGCCGGATCACCGCGGTGGTCCGTGACCGTGAGGAGAGCGGGTACCGCAGCGACGTACTGCTCCAGGAGCTGACCGAGGGAGAGTGGGACCGCTTCCTGGACGTGGCCGTGGAGCGGGCCGGACACATCGCGGCCCTGCTCGACCGGGAGATGCCGCCGCACCTGGTCGAGGACGCGGCGGCGGCCGGTGTGGACCTGCTGCCGGGCATCGGCGACCTCGACCCCGAGTGCGGCTGCGAGGCGTGGGACCACTGCCCGCACACCGCCGCCCTCTGCTACCAGGTGGCCCGCCTGCTGGACCAGGATCCGTTCGTCCTGCTGCTGATGCGGGGCCGCGGGGAGCGGCGGCTGCTGGACGAACTCCAGGTCCGGATCGCCGCCAGGGCCGCGGGTCGGGCGCCGTCGGACACCGCGGACGAGCCCGCCGGGGAGACGGGTGACCGGGCCGTGCGCGGGATTCCGGCGGCGGAGGCCTACGCGGCTGCCGGCATCCTCCCGCCGCTGCCCCCGGTCCCGGCCCTCCCCGACGGCCCGGGACCGGCGCCCTCCCTGGACACGGAGACCGGCCCCGGACCGGGCCTGGACCCCGCGGCCCTGGAGATGCTGGCCGCGGACAGCGCGGCCCGGGCGCACCTGATGCTGGCTCAGGCGCTGTCGCCCGGTCACGGACAGCAGCCCGTCCCGGCAGGGCTGACGCCCGGGCAGGACGCGGTACGGCTGGCAGCCGAGGCGCGCCCCGAGCCGTGGATCGCCAACCGGCTGGCGGCCGGCTCGGGCCGTCGGCCCGCCGGTCTCCCGGCCGCGGTGCGCGCCTGGCAGTACGGCGGTGCCGCAGCGCTCGCCGTGCTCGACGAGGAGTGGACGCCGGACGCCGCCGCGATGGCCCGGGCCAGGACGCGGCTCGCCGGGGCGTGGGAGGAGGACGAGGCGCCCCGGCTGCGGTCCGAGCGCAACCGCTGGACCTCGGCGGACGGCACCGCCCAGCTGCGCTACGGGCGGGACGGGCGCTGGTATCCGTACCGCAAGGAGAACGGCCGCTGGGCCCCGGCGGGGCCGTGCGACGAGGATCCGGCGGCGGCCTGGGCGGACGCGGCGGTCCCCGCGGACGTCTGACAGCAGCTCACCGGCGGCCGGCAGGGCACACCGCCCCTGCCGGCCGTCGTTCCTGACACAACGCCTCAGTTCCCAGCCCGCCACCCCCTTCCGCCCGGCAGTTCAACTCGATGTCACCGGCCGTTGAGGAGCACGGCGGAACGTGACGCCGGTCAGGTCATTCGCTCCTCAGGAGGCCCCATGTCCCCGCGTGTCGTCCGTCGATCTCTTGCCGTCGGGCTGCCGCTCGCCCTGCTCGGCACGGTGTGTGCCGCAGGCACCGCCACCGGCGCGCAGGACCGGCAGCACCGCCCCGAGGGCACCGCGCGGGTCACCGCGAGCGCCCTGCTCGGGGACGTACCGCTGGCGGGCTTCAGCAACGGGCTGCTGCCCGGGACCGTCGACGACGACCGCGGCGTGATGCTCGGGGGCATCGGCAGCGACATCTACCCGGCCGGCCGCAAGGGCGAGTTCTGGACGGTCACGGACCGGGGCCCGAACGGTCAGATCAAGGTCGACGGCACCAAGCGGCGTACCTTCCCCGTCCCCGGCTTCGACCCGGCGATCGTGAAGGTCCGGGTGAGCGGCAAGCACGTCGAGGTGCTGCGCTCCCTCCCGCTGACCACGCGTTCCGGTGCTCCCGTCACCGGCCTGCCGAACCAGGCGGACCGCGACGAGGCCCCCTACTCGTACGACGCGAGGACACGGCTCCCGTACGACCCGAACGGGCTGGACACGGAAGGGATCGTCCGGAGCGCGGACGGCTCGTTCTGGCTGGTCGACGAGTACGGCCCGTCGCTGGTACACGTCTCGGCAGGCGGCCGGGTGCTGGCCCGTTACGTCCCCGAGGGCCTGGACCTCGCGGGCGCGGACTACCCCGTGGTCGAGGCGCTGCCCGGCGTTCTGCTCCACCGGAAGGTCAACCGCGGCTTCGAGGGCCTGGCACTGCTGCCGGGCGGCGATCTGGTGCTCGCCGTCCAGAGCCCGCTCGCGCTGCCCGACAAGGACGCGGGCGAGGCTTCGCGCAACGTGCGGCTGCTGCGCTTCTCCCCGAAGAAGCGTGCGGTCACGGCGGAGTACGCGTACCGCTTCGACGCCGTGGGGGTCGTGGACCCGGGTGAGGACGACACGTCCGAGCTGAAGATCTCCTCGGTCGTCGCGATCGGCGGCAACGACCTCCTGATCGAGGAGCGCACCGACCGGGCGGCCCGTCTGCACCGCGTCACGCTCCCCCGCGGCGCCGGCATCCTGGGCTCGCGCTGGGACGTCCCGGCAGCCTCGCCCTCGTACGAGGAACTGGCGGACCCTGCGGCCGCGGGTGTACCGGTCCTGCGCAAGCGTCTCGTCGTCGACCTGGGTACGGTCCCGGGCGTGCCCGGGAAGATCGAAGGCGTGGCGGTGACGGGCCCGGACACGCTCGCCCTCATCAACGACAACGACTTCGGCATGACCGACGGGGCAAGCGCCTTCGACGCGGACGGCCGGCTGGTCGACTCCGGCATCAAGACGTCCGTGACACTGCTGAAGCTCCCGCGCCCGCTGACGCACTGACGAACCGACGGGCCGTCCGGCGGCCCCGAAGGCGCACCTGCCACCACCAACTCCCCCTCGCCCGCTGCGATTTCGGGCTTCTGCCGTCTTCCGTCACCCGCGCGACGCCCGTACGGTGGGGCGCGCACGCTGCTCGGCCGTACATCGGACGTCGGATTCCGGTCACCGGACAAGAGGGAGTCACGGGATGTCGGGGGAATCGGGTCACGGGCTTCTGCGCGATGCCATCGGGCTGCGCGAGGTCCTGTTCCAGAGCGTCACGGCGATGGCTCCGGCGGCCGCCATCGCCGCTTCCATCCCCGCCGGGGCCGCGTTCGCGGGCGGCAGCCTGCCGTTGTCGGTGCTCGTGGCGCTGGTGGCCTGTCTGTTCACCGCCTCGTGCGTGGCGGAGCTGGCCCGTCATCTGCCCGCGGCCGGGTCGGTCGCCACGTACTCGGCGCAGGGGCTGCATCCGACGGTGGGCTTTCTCGTCGGGTGGGGATACGTGTTCGTCGAGGCGCTGGTGCCCGCGCTGCTGCTGCTTCAGCTCGGATTCACGACCGCGGGCACCCTCCATCAGGAGTGGGCGTCCTACCCTGCGGACCTCTGGTGGCCGTGGTCGCTCCTGGGCGCGGTGATCATCGCGCTGGCCGGCTACTTCGGCGTCCGGGCCTCCGCCCGGTTCGGCACCGTGCTCGGCGTCTTCGAGGTGCTGGTGTTCGTCGCCTTCGCCGTGCTGCTGATCGGGCAGGCGGGGGCCGACAACACCCTGTCGGTGTTCGGCCCCTCCCACACGGCCGAGGGCTTCGACGGCATCAGCGGCATCTTCGCCGGTTCCGTCTACACCGTGCTGGCCTTCGCGGGGTTCGAGGCGGCGGCGCCTCTCGCCGAGGAGACGAAGAACCCGCGTCGCACCATGAGGCGTGCGGTGCTGGGCGCCGCGCTGTCCATCGGCCTGGTGTACGTCCTCACCACGTACGCCATATCCGTGTATTTCGGGCCGGACCGGTTGGCGGGCTTCGGCACCTCGGGAGCAGCCTCCTGGGAGGGCGTGGCCCGCGCGTCGTTCGGCCTGTTCTGGGTGCTGCTCTTCCTCGCCGTCGTCAACTCGACCGTGGCCAACGCGAACGCGTGCGCGAACGTGTCGACCCGCACGGCGTACGCGCTCGGCCGCACCGGAGTGTTTCCCCGGGCGTTCGCACGGCTCCATCCGCGCCGCCGCTCCCCCGTCACCGGGGTCGCCGCGCAGTTCGTGATCGCGGTGGGCGCGGCGCTCGGCCTGGGATTCGCGTACGACCCCGTGACGGCCTTCGTTCTGCTGGCCACCGTGATCGTGACGGTGATCATCGGCGTGTACATCGTGGTGAACCTGGCCTGCGCCGGCTATTTCCTGCGGCGGCGCCGGGACGCGTTCAACCCGGTTCTGCACCTCGTGTTCCCGGTGCTGGGCATCGCGGCGTTCGTACCGGCGCTGCTGACGGCCGCCGGTATCCCCGTGTTCGACTTCGTCTCCGAACTCAGCGCCCCCGTCTCGTACGCGGGTCCCGTCGTCGGCATCTGGATGGTGACCGGGATCGTCGTCCTGGCGGTGCTGCTGCGCAGACATCCGGAGCGGGTGGCCCGGATGGGCAGGATCCATCTGGACGACGACCCGGGGGCCCAGGAGGTCAGAGCGCCCAACTGACCGGTCAGCCAAAGCGGTTGTCCCTCCCCCCACACCCAGGAGTAACGCATGGACCGCAGAAGGATCCTTCAGGGCGTCACGGCGACGGCCGCGGGTGCCCTGCTTCCCGCCTCCGTCCGCGCCACCGCGGCGACGGCCGGCGAGACGGACTATCCGGCGGCCCACTGGGTGCCGGCCTCGACGTCCAACTACACGGTGTCGACCCGCCCTTCGGCCTATCCGGTGCAGTTCGTGATCATCCATGTCACGCAGGAGACGTTCTCGGACGCCGTGGCGATCTTCCAGAATCCGGCGAAACAGGTGTCCGCGCACTATGTGGTGCGCTCGTCGGACGGCTACATCGACCAGTGCGTGCGGGAGAAGAACATCGCCTGGCACGCGGGGAACTGGGACTACAACACGCGCAGCATCGGAATCGAGCACGAGGGCTATGTGGACCAGCCCGCCTACTTCACCAACGCCCTGTACGAGCAGTCGGCGTTGCTGACCGCGTCGGTGTGCGACCGCTACGGCATCCCCAAGGACCGCGCGCACATCCTGGGCCATGCTCAGGTCCCCGGCACGGACCACACGGACCCGGGGCCGCACTGGGACTGGGTGCGCTACATCCGCCTGGTCAATCTCCTGGGTGCGGGCTGAGCCGACCACCAGGTGAGACGGCTCGCCCCGCCTTCTTGACGGCGCATCCCGGCGCGTCGAAACTGACGTGGACGGTCACGATTGTCAGCGCTGCCCGTGCGGGATCTCCCGCTCGTGCGGTTATCGGCCCCGGCCCGCTGACAGGCAACCCTTCCACCGCGATGGGGTGCCCCGGGTGACGACCGGGTTCTGTTGGTGCAACAGGACAAGCGTGGTCTCGCGTCTCGCGAGCCCTGATGGCGGGACCGGTGGGGATTTGCCGAGGAACGGCTTGACGAGGCGCCTGCACATCGATCTGCTGCGCGTCTCCAGCGCCTACTAGCCGACGCCGGACCTGTCCTGGCCGGACCGGCCGGGCCCTTCGTCCCGGCGCGCTCGCGCCGGGGCCGGCCGGGTCCGCTCGGTCCGGCCCGGTACGCAAGCGCAGTCGCTCCGCATACCCCCGCCCACACGGCGGTGGTGGCTTCGTCCTTCCCGCAGGTAATCCCATAGGGAGAGTCATGCCCGAGACAGCATCGCGCGGTTCCAGTGCGGGCAACCCGCCACAGCGCGGACCCGTTTCCTCAGCCGCCGCTTCACGCGCGGCAGGCCTGCGCCCCTCGTCGGGTGTTCCGTCCCCCCGCCTGCGCAGCCGGATCGGCGTCGGTCTCGGCGGCGGCTTCTATCCGGCACCGCACCGCTATGAGCTGTTCCTGTCGGCGGGTTGTCCGCGCTCGCTGCGCATCTCCATCACTGTCGGCCTTCTCGGCCTGCGGGACTCGGTCACCACGACGCTCCTGACCCACCCGGCCGGGGCACCCGAGGCCTTCGCCTCACTGCGCAGCGCGTACGAGGCCACGGTGCACCACTACGACGGACCTCTGACGGCTCCCGCTCTGCGCGACCGCTGGAGCGGCCGCATCGTCAGCAACCACACCCCCGGCATCCTCCGCGACCTCGCGGGTCCGCTGTCCGGACACGACGATGCCTGCCCTTCCGCGCTGCACCCGCCGGCGCTCGCCGCGGACATCGAAGCCCTGCGTGAGCTGCTGGACCGCAATGTCACTTCTTCCGCCGCGCCCTCGGAGCGATCGGCGGCGCTCGATGTCATGGAGCGCCGGCTCTCCCTGCATCCCTATGCGGTGGGTGCGGAGCTGACGGCCGCCGACGTGGACCTGTGGGTGGCGCTCGTCCAGCCGGGTCCGGCCGACTCCCTGTGCCCGTACCCCCGGCTCCAGGAGTACGTCCGCCGACTCGGCGGCCATCCCGCCTTCCGGTGCGCGAACGAGGTGGCGTCCGCCGCGGCGTGACCCCCCGCGCTCAGCCGCCGTCGCGGGCGGTTCCCCGACCGGCACCGCCCGCGGGCTCTCCCACCGACGGATAGCGGACGAAGAGGATGCCCTGCACATCCCCGTCGGGCGCGCTGTAGACGTGGGGCGCGTCGGCCTTCCAGTGCGCACAGACGCCGGGGACGGCCGTACTGGTGTCGTCCGGCGGTCCGACGACGGCGGTGCCGGTCAGCACCATCAGGCTCTCCCGCGTACCGGGGACATGCCCCTGCGACTCCTGTACGGTCCCCGCCCCGATGCTGATGCGGAACACGTCGGTGACCGCGGGCCCGTCCTCGTACCGCTCCAGAAGAACGGCGGTGACGGCGCTCCCCGAGACGCCGGGAAGTGCCTGCCCCCAGCGGCCCGCCGACGGCGGGTCGCCGAGTACGGCGCTGAGCGGAAGGCCGAGCGCGGTGGCGAGGGCGTACAACGTCTCCAGGGTGGGATTGCGCGTCCCGCTCTCCAGCTCCGAGAGCGTCCCCTTGCCCACGCGGGAGCGCCGGGCCAGCTCGGACAGGGACAGGCCCCGCTCGCTCCGCAGCGTTCGTAGCCTGCGTCCCACGTCCTCGTTCAGCCCCATCGGCTCCGCACCCGCTCCGCATTCCTGGTTGACGGGCGTCGGCCCGCTTCTCTAGTGTTCCACATACAGAACGTTCCGTATATGGAACGCCGGGCGTGCCGGGACACCGGGACATCGGCCCTCTCACAGCAGCACAGGAAGTGGCTCCCTCATGTTCGCGATCGCCCGCATACGCTCGGCCGCCCCGCTCTCGGCCGTGGTGGCCGGACTGATCGCCGTCATGGTCGGCGTCACCAGTTCGGCGGCGCTGGTCTTCACGGCCGCGCGGGCCGCGGGGGCGGACGCGCGCGAGATCTCGTCCTGGATGCTCGCACTGGGTGTCGGTCTGGCCTGCACCTGCATCGGGCTGTCGCTCCGCTTCCGGGCGCCCGTCGTGACCGCGTGGTCGACGCCGGGAGCCGCCCTGCTGACGACGGGCCTGAGCGGGGTGACGATGGCTCAGGCGGTGGGCGCGTTCGTCTTCTCGGGGCTGCTCATCCTCGTGAGCGGCGTGACGGGCTGGTTCAGCCGTCTCATGGGCCGGATCCCGGTTCCGCTGGCGGCCGCGCTCCTCGCCGGGGTGCTGCTGCGGTTCGGCACAGGGCTGTTCAGCACGATGCACGGCGGGTTCGCGGTCGCGTTCCCCATGTTCGTCCTCTATCTGCTCGGCCGGCGCCTGCTGCCGCGGTATGCGGTGCTGCTGGCCCTCGCGGCGGGCGTGGTGGCCACCGTGTTCACCGGCGGCTGGCAGCTGGGCGAGCTCCGGCTGGGCCTGGCCGTTCCGGTCTTCACCACACCGGAGTTCAACTGGAAGGTGCTCGTCAGCGTCGGCACGCCCCTGTTCGTCGTCACCATGGCCTCGCAGAACCTGCCGGGCGTCGCCGTGATCCGCGGTGCCGGGTACGACGTACCGGTCTCGCCCCTGATGACGTGGACCGGCGCGGCCAACGCCGTACTGGCGCCGTTCGGGGCGTTCGGCCTCAACCTGGCCGCGATCACGGCCGCCATCTGCACGGGCGAGGAGGCCCACCCCGACCGCGACAGGCGCTTCCTGGCCGCGGTGTGGGCGGGCTTCTTCTACCTTTGCGTCGGCCTCCTCGGCGCGACCGTCGCCTCGCTTCTCACCGCGATGCCGCAGGTACTCGTCCTGGCGATCGCCGGAATCGGCCTGCTCGCCACCATCGAGGCCTCGTTGTCGGCGGCGCTGGCCGACAAGGCGTCCCGGGAGGCGGCCGTGGTGACCTTCCTCGCCACCGCTTCCGGTGTGACACTGCTGGGGATCGGCTCCGCGTTCTGGGGTCTGCTGGCCGGTCTGGTCACGGGTGCGATCGCCTCGGTGGGCCGACCGCGCCGCGAGGAGTCCGCGACCGGGGCGGTGCCGGAGGAAGTCCGCGTCCACTGAGTCCCGGACCCGCTTCTGTCCCCTCCGTGGGACGGGGTTGCTCCGGGCGGCGGATGCGGGGTGGGATGGTCACCATGCAGAAAGCGGTTTCCCAGCCTCCCGCCGAACCCCTGGCGGCCCTCGACCACCTCGACCACCGCTACCGCGGCGAGAACCCCTTCCGTACCCTCGCCTACCTTTTGCGTCCCGACCGGGGACGGCTGGCACTCGCGGTCGTCTTCTTCGTCGTGAAGCACAGCCCCATCTGGCTGCTTCCCCTGATCACCGCCACCGTCCTGGACGTGGTGGTCCAGCACGGCCCGGAATCGCGGCTGTGGAAGGCCACCGGCGTCCTGTTGTTCATCCTCGTGATCAACTATCCGCTGCACCAGTGGTACGTACGCTGCCTCGGCGGCAGCATCCGGCGCATGGGCATCACCCTGCGCTCGGCGCTGTGCCGGCGCATGCAGCAACTGTCCATCGGCTACCACGCACGGGTCAGTTCGAGCGTCCTGCAGGCCAAGGTGGTCCGCGACGTGGAGTCCGTGGAGCAGATGATGCAGCAGAGCGCCGACATGGGGCTCGGCGCCGTCGTGACGCTGGTCGGCGGCCTCGTCGTCATCGGCGTGCGCGTACCCGCGTTCCTTCCGGTCTTCCTGATCGTGGTGCCCGCGGCCGGTTTCCTCGTGATGAAGCTGCGCGGCCGGCTGCGCAGCCACAACGAGTCCTTCCGGCGCGAGGTCGAGCAACTGTCCTCCCGGGTCGGCGAGATGACCACCCTCATCCCCATCACCCGCGCCCACGGACTGGAGCGCACCGCGCTCGGCCGGGTCGACGGCTCGCTGCGCCAGGTCTTCGCGGCCGGCCTGCGCCTGGACGTGATCAACGGCCGCTTCGGGTCCCTGGCCTGGGTCATCCTCAACACCCTGGGCGTGCTGTGCCTGACGGGATCGGCACTGATCGCGTACCACGGCTGGATGCCCATCACCGCCGGCGACGTCGTGATGCTGAGCGCCTTCTTCACCGTACTGACGGGCTCGGTGACCACGCTGCTGGGCCTGGCACCCATCCTCACCAAGGGGCTGGAGTCGGTGCGTTCGGCGGGCGAGGTGCTCCAGGCGCCCGACCTCGAACACAACGCGGGCAAGGCACAGGTCGACCACGTCACCGGCCGGATCGACTTCGAGGACGTCGGCTTCGCCTACGAGGACGCGGACCCCGCCGTCGACGGGTTCACCCTCTCCGCGCGGCCTGGCGAGACCATCGCGCTGGTCGGCGCATCGGGCGCCGGCAAATCGACCGTCCTGAACCTCCTCATCGGCTTCATCCGGCCCACGTCGGGCCGCATCCTGCTCGACGGCAAGGACATGGCGGGGCTCGATCTGCGCAGCTACCGGCGCTTCCTGTCCGTGGTCCCGCAGGAATCGATCCTCTTCGAGGGCAGCATCCGCGACAACGTGACGTACGGGATGAAGGACACCGACGAGGCCACACTCATACGCGCGCTGGCGGACGCCAACGCGCTGGAGTTCGTCAACGATCTGCCCCTCGGCCTGGACACGGTCGTCGGTGAGCGGGGGGCCCGCCTCTCGGGCGGCCAGAAGCAGCGCCTCGCCATCGCCCGGGCGCTGATCCGGGACCCCAGGGTGCTGGTGCTCGACGAGGCCACCTCCGCGCTGGACAACCGCTCCGAGGCCCTGGTGCAGGAGGCTCTTTCGCGGCTCGTACAGGGCCGTACGGTCTTCGTCGTCGCCCACCGGCTCTCCACGATCCAGGGCGCCGACCGCATCGTGGCGATGGAGGGCGGCCGGATCGCGGAGGTGGGCACGCACGAGGAACTGATCGGCCGGGAAGGCGTGTACGCGGGCCTTCAGCCTGCCCACCCGTAAACGGACCGGGCGGACAGCGGGCCGCCTCCCAACAGGATCACCCCCTGCCGAGGGGGGCTGTCCCGGGACAGGGACAGCCCCCGGGTGGGTCAGCCGCACTCCGTCCCGTTGAGGGTGAAGGAGGACGGCGCCTGCGCCGGCGCGCCGCCGGCCTGGAACCCGAAGGAGACGGAACCTCCCGCCGGAATCGCCGCGTTGTGGGACGCGTTCTTCACCGTGACGCTTGAGCCGCTCTGCGTGGCGGTCGCGTTCCAGGCGTTGGTGATCTTCTCCGCCCCGCCGAAGGCGAAGCCCAGCTGCCAGCCGTCGACCGGGGCCGTTCCGGTGTTCCGGACCGTGACGTCCGCCGTGAATCCGCTTCCCCATGACTGGCCGACGCGGTAGGTGACCGCGCAGGAGCCGGCCGGGCCGGGCGTACCGGTCGGGTCGGGCGTCGGTGTGGGGTCCGGGGTCGTCGTGGGGTCGGGCGTCGGATCCGGGGTCGTCGTCGGGTCCGGCGTCGGTTCGGGTCCGGTGCCGTCGGGGGCGCTCCCCCACTGTGGCGCGGTGCCCTCGAGCAGCACCATGTGCGGTGCGTCCACGGGCGCGGTGCCGGGGGTCGTGGCCGACGAGGGGTAGGACCAGTCGTTCGCCGGATTCCAGGCCCCGGACGAGGTGATCCGGAACTGCACCTCCTTGCGGTACGCGGACTGGCCGGCCGGTGCGATGTCCGTGGCGGAGCAGTCCACGCTCACGTAGTAGACGTCCCCCGCCACATGCGTGGGGCCCGTCACCTGACCGCACTGGTTGTAGTTGGTGGTGAAGCTGATCTGTCCCGGTGTGACGCCGGGTTCCAGGGTGAAGTAGTAGCGCGCGGACGCGTTGGTGAGTGCGCGCGCCGGCCATGCGGACCGGTTGACGAGATATGCCTTGATCTCGGTGAAGTTGCTGCCCGCCGCGTTGACCGATGCCTGGACCGACATCTCGGGCCCGTCCGGTGTCTCCTGCCGCGGGAAGTCCGCGAGCGGGGCGCCGCCGTATTCGCCGTAGAGCCGGGCCAGTGCGCCGGTGAAGGCCGCGTTGTAGTCGGTGGCGACCTCGTTGTTCACGTAGTTGGAACGGTCGTCGGTGTACGAGTCGTTGGCCGCGCTGGGCCCGCCGACGAGGGCTCCGTACAGCGTGTGCCTGGTCTCCACGGGGTTGTTCATCTGGTCGGTCCACGAACCGTGTGCGGTGCGGTGGTGCGGCTTCGTCGGCGGGTTGCTGCCGAAGCCGACCACGTAACTCGACTTGCGCGGGTTGTCGCCCAGCGCGTAGTTGATCTGCCGGACGGCGAAGTCGTGGTATCGCGCCTTGCGGGTGGTGTCGGTCAGCCAGTCGGAGTAACTGAGCGCCACGAAGGCGGTGTTCGCCGCGTACCGCAGGGATCCCCAGCTGTCGAGCACGGCCTGGCCGCCGGGCGAGTAGGCCACGCGCTGCCCGTTGACGCCGACCGTCCACCAGTCGAGCCAGCGGTTCGCGTCGTCGACGTACTTCTGCTTCCCCGTCAGCTGGGCGAGCAGCACGTACGCCCCGTAGGAACTGTCGTCCCAGGAGAGCGTCCAGCGGTAGGACCGGGTGCTGCTCTGCGGCTCGGTCGAGAGGTTGTCGTAGTACGACTCGGCCTTGGCCAGGTACGAGGTGTCACCGGTGGCCTTGTAGAGCCAGATCGCGCCCCAGACCAGTTCGTCGTTGTACCCGCTCCAGGAGTTGTAGTACGCCTGCGCGTCGGTGATGCAGTCGCTGTACTTCCCGCGGTAGGTGTCGGCGAAGGTGTACAGCTGCTTCGCATGGGTGATCAGCTTCGTGGCGTACGCGGGGTCGCTGTCCGCGAACACCATCGACGAGGAGGCCAGGGCCGCCGCTGTCTGACCGGCCAGGTCGGTGCCGGGGCAGGAGGCGTCGATCTTGTAGGCGGGCCGCTTCATCGGCATCACCTCGGCCGGCCCCCACCATTTGTGGTCGTCCCCGCCGTTGCCCACCTGCCCGTAGAGGACGTTGGGCGAGGGATGCGCCTTGAGGAAGTAGTCGTTGACGAAGCGGAGGTTGTTCTTGAGGTACGGGAGCTGTCCGGAGGACGCGTACGCACTCTTCTCCTCGACACCGCCCCAGGCGAGCATGGTGGTGGAGAAGGCCATCGGCAGACCGAACTTGACGTGGTCACCGGCGTCGTACCAGCCACCCGTGAGATCGAGACCGGCGTCCTTCCCGTCGTCGAGGGCGGAATCACCGCGCCAGCCGACCCGGTTGGTGTCGGGGAGAGTGCCCGACTGCTGCGCCTCGTAGAACAGCACCGATTTCTGCAGCGCCTCGCCGTAGTCGAAGGCCGGCGCGGCGGCCGCGTTGCCGGACAGCGACAGCGGAAGCAGCAGACCGGCACCGAGAGCGAGGGCCAGCGCGATGGAGCCGGGGCGGCCGGGCCGGTACGCGGACGGGCCCGTGCCGGCCCGCCGGTGTCGTCTTCGCAGGGTGGGGAGAGTGAGCGAGCGCAACGGAACAATCCTTCCGTACGTCGGTGGGGGCGCGGAACCGCAACCGCATGGGAGCGCTCCCATAGGCGTTGCTCATGAAGCCAGCTCCCGTGGGAGCCTGTCAACACTTCTGACAGGAACACTTCAGCGAAGCGGCACGCTTCGGGGGAGTAGCTGACGCCGCCGCGCAGACCGGCCCGACGGGGAGTCCGTCGGGCCGGCCCGCGGCGGTGCGGAACCCCGGCCGCGCTCCTACGGAACGAGGAGGCTGAAGAGGTGGGCGCACGCCGCCGATTCCTGCTGGTGACGGGCGATCACCTCATACCTGCCCCGCTCGAACGCGCCGGTCTCCCACACCCCGTCGGACGCCTGCCGCAGGAACAGGAAGTCGGTGGGTGTGGGGGCCGGTTCATGGACCCCCTCGATGCGGTAGTAGCCGCCGGCCACCCCCGCGGAGCTCAGTGCGGCCCGCAGTTCCCGGCGTTCCACGCCGGTGCTACGCGCCCGCGGGAGCGAGGTAGCCGTGCTCCAGCAGCCACTTCACGTTCAGGCGCTGACCCTGGCCGGGGTCGAGGAAGACCGCGTCGAGCTTGATCTGCCGGCCTCCGCCCGGCTGCTCGAACCAGGGGGCGATGCTGCCCTGCCACACCCAGAAGGGCTTCGCGACCTTGTAGACGCGGTAGTCGCAGGCGACGGCCGCATCACGGGTGTTGAGGTTCTGCGGGGGCAGTGCGCGCTCCGCGTACGCGTCACCGGCCGGGGCCAGGTAGCCGCCGAACTCCGAGCCGAAGCGGTCCAGGCGCTGGCCGGTGCGCAGCTTCGTGGGCTCCTTGTCGATCTGGCCGTTGACCTCGCCGAACCCGTCGTTGGGCGGGTACTTCCAGCTGCCGGAGTCGGCGGGGCCCTCCCAGTACTTCTTCAGGAACGCCTGCGGGGACAGGGCTCCGGTGCGCTGGTAGCCCTTGAGGAGCGGTCCGACCGGGGCCAGGTTCCTGTTCGGCAGCCACTTCGGGCCGAGCCGCGCGTCGTCCTGGAACTCGCCGGTGCAGGGCTCGTGCCGGGCCGCGGCGCCGGTCTCCGGGTTCTCCGGCTTGGCCGAGGCGCTGGCCGCGGGGGCCGCGATCAGTCCGGCGGTGATGCCGAGTGCGGCAAATACGGTGCGCATACGGTGCATTCAGGGGTCCCCTCGGGTACTGACGGTCAAAGGTGAGGTGACAAAGGGTATCCGCATGATCACCGTGTGGGTTCACGGCGTGCCGTGCCGTGTCCCTGCTGCTCGTGAGTTCTCGGTGGGCGACGCAGGCGGGCCGCAACCTGGGCCTTACGTGAGCGCCGCGCTTGCGGGTCTCAGGCCGTCGCGGTATCGCCGGCGTCCGCCGGGGATGCTTCGGTGAGCGCGAACCAGGCTGTCTTGCCCTCGGGTTCGGGGCGCACGCCCCACTGGTCGGCCAGGATGTCGAGCAGCATCAGCCCGCGGCCCGAGGAGGCGAGTTCACCGGGGGTCCGCTGATGGGGCAGTTCGTCGCCGCGGTCCATGACCTCGACGAGCAGGCGGCGTTGGCCGGTCTCGCCGGTGACATAAGCGTTGAGGGCGCCGTCCTGGTCGGTGTGCACGAGTACGTTGCCGAGGAGTTCGGTCGCCAGGAGCACCGCGGTGTCCACCTGGTCCGGCCGCGCCCAGTCGTGCAGCAGCGCCTTCAGTTCGGCCCGGGCCTCGGCGAGTCCCTCGCCCTGGTCCTGGCCCACGGTCAGCATCAGCTGGCGCCGGCTGACCTCGGCCCGTGTCCGTCCGGGGTCCCGGCGCACGAGCAGGAGGGCGATGTCGTCGCCGTCCCGTCCGGTGTCGCCCTCCGGGGCGCCCGGCTCGGGGCTGAGCACGGACGCCATGAGCCGGTCGGCCATCCCTTCGAGGTCCTCGACGGGGCCCGGCGAGAACGCGTCGCGGACGCGGACCCAGCCGGTGTACATGTCGTGGCCGCCGTTCTCGATCAGCCCGTCGGTGCACAGCATCAGGACCTCGTCGTCGTGCAGGCGCACGATGTCGACGGGGTAGTCCTCCTCGCCGGGCATCAGGCCCAGGGGCAGGCCGCCGCTGACGTGCTTGATGAGACAGGTGCCGTCGGGTGTGCGCAGGACCGGGTGCGGATGTCCGGCGCGTGCGATGTGCAGGTCTCCGGTGGACGGGTCGGCCTCGATGTAGAGGCAGGTGGCGAACCGGTCCTCGTCGAGGGTGGTCAGGAAGCGTGAGGCCCGCGCCAGTACGGCGTCCGGGCCGTGCCCTTCGGCGGCATAGGCGTGCACGGCTGTACGCAACTGGGCCATCAGGCCCGCTGCGTGCACGTCGTGTCCCTGGACGTCGCCGATGACGAGGGCCAGCCGGCCGTTGGGCAGGTCGATGCTGTCGTACCAGTCGCCGCCGACCATGAGGCCGCCGCCGGTCGGCACGTAGCGCGTGGCCACGCTCAGGCCGGTGAGTGCCGGGCCGTCCGTGCGCATGCTGCGGCGCAGGCCCCGGGAGAGTTCCAGTTCGGCCCGGCTTGCCCTGGCGCGTTCCAGCACCTGGGCGATCATCCGTCCGGTCGCGTTCAGCAGGGCACGCTCGGACGCGGTGAACGCCACCGGTGCCCGGAAGGCCGTCAGCCAGACTCCGGTGACCCGTCCGGCGGTCACGAGCGGGACGAAGGCCCACGCCTCGCGGTTCTCGCGGGCGGACGTGTGCCAGGTCGCCGGGAAGCGGCGCCGGTACTCCTCCTTGGAGGCGAGATACACGGACCGCCCGGTTCGGGCGACCTCGGCGGCCGGATATCCGGTCGTCATCGGCATCCGGAACCCGCGGTCGGCGCCCCCCGGATAGAAGCCGAACTGGCCCAGAGCGACCAGGTTCGCCTCGGCGACACTGAACACGACCTGGCCGTCCAGCGCGAAATCGGGGGCGTACAGAGCGGCCACCAGCTTCAGCGCCTCGTCGAGGGAGTCGGCGTCGCCGAGGGCGTGCCCCGCGGAGAGCAGCAGGGAGTCGCGCGCTCTGGCCTCCTCGGTCGCGTCGGCGGGCGCCTCCTGCTCGGGAGGGCCCGGGCGGGGGCTCTCCAGGCGGTTCAGGGCGTCGATCTGGTCCAGCTCGGCCCCGAACCCGTCCGGCGGCGGCTCATGCCGTTCACCACCCATCCGGCATCCCTTCGTCCCGATGTCGTCGCCGACTGTCCGTTCCATGCTCCGACGGGAGAGCCGGGTCCGCAGTACGAGACGTCGTTGCAGCGGCGGGGCGGGGGTGCCGGGGCCGGCCGCGAGGCGGGAGATCGGGGGGCGGGTGAGGGGTGCGCGGGCGGGGCGGGAGGGGCAGCGTGGCAGCGCGAACGGGTGCGTCCGGCGGCGCGGATGGCCCCCGGTCCTCCGGGGCGGCGCCGCTCCGGAGGCGGTTACCCCTTGCTACCGGTACGCCGCTGCCCTGTGCACGTCACTGAAGTCGATGGCCAGGTCGGCCTCGCGCAGCGTCTCCTCGGCCACCCGGCGCGCCTCGGCGACCACATCCCCGTGTTCTTCCACGAGTCCGGCGTAGATCGGTGCCTCGGTACTGTCGGTGAAACTCACGTCGCACTGCCTCAATCGGTTGTGTTCGCCATCGTTCGGCCGGAAACAGGGGCCGATTCTACGTGGTCCGCCCGCGCGTCCGCAGAGGGCACCGAATCTCGGGCGTCCACGCGGCCGACCTGCGCTCTTACCGGTTTCGGATCTTGGGCGCCGTCCTTTCCGCCGCCCTCGCGGGGAAATCTGTTGACCTCAAGTCCGCTTGAGCTCATAGCGTTCTCCCTGCGCCCCGGTCAGTGTCCGCCCACCGGGAGCCGCTCAGGCAATTTCGCACCCCGGAGGCACCGCATGAGTATGGAAGTCACGGCGTGGTCATCGCTGCACAGCGCGATGAACGCCCAGCAGGACCGCAGACCGTTCTCCAAGGCCACCGTGCGCCGGATCGGCTCCTTCGCCCGGCCGCGCCGCCGCGAGGTCTACCGCTTCCTGTTGCTGAGCGTCGTCATGGCTCTGCTGGCGGTGGCCACACCGGTGCTGGCGGGGCGGGTGGTCGACGCGATCGTGCAGGGCAAGGAGAGCGGCACGGTCACCCGGCTCGCGCTGCTGATCGCCGTGATCGCGGTGGCCGAGGCGGGGCTCGGTCTGCTGACCCGGCTGCTGTCGGCCACGCTGGGCGAGGGCCTGATCCTCGACCTGCGTACGGCCGTCTTCGACCATGTACAGCGGATGCCGGTCGCCTTCTTCACCCGCACCCGCACCGGGGCCCTGGTCAGCCGGCTCAACAACGACGTGATCGGGGCGCAGCGGGCGTTCAGCAACACCCTGTCCGGAGTGGTCTCCAACCTGGTGACCCTGCTGCTGACGCTCACGGTGATGCTGACGATCTCCTGGCAGATCACTCTGCTCGCGCTCGTCCTGCTGCCGGTGTTCGTCGTTCCCGCCCGCCGGATGGGCTCCCGGATGGCACGGATGCAGCGTGAGGCGGCCGCGCACAACGCGGCCATGGGCACGCAGATGACGGAGCGGTTCTCGGCCCCCGGCGCCACCCTCGTCAAGCTCTTCGGGCGGCCCGCCGACGAGTCCGCCGAGTTCGCCGCGCGGGCGAGCCGGGTCCGTGACATCGGCATCCGTACGGCCATGGCTCAGTCGACGTTCATCACGGCGCTCACCCTGGTCTCCGCGCTGGCGTTGGCGCTCGTCTACGGGCTCGGCGGCTACTACGCGCTGCGCGGCAGTCTGGAACCGGGCGCCGTCGTGTCCCTGGCCCTGCTGCTGACCCGCCTCTACGCCCCGCTGACGGCGCTGGCGGGAGCCAGGGTCGAGGTGATGAGCGCGCTGGTGAGCTTCGAGCGGGTCTTCGAGATCCTCGACCTGAAGCCTCTTATCGCCGAGAAGCCTGATGCGCGCAAGGTGCCGGAGGGTCCGGTGTCCGTGGAGTTCGACGGTGTCTCCTTCGGATATCCGTCGGCCGACAAGGTCTCGCTCGCCTCGCTCGAAGAGGTGGCGACCCTGGACTCGCGCGGGGGTACGGAGGTGCTGCACGAGGTCTCGTTCCGTGCCGAGCCCGGCCGGATGGTCGCCCTGGTCGGCTCCTCCGGCGCCGGAAAGTCGACGATCGCGCAGCTGCTGCCCCGGCTGTACGACGCCGATTCGGGTGCCGTGCGGCTGGCCGGCATCGATGTGCGCGATCTGACCGCCGAGTCGATTCGCGAGACGCTCGGGATGGTCACCCAGGACGGGCATCTCTTCCACGAGTCGGTCCGCGCCAATCTGACCCTGGCCCGGCCCGGGGCGACCGAGGACGAGATCTGGGACGCACTGCGGCGCTCCCGGCTGGACGGTCTCGTGGCCTCGCTGCCCGACGGGCTCGACACGGTGGTGGGCGAGCGCGGGTACCGGCTCTCCGGCGGTGAGCGTCAGCGGCTGACGATCGCCCGGCTGCTGCTGGCCCGCCAGCGCGTGGTCATCCTCGACGAGGCGACCGCGCACCTCGACTCCACGTCGGAGGCCGCGGTGCAGGAGGCCCTCGCCGAGGCTCTGGAGGGGCGCACCGCCGTGGTGATCGCGCACCGGTTGTCGACCGTGCGGGCGGCCGATCTGATCCTCGTCGTCGAGGAGGGCCGGGTGGTGGAGCGTGGCACCCATGCCGAGCTGCTGGCCGTGGGCGGGCGGTACGAGGAGCTGTACCGGACGCAGTTCGCCGCTCCGGAGGCGGGGGAGACGCAGGGAGCGCACGCGGAGTCGGTCTGAGCCGGGCGCGGGCCCGGACCTGGGGCCTCTCGTTCGGATCATGCCGGGCTCGCGGGGTCCGACCTGATCCGAGCGAGAGGCCCTGGCGCAGGGCGATGCCCCCGGTCCGTGCGAACCGGGGGCATACGTGTGTGCGTGTGCCGGGGCGGGCCCGGGTCAGTCGGTGTCGGTCTCCTGGCCGGTGACGGAGCCGGTGGCCGCGTCCACGTCGACGGTGGTCTTCTTCCAGTCCTTGCCCACGACGTCCACGGACCAGACGAGGACGTTCTTGTCGTTCTCGTCGAGTTCCAGGGACGTGACCGTGCCCTTCGTCTTGGCCAGGGCCGCCTTGGCGGCCTGCCGCGGCGTCTGCTTGGCCTTGGCGATCTGGTCGGCCGTGGTGGTCTTGTCCTCCGAGTCCTGGTCGGAGTCCTCGGTCGACTTGACGACCTTCCCGGAGACGGCGTCGATGCGCACGATGTGCTCGGTACCGTCCTTCGCGGCGACCGTCGCGACCCACTCCGGCCCGCCGGCGGAGGGCGAGGCGCTGGCACCGCTGGGCGAGGCGCCGGTGGACGTCGGGGAGGCGCTGGCGCTTCCGGACGGTGAGGCGCTCTGGGACAGTGAGGCGCTGGCGCTGGGCGACGCGCTCTCGTCGTCCGTGTCGTCGTCCGACTTGCCGGGGCCCTTCAGGTCGAGGTCGACCACCTTTCCGCCGCTGACGGCGCCCTCGGCCGTCGTGACGGCCTTGTCGTAGGTGATCTTGGTGGAGGCGAGGAGCGTCTTGCGTTCCTTCTGGTCCTCGGTCAGCGCGGCGGTCGCGGACGCGCTCGTGCTGTTCGACGGCGTGGTGGTCCGCTCCGGGACGGCGCGCGCGGCTTCCGAGGTGGCGGTGCCGGTCGAGGAGTCGCCGCTGTCCTGACCGCAGCCCGTGAGCAGTGCCGCGGCCAGGAGCACGCCTGCGGCGCCGGCGGCGCGCAGACGGTGGCTGCGGAGGAATCCGGTGGTCTCAGGTGGGGAGTCACATGTCATGCCCGCATTCCTAACCGCACTGCCACTCCGGCATGACGTGCCGCTGCCGGAGTCACCCGATCACCGGAGTACCTGTTTCAGGCCTGCGCGTCCTCGGGGATGCTCACCAGCCACCGGGTGGCGCGGCGGGGCCTCAGGTACAGGGCCCAGTACAGCGTGGCCACTGCGGTGATCCCGCCGGTCCAGAGCAGGTACTCGGGCTCCTGCTGGGTCAGGATGTACGCGAGGACGAGGATGAGCAGCACCGGCACCGCGGGCCAGAGCGGCATGCGCCAGGCGGGTGCGTCGCGGTGGGCACCCCGGCGGCACAGCAGCGCCGCGACGGCCACCAGCAGGTACATGGCGGTGACGGAGACCCCGGTGACGCCGTACAGCGTGTCGAGGTTGACGAAGCAGAGGGCCGCTCCCGGAAGGCCGACCAGGAGGGTCGCCACCCACGGCGATCCGAACCGGCCGAGCCGGGAGAGCGCCTGGTTGACCGGGGCGGGCCACGCCTTGTCACGGGCGGAGGCGAACAGCACCCGGGAGTTCTGGATGACCATGACGATGCCGGCGTTGATGATGGCGAGGGCGACGCAGAGGCTGACGAACGTGCCGACGGCCGAGTTGGACCAGGCCTCGACCATGCCGCTGAGGTCACCGGAGGTCAGGGCCGCGAGGTCGGGGGCGCCCACGGTGATCGCGATGACGGGAACGAGGATGACGGCCGTCGAGATCACGAGCGTGGCGAGGACCGTACGGGCCACGTTGCGCCGCGGGTTCTCCAGTTCCTCCGAGAGGTAGACGGCCGTGGAGAAGCCCTGCGTGATGAAGAGGGCGATGGCGAGCCCGGAGACGACCATCATGGCGGTGACGGTCGAACTCGTACCGCCCGACGAGGCGACGGAGCCGTGCACGAGCGCGGAGGCGCCCCGCTCGGAGTGGGCGAACCCGAGGACGGCGACGACGCCGGCGGCGATCACTTCCAGGACCAGGAAGATGCCGGTGATCCATGCGTTCGCGCGCAGGTCGAGGAGGCCCGCGAGGGTGGCCAGCAGCATGACGCCCGCCCCGGCGAGGGAGGCGGGGATGTGCACGAGCGGTGCGAGGTAGTCGGCGGTCCCCATGGCGATGACCGGGGGCACGATCATGACGACGAGCAGGGAGAGCACGAAGACGAGCCAGCCCGCGAGCCGCCCCGCCATCGTCGACACCATGGCGTACTCGCCCCCGGCGCTGGGGATGAGGGTGCCCAGCTCCGAGTAGCAGAAGGCCACCGCGATGCAGAGCAGCGAGCCGATCGCGATGGTGAGCGCGGTGTACGTGCCGAGGCTGGAGAACAGGTCCGGTACGACCACGAAGAGGGTGGAGGCGGGAGTCACGCAGGAGAGCGTGAGCAGGGTCCCTCCGACGACGCCGATGGAACGCTTGAGCTTCTGCGGGGTGGGTCCGGTCGCGGGGGCGAGTGCCTGTGGAGCGCTGAGCGTGTCGGTCATCGAGTCGGGTTCCGATCAACAGGTGCGGTGTCTGAGCGCGGGAGCGGTATCGCCTCCGGGACGAGGTGTGAGGGGTGGTTCCGGTGCTCCCGACGCGTCATGCAATACCGACGCCTTCCGCAGGTCAATAGCTGTTTTCCTTCGGAATTCGTCGCCCGTGGATCACTGGTCGACGGTTTGCCGTCAAGATGGCGTCAGGGCAACGGGATCGGGCACTGCGGGAACCGCAGTGCGGCCGCTCGAAAAAATTCGGTTAAATCCATCCGGGGTTCGCCTGCGGACCCGGCGGCCATGGCTCTGCGGTCCCTGCTCTCCTGGGACCTTGGCCCGTGGGTCGCGATACGCGGGCTTTGGTGCGAGCCTGGATCCATGACTTGGGCGTCCTGGACGACACGCGGGATTTACTCGGGGCACGGCGGCGTGCTCACCGAGGAGGTCGGGCCGCTGTCCGGCGACTTGACCGTCCACACCACTTGGGCCGAGGGCACGGCGCAGATAACCGTGCAGTACACCGATGCGGCCGACTGGTTCACCATGGCGGGCAGTCCTGTGCCCTGTCCGTCCGAGAAGGCGAGCCGTTCGCTGCACGAAGCCGTGGTGGAGGCCGTCCGGCAGGGCGCGGCTGCCAGAGTTCCGGCCCTGCCGCCGGAACCGGGCGTCGCGGCGGGGGAAGCGGCCGCGGAGTAGCCCTCCGGGCGAGGCGGGACGACGCGGACGGGCCGGTGCCTCAGCGGCGTCCGCCGGTCCGGCGGTCGAGCATCTCCCTCCTGATCGCGGCTGCCACGGTTCCCGCCCGGTCCGAAGCAGCTTTCCGGCCGGCCTGCGCCGGCACGAAGCGGTGCAGCGGACTCGTACAGCGCGGACACGGGGAGTCGGCGGTGATCAGCCGCCCGTCCTCGCACGCCGGCTCGGCGCAGAGGCCCGGCCGGAGCAGTTGTTCGGCGATCTCCAGGGGATTGCGGCGGCGCCCTTCCTCGTCCTTCTCCTGAAGGGTGTGGGACCAGCGTGAGTGCCACCGCCGCTCGACCCGTTCCAGGAGCTGGTCGGGGGTGCGCCGGCTCAGTTCCCGCCGGATCATGTCCACGAGCTCGCCCGGGTAGCGGCCGCCGAACTCCCGCATGAGCGGCGACGGCAGAGCGTGCAGCAGATACAGGACCGGATCCGTGGACGGTCGCTGCCAGCGCGGGCACTGGCAGTCACCGTCGGCCGAGACCGGCATGGCGCACCGCCCGCATACCCCGCGGCAGTCACCGCAGAGCCCGTCGTCGAGCCCGCGCAGATGCGGGGCGGGCGCCCGGCCGCATTCCCGGCAGCAGGCGGCGCACAGTCCGCAGAGGCGTTCCCCGCCGACGGCGGTCGTCCAGGGCCGCTGCTGACACCGGCAGCAGCGGCCGGTGTTGCAGTGTTCGTGGTGGACCGCGCCCGGGTCACGTCCGAAAGGAGGAAATGACATGGCTCCGCTCCCCGGGTCCGGCTCGCTTCGGCACCCGGTGGCCCTTGCCGCGACGGGTGAGGCCACCGGTCCGGCCCGCCCCGCGCCCCACCGGACCGTTGCACACCGGAATGCCCGCGCTCCCCGATTGACCACATAATGCGGCCGATTGAACGTAATGATCATGCTCTGGCGCCGGTCGAGCCCGTTCGTGAGCGATTCCGTACCGCTGTGTGACCTTGCCGCCGGTGGCAGGTCAGGCCCGCGTCCGGCGACGCGGTCAGGGCCTGATGCTGCTGACGACGTCCGCGGTGGCCGTGAGCCCTTCCTGGATCGTGGGGGCCATGCTCGTACCCGCGAGGAAGAACCCGAGGAGGGCGCAGACCAGGGCGTGCGAGATCTTCAGTCCGCCGTTGCGGAGGAAGATCACCGCAAGAATCAGCAGAAGCAGCACCAGTGAGATCGAAATGGCCATGGCCAACCTCCTCCGCCGCGCCGGAATTGCGGCATTCGCCGTCAGTTTGGCGGAGCGGAGGAGCCATCCGGCGCACTGGCGTGTCCGCCAAACGGGTACGAATGGGCCGTGCCGGTCATGGGCTGTTGCTCTAGCGGGCGCGCCGGTCCTGGTCGCGCAGGAAACGGGCGAGTCCCGCGAGGTCGTCGGTGTTGAGGTGGTCCACGCCGGCGGCCAGCAGCTCGGCCCAGACCGCCTCGCGCTGCGGGCCGGCCGCGTCGGGCGTGGCCCAGAAGCGCACGCGCTGTCCCGCGCGGTGCGCGGCGACGGTGATCGCGCGCAGCGCCTCCCTTTCCGCGGGCGGGACCGGCCCGTCCCCGAGCCAGGTGAACGTCCCGGACCAACTGCCGCTGATGAGGGGGATGAACGAAGCGGTGGCCGCGGTGCCGAGGTCGTCGAGCCTGCCGTCGTAGAAGGCGTACCGGGTGGGCTGGGCCTCCATCGGAGCACGGGCGGCCCGGTCGCCCGAAATGACGGCCGTGACGGCTCCGGGCCGCACCCGCCCGTGCCGGAAGGAGGTCAGCATCTGCCGGTGGCGGCGGAGTTGGCGGTCGAGTTCCGCGTAGGCGGCCGCACCGTCCGTCTTGATGTCGATGAGCAGCTGCACCGGGGTGCGGTCGCCGCGGAACACGGTGCCGTGGTTGGCCCGCACCCGGGTGAGGAGCGGTTCGAGATAGAGCGCGGCCAGGGTGCGGGCGGGATCGAGGCCGGTGGCCTCGTGGGCGACGAGCAGTTCGCCGTCCACGAGGAAGATGTCGGCTTCGACGCTGGTGAATCCCTGGTCCAGTGCGTCGTGGAGCGGGCGGGGGTGCAGATAGTCGTTGTGGGCGTGAGCCCGGGGCAGGGACCGGGCGCCCAGGGCACGCGGGGCTTCGCTCGCGGTGGCCGTGCGAAGAGGTACGAACGCGCCTGCGGCCGTGGTGGCCAGTGCGGTGGTGACAACGCGGCGGCGGGTGGGGAACGCCATGGGATCTCCCGGTTGCGAGGCGTGCCGGACGGGCGGACGCGACCGAGTATGGAAGCGCCGCACCTCAACAGGTTTGCGAACGAGCAGAGTTGTCTCGTTCGCCGCCCCTCCGTCGGCCCGTGTTCCGCCCGTCGTGGCCGGATCCGCGCGAAACGGCCCTGGCGCGTGCCCCGGTACGCGGGCAGGACGGAGCGGGGGCGCGTGTGAACGCGCCCCCGCTCGGGGTACGGACGGCCCTCAGGGGGCCGGCAGCTCCATCAGGGCGGCGACGGTCTCGCGGTGGCGGCCCGCCGTTCCGAAGGCGGTCGCGTCGGCCTTGGCCCGCTTCAGATACAGGTGCGCCGGGTGCTCCCAGGTCATGCCGATGCCGCCGTGCAACTGGACGCATTCCTCCGCCGCGTGGACGGCGACCTTGGAGCAGTACGCCTGCGCCACGGCCACGGCCAACGGCGTGTCGGGGCTGCCCGTCGCCAGCGCGTCGGCGGCGTTGCGTGCCGCGGCCCGGGCCGAGACGACCTCCAGCCAGAGCTGCGCCATGCGGTGCTTGAGCGACTGGAAGGATCCGACCGGGCGGTTGAACTGGTGCCGCTCCCGGGTGTGCCGGACCGTCTCGGTCAGGCACCATTCGGCGAGTCCGAGCTGCTCGGAGGCGAGCAGCCCCGCACCGGCCAGCAGTCCGCGGTCCACCGCGGTCCGCGCCGCCCCGGCGTCCGCGAGCCGGATACCGGTGGCGCCGGTGAGGGTGACGGTGGCGAGCGGACGGGTGAGGTCGAGCGGGACGAGGGCCTGGACGGCGACACCGGCCGCGCCCGTTCCGACCGCGTAGAGGCCGTCGCTGGTGGGCACCAGCAGCACATCGGCGGCGGCCGCGTCGGCGACCGGCCCGAGTGTTCCGTCGAGAGCTCCGGTCAGCACCGGCGTGCCGGACGCCGCGGCGGAGAAGGGCACCGCGAGCACCGCGACCTTGCGGCCCTCGGCCAGTTCGGTGAGCAGTTCACCCACCGGTCCGTCCTCGACGCCGAGCGCCAGGAGCGTCTCGGTGGCGACGACGGAGCTGGTCAGGTAGGGCGCCGGGGCGACGCTGCGCCCCAGTTCCTCGATGATGACGGCAGCCTCGCGGTGGGTGGCGCCCTGTCCGCCGAGCTTCTCGGGCACCAACAGGCCGGCGGCGCCGATTCCGGTGGCGAGGGCCTTCCAGAGCTGCGGGTCGTACGGCGTGTCGGACTCGGTGCGGGCGATCACCGTCGGCGCGTCGGCCCGGTCGGCGAGCAGGGAGCGCACCGCGGCGCGCAGATCCTCCTCGGCCTCCGAGTACAGCAGATCGGGCGCCTGGCTCGGTTCGGTCGGTGCGGTCATCGGGAGAGGTCCTTCCAGGCGACGTCCTTGTCGTTGCGCGGCTCGGCGGGCAGTCCGAGCACGCGTTCGGCGACGATGTTGAGCAGTACCTCGCTCGTGCCGCCCTCGATGGAGTTGCCCTTGGAGCGGAGGTAGCGGTAGCCGGCGTCGCGGCCGGTGAAGTCGACGTGGTCCGGTCGGCGCATCGTCCAGTCGCTGTACAGAAGCCCGTCGTCGCCGAGGAGTTCGACTTCCAGGCCGCTGATCTCCTGGTTGAGGCGGGCGAAGGCGAGCTTCATGCCTGAGCCCTCGGGGCCCGGCTGTCCGGCGACGAGCTGCTGGCGCAGGCGCTCCCCGGCGAGCCGGGCGACCTCCGCCTCGACCCAGAGGGTCAGCAGGCGCTGGTGCAGATCGTGGGTGCGCAGCTCGGGGCGGTCGCGCCAGGTCGCGGCGATGGGGCCGATCATGCCGCCCTCGCGCGGGATCCGGGATCCGCCGATGGAGACGCGCTCGTTCATGAGGGTCGTCTGCGCGACCTTCCAGCCCTCGCCCACGGCTCCGAGCCGTCGGCTGTCGGGGATGCGCACGCCGGTGAGGAAGACCTCGTTGAACTCGGCCTCCCCGGTGATCTGGCGCAGCGGCCGCACCTCGACGCCGGGGTCGGTCATGTCGCAGATGAAGTAGCTGATGCCGCGGTGCTTGGGCACGTCCGGGTCGGTGCGGGCGATGAGGATCGCCCAGCGTGCCACGTGGGCGCTGGACGTCCAGACCTTCTGCCCGTCGACCACCCAGTCTTCCCCGTCGCGTACGGCACGGGTGCCGAGGGCGGCCAGGTCGGAGCCGGCGCCCGGCTCGCTGAAGAGCTGGCACCACACCTCCTCGCCGACCCACAGGGGGCGCAGGAAGCGCTGTTTCTGCTCGTCCGTGCCGAAGCCCAGGATGGTGGGGGCCGCCATGCCGAGGCCGATGCCGATGCGGCGGGGGTCGTTGTCCGGGGCGTTCGCCGCGGCGAGTTCGGCGTCGACGACGGGCTGGAGGGAGCGCGGCGCGTCGAGGCCGCCGAGTCCGGCCGGGTAGTGAACCCAGGCGAGTCCGGCATCGAAGCGCGCCTTGAGGAAGTCGGTGCGGTCCGTGGTGGCCGGGGGGTGGGCGGCGAGCAGTTCGCGGGTGCGGCGGCGCAGGTCCGCGGCGTCCGGGGCGGCGGTCATCGGGCGGCTCCTGACGGGAGGACGACGATGCGGCCGGTGCTGGTGCCGTCGGCGACGCGCTGGACGGCGGCCGCTGCCCCGTCCATGGCGACGCGCTCGCTGATGAGCGGCTTGATGACGCCCTGGGCGGCGAGCCGGGTGAGCTCGTCGTGGCAGTCGCGGACCGCCTGCGGGTCCTTGGTGTTGTACAGGCCCCAGTGGAGCCCGAGCACGGAGTAGTTCTTCACCAGGGCGTGGTTGAGCCCCGGGGTGGGGATGACGCCGCTGGCGAAGCCGACGACGATCACCCGGCCCTCGAACGCGATGCACTTCACGGACTTGGCGTACGCGTCGCCGCCGACCGGGTCGTACACCACGTCGGCGCCGCGGCCACCGGTGAACTCCTTGACCGCGGCGACGATGTCCTCGGTGCGGCGGTCGATGACGAGGTCGCAGCCGAGTCCGGCGGCGGTCTTGGCCTTCTCTGGGCCTCCGGCCACACCGATGACGGTGGCGCCGGCGGCCTTGCCGAGCTGGACGGCCGCACTGCCGACGCCCCCTGCCGCGGCGTGGACGAGGAGGGTCTCGCCGGCCCGGAGGTGCGCCCGGCGGTGCAGTCCGAACCAGCCGGTCTGGTAGCCGATGTGCAGCGCCGCCGCCTCGGCGTCGTCCAAGGCCTCGGGGGCCGGCAGCAGGGCCGCCTCGTCCGCGACGACGTACTGGGCGAATCCGCCGTCCGGCAGGGCGGGAGTGGCGAGCACCCGGCGCCCGTCCTCGGTCCGGCCGCAGATCTCCACGCCGGGCGTGAACGGCAGCGGGGGCCGCACCTGGTACTGGCCGCGGCAGAGCAGCGCGTCGGGGAAGTTGATGTTCGCCGCGAGCACCTCGAGGAGCACCTGCCCGTCGCCGGGCGTGGGCCGGTCCACTTCTTCGAGCCGCATCACCTCGCTCGGCTCGCCGTTCCGGTGCACTCGCCATGCCTGCATGAGGGGCCTCCACAACACTGTCGGCATTACCACTGCTCCGGCGCATACTAAGCGGTCGCTTGCCCCTCTGGGAACAACCTGGGGGTGGCCGATCCGGCCGATGCGGACATGGGAGTGCGCCCGGCCCTCCCCCAGGAGGGATGGCGGGCGCACGATCGAACGGGGCCGGCTCCGTACGGTTTCAGCGCGCGAACAGCTCGAAGGCGACCGCGGGACGGCCCCCGAAGCGCCCGGCGGACGCCTGCGCGTTGCCGGTGAGGAAGGTACGGCAGTACACCTCGGGATCCTCGTCCGTGAGGACTTCGATGTACGTGCGGTGCGCGAGGAGCGACTGCACCGACCGCTCGAGACCGGCCGTCGCGTCGACGGCGTGCGTGGGCGTGGACGATCCGGCCACGGCCACCCAGCGCACGCCGTCCCACGGTTCGAGACCCTGCTCGGTCAGTTCCGGGAAGATCCAGCGGTTGCCGGCGTCGGCCACCGCGTCCAGCGTGGCCCGGCCGACCGCGCGGTGGTCGGGGGTGTTCCAGGCGACACCGCCCCAGGTGTCACGGTGGTTCAGCGTGATCACCAGCTCAGGCCGGTGGCGGCGGACGGCTGCCGCGATGTCACGGCGCAGGCCGATGCCGTACTCGATCACTCCGTCGCGGTGGTCGAGGAACTCGACGCGGGAGACCCCGACGACCGCCGCGCTCGCGCGCTGCTCCTGTTCGCGCAGCGGCGCGCACCTCTCCGGTTCGAGCGTGTCGATGCCGGCCTCGCCCCGCGTGGCCAGGAGATAGGTGATGTCGCGCCCGTCATCGGTCCAGCCGGCGACGGCCGCCGCACAGCCGTACTCCAGGTCGTCGGGGTGAGCGACGACGGCGAGCGCACGCTGCCAGTCCGCGGGCATGGGTTCGAGCTGCTCCGTCATGACCGCAGGCTAGTGCCTGTCCGGCCCGGTGGCGCTGTGCCGGTCCCGGCGGCCCGCGCCCGCTCTCAGGCCAGCGAGAGGAACAGCTTCTCCAGGCGTGCCCGCATCCGGTCCCGGTCCGCGGGTTCGCCGCCGCCCTCGGCCAGGCAGTGCTGAAGCCCTGTCGCGATGATCGCGAAGCCTGCCCGGTCGAGCGCCCGGGAGACGGCCGCCATCTGAGTGATGACGTCCTCGCAGTCGCGCCCTTCCTCGACCATCCTGATGATGCCGGTGAGCTGGCCCTGTGCGCGGCGCAGGCGATTGAGCACCGATTTCAGTTCATCGGCCGCCATGTCGAGTTCCACACACCCTCCCTTTGCATACCCCAGGGGGTATTCTAGCGGGTCCGGGGCAGGAGAGACCGAGTCTCTGCCTCACACCCGGAGAACGAAAGGAAACACTGCTCGTGACCAGCCCCGTGTCCCTCTCCCCCGCCCAGGCCGCCGCCCGTCTCGCGGACTTCACCGTGATCGACGTACGCGCCCCCGGCGAATACGCCTCGGGCCACGTCCCCGGTGCCCTGAACATCCCCCTCGACCGTCTCTCCGAAGCGGTGCCCGCCCTCAAGTCCGCTTCGGCCCGGGGCGCCCTGCTCGTGGTCTGCGCCTCGGGTGTCCGCTCCACGCGGGCCTGCGACATCCTCTCGGCCGCCGACATCGACGCGGCGACGCTCTCCGGCGGCACCTCCGCCTGGGAGGGCGAGGGCCATGGTCTCGACCGTCCGGAGGGCGGCCGGGCCACCTGGCCGATGGAACGCCAGGTGCGGCTCGCCGCCGGCTCGCTCGTGGTGGCCGGTCTTCTCGCGGGTGTGCGCCGCCCCGCCGCGCGCTGGCTGTCCGCCGGCGTCGGCGCCGGTCTCGTCTTCTCCGCCGTGACCAACACCTGCGGCATGGCGGCGGTGCTCGCGAAGCTCCCGCACAACCGCGCCCCGCAGTCGGCCGCGAACCTGAACGCGACGCTGGACGCACTGCAGGGCTGACCCGCCCGGAGCGCGAAGGAGCCGGTCGCACCCCGCGTGCGACCGGCTCCTTCGCGTACGTGGACTCAGGCCTCGTCGCGGGCCTTCTCGTACGTGGCCTCAGACCTCGTCGCGGGCCTTCTCGTACGTGGCCTCAGACCTCGTCGCGGGCCAGGGCGAGCAGCCGGTCCAGTACCCGCGGTCCGCCCGCGCGCAGTCCGTCGTGCTCGAACTCGTCCGTCACCCAGGTCCGCAGCTCCCGGATCGCGGCGGCGGTGCGCAGCGCGTGCGCGGTGTCGACGTACATGTCGTCGTGGTAGACGGCGGCGGCCACCGGAACCTCGTTGGCCGCCAGCCGCTCGGTGTCGTACAACGGCTCCCAGCCACCACGGGTGGCGAGCAGCTCCGCCGTCTCGCGCAGCGGCCGCAGCGCGGGGTCGACGTCGAAGTGCCAGGGGTGGATGCTCTCGCCGGTGAACAGGACCGGACCGTCGCCCTTGAGCGCGGTCTCCGCGTCGAACTGCGGGAACTCGGCCCGGACCCGCTCGGCCGCCCAGCCGGTGGGGCGCTCGTCCTGCCCGTAGATGGCCTCGTGCAGGAGTGCGTACAGCGGATGTCCGGCGAACGAGCCGGCCGTGCGCATGGCCTCCTGGAAGGTGTCGGAGAGCTCCTTGCCGTACGGGGTCGCGACAAAGGCGTTCTCCAGCAGGTAGTGCAGTTGGTGAGTGCCGTTGGCCCCGCCGAGCATGATGCCGAGGGACTGGAACCCCTCGGGCGTCAGCCGGTGTCCGGCGCTGTCCGGGCGGTGCTCCGCGAGGTGAGCGGTGATCTCCCGGGCGCGCTCGACGTCCTGCGGGTAGCGGGCGTAGTGCGCGGCGACCTTCCGCTCGATCCTCGGGTACGCGGCCCGGTAGACCTCGTCCGCGTGGGCGTCGAGGGAGGGCAGGCCGCCGGTGATCAGGACGGTACTGAGTCCTTCCGGTGCCGCCGAGAGGTAGCGGACGGCGCAGAAGCCGCCGAAGGACTGGCCTAGGACGGTCCAGGGCGCGCCCCCGGTCAGCTGCGGCCGGATCAGCTCGCAGTCGCGCACGATGCTGTCGGACCGGAAGTGCGCGAGGTAGTCGGCCTGCTCACGCGGACCGCCGCGCAGCGGCAGCGTCTGCCGGTTGGCCGGTGTGGACAGCCCGGTACCGCGCTGGTCCAGGAGCAGTACCCGGAACTCCTTCACCGCCCGCCCGAGCCAGGCCTCGGCACCGGCGAAGCGGCGGGCGCCGAAGCCGGGGCCGCCCTCCAGGTAGAGCAGCCACGGCAGTTCCTCGCCGGCCCGGGAGCCGGCCACCACCTCACGGCCGAAGATCTCGATCTGCTCACCGCCGGGGTCGCTGTGGTCGAGCGGCACGGTGAAGTGACGGTCGGTGAGGACGAGGCCGGGCTGACGGTAGCTGTTCAAGAGGGCTCCTGGATCGATGGTTCACGGACAGTTCAGCACAGCGCCGCGCCCCCGACGGTCCCGGCCCGTGTGCGAGCGACCCGCCCGGCTCCTACCCTGCACTCATGATCCGGTTCGAGCAGGTCGGCAAGGTCTATCCGGACGGGACGACCGCGGTCCACGAGCTGTCCTTCGAGGTCGCCGAGGGGGAACTGGTCACCCTGGTCGGCCCCTCGGGCTGCGGCAAGACCACCACGATGATGATGGTGAACCGGCTGATCGAACCGACCTCGGGCCGCATCCTGGTCGACGGCCAGGACATCGCGAAGACCGACCCGGTGAAACTGCGCCGCCGGATCGGCTATGTCATCCAGCAGGTGGGGCTCTTTCCGCACCGGACCGTCCTGGACAACACCGCGACGGTCCCGGCCCTGGTCGGCTGGAAGCGTTCCCGGGCCCGGGCGCGGGCGGCCGAGCTGCTCGATCTGGTGGGCCTGGACCCGGGGACGCACGGCTCGCGGTACCCCGCCCAGCTCTCGGGCGGGCAGCGCCAGCGGGTCGGGGTGGCGCGGGCCCTGGCGGCGGACCCGCCCGTGCTCCTGATGGACGAACCGTTCGGCGCGGTGGACCCGGTGGTGCGGGAGCGGCTGCAGAACGAGTTCCTCAATCTGCAGGCCACGGTCAGGAAGACGGTCCTGATGGTCACCCATGACATCGAGGAGGCGGTGCGGATGGGTGACCGCGTCGCGGTGTACGGGGAAGGGCGCATCGAGCAGCTGGACAGCCCGGGCGCGGTGCTCGGGTCTCCCGCCACTCCGTACGTGGCACGGTTCGTCGGCGCCGACCGGGGGCTGAAGCGGCTGTCGGTCACCACGATCGAGCCCGAGGACCTGGAGGAGCCGCCGGTCGCCCGGCTGGACGAGCGTGCTCCGGCGGCGGCGGCCCGGCTCGGCGCAGCCGGTGCGCGGTGGGCGGTGGTGCTGAACGGCGACGGTGAGCTGCACGGCTGGGTGTCGGCCGACGCGCTGCGGATCGCCGGTGAGCACGGGACGGTGGCCGAGCTCGCCCGCCGGATGGACGCGTGGGTGCCGGTGGGCGCCCCGCTCAAGCAGGCGTTCAGCGAGATGCTCCAGCACGACGCGGGGTGGGTGGCGGTGCTGGACGGGGCCCGCTTCCTCGGTGTGCTGACGCCGGCCAAGCTCCATGAGGCCCTGCGGCGTTCGGTGGACGCGGACGCGCAGGGCGTGGGACGCGACGAGGTGCAGTTCGACTCGGTGGCGGATGCGTGAGGGGGCAGCGCCGAGTTGCCGCGCCGTGCGGACGCGCGACGTGTGTCCTCGCCCTCCAGCGAGTCACCCCCCGGCGACGTACCGCCAGAAGTCCCGCATGGTCGCGGGCGGCGTGGGGCCGGCCATCTCCACCTGGCTGAGCATGATCGCGACCGTGCCGGTGGCCGGGATGATGTGCGCCGTGGTGCCGGTGCCGCCGACCCAGCCGTAGCGGCCCGGTACGTTCCACGGATCGGTCTTCTCGACGTCCACCGAGCCGCCGAAGCCCCAGCCCTGGCCCTCGGTGAACAGTCCGCTCGCCTTGCGCTGCGCGGCGCTCAGGTGATCGGTCGTCATCTGCCGCACGGACTCGCGGGTCAGCAGAGTGCGGTCGCCCACGGTCCCGCCGGCGAGCAGCATCCGTCCGAAGGCGTACCAGTCACCGGCGGTCGAGACCAGGCCGCCGGCCGCGGACGGGAAGTCCGGCATGCTGCTCCACTGGCCGTCGGGGGCGTCGACGAGTTCAAGGTTCCCCGCCTCACCGGTCCGGTAGTAGCTGGTGAACCGGTCGAGTTTCCGCGCGGGCACCTCGAACCCGGTGTCGCTCATGCCGAGCGGTTCGAAGATCCGCTCGGCCAGGAATTCCGGCAGCGGCATTCCGGAGGCCCGGGCGATCAGGACGCCCAGGATGTCGGAGCAGGTGTTGTACAGCCATGCCTCCCCCGGCTGGTGCAGCAGCGGGATGCGCGACAGCTTCGCCATCCAGTCGTCCGGGGCGGCGACGGCCCGGGGCCGCGGCGGGGCCTGCTTCAGCTCGCTGAACAGGGGTGCGACGGCGGGCAGCGAGAAGTCGGACGGGAATCCGTATCCGGCCCGGAAGGTCAGCAGGTCCAGCACGGTGAGGGGCCGGGCGGCCGGGACCACGTCGTCGACGGGGCTCTCGGGGGTGCGCACGACCATGGGCGCCACCAGCTCGGGGAGCCAGGGCGTCACCGGGTCTTCCAGGGCGATCCGGCCGTCCTCGATCAGCATCATGGCGGCCGCCGCGGTGACCGGTTTGGTGATGGAGGCGATCCGGAAGATCGAGTCCGGGGCCATCGGGGCGGAGCCGTCGGCGTCGGCGCTGCCCACCGCCTGCACGTCCACCCGGTCTCCCCGGGCCACCAGGGCCACGGCTCCCGGCACCGAACCGTCGTGTACGTGCGTCTCCAGTACGTCGCGCAGGGTGCTCATCTCTCCGCCTTCTCGCTTTCCGCCTCGGTCGTCCACCACCATGACTCCCGCGACGGCCCGAACTCATCGGACCGCGCCGGGAGGCCGCCGTTCCGCGCGTCAGGAGGAGGGGAACAGAAGCCGCACGGCGAGCACCGTGATCAGGGTGCTGGAGGCGAGCGCCGTGACCAGCCTCCCCCGGTTCCCCGTCAGCGCCCGGCCGAGCAGCGCCCCGCCGCCCGCGACGAGCAGCTGCCAGCTGGCTGACGCGACGAAGGCGGCGAGGACGAAGACGGCCCGGTGCGCGGGGGCCGAGGCGGCGACCGCCTCGCTGCCGAGGACCAGGGCAGCGAAGTAGACGACGGTCATCGGGTTCATCAGAGTGATGGCCAGCAGCGCGGCATAGGCCCGTAGGGGGCTGAGCGGCGTGCCGTCGTCGGATGGGGGTGCGCCGCCGCTGCGGTGCGCGCGCAGCGCGCTGACGCCACCGCGAAGCGCGAGAGCGACGAGGACTGCGGCGGACGCCCAGCGGAAGGGAAGCATGACGGGCTCGATGAGCGGGGTGAGCGTCGAGCCCCCGACGACGGCGATCAGTGCATAGAGCCCGTCCGCCGTCGCGACGCCGAGCGCGGCGAAGGCTCCGGTCTTCAACGAGGTACGTGTGGTGAGGGCGGCGAGATAGGTCGCGACGGCTCCGACCGGCATGGCGATGCCGTATCCGGCGAGGAGTCCGGCGACCAGGGCGGCGGTCATCCGCCGTGGCGTGGCCGCTTCCGCGGGTGGCCCGGCTGCTGCTGTCGGCCGCTCGTCACCGGTCGGTCGGCGGGCTTCGGCGGCAGGAGCATCAGGTCCGTGGTCATGCGCAGATGCTGCGGCCGGGACGGCCGGCCCGGCAACTCGTTTTCCCGGAACGCTCCGACGACGGCACCTTCGGCCCGCCCTCCGGTACCCGCACCCTCGGTCCGGTGTCCGGTGTCCGGTGTCCGGCGGTCCGGCGGTCCGGCGGTCCGGCGGTCCGGCGGTCCGGCACCCCGGCACCCCGGCAACGCACTTCGGCCGGCGCTCCGGCAACGGCCTGTCGCCCGATGCCCCGACGGGCGATCCCTTGACCCGCACCCTGCCCGAAGCCTAGGTTTCCGCTGGGAGAAAGCGCTTGCTATCCAGGTCGGCGCCCCGCTCACCGTGGAGGTGTTTGTCACGCCCAGCCAGGCTTCCCCCAGCAGGCCGATCCGGGTCGCGATCGTCGGCACCGGCGCGATCGCACGCGTCAGTCATCTGCCTGCCCTGCGTGCGCTGGCCGCCGAACAGCCCCTGGAAATCGTCGCGGCGGTCGATGTCGACGCCGCCTCCGCGGAGGCGTTCTGCGCCGAAGCGGGCAGCGGCCGTCCGTACACGGACCTGGACCGGATGCTCGCCGAGGAGCGCCCCGATCTCGTCACGCTCGGCACCCCGCCCCGCTTCCACCGCGACCAGACCATCGCCGCGCTGCGCGCCGGGGCGTGGGTCTGGTGCGAAAAGCCTCCCTGCCCCTCGCTGGAGGACTTCGACGCCATCGAGGCGGCGGAGGACCCGGACAAGGGCGGCCCGTATGCCGCGATCGTGTTCCAGCACCGGTTCGGCTCCGGCTCCGACCACGTACGGGCGCTGCTGGCCGATCAGGCGATGGGGCGGCCGCTGGTCGCCCACTGCCAGACCACCTGGTACCGGGACACGGCGTACTACTCCGCGCCTTGGCGGGGGCGTTGGAGCACGGAGGGCGGCGGCCCTGCGATGGGCCACGGCATCCATCAGATGGATCTGCTGCTCGACCTGCTGGGGCCGTGGTCGGAGATCCGCGCGATGGCTGGACGGCTGGTGCACGACGTCGAGACGGAGGACGTCTCCACCGCACTCGTCCGCTTCGAGAACGGCACCATGGCCACGATCGTCAACAGTGTCCTCAGCCCGGACGAGGTCAGCCGGATCCGCATCGACTGCGAGCGGGCCACGGTCGAGCTCACCCATCTGTACGGCCATCGCAACGCCGACTGGCGGATCACCCCGGCTCCCGGGGTGCCGGCTGAAGAGGTCGCCCTCTGGCGGGACTTCGGCGCCGACGTGCCCAGCTCCCACGAGGCCCAGCTGCGCGGGCTGCTCCGCGACCTGCGGGCCGGGCACCGGCCGCGCAGCAGCGGCGCCGACGGGCGCACCAGCCTGGAACTGGTCGCCGCCCTCTACAAGGCGGCCTTCACCGGGAACACCGTCCTGGCCGGCGAGATCGGTCCCGGCGACCCCTACTACAGCGCCCTGCACGGCAACGCCCCGGGCTGGGCGCCCGAGCCGGCGGAGGTGTCCGCGTGACCGGCCGGCTGGACCTCGTCCACCGGCACGGCGACCACATCGCCGTCTCCGTAACAGAGACCGGGGTGGAACTGCTGCGGTACGTGTACCGGCCCGAGGCGGCCTGGGAGGCGCCGAAGCCGTACATCCACCCGCTGCGCACCCTCGCGGACCGGGTGGTGACCGACTATCGGCCCAACGACCACCGCTGGCACAAGGGACTGCAGCTGACCGCCTCGCATCTGTCGGGCCAGAACCTGTGGGGCGGCAACACCTATGTGCCGGGCGAGGGCTATCAGCCGCTGCCCGAGCGCGTGGGCTCCATGGCGCACCGCGGGTTCGACGTGGTGTCGGCCGGGGACGGCGGGGCCAGGGTCACCGAGCGGCTGAGCTGGCATCCGTACAGCGGTGAACTGTGGGCCGAGGAGGTGCGGGAGGTCGAGGTGCACGACGTCGATCCGGCGTCCGGCAGCTGGGTCCTGACATGGTCGTCGGCGGTCACCAACCGCCGGGACGAACCCCTGCGCTTCGGCAGTCCGACCACGCACGGGCGGGAGGGCGCGGGCTATACGGGGCTGTTCTGGCGGGGTCCGCGCGCCTTCCGCGACGGTCGGATCCTCACGCCGGACGGCGAGGGCCCGGAGCTGATGGGCCGGCAGGCGCCCTGGCTGGCGTACAGCGGTGAACACGACGGGGCCGACGGTCACGCGACGCTCGTCTTCGTCCACGCCCCGGAGAACGACCACACGGGTGCGGGTGGCGCGCACCCCGCGCACTGGTTCGTCCGCAACGACCCCTTCGCCGCGGTCGCGCCGTCCTTCGCCTTCCACGACGAACTCGTCCTGGAGCCGGGGGCCACGCTGGCCCGGCGCTACCGGGTGGTCGTCGCCGACGGGGCATGGGACCGCGAGCGGATCGAGGCGCGGCTCGCCGAGCTGACCTGGTGAGCGGGCGCGCCGCCGCCCGGTCCGGTACGGCGGCCGGCGCGCCGGGCGGTCGGTCGTCGGGGAGGAGACCGTGGGACCGTCAGTCGTCGGGCAGGAGACCGTGGGGCCGTCAGTCGTCGGGCAGGAGGCCGTGGGACCGCAGATAGGTGCGGGCCACGTCCTCCGGGAGGCGGCGCCAGCTGTCCACCTGTTCGTTCAGCCGGGCCAGGTCCTTGGTCGTCAGTACGGTGTTCAGCTTGCCCAGCGCCTTGCGGACGCCTTCGCTGCCCGCCCGGGACCGGTTGACGACGGGGACCAGGTAGTCGGCGTTCTGGAGGTGCTTGTCGTCGGCGAGCAGGACGAGACCGAAATCGTCCAGGGTGGCGTCGGTGGTGGTGGTCAGCACCATCTGGTCGCGGCCGCTCTGGACGGCCTGTTTGGCCTGCGTGGTGCCGACGCCCTTGGGGTCGACGCCGGTGATGTCGATGCCGTACGTCTTCTTCAGCCCGGGGGCGCAGTAGGGGCGCTGGACGCATTCGTCGCCCGCGGCAAGACGCACGGGAAGGCCCGACCGCCCCAGGTCGCTCAGTGACTTCAGCCGGTGTTTCGTCGCGTAGGCGGAGGTGACCGCGAAGGCGTTCTGGTCGACGGACCGGCCGGCGTCCAGGACGGTGAGGCCGCGGGGTGCCGCCAGGGCGCGCAGGGCCTTCATGGTGGTGGCGAGGTCGGGCGAGCCGACGGGGGTGGCGTCGGCGCCGTTCTTCTTCGCGTTGAGCCAGTCGGCGAAGGTCGCCGCGTATTCGGGGACGACGTCGATCTGGCCGCTCTCGAGCGCCGGTTCGTAGATCTCCCGGTTGGTGACGGAGATGATCTTCGTGGAGTATCCGGCCCTGCCGAGCAGGAGCGCGTACATCTGGGCGAGCAGATCACTCTCGGTGAATCCCGCCGAGCCGATGGTGAGGTGCTTGCTGTCGCCGGGCGGAGCGGTGACCTCGCCCTGGTTCTCCAGCGCGGGTCCGGTGGTGCAGGCGGAGACCGGGGCGAGAAGCAGCAGGAGGGCCGCCGTGACCGTGTGCCGGGACCTCATCCGGTGCCCCCGCCGCGGGCCCGGTCGGGGGCGAGACGCTGGGCCAGCTCGAAGAGGCCTTCCACGACGAGCGCGAACACGGCGACCAGCACGGCCCCGGCGACCACCTGGGCGGTGGACGCGAGGTTGAAACCGGCGGTGATGATGCGGCCCAGTCCCCCGCCGCCGGCCAGCGCGGCGATGGTGGCGGTGGCGACGAGCTGGACCGCTGCGATCCGTACCCCGGTCAGGATGAGGGGCAGCGCGAGCGGGACCTCCACCTGCGTCAGCATCTGCCGGCCTGTCATGCCCATCCCTCTTGCCGCCCGTACGACGTCCTGGTCGACCTCCCTCATGCCGACGTACGCGTTGGTGAGCAGCGGCGGTACGGCGAACAGGACGAGCGCGACGACGGTCGGCCCCTCCCCGAACCGCCCGACCGGCGTGAGCAGCAGCAGGACGAGGACGGCGAAGGTGGGGACGGCCCGGCCGATATTGGAGATGTTGACGGCCAGGGCGCCGCCCTTGCCGAGGTGGCCGAGGACCAGGGCGACGGGCAGGGCGATGAGGCAGCTGATCAGCAGGCAGACGACGGTGAGGACGAGGTGCTGGGCGAGCCGCGTCCAGATGCCGTCCTCGCCGTACCAGTGCGCCGCTGTGGTGAGCCAGGTCCAGGCGTCGGCGAGGGTGTTCACGACTGCCTCCGGGTCCAGGGGGTGAGCAGGCGCTGTGCGAGGAGGAGCAGCAGGTCGGCGGCGACGGCGATGACGACGCACAGGACGGAGGCGGTGAGCACCTGGGCCTTGAAGTAGGTGTTCATCCCGGAGTAGATGAGGTTGCCGAGGCCGCCGTAGCCGACGATCGCGCCGATGGTGACGAGGGAGACGGCGGAGACGGTCGCGATGCGCAGGCCGGCCATCGCGGCCGGCAGCGCGAGCGGGAGTTCGACGGCGACGAGCAGCCGCACGGGCCCGTAGCCCATGCCGCGCGCCGCCTGCCGGGTCTCCTCGGGCACGGCCCGCAGCCCGGCCAGGATGTTCCGTACGAGCAGGGTGAGCGAGTACAGGACGAGGCCCGCCACGACGAGCGAGGCGGAGAGTCCGTAGACGGGGAGCAGCAGAGAGAACATCGCGAGCGAGGGGACGGTGTAGAGGATGGTCGTCACTCCCAGCACCGGTCCCGCGGCCCAGCCCCATCGGCGGGCGGCGAGGGCGAGCGGCAGCGCGATGACCAGTCCGATGAGGACGGAGACCGCGGTCAGCTGGAGGTGTTGCAGCACGGCGTCCCAGAGAATGTGCCGACGGCTGCTCAGGTAGGCGCCGCAGACCCACTCGTTGCGCGCGAGGCAGTCGTCGGGGGGCGCGGTCACCTGTCCATTGCAGCGTCCGGGAGTGCGGGGGCGCGCGTCCTGATCGGCTGTTCGAGGGGCGCGCGGCCCCGCACTCCCGCCCGCCCGCCCGCCGGTCAGTGCGCCACTGTGCCGTTCAGAATCCCGGCCAGTTCGTCCGGGCGGGAGTACATCGGCCAGTGACCCGTGTCCATCGTGACGAGCTCCCACCGCTCACCGGTCAGCAACGCGGCCACGTCGTCGGACGGTTCGGGGCCGTCAAGAAGGCATTTGATGTACGTCGCCGGAAGCTTGCCGAGCCCACCGCTCAGCACGGCCCGGTCGCTCAGCGAGGCTCCCGGGTGCGGTGTGCAGTCGCTCACTATCCGTGCGGTCTGTGCGTCGCTGAGGCCCTGTCCCTCGAAGTCGGGTGCGGCCGGCGGGGCCCACCACCCGCCGTTCCCCGCGAGCTGGGCCTCCAGCGCTGCCGGGCCCTGCCACCAGGCGGAGACGAAGGACTCGCCGTCGGCCGGGACACTGGCGTCGACGAAGACAACGCGGGCCAGCCGGTCACCGAGGCGCTCGGCGGCCTGTCCGACGGGAATGCCCGAGTAACTGTGTCCGACGAGAACGACGTCGCGCAGACCGAGACGGTCCACCTCGTCGACGATGTCGGTCACATGAGTCTGCCGGCCCACCGGTTCCTCCCTCTTCTCACCGACGCCGGACAAGGTCACCGGGTGTACCCCGTGCCCTGCCGCCCGCAAGCCGGGCACCACGTCCTCCCAGGCCGAAGCTCCCAGCCAGGCACCTGCCACCAGTACGAAATCACTCATGCGGAAAACGTAACCGAGGGGTCTGACAACGGGCTTGGTCCGGCGGCAGGAAGCCGGACGCTCGTAGGGGATGACGGCCCGGCACCGATACGACTACTCTCTTTCACACCTATTCAATAAATTGACTAAGGAGCTCGGGATGCACCCTTTCCGCAAGGCCGTCGAGGCGCATGATCTCGGCGCGGTCGAGGCGCTGCTGGCCGAGGACGTCGTCCTCACCAGCCCGGTGGCGTTCAAGCCCTACCCCGGCAAGCCCCTCACCGCCGCGATCCTGCGCGCGGTGGCCGAGATCTTCACGGACTTCCGCTACGTCCGCGAGATGGCGAGCGACGACGGCCGCGATCACGCGCTCGTCTTCGAGGCGAAGGTGGGCGACCGGGAGATCACCGGCTGCGACTTCCTCCACGTGAACGAGGCGGGCGAGATCGACGGTCTGACGGTCATGGTCCGGCCGCTATCGGCCGCGCAGGCACTGGCCGCCGCCATGGGTGCCCGGTTCGAGCAGATCGCCCGTGAGGCCTCGGCAGGCTGAGCACCGAGCCGTCGAGGGCGGTTCGGGGCCCCTCCACAGGGGTGGCCGTTGATACGATCACCGGCCTATGGACACCAGCGTTGAAATCGCCATGGTCGACGTTCCACCCGGGCAGGTGACCCTCACCGACCGCCGTACGCAGCACAGCTGGAAGGTCGGCCTCGCCCCGTACCGGCTCGCTGCGTGTCCGGTCACCCAGGCGCAGTACCTGCAGGTGACCGGGGAACGGCCGAGCACCGCGCAGGGCGAACTCCTTCCCGTCGAAGGCGTTTCCTGGCTGGACGCCGTCGGCTTCTGCAACGCCCTGTCCGTGCGCGAGGGGCTGGCCCCCGCCTACCGTCTCCACGCCGATGCCGCGCTCGTCGAGTGGGACACGGCGGCAGACGGATACCGGCTGCCGGCCGAGGCCGAGTGGGAACACGCGTGCCGGGCCGGCACGGCCGAGGCGCGGTACGGGCCGCTCGACGACGTCGCCTGGCATCGCGGCAACTCGCAGGAGCGCCCGCACGAGGTGGGCGGCAGACAGCCCAACGCCTGGGGCCTTTACGACACGTTGGGCAACGTGTGGGAGTGGTGCTGGGACGTCTACGACGCCGAGGTGTACGGCACGTACCGGGTGCTGCGGGGCGGTGGCTGGTTCGACGAGCGCTGGAGCTGCCGGGCCTCGGTCCGCCGCCGCAGCCACCCGACGTTCCGGATCGACGACACGGGGTTCCGCGTGGCGCGCTCCGGCGCGCGGTGAGCCGGCGGCCGGTCGAGCTGCCGGTGCCTGCTGACGCTTGAGCCGGCTTCCGGTGGCCCGGTGCGTCAGTCGGCGGTGGTCCGCATCGACCGTGCCGCGGCGGTCAGTTCGGTGGTGAAGGGGTGGCGCGGCGCGTTCAGTACGTCGTCGGCCGGCCCGGCCTCGACGATCTCGCCGTCCTCCAGCACCGTGACACGATCGGCGAGGGCCGCCGTGTCGAGGTCGTGGGTGATCAGGACGAGGGCCGGGACGGCGCCCGACCGGAGCAGTTCGGTGAGCAGGCCCAACAGGGACCGCCTGGCGAACGTGTCGAGGCCCGAGGTGATCTCGTCGCAGACCAGCACCCGGGGACGCGCGAGCAGCGCGCGGGCCAGTGCGGCGCGCTGGAGTTCGCCGCCGGACAGCCCCTCGGGGACACGCAGCGCCCGCTGGGCCGGGAGGTCCAGCGAGCCCAGTACACGCAGCGCCTCGCCTCGCGCCGCGGCCCGGTCCACTCCGCGCAGCCGTACGGCTGTCCGCGCGATCTGATCGAGTACGGGGCGGTGCGCGTCGAAGGCCGCCTTGGCGTCCTGGAAGACGTACTGGACCGAGGCCAGTTGCTCCCGGTCCCGGTCCCGCAGGCTGCGCGGCAGCGGCAGCCCGTCCAGGAGCACCTCTCCGTCGTGGTCGGAGTGCAGGCCGCTCAGGCAGCGGGCGAGCGTCGTCTTGCCGCTTCCGGAGCGTCCGACGACGGCGAGGCTCTCACCGGCGCGCAGGGTGAGGGCCGCGTGGCGGAGCACCGTGGTCCGGCCGTGGCGTGCGGTGAGGGAGCGGACGTCCAGGACGGTGGCGGTGGGTGGTTCCGCCCGGGCCGCCCTCCTGAGCATGTCCTGCGGCTGCGCCAGGAGTTCGCGGGTCCACGGATGGCCGGGGGCGCGCAGCACCTGCTCGGCGGGCCCCGCCTCGACGGCCTTTCCGTCGCGCAGGACGACCACGTCGTCGGCGAGCGCGCGGACGACGTCGAGGTCGTGGCTGAGCAGGACCACGGCGATGCCCTGCCGGGCGACGGCCGCCAGCCGCTCCACGATGCGGCGTTTCGTCAGGGGGTCCTGCCCGGTGGTGGGCTCGTCCGCCACGACGGCGCGGGCGCCGAGCAGCAGCGCCTGGGCGAGGACCACGCGTTGCTGCTGACCGCCGGAGAGCTCATGGGGGTAGCGGCGCAGGAGGGCTCCGTCCGAGGGCAGTTGGGCCCGGGCGAGGGCGTCGCGTATCCGTTCCCGCGCCGCCGCCCTGCGCCGGGCCCGGGGAAGGTGGGCCGCCCGGCGCCGGGCGATGTCGCCCAGCAGGGCGCCGGTCCGGCGGGCGGGGTTGAGTACGGTGGCCGGGTGCTGCGGCACGTACCCGATCAGGCCGTCCGCCACCCGCACCTCCCCCGTGACTCGCGCGCCCGGCGGGTACTCCCCCAGCAGCGCGCGCCCGGTGGTGGTCTTGCCGCTGCCCGACGCGCCCACCAGCGCGAGGATCCGCCCCGGCAGCACGCGCAGGCTGAGGCCGTCGACGATGGCCCGCCCGCCGGCCTCCACGCGGAGCCCCTCGACGACGGCCACCGGTTCCGCCCCGGTGTCCGTGCGTGGCTGTGCGACTGTGTTCATGGCTTCTTCTCCTTGCTGCCGGGGCGGGCGAGTGCGGCGTCGACGAGCAGGTTGCCGCCCATGGTGAGCGCGACGATCAACAGGGCCGGGACCACCACCGCCCACGGCTGGACGAACAGCCCGGTGCGGTTGCGGTCCACCATCACCGCCCAGTCGGCGGCATCCGGTGCGACGCCGACGCCGAGGAACGCCGCCGTGGCCACGAGGTACAGCGCCCCCGTCAGGCGTACGCCCGCGTCGGCGGCGAGGGTCCGGGCGACCGACCGGCCGACGTAGCCGAAGGCCATCCGCGCCCAGCTCTCGCCCTGCATGCGCAGCAACTCGACGGCCGGGCGCGAGGCGGCCTCCGCTCCGGCGGCGCGGACGATCCGGGCGGCGTCCGGGATGTTGACGAGCGCCACCAGCAGGGCGAGGCCCGCGGGGCCCGGTGCGATGACGGCGGCCACCAGCAGAATGAGCAGGAGCGACGGGATGGACAGGAGCACGTCCAGCGGGCGCATAAGCAGTTCCTCCAGCCAGCTCCGGCGGGTGAGGGCGCAGACGAAGCCGACCGGCAGGGCCACCGCGTAGGCGAGGGCCGTCGAGGCGAGCGCCACGAGGACCACCGAACGCCCGCCCAGCAGCACCTGTCTGCGGACGTCCCGGCCGATGAAGTCCGTACCGAACCAGTGCCCGTCGCCGGTGGTGAGCGAGGTGCCGCGCGGCCCGGCGTCTCCCGCGAACAGCGGTCCGGCCAGGGCGAGTACGAGCGGCACGCCGACCACGAGCAGTCCGGGGAGGAAACCCCTCACCCGGGGCCACCCGACGACGAGTGCCTTCAGCCCGCGCCGGGAGCGGGCGAGCGCGAGGGCCATCACGCCGCCACGCCCGTGCGCGGTGCGAGGCGGCGGGTGACCAGGTCCGCCCCGAGGTTGAGCAGGACGGTGGCGACGCCGAAGACGACCGCGAGGCCCTGCACCACGGGGACATCGCGCTCCGCGACGGCGTTCATGAGGACGGTACCGAGGCCCGGGATCACGAAGAGCGCCTCCACGACGACAACCCCGCACAGCAGCCAGTCGACCGTGCGGGCCAGTTGCTGAGCGGCCGGCGCCATCGCATTGGGCAGGGCGTGGGCGTAACGGACCCGGGCTCCCGGCACCCCGCAGCGCAGCGCCTGGGCGACGTACGGCGAGGCGAGCGCGTCGGTCATGCCGGCCCTGATCAGCCGGGCGAGCGAGCACACCGGGCGCGCCAGCAGGACCAGGACGGGCAGGACCAGCGCGGCCGGGTGGGCGAGCAGATCGGTGCCGTATCCAACGGCTGTCGGCGGCAGCCAGCCGAGCCGGAGCGCGAACACGGTGACCAGCAGCACGCCGAGGGCGAACTCCGGTACTGCGTACAGGCTCAGCGTCACCGCGCTGACGATCCGGTCGACCGGGCGCCCTTCGTGCCGGGCGGCGAGCACCCCGAGACCGACGGCTGTCGGGATCAGCAGCAGGACCGTCGGGACGGCGAGCAGGAGGGTCGGCCCGAAGCCGTCCGCGACGTAGGCGCTCACGGGCCGCCCCGAGGTCAGCGAGACCCCGAGGTCGCCGTGGAGCAGCCCGGCCGACCAGCCCAGCAGACGCTCCAGGGGCGGCCGGTCCAGGTGCAGGGCGGCCCGTACCGCCTCGATCCGTTCCGGGTCCGGCTGGTCGCCGGCGAGGGCCACGGCGGCATCCCCGGGCAGTGCCTCCGTCAGGGCGAAGACGAGCACCACCACGGCCGCCGTCTGCGCCCCGCCGAGCAGCAGCCGCCGTGCCGCCCACGGCAGGGATCCGCTCACGCCAGCCACACCTTGTCGAAGCGGGCCCAGTCGAGGGTGTTGGCGGGCGCCTGCTGTGCGATGCCCCGGACGCCGCGGGCGGTGCCGAGTATCCAGTCGGCGAAGCCCCAGATCAGGAAGGGACCCTCGGTGTGGAGGCGGCGCTGCATGCGGGCGAACACGGCGGCGCGCTGCTCCGGGTCCCGCGTGGACTGGGCCTGCTGGTAGAGGGCGTCGAAGTCCTGGTGGCGCCACTTGGTCGCGTTGGTCGTCGAGCCCGTCAGCAGGCGCTGGGAGAGGTGCGATTCGATGGGCATGGCGCCGGAGCGGTAGCAGCAGAGGGTTCCGGAGTCGAGGATGTCCTTCCAGTACGTGTCCTTGCTGCCGGTCCTCACCTCGACGGTGATGCCGGCCTTGGCCGCCTGGTCGCGGAAGACGGCGGCGGCCTCGGTGAAACCGGCGGCGACGGGTGAGGTGTCGAGCGTGATACGCAGGCCCTCGGCGCCCGCCTGCTTCAGCAGGCTGCGGGCCCGGCCGAGGTCCTGTTCGCGCTGGGGCAGAGTGCCTTCGTAGTACTCGTACCCCTTGCCGAACAGATCGTTGCCGATCTCTCCGGCACCGGAGAACGCCCCCTGGACGAGTTCCTCGCGGTCGGCGACGAGCATCAGGGCCTGGCGCACGCGCCGGTCGTCGAAGGGCGGCCGGTCGGTCTTCATGGCGAAGGACTGCATGGCGCTGTTGCGTAGCCGTACGATCCGGATCCGGCCGCCGTCCTCATGGGCGCGGGCGGTCGCCGGGTTCAGCTCGTGGGCGTACTCGACCTGGCCGCCGAGCAGGGCGTTGACGCGTGCGGACTCCTCGTTGGCGACGACGAACTCCAGCTCGTCCAGGTGGGGCGCGCCGTCCCAGTAGTCGTCGTTGCGGCGCAGGACGGTGGAGCGGCCCGGGGCGAAGGACACCAGGCGGAACGGTCCGCTGCCGACGGGCCGGTGGTCGAAGTCGCCGTCCCGGGCGGACGCGGGGACGATGTACGCGCCGAACGCCGCCATCACGTTGGGGAATTCGGCCGTCGGCCGCTTGAGGACGAACTCGACGGTCCGCTCGTCGAGGGCCCGGCTGGCCGCCAGGTCGATCGGTTCGAGAGATGCCCTGGCGCGGAAGGCACGGGCGGGGTCGGCGATGCGCCGGTAGCTGTGCAGCACGTCCTTCGCGGTCACGGGCTGCCCGTCGTGGAACAGCGCTGCCCGCAGGGAGACCTTCCACCGGTCGAGGCCGGTGTTGGGTTCCCAGGAGGAGGCGAGGCGCGGCCGGGCGGCGAGGTCGCCGCCGTAGTCGGCCAGTTTGTCGTAGAGGGCCTTGGCGCGGGCGGCCTCGGCGAAGAGGTTGCTCAGGTGCGGGTCGAGGGTCTCGCTCGCCCCGCCCCCGGCGAAGGCGGCCCGCAGCCGGCCGCCCCGCTTCGGCGTGCCGTCCCCGTTGGCGTCGTCGGGTCCGTTGGCGTCGTCGGGTCCGTTGGCGGAGGTGTCCGCGCAGCCGGTCAGCGCGAGGGCGCCGAGACCGGCGGCGCCGGAGACGGCCAGGAAGCCGCGGCGGTGCAGGCCGGGGAAGGGCGTTGCTGTCGTGGTGGGTGTGTCGCTGTGCATGCGGGTGTCCTTGATCCGGTGGGAGTGTGCGGGGTGGTCAGCCGTCGGTGAGACGGGCGATCACATGAAGCCGGTCGGCGTCCGTCGATCCGCCGGGGAGGTCGCCCTCGCGCCAGGGTGGTTCGGTACGGGGCCCGGGTCCGTCGTGGAGCGCGAGGACCTCGAATCCATGGGCGGTGAGCGCCCGGTGGAGTTCCTCGGGACGCAACAGGCGCCAGGCGGAGCGCTGTTCGACCGCGGGTGCTCCGTCGTCGGTGGTCCAGGTGCGGCTGCGGTGGAGCAGGCGGGCTGCCGGGTCCACGCGCAGCCGGGTGACGGAGCGGTGGACGGTGCCGCGATGGGTGAAGCTGTGGACGGCCGGGGCCGTGGGGATCGGGGCGCGGCGGAGGAAGTACGCGCCGTTGCGCATCTCCGCGACGAACAGCCCTCCGGGCGTCAGGGAGCGTCGGCAGGAGGTGAGGAAGCTGTCCAGTTCGGCGTCGGTCCGGCAGTACAGCAGCGCGCTGTCGAGGCACACGGCGGCGTCGAATCGCCGTGCTCCCAGGTCGAACTCCCGCAGATCGGCGCGGAGATACTCCGGGCCCGGGTGCTCCCGGGAGGCGTGCGCGAGCATCGCGCCGGAGAGGTCGGCACCGGTCACGGTGCGCCCCGCCGCATGGAGGTACGCGGCGTCGCGGCCGGTGCCGCAGCCGATGTCCAGGACGCGGGGACCGGAGCCGTACCGCCGGAGCGATTCCTCGGTCCAGCGTCCGGCGAGGCGTACGGGGTCGGGGAAGCGGGCCTCGTACAGTGCCGGGTGGTCGGTGAGCAGGTTGGCGTCGTCCACGGGGCTCTCCTCAGGCATGGGCGGACACCGGGGCGGGCCGGCCGGGCAGCGCCGCGCGGCGGTGGAGCCGGGCGATCGCCGTGGCCGAGACGAGGCCGAACGCCAGGCAGCAGGCCCAGGGCAGCCAGCCGGCGCCGATGCGCTGACCTGTGTCCATGGCCCAGCCGACAGCGGTGTTTCCGAGAGCGGCGGCGATCCCGGACAGGACGTAGAAGACGCCGAAGTAGGTGCCGGTGAGGCCGGGCCTGCCGAATTCGGGGATCAGCTCCATCACGAACGGCTGGGCGGCCATGAGGCCGGTCTGGAGCAGCAGAGCGCCCGTCAGCACCGGGATCGCCCGCAGCGCGGTCTGGACCGCGCCGGCGTCCGGCGGAGGGCCGGACGTCACCAGCATCGGCGGCACGAAGGCCGCGGCCATCAGGGCGAGGCCCGCTGCGATCCACTTCCCCCGGCTGCCCCGCCGCTTGAGAAGGCGGGTGATGCGCAGCTGGAACGCGAGCCCCGCGAGCGTCCCCACGAGGAACACCGCCCCCGCCGCCCCGTCCCAGCCGGTGGCCCGGCGTGCGCCGTCGGGGAGCAGCAGATACAGCTGGCTCTCCAGCGCGATCATGGAAACCATCGCGCAGGCGAAGGCCATGAAGGGCCGGTTGCCGGCCACTTCGCGCCAGTCGGCGAGCACACCGTTCGTGGGGGGTGCGACCCGGCCGGGCGGCAGCACCAGGGCCTGGGCGACGGTCAGCACGGCGAAGATCCCGGCCGCGGTGAGGGCGGCGGCCCGGAAGTCGACCAGGAGGAGGGCGCTGCCGAGGAGGGGGCCGATGAGGGCTCCGGTCGTCGCGAAGACGTTGAAGAGCGCGAACGCCTCCGCCTTGCGCTCCCCCGCCTCCTGGGCGAGGTGGGCACGGACGGCGGGGTTGAACAGGGCGCCCGCCAGTCCGCTGAGCACGGAGGCGGCGAGCAGGACCACGAGCCCGTCGCCGAGAGCGAAGAGGGCGAATCCGGCCGTCCGCAGGGCGCATCCGGCGATGATCACGCCGCGGGCTCCCAGCCGGTCGGACGCCGATCCCCCGAGGACGAACAGCCCCTGCTGGCTGAGGTTGCGCACCCCGAGAACGGTGCCGACGGCGGCGGCCGACATCCCGAGGTCGTCGCTGAGGTGCACGGCCAGATAGGGGATGAGCAGGTAGAAGCCGGTGTTGACCCCGAGTTGGTTGACCAGCAGGAGGCGCACGGCCGGGGGCAGGGCGCCTATCTCGCGCCAGGTGCTCATGACGGCACCCGTCCTTCGCGGGTACGTCCCCGAGCGGGGCCGCCGGCCGGGCCGGGCGACCGCGGCCCGTCGAACGGTGTGCGCGGGCGTACGCCCAGTCCCGGGTGGCTGCTCGCCCGCACGGTTCCGTCGGCGCCGCCGATCCCCGTCCAGGGGTCGTGGGCGAGCAGCAGGTGTCCGTCCAGGTCGGCCCACCGGGCGCGGTCGGCGAGGTGCACGGCCGGGGCGATGCCCAGCGAACTGGTGGTGAGGCAGCCGAGCATGAGGCCGGTGCCGCTGCCGTCGATCAGTCCGGCGATGCGCAGCGCGGCGCTCACGCCTCCGCACTTGGCGAGTTTGACGTTGATGCCGTGGACGCGGCCGGCGAGCCGCCGGGCGTCCTCGATGCCGACCGCGTCCTCGTCCGCGATCACGGGCAGGGGCGAGCGGGCGGCGAGCCGGGCCAGTGCCTCGGGGTCACCCGGGGCGACGGGCTGTTCGACGGCCTCTACGCCGAGTTCGGCGAAGCGCCCGAGCAGGGTGGGCGCCGCCGCGCTGCTCCAGCCGCCGTTGGGGTCGAGGAGCAGCCGCACCTGTGGGGCCGCCGCGCGCACGGCACGTACGCGTGCCACGTCGTCCTCCGGGTCGGGCGAGCCGGCCTTGATCTTGATGACCGTGAACCCTTCCCCGGCCAGCCGGGCGGCATGGGTCGCGGCGTGGCCGGGCGAGGTGATCCCGATGGTCCTGGCGGTCGCGACGACGGGTGCGGCGGCCGTGCCGAGGAGACGGTGCACCGGGGTGCCCGCGCGCTTGCCGACGAGGTCGAGCAGCGCCGCCTCGACTGCGGCCGTCACGGCCGGGGGTGTCCCGGGTGCGACCGGACCGCCGGCGCCTCCGGCCGTCTGATCGGACACGGCGGCCAGGGCCCGCTCCGGGTCCGCGAAGCGTGCGAGCGTACGGCCGCACCGGTCCAGCCAGTGCGTGACGGTCGCGGTGTCGAGGCTGTAGTACACGCTGGTCACGGTCTCGCCGTGGCCGTGCAGCCCCTCGTGCTCGATCGACAGCCGGACGGCATCGCGTGCCGTCGTGGTGGAGCGGGAGATCCGCAGCGGCTCGGCCAGCCGCAGCCGCACGGTGCGCCGGCTCACGTTCATCGGCCCTCCCCCGGTTCGTACGGCAGACGGACGGTGTACGGGCGGGCGTACGGCGGCGTGTTCCCCGCGGGCGCACGGGGCAGCGTCGCGCCCGCCGGCAGGCGGGACACCGGCAGCCGCGCGGGCCGGTGGTCCTCGCGCCGCCCGGCGACCGCGCGGCAGCGGGTCCAGCCGGTCGCCTCCGCGGCCTGCGGGTGGCGGATCTCCACCGGGCGGGTGGCCACCGCCTCCGCGCCGAGCCCGTGCAGCGCGTTGAATCCGTCGTCGAAGATGCTGCCGAGGTAGCGGTGCGGCCCGTCGGGGAAGACGGTCGCGACGACGGCCCCCGGGTGGACGCGGGCCGCCCAGGCCGCGACGAGTGCGACGGCGCCGGTGCTCCAGCCGCCGCTGACGAAGTTGTCCCTGGCCAGCCGCCGGCAGCTGTCCGCGGCCTCCGCCGGTCCGACCCAGTGGACCTCGTCGAACTGGTCGTGGGCCACATTGCGCGGATGGATGCTGCTGCCGAGTCCCCGCATCAGTCGGGGCCGGGCGGGCTGCCCGAAGATCGTCGAGCCGGTGGCGTCGACGCCGATCAGCCGGAGTCCGGGCCAGCGCCTGCGCAGCGGACCGACGACTCCCGCGCTGTGCCCGCCCGTTCCGACGCTGCAGACCAGGATGTCGACGTGGTCGAGGCGGCCGGCGATCTCGGCGGCGAGCGAGGCGTAACCGGCTGTGTTGTCGGGGTTGTTGTACTGGTCGGGCCAGTAGGCGCCCGGTAGTTCGCTGACGAGTTCCCGGAGCCTGGCCAGCCGGGCGGCCTGCCAGCCGCCCTCGGGGGCCGGGCGGCCGACGAGTTCCAGCCGGGCGCCGTGGGCGTGCAGGAGAGAACGCATCGACGGTTCGAGTTCGGTGTCGCCGACCAGCACGACCGGATGGCCGAGCGCCTGGCCCGCGAAGGCGAGGCCGATGCCGAGGGTGCCGGAGGTGGACTCCACCACCGGCGCGCCCGGACGCAGTTCGCCGCGCCGCTCGGCGCCCAGCAGCATGGACACGGCGGCGCGCGCCTTCATGCCGCCCACGGCGAAGCCCTCGAGTTTGGCCCAGAAGCCGGGGTGCGGGCAGGGCAGGTCGGCGGTGATACGGGCGAGCGGGGTGCGGCCGACGAGCCCGAGGAGTTCCCGGTTGCCGGCGGGGCGCAGAAGTGCGGTGGTCACCGGGCGCCTCCGTGGTGGCGAACGGTCTCCGGGCCGCCGTAGTGGTGCACGGTTCCGTGGCCGCCGTCGAGCCAGAAGAACGGGTACGGCTCCGCGGACACGGCGGTGACCCCGGCGCCGATGAGCCGGGGCAGCACCGCGCTGCCGGTCTGGGCGAACACGACCAGGGGTGTGCCGTATCGCAGGGCGCGCTCCCTCAGCGGCTCGAACGTCCCGTTGCCGAGGGTCATCCCGGACGCCAGGACCGCGTCCCAGTGCTCCGGCCCGGTGGGCACCTGGGTCCGTACCGGCTCGCCCCACTCCGTCGTACCGCCCTTGAGATCGCACGGTACGTAGGCGAGCCCGCGCTCACGCAGGGCCTCAAGCAGCGAGTTGACGACGCCGACGACGAGCACCGTGCCGCCCGGCGGGAGGTCGAGCAGGCCGACGACGGCGCGCGCCCGCGCCCGGGACTTCTCCAGGGAGCCGCCGGCCGGCAGCGGCCAGGGCCGGGCGCCGGTGGCGGGGCCGTGAGGGAGCACGTCCATCAGGTACGTGTCGAGCGCGGCGATCCGCACCGGGCGCAGCCGGTGGGCGAGCAGCGTGGCGACATCCGCGCCGACGCAGTCGTCGACGGCCTCGGCGGGCAGTTCCCCCGGCTCGACGGCGCAGGAGCCGACGGCCGCGCCGAGACGCAGGCTCAGCACCTCGTTGCGATATCCGCTTCCGCGCCCCGGGTGCCGTACGGACTGGCGGGTGGTGAACGCCATGGCGATGTGGCGTGTGCGCGGGTCGGGCCCGAAGTGTCCGGCCAGGACCCCCGCGACGAGGTCCTCGTACGAGGCCGCGACGGGGACGGTGCGTGCGGGCACGGTCATCGGTTCCCCACCTGCGGGCGCGATCGCGGTCATCCGTTCACCACCTGCGGGCGCGATCGCGGTCATCCGTTCACCACCTGGGGACGCAGCCGGGCGAGGTGCGCCTCGACGCCGGCTCGGGCGCCCGGCCCGCCCGCGTCGCCGGCCATGACGTGGCCCAGGTAGGCGTTGTTGCTGTTCGGCGCGCCGACGCGGGTGCCGGGTGCCGCGACGCTGAGTTCCAGGACGTCGGACGCCTCGCCCACCTCGTCGGCGCCGTCGACCCCTTCCAGCACTCCCCCGGCGGCGGGCAGGAGGAAGCCGATGGCCGCGCTGTGCAGGCCGGTCGGGCGGTGCCGCAGGTCCGGTTCGCGCCCGAGCGCCACGTTCACGCAGGCGGCGGCGAGGTCGATGCCGGTCACATGGCGGACCAGTTCGGTGATGCGGTTGCCGGCCGGACGGGGGTTGACCTCCACCACGCGCGGGCCGTCCGGCGTCAGCTTGATCTCGGTGTGCGCCACGACGGCGTCCAGGCCGAGCGCCTCGACGGCCCGCACGGCGGTTTCCCGCGCCGCGCGGTCGTCCTCCTCGGTGAGTGCCGCGGGGAACATGTGGCCGGTCTCCACGAAGGCCGGCGCGCCGCCGGTGCTCTTGTCCGTCACCCCGACCACCTCCGTACGGCCGGCGAACGTGACGGTCTCCACGCTGACTTCTGGCCCGTGGAGGAACTCTTCGAGCAGCACCACCGGCGCGCGGTCCTGGCCTCGCGCGTTGACGGGGAAGTCCATGAGCGCGCGGTGGGCCTCGGCGAGGCCCGCCTCGTCGTCGACCCGTCGGACGAACATTCCGGCGCACAGGTCCACGGGCTTGAGGACCAGCGGAAGTCCGATCTCCCCGGCGGCCCGCACGGCCTCCGCGTGATCTCCGCAGACGGCGAACCGCGGTCCCGGGACGCCCGCTTCGGCGAGGACCCGCCGCGTGACGTCCTTGCGGCAGGCGTTCTCCACGGCAGCGGGCGTGGGCCCCGGCAGGTTCAGCCGGGCGGCGATCGCGGCAGCCACCGGCAGGTAGTAGTCGCAGGACGTGATCACGCCGTCGAACCGCAGGGAGGCGTGGGCCCGCTCGGCGAACGGCAGCAGCAGTCCGGTGTCGTTGGTGTCCGCCGTCAGGATGTGCCGGGCCGTGAGGAGCGGGTGGGTTACGCCCTCCGGCGCGGCGCGCAGGTAGTGGTGCAGGTCGCGGGTGAGGAAGGTGAAGGCGTGGCCGCCCTCCCGGATCGCCCGTGGCAGAAGTCTGCTCATCGATCCGACCCAGCTCTCGACCATCAGCAGATGTGCCACGACTACCCCTCTTCGCCAAGCAGTTCAGGACCTGGGCAGGCGGCAGCACCCGTCCGGGGGCTCGCGCCTGACTCGCCACACGCTATCGACAATCGTTTTCATTGTCATCTAGCGAGCGGAACTCTTCGGGTCTCTTCGGGTCTCTTGTCGGAAGTCTGAGAGGGCATTTATTGAAGAAGGTGCCGAATTGCCGGGCGTCGCCCGCCGTATTGGTCCAGGAGCTCCGGTTCATGGCGGCGGAGTGGTCCCGGGCGGTTGCGACCCGGCGGGGCAAGGTGTTCATTCGAAGGAGGTGTCCGGGCGGCCGCCCGCTTCCCCCTGGGGGTGAATCCCGTGCTGTTCACCGATCGCGCCGACGCGGGGCAACGCTTGGCCGAGGCCCTCCGCCCGCTGGCGGCGGACGACCCCGTCGTGCTGGGGCTGCCGCGTGGCGGTGTGCCCGTCGCCTTCCACGTCGCCAGGGAACTCGGCGCCGCACTGGATGTGATCGTGGTGCGCAAGCTGGGCGTCCCCTACCACCCCGAGCTGGCCTTCGGTGCCATCGGCGAGGGCGGCGTACGGGTCATCAGCGATGACGTCGTGCGCCGCGGCGGGGTGTCCCAGACTGATGTCGCCTCGGTCGAGGGCGCCGAGGAGGCCGAACTGCGGCGGCGGGCGCGGGCGTTCCGGGGCGACCGGCCCCGCATCCCGCTGGCGGGACGTACGGTGATCGTCGTCGATGACGGCATCGCGACCGGCGCGACCGCCCTGGCCGCCTGCGAGGTCGCCCGGGCCCAGGGCGCGGCGCGAGTGGTGCTGGCCGTCCCGGTGGGGCCGCCGGACGCGGCCGATCGGCTGGGCTCACAGGTCGACGAGCTGGTGTGCCTGTCGAAGCCGTACGGATTCTCCGCGGTGGGCGAGTGGTACCGGGACTTCGGCCAGACCCCGGACGAGGAGGTCGTCTCGTTGCTCGCCCGGGCCGCGGCCCCGTCCCGGACCGCCACCGCTGCCCCCGTCGAGGTGAGGGTGGAGGCGGGCGGCGTGACCTTGCCGGGCGAGCTCACCGAGGCGGGGGACGGCGGCGCGCTGGTCGTGTTCGCGCACGGCTCCGGCAGCAGCCGGCACAGCCCCCGCAACCGTTCGGTGGCGGCGGCCCTGAACCGGGCGGGGCTCGGCACCCTGCTCTTCGACCTGCTCACCCCCGCCGAGGAGGCCGACCGCGCCAACGTCTTCGACATCGCGACCCTGGCGGACCGGCTGGTGGACGTCACCGCCTGGGTGCAGCGCCGCACGCCCGTCCCCGTGGGCCTGTTCGGTGCCAGCACCGGGGCCGCGGCGGCGCTCCGGGCGGCGGCCGCGGCCGCCGGCACGGAGGGCGGAGCGGGGATCGACGCCGTCGTCTCGCGGGGCGGCCGGCCGGACCTCGCGGGCGACTGCCTCGGTGACGTACGGGCGCCGACGCTGCTCATCGTGGGCGGCGACGACACCCAGGTCCTGGAGCTGAACCGGCAGGCCCAGGCCCGGCTGCGCTGTGAGAACCGGCTCGACGTCGTCGCCGGTGCCACGCACCTCTTCGAGGAGCCGGGTGCGCTGGACGAGGTCGCCGGGCTGGCCCAGGAGTGGTTCACCCGGCATCTGGCCACGCGGTCCGGCTGACCTGCTGCCGTACGCCGCCGCGCGAGCAAGGGCTCGATCCCGGGCGTGAGGTGCTCAACGGTGCATCGAGGCACCCTTGAGGATCTTGTCCACGGCGTTGCGGGGCCCGTGCACGGCCAGCCCGACCAGGTCCATCGCGTCCCGCCGCACCGCGCGGACGGCGGCCCGGTTGTCCCGGTCGTTGCCCGTCGCGAAGAGGTCGGATGTGAACACCGAGAGAGTCACGCCCCGGCCGACCGCCCGGGTGTGCGCCGTGGCCATCAGTTCCTTGGGCCCTTCGAAGACCATCACCGGCTGGCGGAACATCGGCAGGTACGGGGTGTCGTCGGCGTCGGCGTAGGGCTCTCCGATCAGCTCGGGCACGGCCGTGCCGAGCCCACTGACCAGGAAGGCCGTCACATTCAGCCGCTGCCAGGTCTCCAGGTCGTCCCGGAGCAGCACGGCGATCTTGGTGTCGAAGCGGACGGGGGCGGTTTCGTCTGTCATGGAACCGAGCCTGCCGGGCCGTGTGCCGCCCCGTCTTGTACGAACTTTGCACGGCGGCCTCCGGGACACGCGCCGAGCGGCCGGGCGTACGATCCCTTCATGGCTGCACGTCCGGACATCACCGCGTGGCGTCCGTCGGTGGCGGGAATCGAAGAGGTCTTCCACGCCCACTTCACCGACCACACCTACCCGATGCACACGCACGACGCCTGGACGCTGCTCCTCGTGGACGAGGGCATGGTCCGCTACGACCTGGACCGTCACGAGCACGGGGTACTCACCGACGTGGTGACCCTGCTGCCGCCGCACGTCCCGCACAACGGCGGCGCCGCCACGTCCGCGGGGTTCCGCAAGCGCGTCCTGTACCTCGATGTCGCCCAGGTCGACGAGGAACTCGTGGGCATGGCCGTCGACCGGCCGGTCCTGCGCGACCCGGCCCTGCGCCGCCGGATCGACCGCCTGCACACGGCGCTCGCCGGACCGGGCGACGAGCTGGAGGCGGCCAGCCGGCTCGCGCTGGTCGCCGAACGCCTCGACCAGCATCTGCGCAGCCGTCCGGAGCCCGTGCGGTACGTCCACGACCGCCGGATCGCGCACCGGCTGCGGGACCTGCTCGACGAGCTGTTCGTGGAGGGGATCACGCTCCAGGAGGCGGCGCTGCGGCTGCACGCGCATCACGCGCATCTGGTGCGGGCCTTCAGCCGGGAGTTCGGCATGGCACCGCACCAGTACGTGACGGGCCGCCGCGTCGATCTCGCCCGTCGGATGCTGCTCCAGGGGCTGCCGGCGTCCGAGGTGGCGAGCGCCGTGGGCTTCTACGACCAGTCCCATCTGACGCGCCACTTCAAGCGCGTCGTGGGCACGGGCCCGGGCCACTACGCCCGCGCCCGCGGACAAGTCCGGGCCCAGGGCCTTTCGTTCGGATCATGCCGGGCTCGCGGGGCCTGATCCAAACGAAAGGCCCTAGGCTCCGCGGCGTTCCAGGCAGCCCCGGACGAAGGCCGCCTGCCCGGCGTGCTGAAGGTCGTCCGAAAGGACGCTGATCAGCCGCACGCCCAGGGTGACGGGCGGCGACCATGCCTCGTCGACGACGCGGTCGAGGTCCTTGGCGTCGAGGCCCCGCACGAATGCGGCCGACCGGGCCTGCACCGCGTCGTGGTACCCGAGCAGCAGCTCCGTTGAGCCGACCTGGACGGCGCCGACCTGCTTGCTGCTGTGTCCGTAGCCGGTGGCGCCCTTGGCGACGGGCAGATCGAAGCGTGACGCCCAGTCCTCGGTGAACCAGACCTGTTCGGTCCCCGACGCGTCCGCGATGTGGTCGTCCTGGACGCGGGTCAGGTGCCAGACCAGCCAGGCGATCGAATTCGCCCCGTCGTCGAGGCGGGCGTTGAGGTCGTCCGGTTCGAGGCCCTCGACGGCCGCGTGCACCGTCTCCCCGATGCGGGCGTATCCCTCGGTCAGGATCTCTGCGACGTTCATGTCCTCAACCTTGGCCGCTTCCCCGCCCGCCTGCCGCCATCGACACGCCCCCGTGCACGGGGGCCGTTACGGCACGAGGCTGCCGGCCTCCGCGGGCCGCTGGGCACGCCTGCTCGCTCCGGCCGCCCGTGCGGCGCCGTTCAGGGAGCGCAGGGCCAGCAGCAGAAAGCCGATGTCGTCGAGGTAGACGGGGTCGGGCAGCAGGTCGACGGGCGAGACCGTGTAGATCACGGCGGCCCAGAACAGCGCCTTGTCGCGCAGCGGGATTCCGGCGGCTGCCAGCAGTTTCCTGGCCCGCAGCACCCGTACCAGGAGGACGCCTGCGACGCCCACGGTGAGCAGCACGAGAGCCGCGCCGATGACGATCCAAGCCGTGGTGTCCATGCTTCATGGTGTACCGGACGACCGGAGAAACACCAGGCGAGTGCGGCATCCGCCGCTGTGACGATGCCCTCGTCGCTATCCGGGGTGCTTGGCGCGCCTGCGCGAGCGGCGCTTCAGCGTGCGTCGCTCGTCCTCTGCCAGCCCACCCCACACGCCCGCGTCCTGGCCGTTCTCCAGCGCCCATCGCAGGCACTCCTGCCGCACGGGGCAGACCTGGCAGACAGCCTTGGCATCCTCCGTCTGCACCAGGGCGGGTCCGGTGCTGCCGATGGGGAAGAACAGATCGGGGTCCTCGTCGCGGCAGGCCGCCCGCATGCGCCAGTTCTCCATGGTGTCTCACTCTCCTGACGGTCGTTTTCGTCCGTTCGGCTCCGTACGCTGCGGGTGACCGCCTTCTGGCGTCCGAAACCCCTTGCGGCGCACCGGCCGCACCTGTCGAAGCTGCGGGGGTGGTGGATCCGGGGCGACCATGGGAGACAGCGGACCTGCGTCCGGGCGCGGTGACTGCATGGGAAGGATCATCTGTGGGCGGCACTGATGACATGCGGACCGGCCTGGGCGATGCCCGCCGCGAGGGGGTGCGCCGTTCCCCCGAGGGCGGTCTGCTGGACGTCCTGGGGGTGGGGGCGATGGTGCTCGACACCGAGGGCCGCGTCGTGCTGTGGAGCCCCCAGGCGGAGCAGCTGCTGGGGTACGCGCCCGAGGAGGCGCTGGGCCGCTTCGCCGCCCGGGTGCTCGTGGACGAGGATCACTTCGAGCTGGTGCTGAGGCTGTTCACCGAGGTGATGGACAGCGGCGAGGCATGGGCGGGTGTATTTCCGGTGCGGCACAAGGACGGCACCTCCCGGCTGCTGGAGTTCCGCAACATGAGGCTCCAGGACGACCGCGGCGACTACTACGCGCTGGGTCTGGCGGCGGACGGGGCGACGCTGCGTGAGGTCGAACGCGACCTCGCGCTGTCCGTGCGGCTGGTCGACCAGTCGCCGATCGGCCTGGCGGTCCTGGACGGCGATCTGCGCTACCTGGCCGCCAATCCCGCGCTGGAGCGGATGGACGGGCTCAGCGCTGACGGCCACCTGGGCCGCCGGGTCGAAGAAGCCCTGCCGTTCCTGGACTCCGAGACCATCGAGGCGGCGATGTACGAGGTCCTCGCCAGCGGTGTGCCGCAGGTGTCGCACGAGGTGGTGGGCCGGACCCCTGCCGATCCGGAGACCGACCGCGCCTGGAGGGTGTCGCTGTACCGGCTGGACGACTCCGGGGGCCGGGTGCTCGGGATCGCCGTGTCGCTGATCGACGTCACCGACCGTTATCGGGCGGCCGCCGAGGCGGAGCGTGCCAGGCACCGCCTGGCGGTGATCGCCGACGCCTCGGTGCGGATCGGCACGACGCTGGATCTGGAGCAGACGGCCCGGGAACTGGCCGAGGTCACCGTGCCCGAGCTCGCCGACGTCGCCGCCGTCGATGTGCTGGACAGCGTCCTGAAGGGGCGCCCCGGCCGGACCGAGGGGCCGCTCCTCATCCAAGCCCTGGCCGTCGTCGCCGCCCGGCCGAACCCCGTGGTCGAGGCGGCGGATCCGCCGGGTCACGCCGCGCAGTACGGCGTCGACCGGCTGATCACCCGCTGTGTGCGGACCGGCCGGCCGGTCCGGGAGCCGCACCTCGACGCGGAGATACTCTCGCGCATAGCCCGCGACAGCCGTTCGGCCGCGCTGCTCGCGGAGGCGGGCGCTCATTCCTATCTGGCGGTGCCGCTGATCGCGCGGGGTGAGGTTCTGGGTGCGATCGACCTGATCCGGACGGACAATCCGCTGCCGTTCACCGAGGACGACGAGGTGATGGCGTGCGAGCTCGCGGCCCGGGCCGCGGTCAGTATCGACAACGCGCGACTGTACCGGCAGCAGCGGGAGACCGCGCTCACCCTCCAGCGCAGCATGCTGCCGCGCAACCACCACGACCCGGTGGGTCTGGAGGTGGCGTCCCGCTACCAGCCGGCCGCCTCCCGTTACGAGGTCGGCGGGGACTGGTTCGACGTCATCCGGCTGCGGCACGGGCGGACCGCGCTGGTGGTGGGCGATGTGATGGGCAGCGGGATCAACGCGGCCATGACGATGGGGCGGCTGCGGACGGCCACCCAGACCCTGTCCAGGCTGGGCCTCCAGCCCGCCGAGGTGCTGGCTCACCTCGACGAGATCACCGCCGACCTGAACCCGCCCTTCGCCACCTGTGTGTATGCCGTGTACGACCCGGCGGCCGGGCAGTGCCGGGTGAGCACCGCCGGTCATCTGCCCCCGGTGCTGATTCCGCGGGACGGTGCGCCGCGGCTGCTGGATCTGCCGCCCGGGGCGCCGCTCGGGGTGGGCGGGGTGCCGTTCAGCGACGTCAGCGTTCCCTTCGGCCCCGGCGACCGGCTCGTGCTGTACACGGACGGCCTGGTGGAGACCCGGGACGACGACATCGACAGCCGGCTGGACGCCCTGCTCGCGCTGTTGCGCGAGCCGGACACGTCGCTGGAGGAGTCGTGCGACCGGCTGCTGCGCGAACTGCGGGACCCCCAGGACCATGACGATGTGGCCCTGCTCGTGGCCCGGGTGCCCACATGACGCCGGGGCGGTGACACGGGGTCCGTGTCACCGCCCCTCTGCGGCACCGCCCCTCCCGTGTCACCGCCCCGGCAGGCCGGTTCCGGTGGTCAGTACGTCAGTGCCTGCACCTGCGGTGCCGGCGGCAGCGGAGCGATGCAGTGACGGACCGGCGGGTGCCCGCGCTGAGGAAACCCAGGCCGATGCCGAACATCCAGGTGTCCTTGGCCAGCGCGATGCCGTTCTGGCTGGGGCGCAGACTGCCGTCCTCGCGCATCCCGGGTACCCGCAGATACAGGCCGATCAGCCCTCCGGAGAACCCGGTGAGGGCGAGTCCGGCGAGCCTGGTCGGGACGAAGGGGATGAGCAGGCTGCTGCCGACCGCGATCTCGGACCAGGCCAGCAGCCGGGTGAACCGGTCGGGCTCGAGCTTCTTGAGGAACGGGTAGGCCGTGCAGGCCATGCCGTGCAGGCCCTGCTGGGTCGCTTCGTCCGCCTTGAGCTTGCCGAGGCCGGAATTGAGGATGAACGCGCCGGTGGCGATGCGCGGCGGGAAGTCGCGCGGTTCGGGCAGCGGCAGCATGGGCGCCTCCATTTGTCAGGGTCGTAGGCCCCTCGTCGAGCATAGCCAGGGGGCTCCCCGCACGCGCGCAGAGTACGACCGCCCGGTGCCGCGGACGGCCTCGGCCATACTGATCGCGGCGGGAACGGAGAGGCGGCACAGTGGTCCAACGACAAACGGAATACGACGTCTTGGTGGTCGGCGGCAGCGGGGTGGACACGATCGTCCGCGTCGACGCCCTGCCGGTCCCGCTCGCGGACTCGGTGATGGTCGGCCCGATCGAGGAGTGGCCCGGTCACACCGGGGGCAATGTGGCTCTCGGCGCCCGGGCACTGGGGCTGGGCGTCGCGCTGCTCGACTGCATCGGCGACGACTGGACCGGTGCGCAGGTGCGTGAGCGGCTGGCCGAGGGCGATGTGGAGTTCCATCCGATGATCTCGGCTGCCGGCACCCGCCGTGCGGTGAACCTGGTCGACGCGACGGGCCGGCGGATGTCGTTCTACGACGCCCGCGATCCGGAGGATCTGCGGATGCCGCGGGACTTCTATCTCCCCCGGCTGCGGCGGGCCCGCCACGTCCATCTGTCCATCATGAACTTCACCCGCTTCCTGTACGACGACATCGAGGCCCTCGGTGTTCCGGTCTCCACCGATCTGCACGACTGGGACGGACGGGCCGACCACCAGCGGGAGTTCGCCCTCAGGTCCGATCTCGTGTTTTTCAGCGCGGCGGTGACCGGCGACCGCACGTCAGCGCTGATGCGGGAGATTCTGCGTGAGGGCCGCGCCACGACCGTCGTCGCCACGGCGGGCGCGGAGGGGTCCTACGTCCTCACCCGCGACGGCGGACCCGACCCGCGCCATGTCCCGGCGGCCGTGCCGCCCGCGCCGGTGGTGGACAGCAATGGCGCGGGCGACGCGTTCGTCACCGGTTTCCTGTACGGGAGGCTCGACGGCCGGGACGCCCTGGCGTCCGCCCGGCTGGGCGCGGTGGCGGGCGCCTTCGCCTGTACGGCACCGGGCTCCACCGCCATGATCGGCCGGGAGGCCCTGCTGGCGGCGGACGGCGGCGGTTCGTAGGCAGCACCACGCACGGACGCGCCCCGGCGGGCCGGGATGGCCGGCCCGCCGGGGCGCTCGCGTCGCGGGCGGGTGACCGCTGCTGCCCGCCTACTTCAGGTAGGGGCCCGCAGTGCCGATCATGCCCGGGCCGTTCAGCACGTAGACGCGCATGTTGCCCTTGCCCGGGGCTGCGACGGTGAGCTTTCCGTCGGTGACGACCCGCGTGTCGCCGGTGACGGCGTCCTTGTACGTGCCGTTGGGGATACCGGTGTACGAGGCTCCGCCGGTGACGGTGACGAGTGCGAAGCTGTCCGTCGTCCCGCTGGTATAGCGGCGCTTGTACGCCATCTGGCCGGTGATGCCCTCGGTGGAGTACTGGCCCATCTGCAGGGCGGGGACGGTCCGGCGGATCTCGTTGAGCCTCTGGACGTGCTTGACCAGGGGCTTGGCCAGTGTGTTGGCGACCTCACCACTGGCGGAGTCGACCTTGGAGAACTCCGAGGACGTGACGTTCCCCGCGAGGTGGTCGCCGTAGTAGGCCCGTCCGGTCGTGGCCAGCGGGCAGGTGGGGCCGCAGTCGATCTTCTTGCCGGCCTGGAACTCGATCTCCGATCCGTAGTAGAGGGTGGGGATGCCGCGGAAGGTCCACATCAGAGCCATGTTCTCGGCCCAGGCGTCGGCACCGCCCGTGTAGCGCTCACTGCTCTTGTTGGGGCCGTAGTCGTGGCTGTCGACGTAGACGACGTTGTAGGTGGCGTCGTTGGTCGAGTCGTCGGAGTCCTTGCCGTTGTTGTACGCGTTCGTGGCGTCCCCGAAGTTCATGTGCATGCGCATGTCGATGATGTTCATGCCGGAGAACTTGCTGTGGTCCGGTACGTGGTACGTGTTGCCGTTCAGGAACGCGTTGTCCGAGGCCGGCTGTGCGCCGGTGCCGAGCTGCTGCTCGTAGTCGTACATCTCCAGTGCGGCCTTGGCGTCGTCGGCGGCATACTCCTTGCGTTCCTTCCAGGTGAAGAACTGCGCGGAGTGGTTGACCGAGCCGCGGTTCCACTTGTCGTTGACGAATGCGCCGACCTCACCGAAAACCAGGAAGTTCTTCGCGGCCTCGGCGCCGAACCGCTGGGTGACGCGCTCCTGGATCGCGGGCAGGAAGCGGCGGTTCCAGGTGGTGCGCGGGATGTGGACGGCGGTGTCGATGCGGAAGCCGTCGACGCCCATGTCGATGTACTTGTTGTACGCGCCGATCAGGTAGTTCTGGACCGGTGCGGACTCGGTGTTGAAGTCGGCGAGGTCGTCGTGCAGCCAGCACGAGCGGGAGTCCTCGCCCTCCCAGTTCCCCAGCCAGCAGTTGTGGTAGTACTCCTTCGGGAACATGCCCGATGTGGGGTTGGGCCACTGGCAGTTGTAGATCTTGTAGCCCTCGGGCGAGGCGGCCCCCGTCGCCTTGCCCCAGTTGAGGCACGTGTTGCCCGCGGGCTCGGCCGTGGACCACAGGTCTCCGTTGTAGTACGACTTGCCGCTCTTGGGGTCGACGGTCAGTCCGTCGTACTCGAAGCCCTCGTTCTTCTCGTCGTAGTACCAGCTCCACTGGCTGTCCCGGACGCCGTAGACGGTCGGGGTGAACAGGCCCTTGGCGCCCCAGCGCGAGGAGTGGTTGTAGACGACGTCCTGGTAGATCTTCACACCCTTGGCGTGGGCCGCGTTGATCAGGTCCTGGTACGAGGCTCCGGCGGACTCCAGACGCGGGTCGACCTTGTAGAAGTCGTAGCCGTGATAGCCGTGGTAGTCGTAGTCGGACCTGTTCAGGACGACCGGGGTGATCCAGATGGCCGAGAAGCCGAGTCCCTTGATGTAGTCGAGCTTGTTGACCAGACCCTTGAAGTCACCCCGGAACATGGGGTCGTTGCCGGCGGCGTTGCCCGACTTCACGTCCTGGCTGCCGCCGCGGTTGTTGCTCGCGTCCCCGTCGTTGAAGCGGGCGGTCAGCACGAAGTAGATCGGGTCCTTGCGCGGATCGGTGCCCAGCGGCTTTCCCTGGGCGGCCGTCGGTGGCTTGACCCCGGTGGTCGTCCGCGCGGCGGTGGAGGCCGCGGAGGTGTTGCCCGCCGCGTCGACCGCCTTGACGGTGTAGGTGTAGGCGGTGTTCTCCTCCAGGTCCGACTCGGAGAGCACCGTCGAGCTCACGTCGGTGACGGCACTGCCCTTGGTGCCTCCGGTCCTGGTGACCTGATACTTGGTCACCTTCTTGTTGTCGGAGGAGGGTTCCCAGGTAAGGACGACGGCTACCCCGTCGGCCTTGGCCGTCACCGCGGTGGGCACGGTCGGCGCCTCGGTGTCCGGCGGCTCGGCGACGCACGGGTCCTTGGCGTCCTTGACGACCACACGGTCCTTCACGGTGCTGAGGCCGGTGGAGAGCGTGTAGTTGCCCCCGTTGTTGTTGTCCCAGACGCCGTTGCCGTTGTTGAACACGGCCTGCATCGAGGTGGCGGCGCCGAGGTCGACCGTCTTCCTCACCCAGCCGGTGCAGGCGGCCTCCATGCCGATCCCTGGCACCGTGGTCCAGGCGCCGCCCGAGGGCTGGTAGTGCAGATTGGTGGTGGTCCAGCCGACGGTGGCGGTCGAGTAGTAGACCGACGCGGTGTGTGCGCCGCCGTCGGACGGGCTCGGGTCGGGGTCCGGGCCGGTTCCTTCGCACGGGTCGCTGTGGGCCACCACCCCGTCCTTGACCGTGACGTTTCCGCTGCCCAGGGCATAGTTGTTGCCGGCGTTGTTGTCCCACACGCCGGAGCCGTTGTTGAAGGTGGCCCGCAGCCCCTGCGCGGTCCCGAGAGAAACGGTCGTCTTGACCCAGTCGGTGCAGGCGGCCTCCATCGCGACACCGGGTACGGATGTCCAGGAGCCGCCGTCAGGCGCGTAATGCAGGTTGTAGGCGGTCCAGTTCTTCGTCTTGGTGTAGTAGAAGACGGTGGTGGAGGTCTCGGACGCGGCCACCGGCTTCGCGTCCAGTTCGGGCGTACCGGGCAGCACGGTGAACAGACCGAGTGCCGCGGCCGCGGCCGTGGCTGCGGCGAGAGGGCGTCTCAGAAGCCTGTGAGGGGTGCGTTTCATCGGTGTCTCCAGGGAAGGGCCACGGCGACGGTGAAGCCGTGGCGTCCAGGACGCAGGAGTCGGGGACCTGCGTCCGTCCCGCCGGAAACCCTGACGCGCCTCAAGGCTCTGACGATGGGGATGGTTCCGACTGAAAAGACAGCCGGAATGTTGCTGCAATACCTTGCAGTCGGAAGTTACCGGCGCATGACAAGGCAGTAAAGGGGTCCGACGCCACTCGTCACCCCCGCCTCGAACGGAATGACTCGTTCCGCACGGACAGTCGCCCTCTCGCCCGCGCCCGGCGCAGCGCCGCCGTTCAGAGACGTACGGTCAACTGCGCCTGCACATGCGCGCGCAGCACGCCCGCCATGTCCGTCGCGCAGCCGCTGAGGAGCCATTGCGTCTGGAGTCCGTCCATGAGCGCGATCAGCTGCTGCGCCGCCGCGTCGGGGGCGATCCCGTCCCGAAGGGCTCCCGCGTCCCGGGCCTCGGTGTAGGAGACAGCGGTGTTCAGAACCAGGTTGCGGTACCGCTCGACGAAATAGGCGTGAGCCGGGTGCTCGGCAGAGGTGGCCTCGGCGGCGAGCACGGAGAACAGTTCGACGATGCCCCGCCGTTCGGCGTTCAGCACGGCAAGGTCGACCAGCCGGCGCAGACAGTCCACGCCCCTGGGCTCACCGACGGAGAACCACTCCCCGTCCACCTCGTCGCGGTGTTCGAGAACCGCGAGCAGCAGCAACCCCTTCGTGGGGAAATGGTGCAGCAGACCCGGATGCGAGATGCCGCAGCGGGTCGCGATCACACGCAGCGAGGCACCCCGATAGCCGACCTCGCCGAACAGGGCCATCGCCTGGTCGAGGATCTCCACGCGCTTGGCGCGGCCCTTCGCATAGCCACGACGCGGCTCACCCGTCACTCGCCACTCTCCCGGTCGGGTCGGACGGCACCCCTGCGTGCCGTCGCACACTCACATACTTACCAGGCGGTCGGGATTCGGCGTACGGTGGGCCCAGCGGCTGAGTCGTGCCCTGCCGCGCCATCCCGCCGACGCTGTGAAAGGAACCTCCGTGGGCTCCTCCCTGCCTTATCTCGACCCCGCCCTCTCCGTCCCCGAGCGCGTCGCCGACCTGGTCGGCCGGATGACGCTGCCGGAGAAGGTCGGTCAGATGCTTCAGCTGAACGCGAAGGACGGCGTCCGGCACCTCATCGAGGACCTGCACGCGGGATCGATCCTCCATGCCTCCCCCGACCGGGTGCTGGAGGCCGCCGCGCTCACCGAGGAAACCCGGCTGCGGATCCCCCTGCTGGTGGCGGAGGACTGCATCCACGGTCACTCGTTCTGGGAGGGCGCCACGATCTACCCCACCCAGCTCGGCATGGCGGCGACGTGGGATCCGGAGCTCGTGGAACGGATCGCCCGCGCGACGGCCGTCGAGGTGGCCGCGACCGGGGTCCACTGGACGTTCTCCCCGGTCCTGTGCATCACCCGGGACCTGCGCTGGGGCCGCGTGAGCGAGACCTTCGGGGAGGACCCGTTCCTCATCGGCGAGCTCGCCTCGGCGATGGTGCGCGGTTATCAGGGCGACGGGCTGGACGACCCGACGGCGATCCTCGCGTGCGCCAAGCATTTCGCGGGGTACTCCGAGACCCAGGGCGGCCGGGACGCCAGTGAGGCCGACATCTCGCGGCGCAAGCTGCGCTCGTGGTTCCTGCCGCCGTTCGAGCGGGTCGCCCGCGAGGGCTGCCGGACGTTCATGCTCGGCTACCAGTCCATGGACGGGGTACCGATCACGGTCAACAACTGGCTGTTGAACGAGGTGCTGCGGGGCGAGTGGGGCTACACCGGCACGCTGGTGACCGACTGGGACAACGTCGGCCGCATGGTGTGGGAGCAGCATGTGTACGCCGACGACACGCAGGCGGCCGCCGCCGCGGTCCGGGCGGGCAACGACATGGTGATGACGACGCCGGCGTTCTTCGACGGTGCGCAGGAGGCGGTCACCGCCGGCACCCTCGACGAGGCGGAGATCGACGCGGCGGTCCGGCGCATCCTCACGCTCAAGTTCGAACTGGGCCTGTTCGAGAATCCGCGCCACCCCGACCGCGAGCGCCAGGCGGCGGTCATCGGGGGCGCGGACCACGCCGCCCTGAACCTCGAGGCGGCCCGCCGTTCGCTGGTGCTGCTGGCCAACGACGGCACGCTGCCGCTGGCCGGCGGGTTCGGGGCCGGTCCCGGCGGCCGCGCGGTCGCGGACGCCGGGTCGGCGCCGCGTACGGTCGCCGTGATCGGGCCGAACGCCGACGACGCGCAGACACAGCTCGGCGACTGGGCGGGCTCGTCGGGTCAGGCGGACTGGCTGCCGGACGGGCATCCGCGGGCCATGATCCGTACCGTGCTGGACGGGTTCCGTGAGCATGTGCCGGACAGCTGGAGCGTCACGCACGCCCGGGGCGCCGACATCCTGACCGTGGGTCCGGACCCCGAGGGCGCGTTCTTCCCCGACGGGCAGCCGCGCCCGGAGATCGTCGTCCCGGCGGAGCCCTCCCCGGCCATGATCGCCGAGGCGGTCGCCGCGGCAGAGGCGGCCGACTACGTCGTCGCGGTCGTGGGTGACCGGATCGAGCTGGTCGGCGAGGGCCGCTCGACGGCGACCCTGGAGCTGATCGGCGGTCAGGTCGCACTGCTCGACGCGCTCGCGGCGACGGGCAAGCCGCTCGTCGTGGTCGTCATCAGCTCCAAGCCGCTCGTCCTGCCGCCGTCCGCCGACCGTGCCGCGGCGATCGTGCACGCCTTCAACCCGGGGATGTGCGGCGGCCGGGCCGTCGCCGAACTCGCGCTCGGCCTGATCGAGCCGTCCGGGCGGCTGCCCGTCTCCTTCGCCCGTCACGCGGGTCAGCAGCCGACGTACTACAACCAGGTGCGCGGCCAACACGGCTCGCGCTACGCCGACCTGACTCAGCGTCCGGCCTTCGTCTTCGGCGAGGGCCTCAGCTACACGACGGTCTCGTACACGGATCTGGAGGTGCTCACCGATGTCCTCGGCGCGGGTGACACGCTGCGGGCGCGGGTCACCGTCCGCAACACCGGTGAGCGTTCCGTGCGGGAGACGGTGCAGGCGTACGTCAGTGACACGGTGACCTCCGTGACCTGGGCGGAGAAGGAGCTCAAGGCCTACCGCCAGGTGCTGCTGGCCCCCGGCGAGTCGCGTGAGGTCTCCATCGAGCTGCCGGTCGCCGACTGCAGCCTCGTGGACGCCGACGGCAGGCGGATCGTCGAGCCGGGTGCGTTCCAGCTGCTCGTCGGGCCGTCCTCGCGCGACGACGTCCTGCTGCGGGCGGGGTTCAGGGTCAAGGGGTAGTGCTTCTCGTCCGGGCCGGGCCGAGGTAGCCCAACGGGTGCCGGGCAACGGCCCGGCGGCATGTCGCACGGGCGCACCGCGACATGCCGCCTACTGTCACCGGCACGGAACCCGAGAACGGGTGACGTCGCGGTGTCGGCGCGGTGCGGCCGCCCCGGCGGCCGCCCTCCCTCTCGATGACGACGTCACCGCTCATGACGGAGTACGGGGAGTGGCATGCCGGACGTACAGCAGCGTCGATCACCGGGCGTGGCCCGCTTCGTGTGCGGACGGCGCACCAAATGGCTGATCGTGGCCTTGTGGCTGATCGTCTTCGTCGTCGCGGCGCCGCTCGCCCAGAAGCTCACCGACGCGCAGGACAACGACGCCACGTCCTGGCTGCCGAGCAGCGCGGAGTCCACGCAGGTCCTGGAGAGCTCGAAGGACTTCCGGCCCGAGATCATCACGGCCATCGTGGTGTACGCCCGTGACGCCGGGCTGACCGGGGCGGACCGCTCCCGGATCGTCGAGGACACCGGACAGTTGCACGGGCTGGACGCGCACGGCGTGCGGGGCACGGAGACCCGGGGCCCGGTCTACGACAGGAAGGCCGCGCCCCGGGCCGCGCAGGTCTTCGTGCCCATCACGATGGGCGAAGAGGGCTGGGAACAGATCGGCCCCGCGGTCGACGACATCAGAGAAATCGTGGGCAGGAGCGGCGGCGGCCTCGCCGTGCACGTCACCGGTCCCGGCGGCGTCACGGCCGACTCCGCGGAGGCCTTCTCCGGCATCGATTCCACCCTGCTGGTCGCCGCACTGGCGGTGGTGGTCGTGATGCTGCTGATCACCTACCGCAGCCCCACCCTTCTGTTGCTGCCCGTGATCGCGGTCGTGGCCGCGCTCTTCAGCGCGCAGGCGGTGATCTATCTGCTCGCCGCGCACGCGGGCCTGACCGTGAACGGACAGAGCGCGGGCATCCTCACGGTGCTGGTGTTCGGCGCGGGCACGGACTACGCCCTGCTGCTCGTGGCCCGATACCGGGAAGAGCTCCGCCGGCACGAGGACCGGCACGAGGCGATGGCCCGGGCACTCCACCGGGCCGGTCCCGCGGTGCTGGCGAGCAGCGGCACGGTGGTGCTCGGCATGCTGGTCCTGCTGGTCGCGGAGATGAACTCGACCCGGGGCCTCGGACCTGTGGCCGCGATCGGGGTGGCCGTCGCCCTGATCTCCATGCTCACCCTTCTGCCCGCCCTGCTGGTGATCTTCGGCCGGTGGGTCTTCTGGCCGGTCGTCCCGCACTTCGGCTCCGCCGAGCCGACCGAGCGCGGGTTCTGGGCACGGATGGGCCGGCGGCAGGCACGCAGGCCGCGCACGATCTGGGTCGTCACCGCGGTGGTGCTGGCCTGCTTCTCCCTGGGGCTGACGCAACTGGAGGCCTCCGGCCTCAGCAACGCCGACTCGTTCACCGGCAAGCCGGATTCGATCACCGGCCAGGAGGTCCAGGACCGGTACTTCCCCGCGGGCAGCGGCGATCCCCTGGTGATCGTCGCCGCGGCCGGCCGCGGCCCCGCGGTACGGGCGGCGGTGGCCACGACCCGGGGTGTGGTGCCCGGATCCGTCGGTACGCCGCCCGGGGCCCGGCCGGAGGCGAACGGGCAGGTCATCCTCGAGGCGACGATGACCGACCCTGGGGACAGCGACGCGGCCGAGAAGACGGTGGAGCGGGTACGCGACGCAGTACACGCGGTGCCGGGCGCGGATGCACAGGTGGGCGGCAGCACTGCGGCCCTGCTCGACATGGACGCCGCGACCAGGCACGACAACCTGCTGATCATTCCGCTGGTGCTCCTGGTGGTGCTGATCATCCTGGGGCTGCTGCTGCGGGCGGTGGTGGCACCCGTGGTACTGGTCGCGACGGTGGTGCTGTCGTTCGCCGCCGCGCTCGGCATCAGCGCGCTGGCGTTCCGGCACGTCTTCGACTACGCGGGTGAGTCGACGGACTTCCCGCTCTTCGTCTTCGTGTTCCTGGTGGCCCTCGGCATCGACTACAACATCTTCCTCTCGACGAGGATCCGCGAGGAGGCGGCGCTCCAGGGCACCCGGGCAGGTGTGGTGGCGGGTCTCGCGGCCACCGGCGCGGTGATCACGTCGGCCGGCCTGGTGCTCGCCGGCACGTTCGCGGCACTCGGCACCCTGCCGGTCGTGGTCTTCGCGGAGATCGGATTCGCTGTGGCCCTGGGCGTGCTGCTGGACACCTTCGTCGTGCGTTCGGTGCTGGTGACCTCGCTGTTCCTCGACATCGGGCCGCGGGTGTGGTGGCCGAGCCGGCTGACCCGCGAGGAAGGTGCGACGGTGCGGGAGGGCGGGGCGGCGCCGAAGGCGTAACCGGGTCACCGCTCCGGCCGGGGGCCTTCGCGGGCATCACCCCTGGGCGGCCGCGCGGCCGGATCCGGGTGCGACGCACCGGCCGCGCTCGTCTCCGCCGCCGGCCCGTCGTCCGCCGTCCCCGCACCGGGCATCGCACCGTTTCCGCGCAGTCGCTCCAGGTCCGAGGGGCGCACCTGGATGATGATCAGGGCGATCAGGGCGGCGACGACCGCGAAGACCGCGGCGACGATGAAGGCGTTGGAGACGCCGGACGCGAGGACCTGGTCGCCCCACTGCCCCGGAAGCTCTCCGGTCCTGCGGAACTCCGCCAGTTGTGCCGGTGTGGCGTCCGCCAGGAACTTCGGTACCTGGTCGGTCGCCTCGTTGCGGCTGGCCGTACCGAAGACGGTGACGAGGATGGACAGGCCGAGCGAGCCGCCCACCTGCTGCGTCGTGTTGAGGATGCCGGATGCCGCACCGGCCTCCTTCGGCTCCACGCCCGAAACGGCCATCAGCGTCAACGACACGAACTGCAGTCCCATGCCGAGGCCGAACACCAGTATCGGGCCCAGGAGACTGCCCAGGTACGAACTGTGCACATCGGTCTGCGTCAGCCAGCCCAGGCCCACGGCGGCCAGGAGGGCGCCCGTCACCATGAACGGCTTCGGACCCCACTTGGGCAGCAGTTGGGAGGCGATGCCGGCGCCGATCGCGATGATCACGCTGACCGGCAGGAAGGCGAGACCCGCCTTCAACGGGCTGAAGTCCAGGATGTTCTGGACGAACAGGGTCAGGAAGAAGAACATGCCGAACATCGCCGCGGCCAGGCTCAGCATCATTCCGTAGGTGCCGGCGCGGTTGCGGTCGCGGAACATCCACAGAGGCGTGATCGGCTGCCGGGACCGGCTCTCGACCGAGATGAACAGGGCGAGCAGCACCACGGCCGCGGCGAAGGCGGCCATGGTGAGGACGTCGCTCCAGCCCTCTTCGGACGCGCGGATGAAGCCGTAGACGAGGCACACCATACCGAGCGTCGCGGTGAGCGCGCCGATGAAGTCGAAGTGGCCGGGATGGCGTTCGGATTCCCGGATGTAGCGGGGCGTGGCCAGCACGATCAGCAGACCGATGGGGATGTTGACGAAGAAGATCCACCGCCAGTCGAGCCACTCCACCAGCACTCCGCCCGCCAGCAGCCCGATGGCGCTGCCACCTGCCGACACCGCCGCGAACACGCCGAACGCCCTGTTGCGTGCAGGCCCTTCGCGGAAGGTCGTGGTGATGAGCGACAGAGCGGTCGGCGAGGCGATCGCACCACCGACACCCTGGAGGGAACGGGCGGCGAGCAGTTGCCACGATTCCTGGGAGAGGCCGCCGAGCAGGGAAGCGAAGACGAACAAAGCGACGCCGAACATGAAGACCCGGCGCCGGCCGAGAATGTCCCCCAGCCGCCCGCCCAGCAGGAGCAGTCCGCCGAAGGTCAGGGTGTAGGCGTTGATCACCCACGACAGGTTCTCGGTGGAGAAGCCCAGTGAAGTCTGGATGTGCGGAAGGGCGATGTTCACGATGGTGATGTCGAGGACCACCATCAACTGGCAGGAGCAGATGACGAGTAGGGCGATCCCGCTGCCTCGTCCCTTCTTCGGGGAGTCGGCAGCCTGGTGGGGTGTCGCGTGGGAGCCCGTCATCGGTTTGCTCGCGCTCGCGCCGTTGGACAACGCGAGCCATCGTGCACTCGATCCGTCAGTGAACGCGGTCGTTCACTCCACCGACGTTAGCTCCGCCCGCCGGGAGCCGCCAATCGGGCGACGCGGCGCGGGTCCGGGGCCTTGAGACCCATGGGCCTTGCCGGGTGCTGCGACACGGGGACGGTCGCGACGTTACGGCGGCGTGAATTCGTCGCCGGGCTCGCGCCCGGTGCCGGGGCGGGGCGTGCGGGGCTTCGGCGACCACAGGAGAAGCCGCAGCTCAGTGGCGTTTTCGCGGGGGCGGTACGGAGGTGGTGCGGGCGCCGCGCAAGGGCCGGTCAAACCACTGCCGCATGCCCTGCGGGGCACTTGACGTACGCCGCGGGGCGCTGCGAGTCTCCGGAACATGTTCGCGACGGCCGTTACCGATGCGCGGCCCGCCCGCGCCGGCCGCACCGCGATGCCGCCCGCGTGTCCGGGCCGCTGTACCGCCGCCTGATCCAGGCTGCCCCGCACCGCACGCCGGACGGCTCCCTGCCCGTGGCTCGGCTCCCGGACAGCACCCGTTCGCGGCCGGCCGTCGCACCTCCGCTTTCCTTCCGCTCCCGAATTTCCTTCGCTCCCGAATCGATCAAAGGGATCTGTCATGTCTTCGACCATCACCGCCCCCGCACCCGCCGTTACGGTCCAGAAGCTTGGCGGCCGCATCGGCGCCGTCATCTCCGGGGTGCGCCTCGGCGGCGATCTCGCCCCCGAGACGGTCGCGGCCGTCCGTGCCGCGCTGCTGGCCGACAAGGTCGTCTTCTTCCGCGGCCAGGACCATCTGGACGAGGCCGGTCACGAGGCGTTCGGCCGGCTGCTCGGCACCCCGGTCGCCCACCCGACCGTCCCGTCCGCCGACGGGCGCTACTCGCTCGGCATCGACTCCGACCACGGCGGCCGGGCCAACCAGTGGCACACCGACGTCACGTTCGTCCCCGCCTACCCGGCCTTCTCGATTCTGCGCGCCGTCGTCATCCCGCCGTACGGCGGCAACACCCTGTGGTCCAACACCGCCGCCGCTTATGCCGAGCTGCCGGAGCAGCTGCGCACCCTGGCGGACAGCCTGCGGGCCGTCCACTCCAACGACTACGACTACATCGCCCTGCGGCCGAACGCCCTTCCGGAGGCGCTCGCGAAGTACCAGGAGGTGTTCACCTCGACGAAGTTCCGCACCGAGCACCCGGTGGTCCGCGTCCACCCCGAGACCGGTGAACGCGTGCTGCTGCTCGGCAACTTCGTCCAGCGGATCAGCGGTCTGACCGGTCGCGACTCCCGGGCCCTGGTCGATCTGTTCCAGTCCCACATCGAGCGGCCGGAGAACACGGTGCGCTGGGACTGGCAGGTGGGCGACGTCGCCATCTGGGACAACCGTGCCACCCAGCACTACGGCGTGGACGACTCCGACACCCACGAGCGCAAGCTGCGGCGCGTCACCATCGACGGCGACGTGCCGGTCGGCACCGACGGCCGCCCCTCCACGCTCATCAGCCCGGAAGCCGTGCCCGACCCGTCCTTCGGCATCCCGTCCGGCGCCTCGACGGCGGGCGCCTGACGCGCCTGGGCCGCCCACCGGGCCACCGGCCCCAGCGCGTACGAGGCGCCGAGGACCGTCGCGCCGAGCAGGAGCCAGCCTGCCGTACCCCACCCGACCAGCAGCGCGGTGAGCAGCAGGGGCCCCAGCGTGCGCGCGACGGTCACACCGGTGCCGAAGAAGCCCTGGTACTCGCCGGTGCGCCCCGCCGGCGCCAGGTCGAAGGAGAGCTGCCACGAGCCGGCCGAGTGCAGCATCTCGGCGGCCACCAGCAGCACGGAACCACCGGCCAGGGCGGCCACGGCGACCCACGGCGAGTCCGCCGCCGACAAGGCGAAAACGGCGCAGGTGAGAAACATGAGCCCGCCCGACCGGCGCAGCGCGCGGGCCGCTGTGGTGACGCCGTTCACGGAGCGGGCGGTGCGCACCTGGAAGAGCATCACCGCACCGGTGTTGAGCACGAAGAGCGCGGAGACCACCCACTCGGGGGCCGCCGTCCGCTCGGTGATCCACAGCGGCAGGCCGAGGCTGAGCAGCGGCATCCGCAGGAGCAGCACGGTGTTGAGCAGCGTGACGACGGCGTACGGCCGGTCCCGCAGCACCACGAGCTTCGCGCTCCGATCGCCGGGCACGGCGGCGACGGCCGGCAGCCGGAGCAGGACGAGCGCGCAGAGCAGGAAGCTCGCCGCGTCGACGGCGAACACGGCGAGGTACGCCGCCGTCGTTCCGGCGGACAGCGCGAGGCCGCCGAGCGCGGCGCCCACAGCGAGGCCCGCGTTGAGCGTCGACTGGAGATGGGCGAGCGCCCCGGTGCGCTCCTCCTTGGCGACGAGGCCGGCGAGCAGCGCCTGGCGGGCGGCGGCGAGGCCCGACTGCGCGGTGGCGTAGAGGCAGGCCGCCGCGAGGAACAGGGCGAAGTCCCTGACGACCAGGAAGGACGCGACCGCGACACCGGTCGCGAGGGCGAGCAGGACCGCCGTTCCCCTCGGTCCCCGGCGGTCCGCGAGCCGGCCGAGCGGCACGCCGACGACGGAGCCGACGGCCCAGGCGACGGTGAGCCCGAGCCCGATCCGGGCGGGGGCGAGGCCGACCACATGGGTGAAGTAGAGGGCAGAGGTGACGTAGTAGGCGCCGTCACCGACGGAGTTGCTCAACTGAGCCAGTGACAGCGTGCGTTGCGGCCCGGCCGGCGGCAAGAGGTTCGGCATGACCTGGACGTTACGCGGTAAACGGCTCACCCCTGTGGGGCAGTTCGCGGCCTTGTCAGTGGGCCACTTTCCGCTGCTCCCGCATCCCCGTACGTCTGCGCTCCGCCCCCTGCCGCTCGGCCGCTCAGTCGGAGAAGTGCCGGCGCAGGTGCTGGTCGAAGAACCGCTCGACGAGGCCGGAGGTGAGCGCACCGGTCCGGTCGGGGGCGCGGTCGCCGGACCGGGTGGCCTGAACGGTCGTGGGCAGAGACGGCGTCCGCTCCAGGGCGTCAGTGTTGAAGAAGCCGTGTCCGGCGCCGTGGACCGTCACCAGGGTGGCCTCGCTGCCCGCCTTGTGCAGGGCGTCGAACAGCCGCCGGCTCTGCTCCGGCCCGACCAGGAGATCGACGTCTCCGTGCAGGATGAGGAAGGGAGCGGCCGGCCCGTTCACATGGCTCACCGGGCTTGCCTGGCGCGCGAGTTCGGGGTGGTCGGTCGTCGGCCCGCCGATCAGGCCCCAGGGCGGGGACGCCGGGTCGATGTCGTTGACAACCCCGCCCGGCAGGCTGTCGGCGTCCATGTGCGGGAGATCGGTGGGACCGTATCCGTCGACGACCGCCCCCACTTCGCTGCTGAACTCGGCGTGGCCGCCGTTCCCCTCCCATTCCGGGTCCCCGCCGGTCAGGCCGAGCAGCGCGGCCAGGTGGCCGCCGGCCGAGCTTCCCCAGACGCCGATGCGTTCCGCGTCCAGGCCCCGGTCTTCCGCCACCGAGCGCAGATAGCGCACGGCGGCCTTCACGTCGTGCAGCTGGGCCGGCCAGATCGCCGTGCGGCTCGAGCGGTACTCGACGTCCGCCATGGCATAGCCGCGTTGCGCGAAGAGGCGTCCCAGATGAGGGCCCATGCCCCGGGCGGCCCGCTGCCATCCGCCGCCGGGCAGCCAGACGATGACGGGCCGCGGCCCCGGCACGCCCTCGGGCAGGTACAGGTCCAGTCGCAGTTCACCGCCGGTGCCGGGCTCGGAGAAGACCAGATCGCGCAGCACCGTCACGGGCGGTGCGGGCGCCGTCGGCCCCGGCGGCGTGGTCGAGGCGAGGCCCTCGACGTACGTCTGCATCAGGTTCGCGTTGCGGCCGCGCTGTTCCGCGGCGGCCACCTCGTCCGTCTCCGGTCGGGTGCTCACGCGCCCTCCCACTGCTGGCCCGGGGCCGGAATGTTCCGGTAGCGGGTGAACGCCTGTTGCATCCGGTCCGGGGAGGGGATGAAGGGCACGGTCGGCACGTCCCGTTCCTCCGTCAGGTCGCCCAGCGCCTGGAAGAAGCGCTCGAACCCGCCGGTGGAGACGCCGAGGATCTTGTTGTACTCGCCTTCGGTGCGGTACGAGTGGACGATGCCCGCGGGGACGTAGCCGAAGTCGCCGGGGAGCAGCAGTTTGCTCTCCTGACGGCCGTCGGGGTGTTCGAGGAAGACGCGGGCGGCGCCTTCGACGACGTAGAAGATCTCGTGCACGTCCTCGTGGGAGTGCGCGACGATGAGGTCGCCCTTGGGCTGGCGGGTGGTGAAGACTCCGAACTGGCCCTCCGTCTCGTCCGCCGAGAGCAGGACCGTCACGACGCTGTCGAACAGCTTGGCCCGTTCGCCGTCCCCGTCCTCGAGGAAGAAGGGGGCGGGGCGTCCGGGAAGGACTCCTTCCCAGGACGGCTTCGACCGGCGGTCGGCGACTTGATCGAATGTCACAGGTGCTCCAAGGGGTGGGTGCGCGTGTGACCGAGTCTGCTGACCGGACTCCCCCGGGGCCACGACTTCTTACCCCAAGCATCATGAGGACGAACCTAATCTTGCAGGTCAGGGTGGTGTGCGGCCGTCACTCACCCGTATCCCGCCCGGTCTCGCGGCGCGCCACCCGTACGGCGAGTTCCTCGACGGCGAGAACCGCCGCCGAGGGCGCCCTGGCCGACCGCAGCAGGTAGACGGTGGCGTCGGGCAGTCCTCGTACCGGCACGAACACGACACCGGGCCGGGGCGACCCGGAGACCGCTCCGGCGCCGGCGATGTTGACGCCGAGGCCCGCGGAGCAGATGTCGAGGACCTCCTCGAACGTGGCGGCGACGTAGGCGACCTTGGGCGTGAAGCCGTCGCTGCGGGGCAGCCCCAGCCAGTCGGTGAGTGCCTCGTCGCCCAGGGTCGCGACGAAGTGCTCGTCCGCCACCTCGTCCACGGTGACGCTGTCACGGCCGGCCAGCGGGTGGCCGGCGCCGACCACCAGGACCCTGCCCTCGGACCAGAGCGGCACCGCGTGCAGATCCGGCCCCGAGGGGGCTGCCATGGCCGGTGCGAGGACGATATCGACCAGGCCCGTCCGCAGCGCGGTCAGGGAGCCGTCGAACCCGAGGCGGGTGATCTTCCACCGGGTACCGGGAAAGGCGCGCGCCGCCTCGCTCAGGATGACGGATCCGATGTGGCTTCCGACGACGAGGCCGACGCGCACCACCGCCCCGGCCGCCCGCCGTTCCTCGGCCCAGGACACGACGTCGTCGAGCGCGGCGATGGAGCGGCGGGCCATCGGCAGCAACTCGGAGCCTGTCTCGGTGAGTTCGACGTGGCGTGCGTCCCGTCGGAACAGCGGGGCACCGAACTTCCGTTCCAGCGCGGCGATCTGCTGGCTCAGCGACGGGGCTGAGATGCGCAGGGCCTGCGCGGCACGGGCGAAGTGGAGTTCGTGTGCCACGGCGACGAAGTACCGCAGTTGCTGGACCGTCAGGTCCACGGAGATCCTCCTGGTGCGATGTACCTACGGCAGAGGCAGGCCCGCGTAGTTCTGCGCGAGTTCGGCGGCGGCGTGCGGCGAGGAGGCGATCCTGTCCAGCTGCGAGATCTGCAGCCGTGTGTCGAAGCCGCTCTGCTCGGGGTCGGTGTGGAGCGCGGTGGTCATGAAGTACGAGAAGTGCTCGGCCCGCCACACCCGGCTCAGGCAGGTGTCCGAGTAGGCCTCCAGCAGGTCGGTCGATCCGGTCGTGTGCCGGCGGACCAGGGCGCGGGCCAGCACGGCGACGTCGGCCGCCGCGAGGTTGAGCCCCTTCGCGCCGGTGGGCGGAACGATGTGGGCGGCGTCCCCGGCGAGGAACACCCGGCCGTACCGCATGGGCTCGGTGACGGAACTGCGCATCGGCAGAACGGACTTCGCCGTGATGGGGCCGCGTCGCAGCTTCCAGTCCCCGTCGATGGCGAATCGGGCGTCGAGTTCGTCCCAGATCCGCTCGTCGGCCCAGTCGGCGGGGTCGGTGCCGTTGGGCACCTGGAGGTACAGCCGGCTGACCTCGGGCGACCGCATGCTGTGCAGGGCGAAGCCGCGCGGCGAGTGGGCGTAGATCAGTTCGTCGCAGGACGGGGGCACGTCGGCGAGGATCCCGAGCCAGGAATACGGGTACACCCGGTCGTACGTCCGCTGCACACCGGCCGGGGCCGCGGCGCGGGTGACACCGTGGAACCCGTCGCAGCCCACCACGTAGTCGCAGGTGAGCACCTCGTCGCGGCCCTCATGGGTGTAGTGGACGGCGGGCCGGTCGGTGTCCGCGCCTTCGACCGACGTGACCTGCGCCTCGAAGAACAGCGGTGCACCCTCCGCCAGTTGCAGGGCTATGAGGTCCTTGACGACTTCGGTCTGGGCGTAGACCCACACCCGGCGGCCGTCGGTGAGCGAGGGGAAGTCGACGCGGTGGGCGCGTCCGTCCCAGCGGAGCTCGATGCCGTCGTGCACCAGCCCCTCGGCGTCGAGGCGCTGGGCGGCTCCGGCCTCGCGGAGCGCGTCGACGGTGGGCTGTTCGAGAATGCCGGCGCGCTGACGCTGTTCGACATAGGCGCGGTCGCGGCTCTCCAGGACGACGCAGTCGACGCCTGCGCGGTGCAGCAGACGGGCGAGCAGCAGCCCGGCCGGTCCGCCGCCGATGATCCCTACGGTCGTGTGCATGGGCTACTTCTCCTCTGCGGCATGGGTGATTTCGGCGAGGATCCGGTCGGCCGCGGCGAACGCGCCGTTGGCCGCCGGGACTCCGCAGTAGACGGCTGCCTGGAGCAGGACCTCCTGGACGTCCTCGGGGGTGAGGTCGCCGCTGACGAGGGCGGCGCGCAGGTGCATGGCGAGTTCCTCGTGGTGGCCGAGCGCCACCAGAGCGGTCAGGGTGAGGCAGCGCCGGGTCCGGTGGTCGAGACCGGGCCGGGTCCACACCTCGCCCCAGGCATAGCGGGTGATGAAGTCCTGGAAGACCGCGGTGAAGGGCGTGGTCCGGGCGAGGGCCCGGTCGACGTGCGCGTCACCGAGGACGCTGCGGCGGACGGCAAGGCCGGCAGTGTGCCGGGAGGCGTCGTCGGTGGCGGTCGCGGAGGCTCCCAAGTGGCTGAGCAGCGCGGCCGTTACGGCTGCGGGCCGCTCCACGTTGGCGAGGTGGGAGGCGCCCGGGAGCTCGACCAGTGCCGAGCCGCGCACCGCGTCGGCCAGTTCGCGGGCGTGGGCGACCGGGGTCGCGGGGTCGTCGCGGCCCGCCATGACGAGCGTGGGGGCGGTGATGCCCACCAGTTCGCCGCGCAGGTCGTGTGCGGCGAGCGCGTCGCACAGCGAGGCGTACGCGTGGGGGTCGACGCCCTCGCGCAGGCCGGTCAGGACCGTACGGGCCGCGGGGCTGTCGGCGAAGTCCGCGGTGAACCACCGGCTCGCCGCGGTGTCGGCCACCGGTCCGATGCCTTCGGTCCGCACGAGGGCGGCGCGTGCGTGCCACGCCTGCGGTTCGCCGAAGCGCGCCGAGGAGCAGACGAGCGCGAGCGAGGTGATGCGGTCGGGGTGGTGGACGGCCAGCCAGCTCCCCACGGCGCCGCCGAGGGAGATGCCCGCGTAGGCGAACCGCTCGATGCCGAGGGCGTCGGCGAGGCGGAGCACCTGGCGGCCCAGCTCGGCGACGCCGCTGCCTGTGGGGAACAGCGCGGCGGGCGTGCCGCCGTGGCCGGGCAGGTCCCAGCGGACGACGCGGTGGTCGCGAGCCAGGCCGGCGATCTGCGCGTCCCAGACGGACAGCGCGGTGCCGAGCGACGGCCCGAGAATCAGGGGCGGTGCGGCCGGGGGACCGTCGACCCGGTGGTGGAGAAGGCGCGCGGCGGGGGCGGTGGGCGGGTTGGGGATGGTCATGGTGCTCCTGGACCGGCGGGTGCCGGCGGTGTGAGGTCGGTAGCCGCAGGTGGCGGGGAAGCGGCAGCCGCCGGGCGGGCACGGTACGGGAGCCAGGCCGCCGGGTGGCAGTCGCGGATCGGGTTCTCGGGCTGTGGCCTGCGCGTCATCGCGGCACCGTCCCCTCGTTGCCGCGCCGCAGCGCCCGGTCGACGAGGAGGCCGGCCGACCCGGTGTATCCGGACGGATCGCTGAGGCTCCTCAACTCGTCCGGCGTCACGACGACCGCCAGGGCGGGGTCCTGGGCCAGGGCTTCGTGGAGGCGGATTCCCTCTCGGGCCGCACGGGCGGCTGCATCGGTCACCGCCGTACGGGCCTCGGCCCGTCCGGTCCTGGGTGCGAGGACGGCGACGAGCCGTTCGCTGACGATCAGCCCGCCGGTCGCGTCGAGGTTCTCGCGCATCCGCCCGGGGTGGACGCGCAGCCCTTCGGCAAGGGCGGCCGCGGCGTCGGCGGCTCCGCCGACGGTGCGCAGGGCCTCCCGCAGGGGCTGCCATTCGGCGTGCCACGCTCCGGGCGGGCGCTCGTCCTCGGCTGCGAGCGCCCCGTACAGGATCCCAGCCAGCGCGGGGACCTGACGGGCGGCCGCGGCGATGAGGACGGCACGGGCCGGATTGGCCTTGTGCGGCATCGCCGACGATCCTCCGCCGGTGCTCTCGGAGACCTCGCCGATCTCCGTACGGGAGAGGACGAGGACGTCCGCGGCGAGTTTGCCGAGCGCTCCGGCGGTGAATGCCAGGGCTCCGCCGAGGTCGGCGACCGGCGTGCGCAGGGTGTGCCAGGGCAGCGGGGGCGCGGCAAGTCCGGTGGCGTCGGCGTAGGCCTCGACGAGCGCCAGGCCCGTGTCACCGTCCTGCGCCGCGCCGCCCGGGGCGGCCGCCGTCCCGGGCTCCGCGAACGCCGAGAACGCCGCCAGGGTCCCGGCCGCGCCGCCCAGTTGGACCGGCAGCGCGGCCCGGACCGCCGCGAGCCGGTCGCGCGCGTCGAGGACCAGGCTGCGCCAGCCCGCCGCCTTGAGCCCGAAGGTCGTCGGCACGGCGTGCTGGGTGAGGGTGCGACCGGCCATCGGCGTGTCGCGGTGCTCGGCGGCGACCGTCGCCAGCGCGGCGGCGGCGCGGTCCAGGTCTGCCAGGATCAGGCGCAGGGCCTCGGACGCCACCAGCATGGCGGCGGTGTCGAGGATGTCCTGGCTGGTCGCGCCCCGGTGGACGTGGGCCGCGGCCCGCGGGGAGCGTGCGGCGACGGCGGCCGTCAGGTCGGTGACCAGCGGGATGACCGGGTTGCCGCCGGAGCGGGCCCGCAGCGCCAGGGAGCGCGGGTCGAACCGGGTCGCGTCGGCCGTGGCCGAGGCGACGGCGTCCGCCGTCCCGGCCGGGGCGTGGCCCAGCACTTCCTGGGCGCGGACGAGCGCCGTCTCGGCGGCGAGCAGCGCCCGTACGTACGCCGCGTCGCCCGTCGCGTCCTCGACGGCCGCGCCGGCGCGTACCGGCGCCAGCAGGCCGACGTCCGCCGCCGTGTCAGCCGAAGTCAAGGAAGACCGTCTCCTCATGTACGCCGTCGTACTGCAGGCGGATGTCGAATCGGTGGATGCCGGTCTCCTCCGGCGTGGTGAGGAGCGTGGCCCTCCGTGCCTCGGGAAGTCCCGCGAGCAGCTGGTCCTGTGCGAGTCCCTCCGCGTCGTGCAGATAGGCGCGGGTGTGCAGGTGGTGCGTCAGCCCGCGGGCGAAGACGACGATCGCGAGATACGGGGCCCCGCCCGGCGGCAGCGTCCTGACGGTGTAGTGGCCGTCGGCGTCCGTCGCGACCCGGCCGAAGCCGGTGAACGCGACTCCGTGGCGGCCGATGACCGCACCGGTGACGGGGTCGCGGCGAAGCGAGCCGGGCGCCCCGTGCCGGGAGCCGTCGGGTGCGGGCTGCCACACCTCGATGAGGGCGTCGGGCACCGGCGCACCGGCCCCGTCGAGGACATGGCCGTGCAGGACCACGGAGTCCGGGTGACCGGCCGGCGCGAGGTCGCCGCCGCCCGCGAAGGGCAGGGCGTACCCGTAGAAGGGGCCGACGGTCTGGGACGGCGTGGGCAGAAGCTCACCGGAGGCGGAGGCGGAGGCGGAGGCGGAAGCGGAAGCGGAAGCGGAAGCGGAAGCGGGGACCGAGACGGTGGCGGGCTCGGCGGCGGGTATGGCGGCGGACATCAGCGGCCCTCCTCGATCCAGGTGGCGGACGGGCCGTCGAGGACGATGTCCCAGCGGTAGCCGAGCGACCATTCGGCGGTGGACAGGTCGTGGTCGTACGCCGCGACGAGACGGCCGCGGGCGTCGTCGTCGGTGACGGACTGCAGGATCGGGTCGTAGGCGAAGAGCGGGTCGCCCGGGAAGTACATCTGGGTGATCAGCCGCTGCGTGAACGCGTCCCCGAACAGGGAGAAGTGGATGTGCGCGGGGCGCCAGGCGTTGGTGTGGTTGCGCCACGGGTAGGCGCCGGGCTTGACGGTGACGAAGGAGTACGCGCCCTGGTCGTCGGTCAGGCAGCGGCCCACGCCGGTGAAGTTCGGGTCGAGGGGGGCGGGGTGCTGGTCGCGCAGGTGGGCGTAGCGGCCCGACGCGTTGGCCTGCCAGACCTCGACGAGCTGGCCGCGCACGGGACGGCCCGACCGGTCGAGGACCCGCCCGGTGACCGTGATCCGCTCGCCCAGCGGTTCTCCGTGGTGCTGCCGCGTCAGGTCGTGGTCGAGTTCGGTGATGTCGGTGACGCCGAAGACGGGGCCGGTCAGCTCGACGGCCTCGGGGTCGGCGCCTACGGGAATCAGCGGCTGCTTCGGGTGGCGCAGGGTGCTGCTGCGGTAGGGGGCGTAGTCCCGGGCGGGGTGCGGGCGCACGGGTGCGCCGCCGGCCAGCGATGTGGCGTAGTCCTCGCGTGCCTCGGTGATCTCGGCGGTGATGTCGGCCTGGGTCAGCGCGCGCGGGGCGGCCGGGGCGGTTGGCGGGGTCATGGGTGTGGCTGCTTCCTTTCCGGTACGGGGCGGCTGCCCGCTCACCGCTCGGTCGTTCCGGTGACGCGGACCGGGGCGGCGGTCCGGGCGAGCACCTCGTCGGCGTCGACGCCGGGTGCACTCTCCACCAGGACGAGACCGTCGGGGGTCACGTCGAGCACGGCCAGATCCGTGATGATCCGGTGGACACAGGCGCGGCCGGTGAGCGGCAGGGTGCACTCTTCGACGATCTTGGGGCTGCCGTCCTTGGCGGTGTGGGTCATCGTCACGATGACCCGGCGGGCCCCGTGCACGAGGTCCATGGCGCCGCCGATCCCGGTGACGAGCTTGCCGGGGACGGCCCAGTTGGCGAGGTCGCCGCCGGCGGACACCTGCATGGCGCCGAGCACGGCCGTGTCGATATGGCCGCCGCGGATCATGCCGAAGGAGAGCGCCGAGTCGAAGAACGAGGCCCCGGGCAGGACGGTCACCGTTTCCTTGCCCGCGTTGATCAGGTCGGGGTCGACGTCCTCGTCGTACGGGAAGGGGCCGGTGCCCAGGATGCCGTTCTCGGATTCGAGGACGACGTGCACCCCCTCGGGCAGGTGGTTGGGGATCAGCGTCGGAAGGCCGATGCCCAGGTTGACGTACTCGCCGTCGCGGAGTTCCGCGGCCGCGCGGGCGGCCATCTCCTGCCGGTTCCAGCTCATCGGTGGCCGTCCTCGTCCGGGTTGGTCCGTGGTGTCACGGTGCGCTGCTCGATCCTCTTGTCGGCCGCCTGATCCGGGGTCAGGGCGACCACGCGCCGGACGAAGATGCCGGGCAGGTGAACGTGGTCGGGGTCGATCTCGCCGGGCTCGACCAGTTCCTCGACCTCGGCGATCGTGACGCGGCCCGCCATGGCGGCGAGGGGGTTGAAGTTGCGGGACGCCTTGTTGAAGACGAGGTTCCCGTGCCGGTCCCCCCTGGCCGCCCTGACGAGCGCGAAGTCGGTGCGGATGCCGCGCTCCAGGACGTAGGGGGTGCCGTCGAAGTCGCGTACCTCCTTGGCCGGCGAGGTGACCGCTACGCCGCCGTCGCCGTCGTAGCGCCAGGGCATTCCGCCGTCGGCGACGAGGGTGCCGACTCCGGCCGGCGTGTAGAACGCGGGGATGCCCGAGCCGCCGGCACGCAGGCGCTCGGCGAGGGTGCCCTGCGGGATGAGTTCGAGTTCCAGCTCACCGGCCAGGTACTGGCGCCCGAATTCCTTGTTGCCGCCGATGTACGAGCCGGTGACCCGGCTGATCCGGCCCGCCGAGAGCAGGACCGCGAGCCCGGAGTCCTGCGCGCCGCAGTTGTTGGACACGACGCGCAGGTCCTTCGTCCCCCGTTCGTGGAGGGCCGCGATCAGGGCGTCGGGGACGCCGCTGAGTCCGAAGCCGCCCACCGCGACCGAGGCGCCGTCCGGCACGTCGGCCACGGCTTGCGCGGCGGAGGCGACCACCTTGTCCATGGGACCGTTCCTCACTCGTTCACAGAACTTGTTCGCATAGTGAAGTTTCTTTCACTATTCTTGGCACGGAGTCTGCCGCCCGCCCGGAGACCTGTCAACGGTCGGCGGCCCACCGGACGGACGGTCCGCTGCCCTCGTCCGCCGGTGTTCATACTTGTGTCCTCACGACGCACGACGGAGAGCCGATGCCACCGCCCCACACGCTTCAGCAGACCGAGACGCCGGCGCCGGCCGAGGCCGTCGCCCCGCTCATGCGCGGCATCGCGGTCCTGCGCCGGCTCACCGACGAGGGCGGGACGATGAGCCCGAGCGCCATCGAGCGCACCACCGGCCTGGCCCGGTCCACGGTCGACCGGATCACCGCCACCCTGGCCCGCATGGAGTACGTACGCGTGGACGGCCGCGACGTCACGCTCGCCCCGCGCCTGATGGAGCTGGGCAACGCCTATCTCTCCGCGCTCCGCCTTCCGTCCCTGCTCGGCGCGCGCGCCGACGCGCTGGCGGACGAACTCGACGAGTCGGTGTCCCTGGCGGTCGGCGACGACGACGGCATCCGCTTCATCCATCAGGCCACCCGGCGCCGCGCGATGTCGCTGAGCTTCCGCATCGGTGACCTGCTGCCCGCCGAACGCACCGCGCCGGGGCCGCTGTTGGCGGCCGGCTGGGACGCACACCAGTGGCAGCGGTGGCGGGAGCGGCGGGCCGCGGACCCCGACGGTCTGGCCTTCACCGCGATCCCCCCGTCCCCGCCCACGGACGAGAAGGGCTTCTCCGTACGCGCGCAGCGGGCGCGTCACGACGGCTGGGCGCTCGACGACCAGTCGATCGAGCCCGGTCTCGTCGCCCTCGCGGTGCCGGTCCGCTCCCCCGGGGGCGAAGCGGCCTGCTTCGTCAGCGTCGTGAGCCACACCAGCCGGCACACCGCGGCTTCCCTGCGCGACACCCTGCTGCCCCGGCTGCTGGCGGCCGCCGCCGCGATGGAAGAGGACCTCCGGCAGGCACCTCCCCCCATCGCCCCGGACTCCCCCGCGGCGCTGGCCTCCTGGACCGGCGCCTCCAAGCAGGAACTGGGCCGCGAGTTCAACGAGTCGCTCGCACGCGGCCTCACCGTGCTCGCCGCATTCGGCGAGGGCCGGGACGCGCTGACGCTGACCGACGTGGCGCGAGCCACCGGGCTGGCCAGGGCGACCGCCCGGCGCGCGCTGATCACCCTCGAGCACCTCGGATACGTCACCGCACAGGCGCGGGCCCACCACCTCACCCCGCGCGTCCTGGCCCTCGGCTACCCGCCGTTGTCCCGCGCGACGCTGCCGCAGATCGCGCAACCCCACCTGGCCGCCCTGACCGGGCAGGTCAGGGACTCGGCCTCGCTCGCCGTCCTCGTCGGCGACGACGTCCAGTACACCGGCCGCGTGGCGACCCGGCGCATCATGAACGTCAACATCACGGTCGGTACGCGCTTCCCCGCCCACGCGACCTCCATGGGCCGCGTCCTGCTCGCGGCTCTGCCGCCGGCGGAGCGCGAGAGCCGCCTCGCCCGGACGGAGCCGGACGCTCTCACCCCGTACACCATCACCCGCCCCGCCGAGCTCCGCACCGTCCTGGACCGTGTCCGGGCGGACGGCTACGCGCTGGTCGACGAGGAGCTGGAGGTGGGGCTGCGTTCGGTCGCCGTCCCCCTCCACGACCGCCGCGGAACCGTCGTGGCGGCGGTCAACGTGGCCATGCACAGCAGCAGCCGCACACGGCAGGAGTGCGTGACGGACGTGCTGCCCCGCCTGCGCGCGGCGGCCGGCCGCATCGAGGCCGACCTGCACATCACCGAGCGGTTCGTACGGGTCCCGGCGATGTGATCCCGCGGGGCACCGCTCGACAGCGAGCCGTCCCGCGCCCGACTCCCGTTGGGCGAACAGCAAGGCCCCACGGCGGGCGCGCGAAAACCATCAGGCGATGACAAGGCCCGGCTGCTAAGATCGTCGGGCCGTTCAGCGTGTACCGAGGAGACCAGACATGGCAGGCGACGACGACATCTCCGGGTGATACCCGGAGCCGATCGGCCACAGCGGGCGCCCAGGGGCGCCACCGCAGTGGCCATGTCGTTGTTCCCTTTCTGCCACTCCCCCGGGACGGCGCTCCGTGCCGACCCCGGATTCACACGCGAGGTCTTCCGCATGTCCGACGCATCCGTCATCTGCTCGAACCTCTCCTTCTCCTGGCCCGACGACACGCCCGTCTTCACCGGTCTGTCGTTCACCGTGGGCGCCGGCCGTACCGGCCTGGTCGCACCCAATGGATCGGGCAAGAGCACCCTGCTCAAGCTGATCGCCGGGGAGCTGCGCCCCGCCTCAGGATCAGTGTCCGTGGGCGGCACACTCGGCTATCTCCCGCAGAGCCTGCCCCTGACCGGCGAGCTGTCGGTGGCCGAGGTCCTGGGCGTCGACGCGGTGATCCGCGCGCTGAACGCCGTGGAGTCCGGAGACGTGGACGAGGACCACTTCGCCGTCATCGGCGATGACTGGGACATCGAGGAACGCACCCGCGCCCAGCTGGACCGGCTCGGGCTGGAGGGCATCGCCCTCGACCGCGCCATCGGCACGCTCAGCGGCGGCCAGGTCGTGTCGCTCGGGCTGGCCGCCCAATTGCTGAAGCGGCCCGACGTACTCCTGCTCGACGAGCCGACCAACAACCTGGACGCCGACGCGCGCCGCACGCTCCACGACGCCCTGGAAGCGTGGAACGGCGCCCTGCTGCTCGTCAGCCACGACCGCGCGCTGCTCGACCGCATGGAGCGCATCGCCGAGCTCCACCCGGACGAACTACGTCTGTACGGAGGCGACTTCACCGCGTACGAGGAGTCCGTGCGGGCCGAGCAGGACGTCGCCGAGAAGAACGTCCGCAGCGCCGAACAGGAGCTGAAGCGGGAGAAGCGGGAGCTGCAGCAGGCCCGTGAGCGTGCCGAGCGACGCGCGAGCAACGCGGCCCGCAACCTGAAGAGCGCGGGTCTGCCGCGCATCTTCGCCGGGAACATGAAGCGGGGCGCCCAGGAGTCCGCCGGGCGGGCCGGCCAGACCCATGCCGCCCGGGTCGGCGACGCCAAGGCGCGGCTCGACGAGGCGGGCCGGGCCGTGCGCGACGAGCAGCGCATCACCCTCGAGCTCCCGGAGACCGACGTACCCGCCGGGCGTACCGTCCTGCTCGGCGAGCGGATGCGGGTCCGCCACGGCGGCCGGGAGCAGTTCGCCGGCCAGGGCGTCGACCTGACGATCCGAGGGCCCGAGCGCATCGCGCTCACCGGACCCAACGGAGCGGGAAAGAGCACCCTGTTGCGACTGATCAACGGCGACCTGCCGCTGGACGGCGGAGAGATCAGGCGGGCCGAGGGCCGGATCGCGTATCTCTCGCAACGTCTCGACCTGCTCGACCTCGACCGCACGGTGGCCGAGAACTTCGCCGCGTTCGCCCCGCACCGCCCGGAGGCGGAGCGGATGAACCTGCTCGCGCGTTTCCTGTTCCGCGGCGACCGCGCCCATCTGCCCGTCGGGGTCCTGTCCGGCGGCGAGCGGCTGCGGGCCACGCTGGCCTGCGTCCTGTGCGCGGAGCCTGCCCCGCAGCTGCTGCTCCTGGACGAGCCGACGAACAACCTCGACCTGGTCAGCGCCGGTCAGCTGGAGGGTGCACTGGGCTCCTACCGGGGAGCGTTCGTGGTCGTCAGCCACGATGAGCGGTTCCTCGAGCGGATCGGGGTGGACCGGTGGCTGCGGCTGGCCGGCGGGGAACTGGTGGAGACCGGGGCGCCTCAGACGTGACGCGCCGACGTGCCGTACCCGGCCCGCGCCCGAGGCCTCGCCCGGCGGGCCCGCAACCGACCACGTCGGAGGCGACGATGACCCACCCCGCACGCCCGCCCGCCCTGCTCGCACACGACCTCGTCCGCACCTTCGGCGCGCGGCGCGTACTCGACGGGGTGTCCCTCACCGCCGCGCCCGGTCACCGCATCGGCCTGATCGGGGAGAACGGAGTCGGCAAGTCGACTCTGCTGCGGCTCCTGGCCGGGACGGACGAACCCGACTCCGGCAGCGTCACCAGGCCTGCCGATGTGGGCTTCCTGCACCAGGAGACGGCGTTCGACGCCGGGGCGGCCATCGCCGACGTGCTGGACGACGCCCTGCGGGAGGCCCGGGCGGACCTGGCGGAGCTCGACCGGCTCTCCGGGCTGCTCGCCCGCACCCCGCAGAGCTCCCCGGACCACGCCGCGGTCCTGGAGGCGTACGGCGGGCGGCTGGAGCAGGCGGAGGAACGCGAGACGTGGGACGCCGACCGGCGCGCCGCGATCCTGCTCACCGGGCTCGGCCTCGGGGCCCTGCCGCACGGGCGGACACTCGGCTCGCTCTCGGGCGGGCAGCGCGGCCGCCTGGCACTCGCCGCGCTACTGGTGCGGCGGCCCTCCGCCCTGCTGCTGGACGAGCCGACCAACCACCTCGACGACGAGGCCGCCGCGTTCGTGGAGGAGCAGCTGCGCGCCATGCCGGGCCCCGTGGTGATCGCCAGTCACGACCGGGCCTTCCTCGACGCCGTCTGCACGGATCTGATCGACCTCGATCCGGCGGTCGACGGCCCCGTACGGTACGGCGGCGGCTACAGCGCCTATCTGACCGAGAAGCGGGCCGAACGGACACGGTGGGAACGCCGCCATGCCGAGGAGCAGCAGGAGCTGGAGGCGCTGCGGCGCTCGGCCGAGGTGACCGCGCGCATGGTCGCGCCCGACCGGGGTCCGCGCGACAACGAGAAGATGGGGTACGGCCTGCGGGCCGGCCGCGTACAGAGCCAGATCGCGCGCCGGGTCCGCAACGCCTCCCGCCGACTGGACGAGCTGGAACGCAACAGGATCGGGGAGCCGCCCCCGCCTCTGCGGTTCCGGTACGCCTCTCTGGCGGGGCCGTCGGCGGAGGGGACCCTCGTGTCCCTGCGCGGGGTACGGGTTCCGGGCCGCCTGACCGTCGGCCGGCTCGACGTCATGGCGACCGAACGGCTGCTGGTCACGGGCGGCAACGGCGCGGGGAAGTCGACGCTCCTCGCGGTACTGGCCGGGGGTACGGCGGCCGAGGCACTGGCCGTCGAGGGTGACGTGGGCCGACGCCCGGGGCTGACGGTGGGGATGCTCACCCAGGACACGGAGTTCGCCCGGCCGGACCTCTCCGTCCGGGAGACGTACGAGAAGGCGCTGGGCTTCGAACGGGCCGAGGAGGTGCCGCTGGTCTCCCTCGGTCTGCTGCCCGAGGGAGACCTGGGCAAGCCGGTGGGACAGGTGTCTTCCGGCCAGCGCCGCAGGCTCGCCCTGGCCGTGCTGACGGCACGCCCGCCGCAGCTCCTGCTGCTGGACGAGCCCACGAACCATCTGTCCCCGCGCCTGTGCGACGAGTTGGAGGAGGCCCTGGGGACGGGCCCCGGGGCCATCGTCCTGGCCAGCCACGACCGCTGGCTGCGCAGGCGCTGGCAGGGCCGGGAGCTCGCTCTGCGCCCGGAGGGCGGGAGGAACTAGGACGCGGCCGGCGCGGCGACCTCGATCAGCAGGGCCTGCCCGGGGTTGAGCGTCGGCATGGGCAGCCCCGCGCGGGTCAGTACCGTGCCGGGCATCGGCGTCCAGCCCTCGACCGCCGCCCGGTACCAGGCGGGAGCGGTGACCTGGTGCATGGACGGCAGCCCCGCCTCCGTGCGGACGCGGACCCGGTAGGGGCGGCCGGGGGTCAGGCCGGGGAGCCGGACGCGGCCCGACTGGGCCGGCAGGGACGTCTCCGTCCGCGCCCAGCAGTACAGCGCGGCGGCGGCGTCCGGTGCGACGACTCCGTGCAGGAACGTCGCGTCGTCGTCGAGGTCCGCCCTGACCACCCGCCCGCCGTGCAGCAGGCCGCGTACCTCCTTGTACAGAGCCGCCCACCTGGTCAGTGCCTGCCGCTCCTCGGGGGTGCGCGCCGTCAGGTCGTCCTCGATGCCCGCGTGCCCGAACAATGCGGTGATCAGGCGGAACGAGTCGTCCGCGACCCGGCCGGTCGTATGGCTGCGCGGGCCCCCGACATGGGCGCCGATGAGCTCGGGCGGCAGGAGCTGCGCCGTCCAGCGCTGGATGGACTGGCGCTCCACGGGATCGTTGCAGTCCGAAGCCCACACCCGGTCCGTGCGGGCGAGGACTCCGAGGTCGACGCGTCCGCCCCCGCTGGAGCACGATTCGATCTCCAGGCCGGGCCGGCGGGACCTGAGCGCGTCCATCAGCCGGTACAGCGCCCGGGTCTGGGCGTGCACGCCGGGCCGGTCACCGCCGTGCGCGTCGCGGTGGACGGCCTCGTGCAGTTCCCGGTTGTGGTCCCACTTGAGATAGTCGACGCGGTATTCGGCGACGAGGGCGTCCAGTGACTCCAGGAGGTAGGCGAACGCCTCCTCGTGGGCCACGTTCAGCACGTACTGATTGCGGGAGCTCGGCCCCAGGCCCGCGGACGGGCCGAGGATCCAGTCGGGGTGCTCGCGCGCGAGGTGCGAGCGGAGGTTCACCATCTCCGGCTCCACCCAGAGCCCGAACTGCATGCCGTGGGCGTGCACCCGGTCCGCCAGCGGGGTCAGCCCCTGGGGCCACATCCGCGGGTCGACCGTCCAGTCGCCGAGTCCGGCCGTGTCGTCGCGCCGGCCGAGGAACCAGCCGTCGTCCAGCACGAGGCGTTCCACCCCGGCCTCGGCGGCGGCGTCGGCCAGCGCCAGGAGCCGTTCGGGCCGGTGGTCGAAGTAGACCGCCTCCCAGGTGTTCAGGGTCAGCGGACGTGGCGTGGACGGGTGACCGGGACGGGAGCGGAGCATCGTGTGGAAGCGGCCGGCGAGACCGTCCAGGCCCTCGGCGGACCAGGCGAAATAGCACTCGGGTGAGGTGTAGCTGTCGCCAGGGGCGAGCCGGATCTCGCCGGCCGAGAGCAGCTCGCCCCCGCCGAGGACGCCACCGTGCACTCCGGCGCCTTCGGGCAGCCGTTCGGCGAGCCAGCGCTGGTTGCCGCTCCAGCCGACGTGCAGTGCCCAGACCTCGCCCGTACGGAATCCGAACCCGGGCACGCCGACCGTCAGCAGATGGGGCGCGTCCAGACCGGGGCGCCCTCGGCGGACCTCGCGGACATGGCCGGCGAAGGCGAACCGGCCGCGCTGCGGGGAGCGTTCGCGGCACCACTTGCCGGTGAAGTCCAGGATCTCCTGGGCCCGGTTCGGCAGCGGGAGCAGGGCGGTGGTGGCGGCAAGGTCGTAGGGGGCGGGGCCGGGTGCGCCGGCCGGGGAGGACATCCGGGTGCGCACGGCCAGCACGCCGGACGGGTCGAGCCGGTAGGTGAGGGTGAGGTCGAGCCCGGCGTCGGTGTCGCTGAGCGCGATGACGAGCGCGTCCGGGCGCTCCTCGGCGCCGGTCATCGTGACGCGGGGCGTGGTGGCCGTCCCGGCCCGGTGGCCCTCGTGGGCGGGGGTGCCCGACCAGCCGTCGGCCTGGGTGGGCCAGATGGTGAACTGCCGTGGTTCGTCGAGCGCGCAGTGGAGCGAGGCGGCGTCCGCCGACAGCGCCAGGCATGCGAGGTCCTCGTCGGGCAGCTCCCCGAGGTCCTCCCCCCAGTGCAGGACGCGGGGCACAGGGGTGCGGAGCTCGACGACGAAACTCACTCCGGCCGCGCGCAGGTGCGCGATCCGGGTGGTGCTGCGGGTCATGCCGTGTCCTCTCGGGACGAGGGGGCGGTTCGCGTCCCGCCCCCTCGTCCGGTCAGGCGTAGGGGGCGAAGGGAATCCCGGCGGGCTTCGCCCGGTCCAGGTGGCCGGCGAAGTTGCCGTCCTTCAGACCGAAGACGGCACTGCCGAAGTCGGCCTGGACCAGCTTCTCCCGGATGCCTGCGGGATAACCGTTCCAGCCGACCAGGTCGGGGAACTGCCACTCGTGGTAGTGGTTCTCCGGCGGTTCGTCGCCCGTGGTCGCGCGGCGGAAGCAGTGCGTCCCGATTCCGTCCTTGTGGTAGACGACCTTCGGGTGCGTCCCGTCCCACAGCATGGCGTCCTGGCCGTACACGCTGAAGGCGCCGTGGGCGGAGGTGGACACGTACTTCGCCTCGTTGTCCTGCACCCACACCACGACGTGCTCCCAGTCGTGACGGTGCCCGCCGAGACCGCTTCCGGCCACGGCCTGATCCTTCTCGAAATAGAGGCCGTACATGATGGCGCACCAGCCGTTGTTGCACAGGGAGCGTGCATAGCCGTTGGTGTTGTCCAGGTCCCAGGAGTCGTGGCAGCTGCCGTTGACGGCGCCCGTGGTCTTCAGTCCGGGCGCGATGGCCCCGTCGGGGCCGATGGCGGGTGTCGGATAGCAACCGTCGCCGTCGTAGTCGAAGGCGGGCTGGAACGTCTGCTCCAGCCCGTCCGCGCGGGCGGGCAGCGCGCCCGGCACGGCGGCGAAGGCGCTGCCGGAAGCGGCGACGACGAGCACCGTGGCAGTGGAAAGGGTGAGTAACGCGTTGCGGAGTCGTCCTGTGTGCTTCATTGCTTCCTCCTGGATCACGCCAGCCGGACATAGCCCTGCCATGGCATGCCCATGCCGAGACTCGGAGAACCCCGTCGCGTCCGCCGTCCCTCACGCGTAGTCCGCGAAGAAGTGGGCGGCTATGCGGCTGGTGGGGTAGCCGAGCCGTGTGTCCGTGAGCAGGCGGACGAGGAACTCGCCCGCACCGCACTCGTAGCGCTCCCAGGTGTCGAAGTCCGTGCGGATGAGTACGGTCCAGTCGTCCGGATCGGCCGCACCCGTCTGCCAGACGAAGTCGAGCTCCTGCTCCGACACTCCCCAGCGCAGCAGACCCCCCGGTTCCGGATAGACGGGATGGGGCCGCCAGAGATCCACTCCATACGTCTGCGCGGACGAGAACCAGTCGACCAGGTCCAGTCCGCGAACGCCGGGGACGAGAAGTTCGAGGTAAGTGTCGAAGCTTCCGTACCCGAACAGGTCCACGATCTCCTTGTAGTCGCCCGGCAGCCTCGTGCCCAAAGCCTGTTCGGCTGCCTGCCAGTCGACCGGAGTGCGCGGAGCCGGTTCCCAGCCGGTGAGCAGACGCAGCTTCTCGGTCCATGGGGCGCCCTCCGGCATCCCCTCCGCCGCCGGGTCCGCGCGGTGTGCGATCACGGCGACCGCGTGCTCACGTCCGGCCCGGACCACACGGGCGCACCCGATCCAGTCGTTCCACCAGGGCCACGCGCACAGTTCCCGCACTTCCTCGCCGAAGGGCTCGACGAGTGGCAGTCCGGTGCGCGCGTTGAGCGGCTCCACCCTGCGGCCGTCGTCGATCAGCGTGCGGGGGTTCCCCGCCCTGCCGGAGATCTCCTGGACGAGTTCCCGGAAGTCCGTCCCGTCCGGCACGTCCAGGAGGACGGCCGGACGGGGTTCGGGAGCGGGCCCCAGCGCGTGACGGAGGTGCTGCCAGAGGGTGTTGATCCATGCGGGTTCGGCCATGACCGGCAGTCAACCGCATGCCTCCGACACTCAGCTCACCGCTGCCCCGATGCCGCCGTCGGCCTCGTGGTGGATGGGTGTCCGCGCCCCGGTCAGCGGGGCGCCCGAGCCGCCCCGGCGCTCCGCCACGATCTCCGCGGCGATGGACACGGCGGTCTCCTCCGGCGTACGGGCGCCGAGGTCGAGGCCGATCGGGGAGTGCAGGCGGTCCAACTCGTCCTCGGTCAGGCCGGCTTCCCGCAGTCGCTGGTTGCGCTCCTCGTGCGTGCGGCGCGAGCCCATCGCGCCGACGTACGCGACCGGCAGGCGCAGGGCCGTCTCCAGGAGCGGGATGTCGAACCTGGCGTCATGGGTGAGCACGCACAGGACGCTCCGCTCGTCGATGACGGTGCCCGCGAGGTACCGGTGCGGCCAGTCGACGACCACGTCATCAGCCTCGGGGAAGCGGGCGCGGGTCGCGAAGACGGGCCGGGCGTCGCACACCGTCACATGGTGGCCGAGGAACTTGCCCGCCCGGACCAGCGCCTTCGCGAAGTCCACCGCGCCGAACACGATCATCCGGGGCGGCGGCACGCTCGACTCCACGAAGAGCGTCAGGCCGCCCGGGCAGCTCGTCCCGTCCTCCGCGATCTCCACGGTGCCGGTGCGGCCTGCGTCCAGCAGCGCCCGGGCCTCGGCGGCCGCCCTGTGGTCCAGGGGCGGACGACCGTCGAGGCTGCCCTCGTACGATCCGTCGCCCCGGACCAGCAGGGCCCGGCCGAGCAGTCCGTCCGGCCCGCGCACCACCCGGGTGAGCGCAGCCGGCTCCTCGCGGCCGGCCGCCGACAACGCCGCGCGGAACAGCGGCTGTTGGGAGCGCACCGGTGCGACGAGGACGTCGATGACACCGCCGCAGGTGAGTCCCACGGCGAACGCGTCCTCGTCGCTGTATCCGAACCGCTCCCGTACCGTGCGGCCGTCCTGGAGCGCCTGCACGCACAGTTCGTAGACGGCGCCCTCCACGCAGCCCCCGGAGACCGAACCGATCGCCGTGCCTTCGCTGTCGACCGCCATGGCCGCGCCCGGGGCCCGCGGCGCACTGCCGTCGACCGCGACCACCGTGGCGACGGCGTAGTCCCGGCCCTCCTCGGACCAGCGGTTCAGGTCCGCCGCGATGTCAAGCACCCGGTACTTCCTCCGCAGCCCGCTGTCGTGCCTCTTCCGCGGCGGCGAGGACGCGGTCGGGGCGGATCGGCAGACTGCGGTGGCGCACACCGGTCGCGTGCCAGACCGCGTTGGCGATCGCGGCGGCGACGCCCACGATGCCGATCTCGCCGACGCCCTTGATCCCGACCGGGTCCTCCGGGTCGTGGTCGTCGACCCAGTCCGCCTCGATGTGCTCCACATCGGCGTGGGCGGCCACGTGGTAGCCGGCCAGGTCGGCGTTGACGTACCCGCCGGACGCCGCGTCTCGGACCGCCTCCTCGTGCAGGGCCATGGAGAGCCCCCAGGTCATGCCGCCGACGAGCTGGCTCCGGGCGGTGAGCGGGTTCACGATGGTGCCCGCGGCGAAGATGCCGAGCAGCCTCCGTACGCGTACCTCACCGGTGGCGGTGTCCACCGCGGCCTCGGCGAACTGCGCCCCGTAGGAGTGCCGTTCCTTCCGCGCCAGGGCGCCGATGGCCTCGCTGGTGTCCGAACGGGTGGTGAGGCCCTGCGGCGGAATGGTTCCCCCGAGGGCGAGCAGGTCGCGCAGTTCGTCCGCGGCCAGCCGCACCGCCCACGCCCAGGAGCGCGTGCCCATGGAGCCCCCGGCGATCCACGCCGGGCCGAGGTCGCTGTCCCCGAGGCGTACGCGGATCCGCGCCGGGTCCACCCGCAGGGCGTCGGCTGCGACCGCGACCATGGCGGTCCGCGCCCCGGTCCCGATGTCCGCCGCGTTGATCCGTACGGTGAAACCGCCGTCCTGCTCCGCGGTCACGGCCGCCGTGGACGGGCCGACACCCGCCGGGAAGGAGGTCGCCGCCATTCCGGTCCCCAGGAGCCAGCGCCCCTCGCGACGGGCTCCGGGACGGGGGTCCCTGCCCGCCCAGCCGAAGCGGCGGGCGCCTTCCTCGAAGCAGGCGAGCAGGTTGCGGCGGCTGAAGGGCAGCCCCGACACGGGGCCCGCCGCGGGCTGGTTGCGCACGCGCAGCTCGATCGGGTCCAGGCCGCACTTCTCGGCCAGCTCGTCGATGGCCGATTCGAGGGCGAAGGAACCGGGCGCCTCACCCGGCGCCCGCATCCAGGTCGGGGTCGGCACGTCGAGCCGCACCAGCCGGTGCCCGGTGCGATGCGCGTCGGCGTCGTACATGGTGCGTCCGACACTGGCGCTCGGCTCGACGAACTCGTGCACGGTCGATGTGAGGCTCAGCGCCTGGTGGTCGAAGGCCCGCAGGCGTCCGCCGGTGTCGGCGCCGAGCGTGACCCGCTGCACGGTGGGGCTGCGGAACCCGACCAGGGAGAACGTCTGGCGGCGTGTCAGCACGACGCGGACGGGGCGGTGGAGCAGGGTGGTGGCCATCACGGCGGCCACCTGATGGGGCGCCAGGCCCTTCGATCCGAAGCCACCGCCGACGTGCTCGGAGCGCACCCGTACGGATGCCGGATCGAGGGAGAAGAGCGACGCGAGTTCGCTCGCCACCCAGGAGGTGCCCTGGTTGGAATCGAGCACATCCAGCCGGCCACCCTCCCACCGGGCCGTCGCCGCGTGCGGCTCCATGGAGTTGTGGTGTTCCTCCGGGGTGGCGTACTCCTCCTCCACGACGAAGGCGGCCTCCCGGAGCCGGGCCTCCAGGTCCCCCTTCTCCGTGTCGGCCTGCTCCATCGCGCGCTCGCCGGGGGTGTAGGCGCCGGAAGGCCCGGCGGGGAACGCCACGTCGTGCGGTTCCTGGTCGTAGCTCACCACCAGCGCCTCGGCGGCCTCCCGGGCCTGCTCGGACGTCTCGGCGACGACCAGGGCGACGGGCCAGCCGAGGAAGGGCACCCGGTCGTGCTGGAAGAGTCCGACGACCGGGTTGGGCGGTCCCAGCATGCCCATGTACCCGGTGTCGACCCGTGGCGCGTTCTCGTGGTGGAGCACGGTCAGGACCCCGGGCATGGCCCGGACGGGCTCATCCTCCACGGACCGGATCCGGCCGCGTGCCACGGTCGACAACACGAGCCAGCCGTGCGCGAGTTCGGCGAAGGGGATCTCTCCGGCGTAGCGGGCCGCGCCGGTGACCTTGTCCCGGCCCTCCACGCGGGTACGGGCGGTGCCGACCGCTCCGGTCACCGCGGTGCTCTCGGTCGTGGCGGTCATCGGGCGGCCTCCTCGGCGAGTTCGGTGAGCACGGCCGTCACGAGGTTGCGCATCAAGGTCACCTTGTATCCGTTCTCCGCGAGGGGCTCGGCGGCTGCCAGTTCGGCGTCCGCAGCAGCGGCGAACGCCTCCGCGTCGGCGGGGCCGCCGGTCAGGGCCCGTTCGGCCGCGTGGGCCCGCCAGGGCCGGGACGCCACCGCGCCGAGGGCCAGGCGCACTTCGCGTACGACACCGTCCTGGATGTCGAGCGCCGCGGCGACGGACCCGATCGCGAACGCGAAGGAGGCGCGCTCGCGCACTTTCCGGTAGCGGGAGTGCGCGGCGACGGAGGCCGGCGGCAGGGAGACACCGGTGATCAGCGCTCCGGGCGGCAGAGCCGTTTCGATGTGCGGGGTCTCCCCCACCGGCAGGTAGAAGTCGTCGATCGGCAACTCGCCGGGGCCGTCGGCTGTTTCGTACATGATCACGGCATCGAAGGCCGCGAGCGCGACCGCCATGTCCGAGGGATGTGTCGCCACGCAGTGCTCGGAGGCGCCGAGGATCGCATGGTTGCGGTGCTCGCCCGCCGCCGCGGGACAACCACTGCCCGGGGTGCGCTTGTTGCATGGCTTGGCGACGTCGCCGAAGTAGCCGCAGCGGGTCCGCTGGAGCAGGTTCCCGCCGACGGTGGCCATGTTGCGCAGCTGTCCGGAGGCGCCGGCCAGGACGGCCTGCGCCAGAGCCGGGTAGTGCCGGCGGACTTCGGCATGGGCGGCGAGGTCGCTGTTGGTGACGGTCGCGCCGATCCGCAGCCCGCCGTCAGCCGTGAACCCGACGTCACCCAGAGGGAGTTCCTGTACGTCGACGAGGAGCGTCGGCCGCTCCACACCGGCCTTCATCAGGTCGACGAGGTTGGTGCCGCCGCCGAGGAGACGGGCGCCGGGTTCCTCGGCGAGCAGGGCCACGGCCCCGGAGACGTCAAGAGCGCGTTCGTATCCGAATTCCCTCATGCCACGGCCCCCTCGGTGTCGGCGGCCGCCACTTCGGCCGCGCGCGCCACGGCCTGGACGATCGACATATAGGCGCCGCAGCGGCAGAGGTTGCCGCTCATCCGCTCACGGATCTCCTCGGCGGTGAGAGCGGGCACCCCCGCCTCCGGCCGGACGTCATCGGTCACGGCGCTCGGCCAGCCCGCCGCGTGTTCCTCGATCACGGCGAGTGCCGAACAGATCTGCCCGGGCGTGCAGTAGCCGCACTGGTAGCCGTCGAGGTCCAGGAACGCCTGCTGCACGGGGTGCAGTTGGTCCCCGTCGGCAACTCCCTCGATGGTGGTGATCGCGCGCCCCTCGGCGGCGACCGCGAGCTGCAGACAGGAGACGGTCCGCCGCCCGTCGAGCAGCACCGTGCAGGCACCGCACTGCCCCTGGTCACAGCCCTTCTTGGTGCCGGTCAGGTCGAGGCGCTCGCGCAGGGCGTCCAGGAGGGTGGTGCGGTGGTCGACGGGCAGCGTGTATTTTTCGCCATTGATGTTCAGGGTGATGGCACTGGACGTCGATGGGGCCATGATCAGCCTTCTTTCGCATTGCTTATGCGCGTCGAACGAGACGATCCCGGCAGCCGTACCCGGAGGGAGGGCGTTATGCGTGGGGCGGGCGGCCGGGACACGGGTCGGCCGCAAGGGCCGGATCTACCGTTAGGATGGGGGAAGCGGACAACCGTCCGCTTATCTGTCGAACCTAACGGACAGCTGTCCGCTTAGCAAGACTGTCGAGGTTGCGTTTCGGCGCCGCCGTTGCCGTGTTCCAGGACCGTCGCGGCCGTGTTTCCGGAAGGAGGAGGCGTGGACGAGGAGAAGAGCACGCCCCAGCGTCCGGACGCCCAACGCAACCGCGAGCGCATCCTGGCCGTCGCACTCGTGGAACTGACGCGGTCGGCGGACGCCCCGGTGAGCGCGATCGCGAAGAAGGCCGGCGTCGGCCAGGGCACGTTCTACCGCAACTTCCCCAACCGTGAGGCCCTCGTCCTGGAGGTCTACCGCTACGAGATGCAGCAGGTCGCCGACACCGCGGCCCAGCTGCTCAGAACCCGCACCCCCGACCGGGCGCTGCGCGAGTGGATGGACCGCCTGGCGCAGTACGCCATGGCCAAGGCCGGCCTGGCCGTCGCCCTCCGTACGACCGCGTGCAACGGCAGCCTGGCCCAGCTGGGCCACGGCCCGGTGACCCGCGGCATCACCCTCCTGCTGCAGGCGAACGAGGAGGCGGGCACCATCCGCCCCGGGGTGACCCCCGACGACTTCCAGCTCGCCATCGCCGGCCTCTGGCAGCTCGACCCGCACAGCGACTGGCAGCCGAGGGCCGCCCGGCTGCTGGACCTCGTGATGGACGGACTGCGGGCGGGAGCGCCCGGCGTGGGCGGGCCGCGGGCCTGAGCACAGGGGGAGTCGTGCCCGGTCGCTCACACCCCGGCCACGGCCCGTTTCGCTTGGGTGGACAGCGCGCTGAGTGCCCTGGCGGATTCCTTGCCCATCGTGTCCAGCAGGATCCTCGCGTACGCGGACCTCGCGCGCGCGAGGTCCGCGTCGCCCACTCCGGCGGTGGCGAGTGTCAGCTCCAGGTGCTCTTCGGTGATCAGCCGGCCGAGCCCGCGTCGGTGCCTTCCCGCCACGTCCGCATCGGGCGCCGGACTTCCGAGGCCGACGGCCGTCCGGGCCCGCTCCGGAGCCCGGCCGGCCGCCGCGAGGTCGCCCTTGCGGCGCTCGCGGCGGGCCAGGACGTACGCCTCCGAGGCCCGGTCCGATGCCGTGTCATGGAGCGAGAGCAGGTTGAAACGGGTGCGGGCCGCCTGCGCGTGGTCGCCGATGTCCTCCAGCGCACGGCTCAGCTCCCGGAGGCGGCGTGCGTCCGGGCCCGTGTCGTCGAGCATGCGGATGAGCGCGGCCCGGGCGGCCTCGATGCGGCCCTGCCGGAGCTCCGGCCCATGTGCGGCCGAAGCCTGCCGAGAGGACCGGCTGTCAGGAGGCCGCGCGCTCGACCGCCCCGGCCCCGTCGGGGTGGCTCAGGCCCAGGTGGTCGCGGAGCGTCGTGCCCTCGTAGTCCGTACGGAACACGCCGCGCTCCTGCAGGAGCGGAACCACCGTGTCGGCGAAGACGTCGAGGCCTTTGGGGGTGATGTGCGGGACGAGGATGAAGCCGTCGGCGGCGTCGGCCTGGACGAAGTGGTCGATGGTCGACGCGACGGTGTCCGGTGAGCCGACGAAGGACTGGCGGCTGCCGGTCTCGATGACCAGATCGCGGATCGACCAGTTCTTCGCGGCCGCGAGCTCCCGCCATTCCCGGGCGGTGGCCAGCGGGTCACGGTACATGCGCACCTGCGCCCGGCCGCGGGCGATGGTGTGTTCGCCGAGGTCCGGATCGATGTCGGGCAGCGGGCCCTCGGGGTCGTACGAGGAGAGGTCGCGGTTCCAGACGAACTCGAGGTGCTTGATCGCGGTGGCGCCGCTGACCTGCTGCCTGCGGACCTCGCGGGCCAGTTCCTGCGCCTCGGCGTCCGTTTCGCCGAGGACGAAGGTCGCGGCGGGCAGGATCAGCAACTGGTCGTGGGTGCGGCCGTGGCGGGCGAGGCGGCCCTTGACGTCCGTGTAGAAGGCCTGGCCCTCCTTGAGCGTACTGTAGCGGCTGAAGATCGCGTCGGCGCCCTCCGCCGCGAACTCGCGTCCTTCGTCGGAGTCTCCGGCCTGGAAGATCACCGGGCGGCCCTGCGGGCTGCGCGGGACGTTGAACTGCCCCTCGATGTCGAAGTGCTGCCCCTTGTGCACGAAGGATCCGGCCCTCGCGTCCCGGAGGAAGGTGCCTGTCCGCTGGTCGGCGACTATTTCGTCGCCGCGCCAGGAGTCGAACAGCTCGTTGGCCGTGGCGAGGAACTCCTTGGCCCGGGAGTACCGCTCCTCCTGCGGCAGGAATCCGCCGCGGCGGAAGTTCTCGCCCGTGAAGGCGTCCCACGAGGTGACGACGTTCCACGCCGCGCGTCCGCCCGAGAGGTGATCGAGGCTGGCGAACTGGCGGGCCACCTCATAGGGCTCGTTGAACGTGGAGTTGATCGTTCCCGTGAGGCCGAGGCGTTCGGTGACGGCGGCGAGGGCGGACAGGACGGTGAAGGTGTCGGGGCGGCCCACGACGTCCAAGTCGTAGATTTCGCCGCCCTGTTCGCGCAGGCGGAGCCCCTCGGCAAGGAAGAGGAAGTCGAATTTGGCGCGCTCGGCGGTGCGGGCGAAGTGAGCGAACGAGCTGAACTCGACGTGGCTGCCGGCCGCGGGGTCGCTCCATACGGTGGTGTTGTTGACGCCGGGGAAGTGGGCGGCGAGATGGATCTGCTTGAGCGGCTTGCCGGTGCTGCGGCCGGTGCCGTTGCTGGTGCTCATATCGGTGTTCCCTCCGGCTCAGACGGTGGCGTAGCGGTTGGCGGGGCGGGCGAGTCCGAGCAGCCCGCGCAGGGTGTCGGCCTCGTAGGCGGTCCGGAAGGCGCCTCGGCGCTGCAGTTCGGGGACCAGCCGGCGGGTGATCGCCGGGAGGTCGTGGCCGGTCACTGCGGGGCGCAGCCGGAATCCGGAGAGCCCGGACCGCTGCCATTGCAGAAGAAGGTCCGCCAGTTGCGCGGGCGTCCCGGTGAAGACCTTCGCGTCACTGGTGTACGGATCTCCGGCGAGGCCGTCGAGACGGTCCCGGCGGGCCGTGGCGACCGCGGGGTCGTCGTCGAGGAAGACCACGAGGTCCCCGAAGATGTGGAGGGGTTCCGCCGCGCGTCCGCCCGCCGCCTGTTCGGTGCGGATCTCGTCGACGATGTCGCGGGCCTGTTCGGCATCGTGCGGGGTGACGTATCCGATGTCGGCCGAGCGGGCCACCAGTTGGAAGGGCACCCTTCGGTGCGCGAGGGCGCTGACGACCGGCTGGCCCTGCGGGGGCCGGGGTGTGATCGAGGGACCCTTGACGCTGAAATGCCGGCCCTCGAAGTCGATGTAGTGCAGTTTCTCGCGGTCGATGAAGCGGCCCGTGGCCGCGTCCCGGATCTCCGCTCCGTCCTCCCAGCTGTCCCAGAGGCGCCGTACCGCCTCGACGTAGTCGCCCGCCTCCTCGAAGAGTTCGGTGGTCAGCGCCTGTACGGCCGGGGTGTCCAGCTCGTCGACGCCGAAGTGCGGGAACGTACGGCGCCCGAAGTGGGCGGCTTCGTGCTGCCGGGCCGACACCTGGATGCGCAGACCGGCCCGGCCGGTGCTCACGTAGTCGAGGGTGGCGATCGCCTTGGAGAGGTGGAACGGCTCGGTGTGCGTGGTGACCACGGTGGGAACGAGCCCGATGTGCTGGGTCAGCGGGGCCACCCGGGCGGCGATGAGCACCGCGTCGAGGCGCCCGCGCTCCTGGTCGGTGCGGCCGTCGGGCTCGGTGAAGCGCGAGGACTGGAGGCCGAATGCGTCCTCGATCGTCACGAAGTCGAGCAGGCCGCGTTCGGCTTCGGTGATGGTGTCGGTCCAGTACGCGGCGGTGAGCAGTTCTCCGGGGCGGGCCTCCGGTTCGCGCCAGGCGGCGGGGTGCCAGCCCGTGCCGTCGAGTGCGACGGCGAGGTGCAGCGGGGAGGACGGGGAAGGGTGCGGGGATGCTGATGCGGACACGACGGGGTGCCTTCCTGATCGACCGTGGGTGAGCGCCGGGCCTCTTCGAAAGGTTCGGCGTCGCGGGAACGGATCAGGAACAACAGAGCGCGCCGGCCACGCGCTGGAGGTCGATGTGCGGCCGGGAGTAGAGGTGGACGCGGGGCCGGGGAGCGAGCACCCTGACGAGCGTGCGGGACACCGATGGCATGACCCTCGCCTCCGCTCTTCCGGCTCGGCGTGGCCCGGGGGCCTCGCGCTTGCGGAACCCGGCCGGGCCCCGCCTGGTCGTCACCTGGAGCACCCCGCCGCGCGGGAGGGTTGCCGGTCAGCGAGCCAGGGCTTGACGCTGACCTCATGACCTGCCCGAACGCTACGCGCGACGGGCGCGCCGCGCAATGCCCGGTGGATCATGGTCTTGCTCATCCTGTCGTGCTCCACAACAACGCCGGCGCACCGGCTGTTCCGCCTGGCGGGAATCTTTACAAGTCCCGTACTGGGGAAGGACGATGACACCCGTGCCGATCCGGGCCGGTCAGTCCGCCAGGCCGGCGGCGACGGTCGCCCCCAACTCCCAGCACGCCTCGATGTCGCCCTTGGCGGGTTCTCCCGTGACCGTCACGGCGTCCGCCGCGCGGCGCCATCCCAGCCCCGTCGTGACCGACTCGATGGCCCGCACGGCCCCGGTGATGTCGTTCCCGCCGTGCACGTAGTACCCGAAGGGGCGGCCGCGCGTCGCGTCCAGGCAGGGGTAGTAGATCTGGTCGAAGAAGTGCTTGAGGGCGCCGGACATGTAGCCGAGGTTCGCCGGGGTCCCGAGCAGAACGCCGTCGGCGGCGAGCACGTCGGACACCGTCGCGGCCAGCGCCGCCCGCCGCACGACCCGGACTCCTTCGATCTCGTCCGTCGTCGCGCCGGAGACGACGGCTTCGAGCAGTGCCTGACAGTTCGGCGAGGGCGTGTGATGCACGATCAGCAAGGTGGCCACACCCGGAACCCTGCCGTGCCCGCCGCCCCGCCGCAAGCGCCCGCCGACCCGGCGCGCCGGGCGCCGCTCACCCCTGGCCGGTGCTATCCCATCCGCACAGGCAGCGACTTGAGTCCGTTGATGAAGTTGGACACCAGGCGGCGTGGCGGCGCCGCGGGCCGGAGCGACCCGGGCGGGAGTACGCGGCACGTCTCCTCGTACAGCACGCGCAACTGGAGGCGTGCGAAGTGCGCGCCCAGGCAGACGTGCGGGCCGTCACCGAACGAGAGGTGCGGATTCGGGGAGCGGGCGAGGTCCAGGGCGAACGGGTCGGGGAAGACGCGCTCGTCGTGGTTGGCGGAGGCGTGGAAGACGACCACCTTGTCGCCCCTGCGGATGCGAGTGCCCGCCAGGCCGGTGTCCTGGGAGGCGGTGCGGCGGAAGGTCAGGACCGGCGGGTGGCGGCGGAGGAGTTCGTCCACGGCCGTGGAGAATCCCACCGCGCCGTCGCTCAGCCGGTCGTACGCTTGTGGGTGCTCGGCCAGCAGGCGCAGGCCGCCGGGGGCCGCGCTGCGTACCGTGTCGTTTCCCGCCACGACAAGCAGGAAGAAGAACATCTCCAGTTCGGCTTCGGACAGTTCGGGGTCGGTGGCGAGGGCCGTCATCACATCGTCGGCGGGGCGCTCGCGTTTGTGTGCCACCAGGGCGTGCGCGTAGGCGAACATATCGCGCAGGGACGCCGGGGAGCGCGGGTTGACCGGCTTGCCGTCCGGGCCGAGCGCCGGCGTCCCCGCCTCGTCCGGGTCCTGGTAGCCGATGACGCGCCGGGTCCAGTGCAGCAGGAGGGCGCGGTCGGTGTCCGGTACGCCGAGCAGATCGGCGAGGTTGAGCAGGGAGTAGTCGTCGGTGACCTGGGTGACGAGGTCGCAGGTGCCGTCGCCCGCGCGTGCCTCGGCGACCGCTCGGGCGAGCAGGGCGTGCGCCCGTTCGCGTACGACCGTCTCGAAACGGTCCACGCGTTTCGGCGTGAAGGCGCGGCTGACGAGCGTCCGCAGCCGCCGGTGGTGCGGCGGGTCCTGGTTGAGCATCATGCGGCGGATGAACGGCAGGTCGTCGGGGTCCGGATCGCGGATCTGGGTGGCGCCGAGGAACGAGGAGTACGTGGACGAGTCCTTCAGCACGCGGACGGCGTCCTGGTGCCGGGTGACCGCCCAGAAGCCGGGGCCCGCAGGCCAGCCCAGCACCTCCGGCTCCTCCTGCCACGCGACCGGGTAATGGTCGCGCAGCAGGCGGTAGCGGTCGTGCGGGATGCCGAGCGCGTACTGCCGCGGGTCGAAGACATCCGGTACGGGCTCCGGCGGGGTGGGCCCGCTCACGCCGCCGCCCCGCCACCCTCCGCGTCCGCCCGCAGGAAGTCCTCGACCACCCGGATCACGTCGAGCGGCGCCTCGTCCATCGCGTAGTGGCCGCACGAGGCGAGCTCCACCAGCTCGGCGCGCGGGAACCAGCGCAACCAGGTGGCGCGCTGCAGATCGGCGGAGAGGGCCGGGTCCAGCGCCCCCACCACTGCCAGGGCCGGCACCGGCGAACCCTCGATCCGGTCGTGGAAGTCCTCCCCGGCCCAGGAATCCAGCCAGGCGCGGAACGCCTTGGCGTCGCTGCACTCGACCGAACGACGCACCATGCGGTCCAGCCAGGCCGCCGGGCGCCGGCCTCCGGTCGTGACGTCGAGGATGGCCCGGCGGTTGTCCGGATTGTGCGCAGCCCCGGCGAAGAGCTCCCACTGCTCGGGCGGCAGGGGCAGACCCGAAGCGGGAACCGGCGACACCCCGACGATTCTGCGCACCCGGTGCGGCGCGGCGGCCAGCGTGCGCTGAATGACGGAGCCGCCCATCGAGTGCCCGATCAGCGAGAAGCGGTCCCAGCCGAGCCGGTCGGCCAGCGCGAGCACGTCCGCGGCGCCCTCGGCCGTCGTGTACGCGCCGGCCACGTCCCTCGCCTCGCCGTATCCCCGCAGGTCCACCACCGCGTACTGGAACGACCCGGCGTCGAGGTCCGGCAGCAGCGGCCCGTACGCGGAACGGTCGGCGAGCCAGCCGTGCACCGCGATCACCTTGTGCGGGCCGTCACCGTACAGGGCATGAGGCAGAACGGACAATGCGGTCACACTGGCTCCCGTCACGGTACGGCGGTGATCTGTCGGTCAACAGCCCGTCCCTCACGGTGACGGCAAGCTCCGGCCCGCGCAAGGGTGCATACGGGGGATCCGCCCGCGGTGCCTTCATGACTCGCCGCCACATTCTCATGCTCGCGAATGCTCGAAACACGACGACGGTGAACAACTCTTGACATGTCACTGTCGTTCCCGCGAGAGTCGTGCCGCCCAGTGATGCCGGTCGCGTAGCGAGGAGCCCTGTCGCATGCCTCAAATCCCTGCAGTGTCACGCCGTTTGGTTCTGGGAGGAACGCTGGCCACCGGGGCGCTCGTCGCCGGAATCGGATCGGCCGCGCCTGCCTCGGCGGTCCCCGGTTCCGCGGCAGCCTCCGCACTCACCTCCGCGGCCGCTCCCCGTCGGCAACCGGGCCAGAAGTCCATGGTCAATGTGCCGTTCGAGCCCTGCGCGACGGTGCGCGTCGGCGTGATCGGGCTCGGCAACCGGGGCTCCGGGATGACCACCGGCTGGTCCGTCATCCCCGGCTGCGTGGTGACCGCGGTCTGCGACATCCGCGCCGACCGCGCCAAGCGCACCGCCGACCGGCTGGTGACGGCCGGAAAGCCGCGTCCGGCGGAGTACGGCGGCTCGGCGGGCAGCTACGCCGAGATGCTCGAGCGCGACGACATCGATCTCATCTACATAGCGACGCCTTGGGAGTTCCACTTCGAGCAGGGCAAGGCCGCACTTCTGGCGGGCAAGCACGTCGTCGTCGAGCTTCCCATCGCGACCGAGCTCGACCAGCTCTGGGACCTCGTGGACACCTCGGAGCGCACCCGCAAGAACCTGATGCTGTCCGAGAACTGCAGTTACGGCCGCAACGAGCTGGCCATGCTCAAGATGGGCCACGAGGGCCTGTTCGGCGAGCTCACCAACGGGCACGGCGGATACCTCCACGACCTGCGCGCGCTGCTGTTCTCCGACACCTACTACACCGACTCCTGGCGGCGGTTGTGGCACACCCGCTCCACGGCGTCCTTCTACGCCATGCACGGCCTGGCCCCCATCGCCGCCGCCATGGACATCAACCGCGGCGACCGGATGACCACGCTGACGGCCACCGCGACGGCCCCGAAGGGGCTCGCCGACTACCGCGAGCGCTTCATGCCGAAGTCCCATCCGTCGTGGAACGAGACGTACGTCAACGGCGACCTGGTCACCTGTCAGATCCGGACGGCGAAGGGGCGGACGATCCGGGCCGAGCACGCGGTCAGCGCTCCCCGCCCGTACAGCCGGATCAACTCGCTCGTCGGCAGCCGCGGCATCTTCGAGGACTACGCGGGCACGTCGACGACCGACGCACGTGTCTACGTCGAGCCGGATCACAGCGGCGACACCTGGCGCGACTTCGACACGTACCGCAAGGAGTTCGACCACTGGCTGTGGAAGAAACTCGGCGACGAGGCCGAGAACGGCGGTCACGGCGGCATGGACTACGTCCTGCAGTGGCGCACGGTCCAGCTGATGCGGGCGGGGCTGGTACCCGACATCGACGTGTACGACTCCGCCTCTTGGTGTGCGCCGGTTCCGCTGAGCGTCATGTCCCTCGCCGCCAAGGGGCGTCCGGTGGAGATCCCCGACTTCACCCGCGGCTCCTGGGTCAATCTGCGCATGGGCCTCGACTCGCGCACCACCGAGATGCCTCCCGTCGCCCCATGACCTCCCTCTTCAAGGAGCACGCCATGCGAACGGCCCGACTGATCAACCCGCTCAGAGCCGCCGCCGTGGCGGCCGCGCTCCTGCTCCTTCCCGCGCAGGCCGCCTCGGCCGCGCCGGCCCCGGCCACGGCGGCAACCGCGGCCGCCGAGTCGCAGACCGAGGTGACCGTCTCCCCGGTGGACCTGGACGGGCCGGTCATCGCGACGGTGAAGGTCACGGTCAAGAACTCCGCGCCGCAGCGCCTGCGTTCACTCGAGGTGTCGTTCGCCGGGCCCGTCGGATGGGCGGTCCAGCCTTCCGTGGCCGGCGTGGCCGGCTCGCTGTCCACGGGTGCCTCGGCCTCCGCGACCTTCCGTATCCAGGTGCCGGAGAAGCGGTCCGGGTTCGTGATCCGTACGTTCACGGCGACGGCGACGTACCAGGGCGGCGACGGCCTCGGAACGGCCACCGGCACCCGGACCGACCGCTCGGGATCACCGCAGGCGAACCTCGCGGCGGCGTACAACGGGGTGGCGATCACGGACGAGTCCGCCACGACGGCCGGGAACTACGACGGCGAGGGCAACAGCTTCTCGGCGCAGAAGCTCGCCGCGGTCGGCCTGACGCCCGGGGCGAAGGTCGACGCGCTGGGCGCGACGCTGACGTGGCCGGACGTGCCGGCCGGCACGAAGGACAACGTGTCGAGCGCCGGGCAGGCCGTCGCCCTGGCGGGCCAGGGGTCCAAGCTGGTGTTCCTCGGCTCCGGAGTCGGCAGCGGCGCCACGGGCACGGCCACCGTCTTCTACACCGACGGCACCTCCACCACCGGCGTGTTCGGCTTCCCCAACTGGTCGTTCGACCCGGTCGACGCACACGGGGCGACCCTGGTGAAGTCGACGGACGGCCGCAACCGGCCGGACGGGTACGGCAACGCCACGGTGAAGTACAGCGTGTTCGCCCACTCGATCGCGCTGGATCCGTCCAGGACGGTCGAGTTCGTGGTCCTGCCCGCGAACGGGAACGTCCATCTCTTCGACATGGCGATCGCTTCCTGAGCGTCGTCCGCGAACGGCCGGGGCCCCGGTGGCCGGCGCCGAGCGCCTGCCGCGGGGCCCCGATGGCCGGTCAGCCGTTGGCGAGGAGCTGGAGCGTGTCGATGACACGGTTCGAGAAGCCCCACTCGTTGTCGTACCAGGCGACGACCTTGATGTGCCGGCCCTCGACACGGGTGAGCTCCGAGTCGAAGATCGACGAGGCCGGGTTGCCCGTGATGTCGGACGAGACGAGCGCGTCCTCGGAGTACTCCAGGACTCCGGCGAGCGGCCCCTCGGCCGCGGCGCGGTAGGCCGCCAGCACGTCCTCGCGCGATACGTCGCGGGCCACGGTCGTGTTGAGCTCGACGATCGAGCCGACCGGTACGGGGACTCGGATCGAGTCGCCCGACAGCTTGCCTTCGAGGTTCGGCAGCACATGGCCGATCGCCTTGGCGGCGCCGGTCGTGGTCGGCACGATGTTCACACCGGCGGCACGGGCCCGGCGGGGATCGCGGTGCGGGCCGTCCTGGAGGTTCTGCTCCTGCGTGTAGGCGTGCACCGTCGTCATGAAACCGTGCTCGATCCCGGCGAGTTCGTCGAGGACCTTGGCCAGCGGGGCGAGTGCGTTGGTCGTGCACGAGGCGTTCGAGACGATCGTGTGCAGGGCCGGGTCGTACGCGTCGGTGTTGACCCCGAACGCGAGCGTGACATCGGCGCCGTCGGAGGGAGCGCTGACGAGCACCTTCTTCGCGCCGGCGTCGATGTGGGCGCGGGCGGCCTTCGCCGAGGTGAACCGGCCGGTGGCCTCCAGCACGATGTCGACGTCGAGGGCGGCCCACGGCAGCTGCGCGGGATCGCGCTCGGCGACCACCTTGATGCGACGGCCGTCCACGACGAGGACGTCACCTTCCAGCGTCACCGGGCGCCCCAGCCTGCCGGACGTCGAGTCGAAGGCGAGGAGCCGCGCGAGAGCGGCGGGTTCGGTGAGGTCGTTGACGGCGACGACTTCGAGGTCGCTGTCGCGCTCCAGCAGCGCGCGCAGCACGTTGCGTCCGATGCGGCCGAATCCATTGATGGCGATGCGAGTCATGAGATGTCCCTTCGTCCCTGCGGTACGCCACCAGGTTCGCTCGCCGCACCCCGTCGCGGCAGCGGCGTGAGCGCCACGGTTCGAAAGGATCACGCCATCACGCCACCGGGCCCACCGGGCTACTCGGCCCGGGCGAACGTGCGCCGGTACTCGCTCGGCGTCGTACCGAGAATCCGCTGGAAGTGGAGCCGCAGATTGGTGCCCGTGCCGAGTCCGGTCTCCGCGGCGATCTGCTCGATGCTCTGCTCCGAACGCTCCAGCAGTTCCCGGGCCACATCGATGCGGGCCCGCATGACCCACTGCATCGGGGTGTAGCCGGTGTCCTCGACGAAGCGCCGCGAGAGCGTGCGCGGCGAGACCGCCGCGTGCCGGGCGAGCGCCTCCAGGGTGAGCGGTTCACCGATCCGGTGCAGTGCCCATTCGCGGGTGGCGGCGAACCGTTCGCCGAGCGGCTCGGGCACGCTGCGGGGCACGTACTGCGCCTGGCCGCCGCTGCGGTAGGGGGCGGCCACCAGCCGCCTGGCCGCGTGGTTCGAGGCAGCCACCCCGAGGTCGCCGCGCAGGATGTGCAGGCACAGGTCGATCCCGGAAGCGGCGCCCGCCGAGGTGAGGACGCTGCCCTCGTCGATGAACAGCACGTTCTCGTCGACCTGGACGCGGGGGTGCTTCGCCGCGAGCGCCCGCGCGTAGTGCCAGTGCGTCGTGGCCCGTCTGCCGTCGAGCAGGCCGGTGGCCGCGAGCGCGAAGGCCCCGGTCGAGATGGCCGCGAGCCGCGCGCCCCGGTGATGGGCGGCGACGAGCGCGTCGACGACGGACCGCGGCGGGTCGTCGCGGTCGGGGAACCGGTAGCCGGGGATGAAGACGATGTCGGCCCATTCCAGCGCGTCGAGACCGTCGGCGACGTGGTACGACAGTCCGTCGCCACCGGCCACCAGCCCGGGCGCCGCGCCGCACACCCGTACCTCGTACGGCATGCTCGCGCGCGTCGTGAACACCTGTGCGGGAATTCCGACGTCGAGCGGTTTGGCGCCCTCGAGCACGAGGACGGCGGTGCGGTGGAGACGGGAGGCTGACACGGGACTCAGGGTACGAGGGGCCCGGCCGCGCCGGAGAACAGGCTGTGGCCCGTCGGCGCGGCCGGGTCCTTTGCCGGTGCTCAGCCCGCGAACCGGGCCATCCACGCCTCGACGTCGTCGGCCGAGCGGGGCAGGCCCGCCGACAGGTTCTCGTGCCCGGCCGCGGTCACGAGCAGGTCGTCCTCGATCCGGACGCCGATGCCGCGCCACTCTTCCGGGACAGTCAGGTCGTCTGGCTGGAAGTACAGGCCGGGCTCGACGGTGAGCACCATGCCGGGCTCCAGGCACCTCCGACATACTCCTCGTGCCGGGCCTGCGCGCAGTCGTGGACGTCGAGACCGAGCATGTGTCCGGTGCCCGCCATGGTGAAGCGGCGCTGGAGGCCGAGCTCGAACGCGCGCTCGGCCGGGCCCTCGATGAAGCCCCACTCGACCGGCCGGACCGCGAGGTGACGCTGGGCCGCGTCGTGGAAGTCGCGGTACGCGGCACCCGGCTTGACGGCGGCGAAGCCCGCTTCCTGGGCTTCGTACACCGCGTCGTAGACCTTGCGCTGCACGGGCGTGAACGTGCCGCTGATCGGCAGTGTGCGCGTGACGTCGGCGGTGTAGAGGGTGTGCGTCTCCACGCCGGCGTCGAACAGGAGCAGCTCGCCCGGGCGGACCGGGCCCTCGTTGTCCGTCCAGTGCATGATCGTGGCGTGGTCGCCCGCGGCGCAGATGGTGCCGTAGCCAACGGAGTTGCCCTCGAGGTGGCTCCTCGCCGGCGGCGCGAGCGACGACGTGATCGCCCGCGAGTTGGGCATCAGCCGCCGCACGCTGTTCCGTCGCCTCTCCGTCCTGATGGCCCGGCTGGGTGCCGCGAACCGTTTCCAGATGGCTCTGCAGGCACAGCGCTCGGGATGGCTGTGAGCGGACGCGGCCGGACCGCGTCCGCTCGGCTTCAGATCAGGCCGGCCTTCGGCTGGGAAGGATCTTCGAGGAAGCCGCCGGACTGGTGCTGCCACAGCTTCGCGTAGGCCCCGTCCGACGCGAGCAGTTCGTGGTGCGTGCCCTGCTCGATGATCCGGCCGCGATCCAGGACCACGAGCCCGTCCATGGTGGCGACCGTGCTCAGCCGGTGTGCCACCACGAGCGCCGTCCGTCCCTCCATGAGCCGCCACAGCGCCTCCTGGACGAGAATCTCGCTCTCCGAGTCCAGGGCGCTGGTCGCCTCGTCGAGGAGCAGGATCGGCGCGTCGCGCAGGATCGCCCGGGCGAGGGCGACCCGCTGGCGCTGTCCGCCGGACAGCTTCACGCCCCGCTCCCCCACCATGGTCCCGAAGCCCTCGGGCAGCGCGTCGGCGAACTCGGTGACGTGCGCCGCCTTGGCCGCGCGGCGGATCTCGGCGTCGGTGGCCTCCGGCCGGGCGAACGCGATGTTGTCCCGCAGGGTGCGGTGGAACATCGCCGGGTCCTGCGGTACATAGGCGATCATGCCCCGCACGTCGGCCTGGCGCAGTCTGCTGATGTCCTGGCCTCCGATCATGATCCGGCCGCCGTCGATGTCGGACATCCGCAGCAGGAGCCGGCTGAGAGTGGTCTTGCCGCCGCCGGACCGGCCGACCAGGCCGATCTTCGCACCGCTGGGCACGGACAGGTCGAGTGACTCGAAGAGCGGCGGCGCTCCCGTGTGGGCGAACGTCACGTGCTCGAAGCGGACGTCGGCCCCCCGCGGCAGCAGCGGCTCCGGCGATTCGGGGTCGCGCAGGGCGGGCGGCGTCAGCAGCAGTTCGGTGAACTGGGCGGCCTCCGTCATCGAGCTTTCCAGGCGGCGGTAGATCTGGTTGAACTCGAACATGATCCGGGTCGCGTTGGAGTAGTACATGAAGGCGACGACGACGGCCTCCACCCCGTTCCCGCCCCCGCTGAGCGTCACGGCGAGCAGCAGGCCCACGGCGTTGGTCAGCACGGACATGGGCGCGACCAGGGTGTCGATACGGAGGTTGCCGTAGTCCCAGGACCGCAGCGTGAGGCGCCGCGACTCCGCGACCCGGGAGCGGTGTTCGGCGGCCTCCCGCTTCTCGGCGGCGAACGCCCGGACCGTGTCCATGTTCATCAGGCTGTCCGCCACATGGCCGGACACCCGGGCGATCGCCTCCTCACGCTCCCCGACGAGGGCCTGCCTGCGGCGGATGAGAGGGGCCGCGCACAGCGCCGTCACCGCGATCATCGTCAACAGGACGACGACGAGCAGGGGTTCGTAGCGCCACAGCACCACGGAACCGAAGATCAGCGGTACGAAGCTGCCCACGACGGAGAACGTCAGCGTGTCGACGAATTCCTCGAAGCGGGAGGCGAAGCTCAGGACCCGCTTGGTGAGCGACCCGGCGAAGTTGTCGTGGAAGAACGCGGTGTCCTTGGCATACAGCTCATCCATGCCCTGCACGTACAGGTGCTCGATACCGAGGGCGTCGAGGCGGTTGAGGAAGTGGATACCGACGCGCCAGCAGGCCTCCGCGAGGAGCAGCGTTGCGGCGAAGCCGAGGACGTAGGGGAGCATCGAGCCGATGTCGTCGTCTCCGCCGCCGGCGAGGTGGCCGACGAGTTTCGCGACGACGAGAGGCGCGATGTAGTTGATGCCGATGTTGCCCAGTGCCGGAAACAGCATCGCGGGTAACGTCAGCCGTTTTCGGCGGGTCAACTCCCGTCCGTAGTAACGAAGTGCGAGGAGCACGGAGCCCCTGCCCGGAGCATCGTGCGATTCAGGCGATCCCATACCAACCCTGTGTGGTCGTGCGGCAGCCCGCCACGTACCGCTGCGGAAGGAGGCGTCCGCCTCACCGGCCGCGCGCAGCTGCGGTTTCGAGTGGAGTGCCCTCGCCGGGGTGGTCCTGCGGCACACGGCGCGCGGCGGTGTGCCGGGGTGAGTACGAGCGGGGGTCGGGCGAGGGGTTCCAGTGTCCCGCTCCGGCGGCCGCCGAGTCCAAGCGTTTTTCCCGGCCGGGTGCCGGGTTGCCCGCACCGAGGTGCTCTGGTGCACGGCCGCGTGGCACGCGCTCTGTACGCTGCCCGGAATCCGGCCCGCCCCGACGAACGGATCGTCCCATGCACGTCGTGTTCACCGGCCGCGTCATCGAGTGGCGGGGCCCCTCACCGTTCTACTTCGCCTCCGTGCCCGAGGAACAGGCCGCCGACATCCGCGAGGTGGCCGCGATGGCCACGTACGGCTGGGGCGCGGTGCCCGTCGAGGCGCACATCGGCGAGACGGCCTTCACCACCTCGCTCTTCCCCAGGAACGGGGGTTACCTGCTGCCGCTCAAGAACGCCGTGCGTCAGCCGCAGGGCCTCTCGGCAGGCGATGACGTGACCGTGCGGATGACCGTGCGCCTGTAGCCGGTACCACCGCGCCTCCGCTCCGTGCACGAGCTCGTTAGGCTGCCGGTCATGAAACCGGCCCTGACCAGCGGTGTGACCCCTGAACTCGCGATCCTTGACGCCATGGAGGTGACGTCCGATCCGGAGCTGGAGGCCCGGTTCGCGGAGTCGGCCCACCGGATCCTCGCGGATCTGGTGCGTGGCGGCGCCGCTCTGGGCTGGGTCGAACCTCCCTCGCGGGACGAGGTGGCGGAACTCCTCGGCCATGTCGTCTCCGCCGCGCGGGCCGGGGACGGCGCCCTGCGTGCCGCTTACCTCGACCGTCGGCTGGTCGGGCTGGGCTACTGGCTCCGCCACGCCCGGCCGACCCATCGGCCGCACGCCGATCTGGAGAAGATCGCGGTGGACGCCGCCTCCCACGGTCGTGGCGTCGGCCGTGCGCTGACCGCTGCTCTGATCACCGACGCCAGGGAGGTGGGTATCGAGGTCCTCACCCTGGACGCCCGTGGGGACAACACCGGTGCCCTGTGCCTCTACCGGTCGCTGGGCTTCAGCGAATACGGCCGCCTGCCCGACTTCGTCGCCGTCGGCGAGCGCCGCTACGACAAGGTCTTCTGCATGCTGGACTTCCGCGGGCAGGCCTGAGAGCTGCCTGTAGACACTGTGTACGAAGAAAAGCAGTGGCGGGACAGGGGCCTCGGAAACGAACATGGCGCGCATGAGCGAGCAACCCGCACGATGGACCCGCGCCACCGTCTACCCCGACATGTGGGCGGACCCGGACGACGACCCCCGTAACAGCAACGGCGGCGGGGCAGGGCCGGAGGGCGAACTCGCCACGCTGCAGGACTTCTTGCGGGACTACCGCCTCACGCTGCGGATGAAGTGCGAGGGCCTGGACGCGGAGCAGCTGGCCCGCCGGTCGGTTCCGCCGTCGACGATGTCACTGCTCGGACTGCTCCGTCACCTCGCCGAGGTGGAGCGGGACTGGCGCAACTGGATCAGCGACGCCGATCCGCTGCCGAAGCTGTACGGCGGGAGCGACGCGGACTTCGACGAAGCCGTCGCCGATCAGGCCCTGGTCGATGCCGCGTACGCCGATCTGGAGCGTGAACAGGGTGAGTTGGACGCGGCACTGGCCGGGCATCCCGATCTGGGCGAGCGTCTGGGGAAGGACGGCGTCGCGGTGCGGGAGCTGATGGTGCACAGGATCGACGAGTACGCCCGTCACTGCGGGCACGCCGACCTGTTGCGCGAGTGCGTCGACGGGCGGGTGGGACAGTGAGGGGGCCGCGAGCCGGCCCCGCCACCGGGGACGGCTCGCGGCCGGTCAGTCCTTACTGGCACCCTGCCACGACAGCCCCCAGCCGTACTCGAGATCCGCGGCCTGCTGCTTGAAGATGCCGGGCGGCGGCAGCAGGTACTTCGCTTCCCGCCGGACGATCAGCTCCCCGCCGATGTTCTCGATCAGCGCGATCGCGGCCACCTGCGAGGGAACGGTGCATTCGTCCAGGAGCACCTCGATGGGCGGGCCTGCGGGTGGAAAGAGCGTGGCAACTCCGTGGAGTCCGGCGAAGCTTGACGCGCCGGCGTAGATGACCACGAATACCAGCAGGCGCTTGATCCGGGCGGCGTGATCAAGGTTGATCATCAAGTTCTCGCCGGTCTCGCTCGTGCCGGTCCGGTCGTCCTGGTCCAGTTCGACGTAGGGCTCCCGGCCGAACGAGCCGAACTGGTTGTTGATGGGGTGGACGATCCCCGTCGCTCCGTTCTGCAGCTCCCACAGGCAGGAGAGGTCGAGGTCGATGTCCTCCAGCCGTACGGCCTCCGGTCCCTTCCTCATCCAGCCGCGCGGTGGCCGTCGGGCGCTCCAGGAGAGGTTGACCCGCATGCCTCCCGAGGTCGCCCCCTGCTTCGTCAGCGACACCGAAGGCGCGCTCTTCGTCAAGGTGATCTTCGAGAGACCTACCGGCTGAGCGGGGACGGCCGGCGCAGCCGGGGGCAGCGGCGCGGGCGGCGGAGCCGGAGCGGCAGGCCGGGGCAGGGCCACCGGCGCGGCCGGGGCGGGCTCGTCGACACTGATGCCGAAGTCGGTGGCGAGCCCCGCCAGGCCGGAGGCGTACCCCTGGCCCACCGCGCGGAACTTCCAGGCCCCGTTGCGCCGGTACAGCTCCCCGAGCACGAACGCCGTCTCCGTCGTGGCGTCCGTGGCGTTGAACCGCGCCGCCTCGGCGCCGGTCACCGCGTCGAGCACCCGCACGAACAGCCCGGGCACCTGGCCGAAGGTGCCGTCCGTGGAGGCCGCGATCACCACCGTCCCGATCTCCTGCTCCACCTCCGCCAGCGCCACGCGGATCGTTTCGACCGCACCGCCGCCGTCCTGGCGTCTGCCTTCGTGGCGTACCGCACCGCTGGGGTGGACGGGCTGGTTGTAGAACACGAAGTCGTCGTCCGAGCGGACCTTGCCGGCTGCCGTCAGCAGGAGGGCCGAGACGTCCACTTCAGGGGCTCCGGGTACTTCGCGCCACCCGAGTTCCACCCGCAAGCGGGTGGTCTCCACCGGTGTGTTGGCGCCCTTGCGCAACGACATGCGGGTCCCTCTCCGTGGGGCGTGCCGACTTCGGCAGGGTACGGAACTTCGGCGTGGCGCCCTCCCGGAAAGGGGGAATTGCCTTCCACCCGGCGGACGTTGCCGAGCCGGGCCGCGGTGCGGCCGGCAACCGAACGGCGGGATCAGAACCCGCTCTCCTCCTGCGCGGGGCCTCCCGTCATGCGCCGGCCCACCCGGGCGGCCGTCTCGCGAAGCCAGATGTGGGCGGCGTCGTGCGTGTGCACGGGGTGCCACCAGAGCGCCTCCCGCAGCGGGACGGCCTCGTACGGCGGCTCGATGACCCGTACGGCGGCGAGCGGGGCGAACAGCCGGGCGAGGCGCGCCTGGACGAGTGCGATGCGCTGAGTGCCCTGGACCAGCAGCGGCAGCAGGTGGAAGCTGTCGACGGAGACCTCCACCTGCGGCTCGATCCCGAGCATGCCGAGCTGGCGGACCGCCGGGGCGTCGTAGGTCCGCTGGTAGGTGACCCACGGCAGCCGCCCGAGGTCCGCCCGGGTCAGCCGGCCGGTGACGCTGGGGTGGTCGTCGGCGACGAGGAAGACCCAGCGGTCCTCGTAGAGGTCGGTGGCGGGGAAGTCGCTGATGACGCCGTGCGGCATGAGGAGTCCGTCGGTGGCGCTCAGCAGGGTGGCCGTGTCGTCGACGACGGTGGGCGGGGTCTGGGCGAACCGCAGCCGGATTCCGGGAGCCTCTTCGTGCACCACCTTGGCGAGTTCGGTGCCGAACACGGCGACGGCGTAGTCGGACGCCACGATCTTGAACTCGCGGGTCTCGCTGCCCGGGTCGAACGTCGCCTGACTGGAGAAGAGGCGCTCCATGACCTCGTACGCGGTCGCGGTGCGGTGGAGCAGCACCTGGCCCAGGGCGGTCAGCTCGTAGTGGCCGCCCACGCGGGCCAGCAGTTCGTCGTCGAAGTGGCGGCGCAGCCGGGCCAGGGCGGCGCTCATCGCGGGCTGGCTGAGCCCGACACGCTGCCCCGCCCGGGTGACGTTGCGCTCCTCGAGCAGGGCGCGCAGGGCGACGACGAGGTTCAGGTCGAGGCGGGCCAGATTCACGGAACTTCCCCTTGCGGTAGGACTCCCACCAGGGAGGAATAAACGGCACGGATGCCGATCATCCATAGAATCGATTTCCCTGATCCCGGGTGGCGGGTCCAGATTAGTCGCATCGCAATCAGGAGGACTTGTTCGTGAAACCTGAATCCGCGTCCGCGCTGTTCGCCGGACCGTTCGCCCTCGCCACGCTGTCGGAACCGGACGGACCGGCGTTCCCCGCGCTCGTCACGGCGGACGCCCAGGTCCTCGACCTGCGCGTGACCTTCGCCGACCCGCGTCTGAGCGTCCGCGGCCTGCTGGAGGTCTGGGACACCGCGGCGTCCCGGCTGGCCGGGCTGGCCGCCGACGACGGCTTGGAGCGCAGGCCCCTGGCGGACTTCCGGGTGCACGCCCCGGTCGAGCCTCGCCAGGTGTTCCAGTCCGGCGCCAACTACCGTCAGCACGTGATCGACCTCCATGTCGCCCACCGTGCCCCCGGCGACGACCGGCCCGAGGAGGAGCGGCGCGCCGAGGCCGCGGAGATCATGGACCGCCGGGCGGCCGAGGACCTGCCGTACGTGTTCATCGGCCTGCCGAGCGCGATCACCGGACCGTACGACGACGTCGTGCTCCCCGCGTGGGCCGCGAAGCCCGACTGGGAGCTGGAGCTGACGGCGGTCATCGGCCGGCCCGCGCACCGGGTGTCCGAGGAGGAGGCGCTGGAGTACGTCGCCGGGTACACGATCGCCAACGACCTGACGGACCGCGCCACGGTCTTCCGCCGCGACATGCCGCAGATCGGTACGGACTGGCTGCGCAGCAAGAACGCGCCCGGTTTCACCCCGCTCGGCCCCTGGATCGTGCCCGCCGCGTCGGTCACGGACACCAGCGATCTGCGCCTCGTACTGAAGCTGAACGGCGAGACCATGCAGGACGAGTCCACGAAGGACATGATCTTCAATGTGGCCCGCATGGTGTCGTACGCCTCGCAGAGCGCCCGGCTGCTTCCGGGCGATCTCGTGCTGACCGGCTCCCCGGCGGGCAACGGCATGCACTGGGGCCGGCTGCTGCGCGACGGCGACGTGATGGACGGTTCCGTCACCGGTCTCGGCGCCCAGCGCACGCGATGTGTCGCACAGGATGCCTCGTGACCTTCGACCGTCACGACCCCGAGGGGTCGATCGCCCGGGCCGCGAAGACGTGTTCCAACTGGGGCCGCTGGGGCGAGGACGACGTGCTGGGCACGCTCAACTTCCTCGACGCGGCGAAGCGCCGCGAAGGCGCCGCTCTCGTCCGGCGTGGCGCCAGTTTCTCCCTCTCCCAGCGGTTCGACATGGACGGGCCGCAGAAGGGCTGGCGCCGTCGCACCAATCCGGTGCACACCATGCTCGACACCGGCACCGACGCGGCTCTCGGTCTCCAAGGGTTCCCGCACGGCCTCGGCGGCGCCGACGACGTCATCGCGATGCCGTTGCAGTGCTCCACGCAGTGGGACGGGCTCGGCCACATCTTCGACCACGGCAAGGCGTGGAACGGGAGGCGGGCCGACCATGTCGTCACCTCCGAGGGGGACCTGGTCACCGGCATCGAGCACATGGCCCCGCACGTCGCCGGGCGCGGTGTCCTGCTGGACGTGGGCCGCCGCATGGGCGACGGCGGCGAGCTGCCCGACGGCTTCGCGGTCACCGAGGAACACCTGAGGGCGACCGCCGAGGCCCAGGGGGTGGCCGTCGGCCGTGGCGACATCGTCCTGGTCCGCACCGGACAGCTCAGCCGGGTCCGCCGCGACGGCTGGGGCGACTACGCCGGCGGCCCCGCCCCCGGACTGTCGTTCACCACCGCGGGCTGGCTGCACGGCAGCGAGATCGCCGCCATCGCCACGGACACCTGGGGCTTCGAGGTCCGTCCCAACGAGTTCGAGCACGCCTTCCAGCCGTTGCATCAGGTCGCCATTCCCAACATCGGTCTGCTGATCGGTGAGATGTGGGACCTGGACGCCCTCGCCGAGGACTGTGCGGTCGATGGCGTGTACGAGTTCTGGCTCACCGCCGCCCCTCTTCCCATCACCGGAGCCGTCGGATCACCCGTGAACCCGATCGCCGTCAAGTAGCCTCAGGAACAAGGGAGTTCCCCATGAATCAAGCACGCAACGAGGCTCGTTCGGTCCTCGTGATCGGGGGCGGCGCGGCCGGCAACGCCGTCACGCTCCTGCTGCGCCGCTCGGGTGTCGAGGTGCACCTGATCGAGGCGAGGGACGACTGGAACGCCACCGCCGGCTCGGGTATCACCCTGCAGGGCAACGCCCTGCGGGTGCTGCGCGAGCTGGGTGTGTGGGAGCAGGTCGAGGCGTCCGGGTACGGCTTCGCCTCGGTCGGCATCACCGCCCCCGACGGGACCGTCCTGCATGTGCAGGACGACGTCCGCAGCGGCGGCGACGACCTCCCCGCCACGGTCGGCATGCAGCGGCCGCAGCTCCAGCGCATCCTCATCGACGCCGTGCGCACCAGTGGCGCCGCCGTCCGCCTGGGCGTCACGGCCGAGACTCTGGACCAGGACGCCGACGGTGTCCGCGTCCGCTTCAGCGACGGCTCCGAGGGCCGCTACGACCTGGTCGTCGCCGCCGACGGGCTGGGGTCCACCACCCGCGCCTCGCTCGGCATCACGGCGAAGCCCGAGCCGACCGGCATGGCCATCTGGCGGATCGCCGCCCCGCGCCCGGCCGGTGTGACCCGCACCGACCTCGCCTACGGCGGACCCGCCTACATCGCCGGCTACTGCCCGACCAGCGACACCACCCTGTACGCGTACGTCGTGGAGGCCAACCGCGACCGCGCCTCGATCCCGCCGGAGTCGTACGCCGACGAGATGCGCCGTCTGGCGTCCGCGTACGGCGGCTTCTGGCCGGAGATCACCGAGCACATCACGGACCCCGCCGCGGTCAACTACACCTGGTTCGACCGGATGCTGGTGGAGGGCTCCTGGCATCGCGGCCGGGTTGTGCTCGTCGGCGACGCGGCGCACTGCTGTCCGCCCACGCTCGCCCAGGGAGCCGCTCTGTCGCTGGAGGACGCATGGGTCCTGGCCCAGTTGCTGACCGGGTCGGACACCTGGGACGACGCGCTGCTCCAGGCGTACTACGAGCGGCGGATCGCGCGGGTCCGCCCGGTGGTCGAGGCGTCCGTCCAGCTCGGCCAGTGGCAGCTGGACGGCGTACGCGACGCGGACGTCCCCGGCCTGATGGGCCGCACCATGACGATGCTCCGGGAGCTGCCGTGACCGCCCGCCCCTCGTCGGGCGCTGCCGCCCACCCCTCCCCCACCATCGACGTGCACGCCCACGTCCTGCTGCCGCAGATCGACGCTCTCGTGGCCGGCCTTCCCGGTCATGACGAGGCCAGGGCCCTGGACGCCCGCCGCAATGGCGCCGAGGCCCTCGCGGTGAGCGGGCCCATGGTGCGTGAGCGCATCCCGGCGCTGACGGACGTCGCCGAGCGCCTGGCGGCGATGGACCGGCAGGGTGTCGACGTGCAGCTGGTCAGCCCGTCACCCTCGCACTACCACTACTGGGCGGACGAGACGACGGCCGAGAAGGTCTGGCGGCTGGCCAACGAGGCCACCGCGGCCCACTGCGCGGCCGCTCCGGAACGGCTGCGCGGGCTCGGGCTCGTACCTCTCCAGCATCCGGACCTCGCCGTCGAGGCCCTCGACGACGCCCTGGGGCACGGACTGCTCGGGGTGGAGATCTCCAGCCACGCGCCGGGGCGGGAGCTGTCCGACCCGGCGTACGAACGGCTGTGGGCCCGGGCGGAGGAGAGCGGCGCTGTGCTGTTCCTGCACCCCTTCGGGTGCACGCTCGACGAGCGACTGGACCGGTGGTACCTGTCCAACACCGTCGGCCAGCCGACCGAGAACGCCGTCGCGCTCTCCCACCTCATCTTCTCGGGCGTGCTCGACCGCCACCCGGCGCTGAAGGTGATCGCCGCACACGGCGGCGGCTATCTGCCCACCCACATCGGACGCTCCGACCATGCCTGGTCCGCGCGCTCCGACGCGGGAGCCGGCTGCGCCCACCTGCCCAGCAGTTATCTCAGGCGGCTGTACTTCGACTCGCTCGTCCATGACCCGCACGTCCTGCGCGAGCTGGTCCGCGCCGCCGGGGCCGATCGTGTGCTCCTCGGCTCGGACTTCCCCTTCGACATGGGCAGCGAGGACCCGGTCGGCGCCCTGCGGGCCGCACAGCTCTCCGACTCCGACCTCCACGCCGTCCGAGGCGGCAATGCCGCCGCCCTCCTCCGGAAGGACTGACCCCATGCGCCTGCTCACCCACCTGCGCCACGTGGACCTGGCCGTGCCCGACTACGACAAACAGCTCGACTTCTACGCCGGGGTGTGGGGCCTGACCAAGGTCGCCGAGGACTCCGGAATCTCGTTCCTCGCCGCCGAGGGCTCCCCCGAGAGTTACGTCGTACGGCTGCGCCAGGCCGAGGAGAAGCGGCTCGACCTCGTCTCGTACGGCGCCGCGAACCCGGCCGATGTGGACACCCTCGCCGAGCGGCTGCTGGCCGGCGGCGTGGAGCTGATCAGCCGGCCCGGGAAGGTGGACACCCCGGGCGGCGGATACGGCTTCCGCTTCTTCGACGTCGACGGGCGCACCATCGAGGTCTCCGCCGACGTCGAGGTGCGGCAGCACCGCAGGATCGAGGAGAAGGAGGCGATCCCGGTCAAGCTGTCCCACGTCGTCCTCAACTCCCCCGACCTCAACCGCACCCGGGAGTGGTACGAGCGCCACCTCGGCTTCGCCCTCTCCGACACGCTCAGCTCCCCGCACATGGGCGAGGTGATGCACTTCATGCGGATCAGCAACCAGCACCACTCGATGGCCATCGCCCAGGGACCGCACACCGCGCTGCACCACGTCTCCTTCGAGATGCGCGGCATCGACGAGTACATGCGCGGCTCCGGCCGGGTGATGCGCGCCGGCTTCAAGAAGATCTGGGGCCCCGGCCGGCACATGGCGGGCGACAACACCTTCACGTACTTCCTCGACCCGCACGGCAACACCGTCGAGTACACGACGGAGCTGGAGAACCTCGACGAGGACACCTGGCACCCGCACGTCTACGACTTCTCCAGGCCCGAGGTCACCGACCAGTGGGGCACCGCCAACGCGATGAACGAACTCATCGCCAAGGAGTCGTTCAACGACCCCGACCGAGGCGTGTTCGTCGCCCCGCCCGTCTGATCCCGTCCTCCCCGGCGGCGTGCGCGGCCTTCCCCGCGCACGCCGCCCCTCCCTTTCCCAGGAGCTCCTGCCATGCGTTTCGCCGCCTACGAGCATCAGCACCGCCGCCGAGTTGCCGTCGTGGAGGAGGACGGCACCCTCTTCCCGCTGCCGGGCGTCTCCTCGCTCGCCGCACTGCTGCGGGAGACCGAAGGCCTTCGCGGACTGCTCGCCGCGGGTGCGGCGGCACTCGACGTGCCGACCGGTCCTCATGTATCGCAGGTGCGTCTGCTGCCGCCTCTCCAGCCTTCCTCCATACGGGACTTCGTCACGTTCGAGGAGCACGTCGAGGGGGTGCGCCGGTCCGTCGACGGCGTCTCGGGAGTGCCCGAGCAGTGGTATGCGGCACCGACGTTCTACTTCACCAATCCTCATGCGGTCTACGGCCCCGACGAGGACGTGCCCATGCCGCCGGGATCGGCCGTCCTGGACTTCGAACTCGAGGTCGGCGCCGTCATCGGCCGCGAGGGCCGCGACCTCACCCCGGAGCAGGCCCGGGACCACATCGTGGGCTACACCGTCTTCAACGACTGGTCGGCGCGTGACCTGCAGTCGGCGGAGATGAAGGTCGGCCTCGGCCCCTGCAAGGGCAAGGACACCGCCACCACTCTGGGGCCCTACCTGGTCACGGCCGACGAACTGGAGCCGTACCGGGACGCGGACGGCTTCCTGCGTCTGGCGCTCACCGCCGCCGTCAACGGGACCACGGTGGGCCAGGACCTGCTGTCCAACATGAGCTGGACCTTCGAGGAGATGACCGCCTACGCGTCCCGGGGCACCCGGGTCGTGCCGGGCGACGTCCTCGGGTCGGGAACCTGCGGCAACGGCGGCTGCCTCGCGGAGCTCTGGGGCGTGCGCGGCGAGCAGACCCCTCCCCCGTTGCGGCCGGGCGACACCGTCACCCTGGCCGTCGAGGGAATCGGCACGCTCACCAGCACCGTCGTCGCCGGCGCCACTCCCCACCCCCTGCCGGCCGGCCGACGCCGCGCTCGTGAGAGGCGCTGAAAGGGGCCGATGCCGAGCTCCCGGGAGGTGCGATCGCCGACGACTGCCTAGGCTGAATTGAAGAAGCGGGTCGGCCCGGAGTGAGCGCCGGAAGGGCCGGGAAGGACGGGGCGCGGCTTCCTCGCAGGACTGCGCGGTTTCCTCGCAGGACTCTCGTCACCGCGCCCCCTCGGAGCCCTCCGGTGCGCATTCCCGGGTGAGGAGCTACGACGTACGTACGTAGCCGCGTTGCCGTACCCGTTGGCAGCGCGCCCGCTGTGTGGCAGTGCGCCCGGACAGACTGGCGACGGCATAACTGCGCCAGTGGCTCAGGACGACCGAGGAGGAACGTTGAGTGATTTCAACGGTTCAGACCGTCCGAATGAGAACACCGCGGCGGCAGTGAAGCAAGCGGCCCAGGACAGAGCCGACGAGGGCGCGGGCCTGGTGCGCGAGAAGACCACTGACGTCGTCGGCACCGCCAAGGACCATGCGAGCGACGTGGCGGGTGAGGCTTCGACCCGGGCCCGCGATGTCGCAGGGGAGCTACGTGATCAATTGCAGGAGCAGGCCCGGACCCAGACGCAGCGACTGGCCGGGACTGTGCGTCAACTCGCCGACGACCTAGGTGACATGGGAGAGAGCGGCAGGACGGACTCCCCCGTCACGGGTGCCGTGCGGCAGATGGCCGATCGCGGCCGCAGGCTGGCCGGCGGGCTGGAGAGCCGTGGACCAGAGGGACTCGTCAGTGATCTCCAGGACTTCGCGCGCCGGCGGCCCGGAGCATTCCTCGCGGGTGCCGCGCTGGCAGGATTCGCGGCAGCCCGCCTCAGCAAAGGGGTGAAGGCCGCGGGCAGCGGTGCGGCCGCGCCTGCCGACGGCGCCCGGTCGGACACGTGGGCGTCGGCGGTCAGTGAGGACGGACTGCCGGGTGGCACACCCGACCGGCTGAGCGACATCCCCGGACCCGGTTCCGACGGGCAGTCGCCCACGCCGTCCTACGGCGGGTCGGTCGCACCGGACGGACCGTTCCTGGCCGCGGAGCCGTATCCCACCCGTGACTCGCAAGAACCGTAAGCAAGAACCGTTAGGGGGCCGCGTCGTGGCTATTTCCTCTTCGGAGCACACCATCGGCCGGCACACCGCCGGCGCCTCCGGTTCCACTCGGATGCCGGCGGCGGATCCGTCCGTCGGAGAACTGGTCGGCGAGATCAGCGACGATTTCAGCCGCCTCGTCCGCAGCGAGATCGATCTGGCGAAAGCCGAGGTCAAGCAGGAGGCGACCAGGGCGGGCAAGGCCGGGGGCATGCTTGCCGGTTCCGGCTATGCCGGTCACCTGGTGCTGTTGACGGGCAGCCTGGCCGCCATCTTCGGCCTGGCCCACGTGGTCGATCTCGCGTGGGCCGCACTCATCGTGACCGCGGTCTGGGCGCTGGTGGGCGCTGTCCTCTTCGCTGTCGGCCGCACACGTATGCGCGCGGTACGGGTCAAGCCGGAACGGACCGCGGAGACGTTGAAGGAGGATGCCCAATGGGTACGAACCCGGAGGAGCTGAAGCACGAAGTGGACGACACGCGGGCCCGGTTGGCGCACAACGTCGACCGCCTCGCGGACAAGGCGGCGCCGCGGAAGGTGGCCCGGCGCAAGGCGGACCACGCACAGCACCGGCTGACCGCCCTGAAGGAGCGCGTGATGGGATCGGCCGACCACACGGCGGGTGCACCGCCCCAGCAGAAGGCGCAGGATCTCGCGAGGAGCGCGAGGAGCACCGCCGCGGAAGCGGGCGGCTCGGTGCGGCGCACGGCCGATCAGGTCGGCCAGTCCGTGCAGGAAGCTCCGGAGCAGGTGACCAGGCGGACGCAGGGCAACCCGCTCGCCGCAGGGATCATCGCCTTCGGCGCCGGCATGCTCGCCGCCACACTCCTGCCGGTCTCGGACGCCGAGGAGCGGGCGGGATCCCAGCTCCGTGAGCATTCCGACGAACTGCTGGGGCCGGCCAGGCAGACGGCGCAGGAGGCGGCACAGGACCTCAAGGAAGGCATGCGCCGGCCGGCCACCGAGGCCCTGGAGTCGGTGAAGAGCACGGCCCGGGAGGCCGCGGAAGCGACCAGGCAACAGGCTCAGGCCTCCGGCCAGGAGGCCGCCACCGGTCTGCGCCAGGTCGGCCAGGACGCGGCCCAGCAGGCCCGCGACCAAGCGGGTCGCCGACAGGGCTGAACCGAACCGGTGCCCTCTTCCTGCGACTGCGACGAGTGAGGTAGCTGTCATGCATGAGTCCGGTCGGCCTCCCGCCTCACCGGGGGAGGTCAGCAGGAGTTCGTGGGTCCACGTACTGAAACGTACGGTGAAGGAATTCAAGCGGGACGAACTGGCCGACAGGGCGGCGGGGTTGACCTACTACGGCATCCTCGCCCTGTTCCCCGCCCTGCTGGTGCTGGTTGCCCTGCTGGGGCTCGCGGGCCAGTCCACCACGCAGACAGTCCTGAGCAACATCCAGAAGCTCGCGCCGGGCTCGGCCCGCGACGTGATCACCCACGCGGTGACCCAGCTGCAGTCCACCGGGGGGACCAGCTCCGTGCTGGCCGTCGTCGGCCTGCTGGGGGCACTTTGGTCCGCGTCCGGCTACATCGCCGCCTTCATCCGCGCCTCGAACGCCGTCTACGACGTGCCCGAGGGCCGCCCGGCCTGGAAGATCCTGCCGCTGCGCCTCGGCATGACCCTCGCCCTGATGGTCCTCGCCTGCGTCAGCGCGCTGATCGTCGTGCTCACCGGAGGACTGGCCCGGCAGGTCGGCACGATCCTGGGCGTGGGCGACACCGCCATGACCGTCTGGTCCATCGCCAAATGGCCCGTCCTCGTGGTGCTGGTGGGCCTCATGCTGGCGATCCTGTACTGGGCCGCCCCGAACGCCAAGGACCGTGGCTTCAAGTTTGTTTCCCTGGGGAGCCTGCTGGCCCTGCTGATCTGGCTGGCGGCCTCGGCCGCCTTCGCGTTCTACGTGGCCAACTTCGGTTCGTACAACAAGACGTACGGGGCCCTCGCCGGGATCATTATCTTCCTGGTCTGGCTGTGGATCACGAACCTCGCCATCCTGCTCGGTCTCGAATTCGACGCGGAGATCGCCCGGGAACGAGCGGTCGTGAGCGGCCGCCCGCCGGACGAGGAACCGTACGTCGAGCCACGCGACACCCGGAAGTGGACCGACGAGGACCGCAGGTCGGCCGACCGCCCCGGCAGTCCCGACCGTCCCGACCGTCACGACCGTCACGACCGTCACGACCGTCACGACGACGAACGGAGCGAGCGGCGCGAATAGCGCCAGGGCGTCAATCCGAACAATCCGACCGGACGCCACGCACCGGCCACCGAGCTGCGCGCCCCGATCGCGGCCGCATCGGGCCGCAACCCGCTGGCGGATCGACGAGGCCTGTCTCGGCTATGTCGATCTGGCGGAGTCGCTCGCCGTTCTGGCGGCGGGAGTCGCTCACCGTTCTGGCGGCGGGAGTCGCTCACCGTTCTGGCGGCGGAGGACCCGCGGGTCGTGGTCCAGCACCTCCTTGTCCAAGGTGTACGCGCTGTCGGGCGTGCGAGCCGCTTTCCTGGTGGCCGAACCCGTCACCGCGGCCCTGCTGCGGCGGTGGACGCCGCCCTGGGCGGTGAGCCTTCCCGCACAACTCGCCGCGTGGCCGCCCTTCGGGACCCCGGGCACTACCGCTTCTGTCGGCAGGGCACCCACACCCAGCGCCGCCGACTGGCCGCGGGGCCGGCCCGGGTGGGCGACGGTGATCAGGGACGCCTCCGCGGTGCGACCCGGTCGGCGCCCCCATATGAGGCACCGCGTATGCCACCCCTGTCAACGGGGCGTTCGTGATCCGTCGACGGGCCGCAGACCGCGTCAGCGAACTAAACCGCTAAACCTAATGGTCATCCCTACCAAGGCCTGGGAGTTCTCTAATGACCTGCATATTTGAGGTCGTCGCGACTGATTGACAGTCACGCAACACACCCCTACGTTCCAGGTCAATAAACCGGTACAGGGCAGGAGTTCCCTTCGTCGAGCCGCCGAAGCCGGCCCCGTCCACCCGCCGCGTCCTCCGAGGCCGCGGACCGCTCCCTTCGGACGAAAGAGACGCCATGCGCAGTCACCCCCACCCTTGGCCCAGACGTCACTGGCCCTTGGTGTTCTTGCTTCTGGCCGCTTTGGCGGGCGCCTGTCTGTCGCTCGCGCGCCCCGCCCCGGCATCGGCCGCCACCGACTCGTTCGCGACACGGTGCGGGATCCGCTTCTGTCTGGACGGCAAGGAGTACTACGTCGCCGGGACCAACGCGTACGACCTGTTCACCTTCGGCTCGGGCTCCGGCGACACGGAGTCCCAGTACATGGACAAGGCGCGCATCGACGCCCACTTCGCACGCATGCGTGGCGACGGTGTCGATGTCGTCCGGCTGTGGATGTTCAGCCACGAGGACTGGCACGGTTTCGAGAAGTCCGAAGGCGTGTACAACGAGCAGCAGTTCGCGCAGTTCGACTACATCATCGAGTCCGCCCGGACGCACGGGATGCGCCTCATGCCCGTGTTCGAGAACTACTGGGAGGCGTACGGCGGTATCGACACCCGCCTGCGCTGGCAGGGACTGTCCGGCGGCCAGCCGGCCAGGGCTGCCTTCTTCGACAAGGCGCGCTGCCCCGGATGCTTCACCTCGTACAAGAACTATGTGAGCTACGCGCTGAACCGGACGAACCACTACTCCGGGGTCAAGTACAAGGACGATCCGACGATCTTCGCCTGGGATCTGATGAACGAGCCTCGGTACGAGGCCCAGAGCCATGAGGAGAACGTCGGAGGGGCCACGCTGCGGGCCTGGGTCGACGAGATGGGCGCCTTCGTCAAGAGGATCGACCCCCGCCACCTGCTGGGCGCCGGCATCGAGGGGCACGGCACGCAGTACGGGTTCGGCGGCGACGAAGGCAACCCCTTCGTCCACCTGCAGCAGTCGCCGTACCTTGACTTCACCTCGGCGCACCCGTACCCGACGGAGTACTGGGCGGACCTCACTCTGGACGAGACGAAGAAGCTGATCCGGGCATGGATCAGCGACTCGCACGAGCAGGTCGGCAAACCGTTCTTCATGGGCGAGTTCAACGTCCACAACGTCGACCGTGCCGCCTGGTGGAGCGAGATCTACGCCGACTTCGAGACGGCCGGCGGCGACGGAAGCGCCTTCTGGTGGTACCAGGACCGGCAGATCGACGGAAAGTTCGGGGTCTCCCAGGGCGCCCCCGAACTCGTGGTCTTCCGCGACCACTCCGCCCGCATGGCCGTCAAGAGCGGCCGCACACCGGGCACCCCGTCCCCCTCCCCGACCACGGACCCGACTCCCACGACCGAACCGACCCCCACCCCCACCGCGTCACCCACGGCCGGGGCTTCCTGCAAGGTCACCTACAAGCTGGCGGACTGGGGAACCACCTTCAACGCGGATGTCACGATCCACAACACCGGCACCACCCCGGCCGACAACTGGGAGCTGTCGTTCGGCTTCCCCGGTGACCAGTCCATCACCCAGATCTGGAACGCCTCCCGGACCCAAGACGGCCGGAACGTGACCGCTGTCCACCCCACCGGCTACAACACCTCCATCCCGCCCGGCGCGAGCCTGAACTTCGGATTCAGCGGCACTTCGCACCCCGGAACCAACGGCCTTCCGACGGCTTTCACCCTGAACGGCAGCACCTGCGCCTCGGCCTGACCCGATCCGATCACCTCACCGGCTCGCCGACAGCACGCGGTTGAGCTGCGTAGGCCGCCCTGCGCCGTGTGCCGGCGGGTCCCGCGGGCACACGGCGCACAAACGCGCCGGCGGGCGGGCAGGGCGGCGCGCCCGCGACCGGGTGCTCCGCCCCTCCCGTCGGGTCAGTCGTCGATCGCGTCGGTGACTTCTCCCAGGTCGACGAACTTGAAGTTGGTCGAGGGGCGGTCGCCGTCGCCGGGCGCGTCGTGGCCGTCCTGGACGACGAGCAGGCCGTTCGGGTAGCGGCGGCCGAGCGGTGCGTTGAGCGCGGCCGCGCCGTCGCACTCCTCGGAGCCGTCAGGGGCCGCCGTGGCCGAGGTGACGCGGAAGCCGCCCTCGTACTCGTTGGCGTCGGAGATCTCGCGGTCGTAGGCGGCGAAGGTGTTGTCCCCCTGGCTGGAGGCGAGCAGCAGGCCGTCGCCGTCCTTCTCGGTGACCAGGGTGAGACCCTCGACGTCGGCGGTGAGCTTCGTGCCGCCGAAGCCGGGGTCGGCGCCCGCGACGCACTCCTCGGTCGCCTCGTCGTACGTGCCGGGGACGCCGTACTCGCGGACCTTGTCGATCAGCTTGGGCGTCCCGGTGAGGTCGGCCTTCAGACGCCAGATGCCGACGTCCTCCTGGCCCGCGTACAGCGTGCCGTTCACGGGGTCCACGACCATGCCCTCGACCTGCGGAAGTTCGCCCGGCTCACCGCACGGCGACCAGGAGGCGCCGTTCGGCAGACGGAAGCCGGCGGGCAGGTCCAGCGTGCGGACCTTGGTGTAGCCGACGGAGCCGTCGGCGCGGGCGGTCAGTTCCAGGAGGGCGATACGGGTGCGCTCACGTCGGCTCACCAGCGCGAAGGAGCGGCCCGTCGCCGGGTCGGTCCAGGTGGCCAGGCCGTAGGCGGTGCGCTGTTCGTTGATCTCGTCCTGCGACGCGGAGAAGACCGGTGAGGCCGTACGGTCGGTCACATCGCCGAGCGGGCCGCCGGCGCGGTTCCGGTCGATGCGGTAGATCCGCAGCCGGTCGTTGCCCCGGTCCGTGGTGACGGCCAGGTCGCCGAGGCGCGCGCTGTGCACTAGGTCCACGTTGTTGAAGCGGCCGGGCGCGTCGTCCGCCCCGGGCCCCGCCGGTGCCGGGATCGACTGCACCTCGCGGGCGTCGAGGTCGTACACGCGCAGTCCGCCCTGCTTCGCCGTCGCGACGACGAGGCTGCGGTCCGGGTCGGCCGGGTTGCGCCAGATCGCGGGGTCGTCCGCATCGGCGTCGCCCCCCGCCTCGTCGTCGTGCAGGGCGGGGGTCTCGGCGCGCGGGAAGACGGCGGGCAGCGACGCGGCGGCCTGCGCGGGGCCGGTCGCCGTCACGGTGAGCGCGGCGAAGGCTGTGGCGAGGACCACCAGGGACGTGCCAGGGGTGACCACGTAAAGGCTCCTTGTTATCGGGAACATCGCCGCAGCAGCCTGTGATCCGGATGCGAGAAGGAGGCGGTCTGCACGTGGAGCGGAGCCGCACGGAAGGTGAATTCCGGGTGCGCCGCCGCCCGGCCCTCGGACGGGGACGTCAGTGGCGCGGGTAGCGGGCTGTGAGAACGGTGATCCGGGCGATCCGACGGGCCGACTCCTCGGGAGAGGCACCGGGCTGCACGATATGACTGACCGTCAGCCTCACAATCGTCTCGACGGCGAGGCTGCGGGACTCGGCGTCGACCTCGGGCCAGGCGTCGGCCGCGTACGCGTCGAGCATGGCGGTGGCGGTATTGAAGACGGGCTCGGGCCGGGTGGTCAGATAGGCGAGCAGGTCGTCCTCGCCGCCGCGCGCGCTGGTGAGAACCGACTTGATGAGGGCGTTGTCGGAGGCCTGGCGCAGGGTGTAGCAGACCCCGGCGGCCGCGGCTGCCTCCAGGTCGCCTCGGTGCGCGTCCAGCTGCTGCTGAATGCCCAGCAGGAAGCGTTCGGCCTCGCGCGCGATGAGCGCCTGCCCGATGGCCTCCTTCGAGCCGAACTCGTTGTAGAGGGTCTGCCGGCTGATGCCCGCGATCCTCGCGACCGCCGCCAGCCGCAGCTTGCCCCAGCCCTCGGCGGCCACCAGTTCATAGGCCGCGTTCATTACCTGTTCGCGGAGCAGCGATCGCACGTTTTCACGAAACCTCGTCATCGTGGCCTCACTGTAATCAACCGTCCGCACCATGTCGAAAGCCTTGACACTAACTAGATCAACTGTCTAAATACTTGACGTTCAGTTAGGAAAGTGTCCTCCTACCTGGGGAGTGGGCGCATGACGGCACCATCCGAGGCCGCGGACGCGGCAGTGACCTGGCACGATCCGAAGCGCTGTCTGTGGCTGATCGGGCTCCTCGTCCCCTCACTGCCCTTCATCTCCTGGGGTCTGGTGGAGGCGACCGGACTCGCCGCGTTCTGGTGGACCGGCCTCGTCCTGCTCTACGTGATCGTCCCGGCCATCGACCAGCTCTTCGGCAAGGACACCGCGAACCCGCCGGACAGCGTGCTGTCCTGGCTGGAGCAGGACCGCTACTACCGCTGGTGCATCTTCCTCTACCTCCCCGTGCAGTACGCCGGGCTCGTCGTCGGGTGCTGGCTGATCTCCCGTGGCGGCCTCTCCCCGGCGGACCGCATGGGCCTTTCCCTCACGCTCGGCGGTGTCTCGGGCATCGGGATCAACACCGCGCACGAACTCGGCCACAAAAAGGAATCCGTCGAGCGATGGCTCTCCAAGATCGCCCTCGCGCCGACCTGGTACGGGCACTTCTTCATCGAGCACAACCGCGGCCACCATGTCCGCGTGGCGACACCCGAGGACCCCGCCAGCGCCCGCCTCGGTGAGAGCTTCTGGCGCTTCCTGCCCCGCACCGTCGCCGGCAGCCTGCGCTCGGCCTGGCGCCTGGAGAGGAACCGTCTGAAGCGGCGCGGCAGGGGCCCCTGGACGCTGCGCAACGACGTTCTCAACGCCTGGGCGATGTCGCTCGCCCTCTTCGCGGCGCTCACGGTCGCGTTCGGCCCCGGCATTCTTCCGTACCTGGTCTTCCAGGCCGTCTTCGGCTTCTGTCTCCTGGAAGTCATCAACTACACGGAGCACTACGGGCTGCTGCGCGAGCGCACCGCATCCGGCCGCTACGAGCGCTGCGCCCCCAAGCACAGCTGGAACAGCGACAACGTCACTACCAACGTGTTCCTCTACCACCTCCAGAGGCACAGCGACCACCACGCCAATCCCACCCGCCGCTACCAGGCTCTGCGCCACTTCGACGAGGCGCCGGAACTCCCCGCCGGCTACGCGGGGATGATCCTCCTGGCCTACTTCCCTCCGCTGTGGCGCCGCGTCATGGACCCCCGCGTCATCGCCCACTACGAAGGCGACGTCACCCGCGCCAACATCCAGCCCTCACGCCGCCTGGCCGTCCTCGCGCGCTATGGAGGCGCCGCATGACAGCGACCCGCCGATTCGTCTGCCCCGTCTGCGACTACGTCTACGACGAACGAACCGGGGCGCCCCGCGAGGGCTTCCCCGCAGGAACGTCCTGGGACCAGGTACCTGACGACTGGTGCTGCCCCGACTGCGGCGTACGCGAGAAGCTCGACTTCGACCGGGTGGAGACCTCATGAAGACGTGGCAGTGCCTGGTGTGCGGCTGGATCTACGAGGAAGCCGAGGGCTGGCCGGACGAGGGCATCGCCCCCGGCACCCGCTGGGAGGAGATCCCCGACGACTGGTCCTGCCCCGACTGCGGAGCCGCCAAGGCGGACTTCGAAATGACCGAGATCACCCCTGCCTGAGCAGAGTGAGCGAAGGACCGACTCCCGGGGAACTCTCGCGTCGGGCCGGACCGGCAACCGCGTGATCGAGGGAGTCCGGCATTCTCCCAAGAATCACGCGGTGGCCGAGTGAACGTTTCTTCAGACGTCGGCTCGTCCTCCAGTCATCCGATCCGAACATCAGGCAGCAGAAAGCGCCCGCGCGAGCCTCTCGGACATGTCACGGCGACATCGCCGACCCAGATGATTTCCGGGCTACTGAAGGGCCTCGAGACGGAGCTTCCGCAGCGTCCGCTCCGTTTCTTCATGAAGGTGCCGGAGCGAAATCAGGTGGTTCCATTCCGGGTCCGGCACGCCGGGGAGTGTGCCCCCGCGCGCAGCCCAGGTTCTCACCAACTCCGCATACACGGGCGCGCATTCCGTTTCCCGCCTGATCGCATGACCTCGTGCCGCAGGCAGAAGGTCTCTCAGACCACGACCGGGAGCGCTTACGTATCTGCCGGGTGAGTCCGTGCTCAGAGAAGCGGAACCCACGCCGACGGCCGTGGGAGCATCAGGGGTGCTCATGACTCTCATGACCGTGGAAACGATTCTCCCTGCCCGGCGTCACTCGGACCACGCCCTGCGAAGGTCATGGACCGCAACCGTGTTCTACCGCCCCCTACGGGGCCGAAGGTCCGCGTCGGCCCCGGCGGCGCCGCCGGGGCGACGGCCACCGAAGGTCCGGGGGTACTCCGAGGCGTACATCGGTGGCTCCCTCGCGCACCGCCCGTTGGGCCCGGTCCGCGTCGGCGCCCGCGAAGACCAGGACGTCCCCCACGACCAGCCGGACGCTTTCCCACACCGCGACCGGAAGAGGCGGACCGGCCTCCGGGCTGCCCCGGACGACACCGAGCGCCCGGCCGGTCGCGTGGCGGCGTACCGCATGGCTTCCGGGGGCGGCCGCCAGCGTTCCCAGGACTCCGGCCAGGTCCCTCACCGTGTGGGCGAAGGCCTGTCCGTGTCCCGTATCGAGGGCCGAGGCGCCGCGGATGAGTGTCAGGCAGCTGTTGCCGAGCAGGTCCAGGTCGCGCGTGGAGGCGATCTCCTGGTGGATGGGCTCCTGCCGCCCCCGCCAATGGGGGGTGCGCCGGGCCACGGCGATGGTGTCGTCCCGCGTCCTGCCGAGATCGTTCAGCAAGGTGTAGACGGGCCGTAGCTCCTCCCACGGCCGAGCACTCCGCTCGTCGGCCGACGCCTCCAGTGCCCGCGCCGTCAGTTCGAGCGCCCGGCTCAGTCCCTGCAAGGTGGCGGTCTCGGCCCGTCTCAGCAGGGCGAGCGGGTGCGGGGGAAAGAGGAGCTGGCTGAACACGAGCGCCACTCCGGCTCCGAGCAGCGCGTCCTCCACCCGGACGACGCCCGCCTGCTGTCCGGCCGCGACGGAGATCACCGCCCCCACCGCTGCCTGGGCCATGGTGATGCGCTGCCCGTCGATGAGGAGGGCGACCAGGAGCGCACACAGGACGGCCACGCCGACGGACGGCGCACCGTGGCCCAGGAAGCGGAAGGCCAGCTGCCCGACGACGACACCGGCGATCACCCCCGACACAACCCTCACCGCGTTGGTGCCGCGTCCGCCGACGGGCGTGTTGAGCGCGACGAGGGTGGCGATCGGCGCGAAGAGAGGGACATGGTGGTCGAAGACCTGCCTGGCGATCCACCAGGACAGCGCGGCCGCCGCGGCCTCCTGGAGCACGGGCCACAGGTTGTCCGTCACACGCAGCCGGACCTCGTGCATCGTCCTCTTCGGTTCGCCGTGACGCGCGAGGTTCATCCCTCGCGCTAGTCGCCGTCGAACAGACGGGGGCCCAACTCGTGCCAGCTCCGCAGCCCCGGGAGCCGGCCGGCGGCTTCCGGGCCCCAGGTTCCCGGCGCATAGGGCACCGGCGGTTCGGCGGTGTCGAGTACCGGGTCCACGATGCGCCAGCACTCCAGGATCGCGGGGAAGAACGCGAAGCACTCGGGGTCGCCTTCGACGGCCCCGTGAAGGATGTTCTCGTACGGGAGTTCCTGCCGCCCCATGACCTTGGCGAAGTCGACGCCCATGGGGACGGACCTCGGCCCCGTGCCTTCCGTCGGCTCGCTCACGACCAGATCCGCCCTGATCCCCGTGTCGCCGTCGATGCGGAAGCGGATGAGGTTGGCCGGCGCCTGGGTGCCGTCGTCGCCGAAGAGATCCAGTGGCGGCCTGCGCAGTTCGACGACGACCTCGGTGGCGGTGACGGCCAGGGACTTCCCGCTGCGGAGGTAGAAGGGCACGCCCGACCAGCGCCAGTTGTCGACGAACATGCGGGTCGCGAAGTACGTCTCGGTGGTGGAGTCCGGTGCGACCCCTTCGACGTCCCGATAGCCTTCGTACTGTCCGCGGACCGTGTCGGCGGGATCCATCGTGCGGGTCGCGTGCAGCACCCGCCACTTCTCCAGCCCCTGCGCACGCGCGTTCCCGGCGCTCGGCGGATCCATCGTCAGGAAGGCCAGGACCTGGAGCATATGGTTCTGGACCACGTCGCGCAGGCAGCCCACCCCGTCGTAGAAGGAGCCCCGGTCGGCGACGTCGAAGTCCTCGGCGAGAGTGATCTGGACGTTGTCCACATAGGTGCGGTGCCAGATCGGCGCCAGCAGGGTGTTGGCGAACCGGGAGACCATCAGGCTCTCGACCGCCCGGTTGCCCAGGAAGTGGTCGACGCGCAGCAGGTGGTTGTCGTCGAAATGAGCGCTCAGCTCGTCCTGGAGCTTCAGTGCGGAGTCACGGTCGTGTCCGAAGGGCTTCTCCACCACCAGCCGGGCGTTGCCGTTCAGTCCGGCCGTGGCCAGCGAGGCGGCCACCTTGGTGAACAGCGTCGGCGGGATCGCCAGGTAGTGCGTCACGAAGCCGAATCCGGCCACGGCGTCGCGCAGCCGGGCGAAGGTGGAGTCGTCGGCGAAGTCTCCGGTGACGATGGACAGACCGGCCTCGAACCGGGAGAAGACCGTCTCGTCGATGTCCGTTCCGGTGGCGAGCACGGCCTCACGCGCGTGCTTGCGCAGGGCGTCGTCGTCCCAGTCCGAGGCGGCCACCCCGATGACCGGCACGGTCAGCTTGCCGGATTCGGTGAGCCGGTAGAGCGCCGGGAGCAGCATCTTCTTGGCAAGATCCCCGGTGATCCCGAAGAGCACCAGGCAATCGGAGCGTTCCAGCTCGGGAGCGCCGAGCGGGGTGTCACTCATCGCAACGTCCTTTCTCGAGGAAGCACCACCGGCGGGTCGCCGGCGTCCGGGTTCCCGTGTCCTGTCAGGCGGTCTTCGTCGATCGCGGCTCGGACGAGTGCCCGAACCGGGACCGCAGGGCCTCCTGGATCTGCTGGGGGTCACGGCCCTGCGTCTCGGGGAGGTAGCGGCTGACGAACCAGAACGCGAGCACACAGATCCCGGCGAAGATCCAGAACGTCTCGCCCTGGCCGATGACTCCTGCCAGTGGCAGGAAGGCGAGACTGACGACGAAGTTGGACACCCAGTTGACGGCGGTGGACACGCTCGATCCTTCGGCCCGGACCGATGGAGGGAAGAGTTCCCCGATCAGCGTCCAGAACACCGGGCCGAGGCCGCCCGCGAAGGCCGCGATGTAGATCACCATGAACAGCAGGGTCAGCGTCGAGTTCATGCCCACGATGAAGGCCAGCCCGAGCATGAAGATCGAGACCGCCATGAGCCCGAGTGAGACGAGGACCAGGGGCCGCCGTCCCACCCGGTCGACGAGCCGGATCGCCACGAGCGTCATGACCAGGTTGATCGCACCGATGAACACGGAGTAGAAGATGGAGTTCGACGCGTTGAGACCGGTCTGCTGAATGATGGTCGGCGCGTAGTAGATGATCGTGTTGATACCGGCGAACTGCTGCACCGCGGCGAGTGTGAGCCCGACGACGAGAGCTGGCCGGACAGCCCGCGCCAACAAGGGCTTGGGGCCCCGCACGCCTGTCTGCTTGTTCCGCTTCTGCGTCTCGCTGTCGGCGGCGATGCGCTGCTGGGCCCGCTGGATCAGCTCGTTCGCCGTCGCGTCGTCGGTCAGCGCGGCGATTGCCCGGCGCGCCACGTCCTGCTGTCCATGGGCGATGAGCCACTGCGGGGACTCGGGCAGGAACCACAGCGTCGCCGCGACCATGAGCACGGCCGGAATGACGCCCACTGCGAACATCGCACGCCACGCTTCGCTGCTCGCGAAGAGGAGATTGACGAGATAGGCGACGAGGATGCCCACCGTGATCATCAGCTGATTCATGGTCAGCAGGCGGCCCCGGACCTTCGTCGGTGAGATCTCCGAGAGATACACCGGCACCGTCGCGGATGCGGCACCGACGGAGAGGCCGAGGATGATGCGGCCCACCATGAGCACCGCGTAGCCGGGCGCTGTGGCCGCGATCACCGTTCCGACGATGAACACGAGCCCGATCAGGCCCAGGGCCTTGCGCCTGCCGAGTCTGTCGGCCAGCCGGCCGGCCGACGCGGCACCGAAAACGGCCCCGATGAGCAGAACACTGACGACGCTTCCCTGCTGGAAGGAGTTGAGACCGAAGTCCTTCTTGAGGTACAGCAATGCGCCGGATACCACACCCGTGTCGAAACCGAACAGGAATCCGCCCAGCGCGATAGCGGCAGCCCAGCGGGTGATCTTACGGATCCCCTCCGGCGCGACTTCGGTCAGTGGACCATGGGTCCCCGGCTCCCTGGAAAACCCCTGAACCATGTGCCGCCCATTTCTCCTTGATGGTCTGTACGGCCATCGTCGCCACCCGGAGGGGATCCCGACATTCGTGCGGGCAATCGAGTGGCTCGGCGGTGACCTCATACGATCGAGGCGGTCGCCGACGTGGGAGCGATATCGCGAGCGGGCGTGTCTGTATCGTGTGAGGAAAAAGCTTCCTGCATCATCAACATGCACGCATGCGTACCTCTGTCCCGCTTGCGTACCTCTGTCTGGAGTACCCCCGCACAGCCATGAGTCACGACACGGCGCATCGCCCCGCCCTCCCTGTCCCGCCTTCGGAAAAACGAGAAGGCACGCCGGACGGAGTCGGCGGACTTACAGAAAATCCATTCGAGCCTGCCTCGCACCGGCCTCCATTCCGGTCGGCCACCACCCCCGAGGACGCCTTCGACGGTCTGTACCTGCACGCCGCGCCAGGGCTCGTTCACCAGATCCGCCTGCTCACCGGAGACCGCGGATTCGCCTTCGAAGCCGTCGAGTACGCCTTCCACCGCGCCTGGGACCACTGGCCGGAGGTCGCCTGCGACGCCGACCCCGTCGGATGGGTGCGCGCTCAGGCATACGAGTACGCACTGTCGCCCTGGCACCGCTTGCGGCCCGCGGCCCGACGCTCCGAACCCGCTCCGGACGACCCGCTCCTCGGGGCCCTGCTCGCACTGCCCGCGGCGCACCGCCGTATCGCCCTTCTCTGCGACGGCCTCGGACTCAGCATCGCTCAGGCAGCCGCCGAGACGGAAGCAAGCCCTCCGGCCGCCGAAAGCCGACTGCTGCAGGCACGCTCCGCTCTCGCTCAACGGGTGCCAGGGCTCGACGACACGGGCTCCGATGCGATGCCCAGCACGTTGACCAGGCTTGTCGCTGACGGAGCGTCCGCGACGCTGCCCAGCGCCCTGTCCACGCGGGCCGGCAGCGAGCGGCGCATGCGCCTTCTGACGCTGGCGGTCTACGCGCTGGCAGCGACGCTTGTCACCGCCATCGCACTCGCCACGGTCACAGGCTGAGGAGCCGTCACCTCTTCAGGACGCGCTGCGCTTCTTCGCCGCGGTCTTCCTGGCGGGGCTCTTCTTCGCGGGTGCCTTCTTCACGGGTGCCTTCTTCGCCGCCTTCTTGCCGGGCTGTATCTCGTGCACCGTGGCATCCCCGCCGTGTTCGCCGCGGCCTTCCTTCGCCGCCTGGACCGAGGCGTTCAGGGCGGCCATCAGGTCCATCACCTTCCCGGATTCCTGCTTCCCGTCCTCAGCCGGTTCGGGGAGGACCTTGTCCTCCGCCTTGGCCTCGATGAGCTCTTCCAGCGCGTCGCGGTAGTGGTCCCGGAACTGGGAGATGTCGTCGGTGACCATGGTGTCGGTGAGCTGGACGGCCCGGTCGATCTCGTCGTCGTCCAGGTCGACGTCCTTCGGCGCGAGGGATTCCGGACTACGGATCTCGTCGGGCCAGTGCATCGAATGCAGCACGATGGCGCTCTCGCGGACCCGGAGCACGCCGAGCCGTTCCCGGCCGTGCCAGGCGAACTTGGCGATGGCGACCTTGTCGGAGCGTTCCAGCGCCTTGCGGAGCAAGGTGTACGGCTTCTTGGCGACGTCGCCGTCGACTCCGAGGTAGTAGCTGTCGCCGATCCTGACCGGGTCGATGGTGTCCGCGTCGACGAAGGCGACGATCTCGATCGCTTTCGCGGTCGGGAGCGGCATCGCGTCGAGCTCCTGATCGGTGACGGTGACGACCTCGTCCTTGGAGACCTCGTAGCCCTTGCCGATCTCGTCCTGCGACACTGCCTCGCCGTCGATCGAGCAGATCTTGCGCGTGCGGACCCTGCCCATGTCCTCCAGATGCACCTGGCGAAAGTGGATCGAGTGATCCTCGGTCGCACTGATGATCTTGATGGGGATCGTGACCAGCCCGAAGCTGATCGCCCCCGTCCACAAAGGCCGTGGCATACGCACCTCCTCGTCGAGGCTCCGGCGCGCCGGGTCATAAGGACATGATCCAAGGACGCGAACCGTACCGCCGCACTTCGATCCTTGGGCCGGATCCTCGGGACCGCATCTGGATCATCGCCGCGGTCCCGCGCCGGCGGGGTGCGCACCGCCTACACCGCTGCCCCGCCCGCGACCGTGCCGACAGACGGGAGCGGGCCTGTTGGTGACACGGTCGCGGCGAGCAGTGCCAGGTCGTCGGCGAGGACCCCGCCGGCGTGCCGGTGCACGAGGTCGGCCAGCGTCTCCACCACGGTCGGCGGGCCTTGCCGCCAGGACGCCCTCAGCCCGTGCTCCGGAGAGAAGAAGACGCCGTCCGCGTCGCGGGCCTCCAGCAGACCGTCCGTACACAGGAGCAGCAGGTCCCCGGGGGCGAAGGACCGCGTCTCGTACTCCCACGGCCCCATGTCCAGATCGCCGAGGCCGAGCGGCAGCCCCGGGTCGGCCGGCTCCCACGTCCGCACGCCCTCCCCGGTCGCCAGATAGGCGGGGCAGTGGCCCCTGCTCAGGAGACGTACCTCGCCGCCGCCCGGCGGGATCTCGGCGACGGCCGCGGTGATGAACTGCTCGTCCGGGGAGCCGCCCCCGCCGCGTACGGAGGCCAGGTCGCCGATGTGCCGGGCGACCGCCTCGTCGAGATGCCGGGCGAGCAGCGGCAGCGTCTCCGTGTGGTGCGCCGCCTCACGGAAGCTGCCGACCAGGGCCGCCACCGCCGGGATCGCGTCGGGACCCTTGCCGCGCACGTCACCGATGAGCAGGCGTACGCCGTACGGGGTGGATTCGGCGGCGTAGAGGTCGCCGCCCACGGCCGCCGCGTGCGACGCCGCCTCGTAGCGCACCGCGATCCAGATGCGGCCCAGCCATGACCGTACCGGTGGCAGCACGGCGCGCTGTGCGTACTCCGCGGCCTGCTGGGCGCCCTGGAGCCGCCGGTACAGGGACAGGCGCAGCCGGCACAGCGGGATCGACGCCCAGGCCAGGACGAGCAGGGCGAAGTAGTCGATCACCGCATGGCCGCCCTCGGCCTGCACATGCGTGGCCAGCAGGAGCAGCAGGCCCGCGGCGCTGTTCAGGACCGCCATGAGCACCACCAGGGCCGTCGGGTAGACGCAGGCGGCCGTCATCGCGCTGAGGGCCAGCAGCACGTCGCCGCTCCACGCGCCCGGTGTGGGCAGGTCGACGGCGAGGGCCGCTCCTGTCAGCACCAGCGGCATCCACCGCACCCAGGGCGGCAACGACGGGATGGTCTCCGATTCCGTGACGTCGGGCTGGAGCAGCCCCGTCACACGGCGGTGCGGACTCATGCCACCTCTCTCCGGGCGAAGCCAGTACGACTGGACAACCGTATGAGTGAGACGTGCGGGAGCGCGCGGGCGACACTGCGCCATCGGCGTGGGGCAGCGCGCCGGGCTATTCGTCGAGGTAGCGGTGTCTGGTGTCGGCCGGGGCGATGAAGAGTTGGCCGTCGCGGACCTGCCATTCGGCCGCACCGTCGACTTCGTGGCCGACAAGGAACAGTCCTCGGACAAGGTCTCCGTCTTCGTCGGAGGGCGGGATCCGGGCGATCTCCCTGATCTGGCCGGCGAACCAGTCCAGGGCCTGCTCACGGATGTCGGCGCCGTAGAAGAGGTAGTGGGTCCAGTTGACGTGCCGCCGGGGAAATCCCCATCCGTTGGCGTAGTGGCCGTCTTCGTGCGAGGAAATGATCTGCCGGACAGCGGCGAGCTGTGTCTCGTCGCACTCCAGCCACCCTCTGATCGACACGTAAACGCCCATGGGCATCTCCCCCCGCTCACCCTCGGTCCCGTCACGACAGTCTTCGGCTGACGTCGGCGGCATACTGCGCTCTGTCAACGGTGGATGAGGCCCGGCTTAGGAAATCCTTTCGAAGGCGGACCGGTGACACGGCGGCACCCCTGTCCCCATACTGCCCCGGACACCATTTCCCGTACAGCGACAATCGCCGCCGGCGCTGCGGGCAGTCGCCGGCGGGCGTTCCCGGACGCGACAGTGCCCCGGCTGTGAGCCGGGGCACTGTTCGATGTTCGCCGTCGGATCCGCTCCGGTGACGGCTCAACTCCACGCGGGGGTGGCAAACATGCTGGCCGCGTTGTATCCCGAATGGGGGTAGGAGGCGGCATAACGCATGGCCTCGGGCTGTGTGCGAGGGAAGTCCGCGGCCACGAGTGTCGCCAGGTTGAAGTAGGCCTCGCGGGTCCGTGGCTTCATCTGCTCAAGGCCGACCTCCGAGCCTTCGGCAAGGTGCTCGTCGTACGGAACCACCACCACGCCGCGGCAGCGGGCGCGGAAGTGGTCCACCACTTCGTTCACTTTCACCGCCTTGCTCTTCCTGCGAGCCTCGGACACCACGGTGATGCTCCGCTGGACGAGGTCCTCGTAGTGGTGCGCGTTGAGCCAGTCCAGGGTGGTGCTGGCGCTGGTCGCGCCGTCCACGCTGGGTGTGGCTACGACGATCAGCTGGTCGGCGAGAGCCAGGATCCCCCTCATCGCGCTGTGCAGCAGGCCGGTTCCGGAGTCGGTGAGCACGATCGGGTAGTGCTGTCCCAGGCAGCCGACCACCTGTCGGTAGTCCTCGTCGTTGAAGGCCATCGACAGAGCGGGATCCGCTTCGTTGGCGAGGATCTCGAGACCGCTCGCGGACTGGGAGGTGAAGCGCCGAACCGCCATGTAGTTGGTGAGGGTCGGGATCTCGGCCACCAGGTCGCGGATGGTCGCATTCGTCTCACGACGCACGCGGCGGCTGAGGGTGCCCGCGTCCGGATTGGCGTCGATCGCGACGACCCGGTCCTGACGTTCCGTGGCAAGAGTCGCGCCGAGAGCGGTCGTGGTGGTCGTCTTGCCGACGCCGCCCTTGAGGCTGATGACCGCGATCCTGTGGCATTGCGTCACCGGCGTGCGGAGGATGGCCAACTTCTGCAGGCGCTCCCGCTCAGCGGCACGGCCGCTGATGCGCAGTCGGCTGAGTCCGGTACGTTCGTTGGCCCGACCGCGCAGCAGGCGGTCGGAGGAGAGGTCGACAGCAGCGCTGTGCCCCAGTGCGCCGCTCCGGCCACCCCGGTCCGGAGTCGGCCAGGGTGCCGCACCGTGGTGGGCCGGCGACCGGAAGTGGGACGGGACTCCACCGCTGCCGGGGGACAGCAGCGCACCTCTCGCGTAGGGAGCTGCCGGTGGCTCGGCCCCGAGTTCGTCCATTGCGGGTACCGGGGTGCGGTTCTCCCGCCCGCCGTCCCCTGGTTCCGCCTGATGGATATCCACCCGGCCGCCCTGCGGAACAGTCCCGTTCGCCATCTGCGTGCCGGTCACGGATTCCACAGGTGCGTCGGCCTGTGGCTCGCCGTCGACGGAGATGTCGCGATCGTTCGTCACGATGAGTCCTTTCGAAGAGTTGGGGGGCCGGTTGGGCGGAGCGCCGTCGGCATGGCCACGGTGGTGCTCTGCGCCTGGCGGCGGAGCCTGCCTGTCGAATCCCTGGCTTGTCGCCTCTGCCCGGCGGAAATCGCCGGCCGGCACCAGAGCTGCCGGCGCTTGCGCCGCGGTCAGGACCTGTGGCTGGGGCGAGCTGCCGAGTTGCCGGCGGTCGGCCCCGCCTGCCGCTGGGGCAAGCGCGGGACGCCTGCCTTGTCCGACGGGGCGGGCACGTACGTGCCCGCCCGACCGAGGGAAGGCGGCAACCCCTGCGTGGCTCTTCACGGCCCCAGGGAGATGAGGTGGCCTCGGCGCTGCGGTAAGGGGGCTCGGGTTGTTCGCTCGTGCCAGTCTGCCGTTCACGCCGAACGTCAGCTCCATCGCTATGAACTGCTTGACCGTGAGGACCTGCTTATGGCGGCGAGTCGGGCGCTGGTCGACTTCCAGCGCGCGCTGGACCTCGGGCAGAGCTTCGAGTCGGCTGCGCACGCGGTACTGCCCGGCCTTCAGGTTCTCCGACCGCTGCAACTGGACCTTCAGGGGGCCCACGAACGCGTAGCCCTGCTCATCGGCGTACTCGCGCACCTTCTGGACGAGTTCCTCGCCGAGCATGACCAAGCACCCGCTGTGCATTTCGTGATCGTCCGGACTGAGCTCGACGATGAAGCCGTTGGGCACGATGGTGTGATCCCGACCCCAGATCCTGGCGTTCACGTCACACTCGCGCCGGAGCGCCCCGACGAACTCCAGGGGCTGTACTGCAGATTTGAATATCCTGGCGAACGTGCCGTTGACGAGCGACTCGAAACGCTGTTCGATCCTGTTCAGCGTTCCCACCAAAGCCTCCGCGGTGCCGATCTGTCGCGACCCAGACAGATGAGGTAATAGTATTTTGGCATAGTGTCGGTTTAGCCATACCGGGTACCGCCTGGCATTTGTGTCGTCACGAATCACCAGATCGGATGCAAAGCCCGCGGGGCCGTCGGCACCACATATTCGATACGCGTTCTGAACGCGCCATGGCTGGCGCCCGGCGCCCTGCAAGGGCCCAGCGACCGCAGCCCCGGCCTACTGACCGAGCACCTCTGTACTCGGCTCCATCTTTCCGGCAGGTCGCCTCGGGTGTCGCGCCGACGTCGGCCATCCGGTGATCGCTACGTGAGGGCTCCGGGTTCCATATGTGCAAACCCGGGCCCGTCCCCAGGACCGGCGAGGGTGGTCGTCCGCCGCTCGGTCCTGGCAGGTGCGGGCCCGGGCCCGGGCGAAGGCCGCCGCGTCCGCGGGCTCCAAGTTGGTACCGGCGGTCAGTTCGCTGAACAGCTTGTTCGCCGACTCGGAGGCGAACTGGCGCTGGAGCTCGGCGCGCGCGATCTTCTTCTTGAACTCGCCTTCGTAGCCGGTGAATCCGGCGTTGTGCATGATGCCGGTGATCCGCGTCGCGAACGCCTGGTAGTTCCAGACGTGCGGCAGGCAGGTCTGCGAGTAGCTGCCGAGGAGGCTGGAATCTCCCTCCTTGGCCTGCCGGATCACCGCGCGGGCGAAGACCTCGGCGTCGTGCAGAGCGAGGTGTATGCCCTTGGCGCTCATCGGCGGCACGATGTGCGCGGCGTCTCCCAGGAGGTACAGCCTGCCGTAGCTCATGGGGTCGACACCACGCTGCGCAGCGGAACGATCCGCCTGGACAGGATCCCGCCACGCGAGGGCGGGGTACCGAAGCGGGCCTCCAGTGCGCTCCAGATACGCTCGTCCGGCCACCGTTCCGGGTGTGTCGTCGGCCGCGCACTGCAGGTAGATGCGGCTGGTGCCCGGGCCGCGGGGAATCATCCCGGCCAGGCCCAGGTCGTGGATCGCCATGCCCGAGGGCTTGGTCTCGGTGGCAGCCAGAACGCTGAGCCAGGAGTAGCCGTACTCGTGGGAGCTGCCTCGGCGGGCGCCGGCGAAGGTTGGCGGGCTGTCGGCATCAGGCGTCGGTTTACCGGTGGACTCGGATCGAGTGCCACGCCGACAGTGGCCCCATGACCACGCTGAAGCCTCGGTCCGGCCCGCGGGGCGGTGGGCGCCGCCCGGTTCGCCGCGGATCATGTGGCGCAGCGTCCAGCAGCGGTTCAGGCGATCACCTCTGCACACTGGAGCACTTTGAGGTCGGGAAACCAGGTGATGGCTTCGTCGATGGTCCATGCCTGCCGACAGGCCCTGTCTCATCTCGACGGGGGCCGACAGCCCCGCGGACCGGATGTCACCCCTGCGCGTGCCTCGCATGTCGGAATGGATGAGCTGACGCGATAGTGAGCATGGGACGTGCGACCGAGAGGTGTCCGGATGCCTGAGACGTGGCATGGTGCCGCATCTGTGCGGCTTCCTTACGGCGATGCGGCCGGGGCGTTCCCTCGGTGAGCTCAACGCCCTTCCCCGATCCACGCGTCTTCGACGACGCGGTGGCCGCGGTCGCGCTGCTGGCGGGGCCGGAGCACCGCCTGCTGTACGCCAACGCCGCCTTCACCACTCTGTTCGGTCCGCGCACCATCGGCCTCCCCGCCCGCGAGGCCTTTCCGGACCCCGATGCCGGAGGTTTCCTGTCCGCACTGGAGGACGTCCGTCGGAGTGGACGGCCGCGACAGGTGACAGGGGCACGTGAGACAGATCCCGGCGCCGCCGCTCAGGCCCGCCACTTCGTGTACTCCTGCACACCGGTCGCCACACGGACCGGCGACGGCATCCTCGCCATCGCCATGGACACAACCGCGGAGACGGACACACTCCAGCGGTACGAGGCGCTGGCCACCGCCGTATCGCAGATGGTGTGGGTGATGCGACCGGACGGGACCATGAACGAACTCGTGCCCGGCTGGGAAGCGATGACCGGCATTCCGTGGCGGACGCGGGCGGACGACCACTGGTTCGCGCATATCCACCCCCGCGACCGCGAACCGCTCCGGGAAGCGTGGCTGACAGCGGCCGCCGCGGACCCTCCCCGCATCTTCGAGTTCACCTTCCGTGTCCGGACGCCTCGGGGTGAGCACCGGCACATGTTCACCCGAGCCGTCCCGGTCGTCCGCGCCGGCCAGGTCGCGGAGTGGATCGCGGCGACAGCCGACATCGAGGACTCCTGGCGTGTCCAACTGCGCGAGCGCCTGCTGGCGCAGATCGCCGACAGCTCACAGACCGGGCTCCCGCAGGCGTTCGCGACCGTGGTGGACGCTCTCGTTCCGGAACTCACGGACGCGTGCCTGATCCTGACGCTCACCCACGAGGAGTGGCCGGTTCCCGCTCATGTGCCCCTGTATGCCGCCCGGATCGCCACGGCCTCACGCCCGGGGCTGCCCGCTCCGCCGGCCCTGCTGGGCCAGAGCGTCGCCGTGTCCCCAGCCGTGCGCCACATCCTGGAAGGAGGCGAGCCGCAGACCTTTTCCCTCACGGCCGACGGGAACGTACCGTCCGGCTTCGTCCCTCCCGTCACCGAGCGCTGGCTCAGGGCCGCCGGAGCCACCAGCATGACGCTCATCCCCCTGACCGTCGGGGACACCGTCCTCGGCTATGCCGCGACAGCGACCTGCGGTGACAGCCCGGCACCGGGTGCGGCGGACACCGAACTGCTCCGCGAGGTCGTCCACCACGCCCAGCAGCCCATCCGTACGGTCCTCGAGCACGGCCGGGACCGCCGAACCGCCCTGCGCCTGCAGCGCACCCACCTCACCCGGCCGCCGGCCGTACCCGGTGCGACCCTGGCCGCCCGCTACCAGCCGGCCAGCAGCACGCGGGAGATCGGTGGCGACTGGTACGACGCCTTCGCCCTCCCCGACCACACCCTCGTGCTCGACATCGGCGACGTCGCGGGCCATGACCTCACCGCCGCCACCGCGATGGGCCAGATGCGCAGCATGCTGCGCGCCCTGGCGTACAACTGCGGTCTCAGCGCCTCGCCCTGCGACGTTCTCGAGCAACTCGACGCCGTGGCCGACGGGCTGGAGGCCGCCCCCTTCACCACCGTCGTACACGCCCACCTGACGCGGCAGCCGGACGGCACCTGGCGGTTGTCGTGGTCCAACGCCGGTCATCCGCCGCCGTTGCTGATCCCGGCCCACGGCGCTCCGCGCTACCTCGCCGGCCCCGAAGCCGACCCACCCCTCTGTGTGATTCCGGGAGCCGTACGCACCACACTCCACCACGCCCTGGCACCGGGTGACACGCTCCTCCTCTACACCGACGGCCTCATCGAAAGACCCACCGCCACCCTCGCCCAAGGACAGCGGCACCTGGTCGAGGCAGCACACCGTCATCGGCGTCTCGCCCTCACGGACCTGCTCCAGCAACTGCAGGACCTCTCCGACCACCGCGACGACACGGCCATGATCGCCTTCCGGGCGGACGCGGCCTGAAGGGCCATGGCGAGGGTCCCGCGACGGTCCTGCCACCCGGGCCCGGAGCGACTCAGCGGATACCGGTTCGCTCAGCCGTGGTAGGTGATGTAGCCGTTGCCGTCGCGGTCGTTGGCCTTCTTGGTATACGCGTGGACATCGGCGCGGGCACCGGTGGGCTTGTACAGGTAGATGGTGTCCTTGTCGTTGTTCCAGATGAAGTTGCAGTTCTGGCGGTAGACGACGTTCTTGGCGTCCGAATCGGTGCCGCGCGCACCGCGCAGGCTGACGTAGTCGCCGGGCTGCAGGTAGTGGGCCGCCTTGAAGGTGAACCTGTTGCCGGCGGCGTCCCTGACGACGTAACCCTTGAGGTTGACGGTCAGCGTGCGCGAGTAGTTCTTGATGGTCAGGTACTCGTTCTTGGTGTTGCCACCCGAGCACTTGTTGGAGTCCTTGCCCGGGGCGTCGTACTGCACGCCCCTGATCTTCAGGGCCGATGAATACTCGGCAGCCTGTGCGGGAGCGGCAGTTGCGAGGCCGAGCGCGATGACCGAGGCGGCAGCCGCGGTGGTGGCTATGGCATGACGGGCGTGCATGAGGATTCCCCCCTGGATGGTGCGGATAGAGCGTGCTGGAGCATACCGAACCTTGTAACCATCATGTGAAGGAAGCCTGATGAAAGTGTGTCCAGCGTGCCGGGCGCGCTCGCGGTGCCCCTGGTGCAACCCGTAGCCGATGCCTGCGGCTTCCACGGCGCCCCGGTCTCCTGCCTCGCCCGGGGCGCGAGCTCCACCCCACGACGGCTCACCTCCGCGCGAACGGAGGTGAGCCGGGTCCGGCGCGCGTGCCAAGTGCGTGGCGGGTGGCCGGATACCGGCACGTGAACCCGGCGCGGGCGCCCCGGACCGGGGCCACTTACAGCCCGAGGTAGATCTGACGGACCCGTTCGTCGTGGGCGAGTTCCTCGGACGTGCCCGACATGGCGACGGAGCCGTTCTCCATGACGAGGCAGTGGCTGGTCACCCCGAACGTCAGTTTGGCGTTCTGCTCGACCAGGAGCAGCCCGAGCCCCTCGCCACGCAGTCGTACGAGGATCTCCAGGACGTTCTCGATGAGTTTCGGTGAGAGGCCCATCGAGGGTTCGTCGAGCAGCAGAAGCCTGGGCCTGGACATGAGGGCCCTGCCGATGGCCAGCATCTGCTGCTGGCCGCCGGACAGATCTCCGGCGGCCCGGCTCCGGAAGTCCCTCAGGATGGGGAAGAGGTCGTACACGTGGGCCAGGGTGTCCCGGGTTTCGCCCTTCCACGACAGGTGGTACGCGCCGAGCAGCAGGTTCTTCTCGACGGAGAGCCCGGAGAACACATGGCGGCCCTCGGGCACGTAACCCACGCCGTGACGGACCATGTCACGGGCTCGTACTGTGCTGAGGTCGGTGTCTCCGAGGGTGATCCGGCCGCTCGTGCGCGGGATGTGCCCCATGAGCGCCTTGAGCGTGGACGTCTTGCCGGCGCCGTTGGAGCCGATGATGCCCATCGACTCACCGGGCGCGACGCTCAGCGCTACCGACCTCACCGCGCAGACGCCGCCGTAGTGGACGGTCAGGTCGGTCACGACGAGGTGGTCGGTGCCCGTTTTCGGCGCGGTGGGCCCGTCGGTTTTCGTGGTCATCGCGGTATCTCCTGTACGGCGGGAACGGGGATGTCGACGGGTGCCGAGTCGCCGAGGTACGCCTCGATGACCTCGGGGGTCGCCGCCACTTCGGCGGGTGTCCCCTCTGCGATGACCGTGCCGGCCGCCAGAACGGTGATCCGTTCGCAGAGCGACATGACCAGTCCCATGTTGTGTTCGATGAGAACGACGGTGATGCCCTGGTCGCGGATGGAACGGACGATCGCCGAGAGCTGGCCGACCTCCTCACCGTTGAGACCGGCCGCCGGCTCATCCAGGAGAAGCAGGCGGGGCCTTCCCGCCATGGCCCTCGCGATCTCGATCCGCCGCTGGATGCCGTACGGGAGGGACTGCGGATGCGCGTCCGCGAAGGCGGTGAGCCCGTATGCCTTCAGGATGCGGTCCGCCTCGGCCTGCAGGCGGCGTTCGGTGGACAGGACGCCGACGGGCCACACGGCGTACTGCCAGGCCGCTGTGGTGCGGGAGCGGTCGAGGACGACGAGGATGTTCTCGCGGACGGTCATCTGCGAGAACAGGCGCAGGTTCTGGAACGTCCGCGCCATTCCCCAAAGGGAGAGCAGGTAGGGCCGGGCCCGGCTGATGTCGCGGCCGGACGCCACCACGCGGCCCTGGGTGGGCCGGTAGAGGCCGCTGATGACGTTGAACAGGGTCGTCTTGCCGGACCCGTTCGGGCCGACGATGCCCCGGATCTCGCCGTGATGCACGGTGAGGTTGACGTCGTCGAGCGCCGCCAGAGCCCCGAACCGCTTGGTGAGGTGGCTGATCTCCAGCGCCGGCCCACTGTCGGCCTCCCTGTCGGGCAACTGATCAGTGGAGTCCGCGTCGGGCAGGTAGGGACCCAGCTCGGCGGCCCGTACGTCCTCGGTCTTCTTGCGCCGGTTGATGGCCTGCCGGATACGTTCCGGGATGCCGGCAAGGCCGGTGGGGGCGAAGACCACCATGAGGACGACGACGATTCCGTAGCCGAGCTGCGCGTAGACGGCGAAGTCGACGAGTGCCTCACGGATCAGTACGAGACCGACCGCGCCGACGACACAGCCGACGAGGCTGCGGCGGCCTCCGATGATGACCATGGCCAGCAGCAGGAACATGTTGCTGAGGCTGAAGGTCTCGGGGGCGACGTACCGGATGAGACCGGCGTACAGGATGCCCGCCGCACCTCCGTACACGCTGGCGAGCATGAACGCGGTCATCCGCAGCAGCGGGATCTCCGCGCCCATCGCGCCGGCGGCAAGGGCGTCGTCCCGCATGGCGCGGAGCCTGCGCCCGAGCCGGGTCCGTACGACGAAGGTGCCGAACGCGAGGGCGAGCCCGAAGACCACGATCTCCAGGTAGTAGTAGAGGTACTCGTCGGCGAGATCCACCCCGAAGAACGGCGGCACCGGTATACCCGAGATGCCGTCCGCTCCCCCGGTGATTTCCGCGTTGGTGATCCAGTTGACGAATCCCAGCGCCAGGCCGAGCGTGACGATGCCGAGGTAGTGGGACTGCATCCGCAACGCCGGCAGCCCGACGAGCAGTCCTACCAGGACGGTGGCCGCCAGCCCGACGATCGCCGCGGTCCAGAAGCCGAAGCCGGAGTGGGTGGTGAGGATGGCCGTCGTGTACGCGCCGACACCGAAGAAGGCGACCTGCGCCAGGTTGATCTGGCCCGCGACGCCCATGACGAGACCCATGCCGATGGCGAGCAACGCGAAGATGATCGCGATGTCCACGACGTGCATCGAGTAGCTGTTCAGGCCGTACGGCAGCAGATAGGCGGCCACGCATCCCAGCAGGATGAGCACCGGCTTGGATTTGAGGATGCTCATGCCCGGCTCACCGTCCTTTCGCCGAAGATTCCGGTCGGGCGGATCATGATGGCTACGGTGAAGACCAGGAAGGTGACCAGGACCGAGTAGCCCTGGAAGTGGTCGCCCGCGTAGGAGTCGAGGACGCCGATGGCCAGGCCGCCCACCACTGCTCCCGGGACGCTGCCGAAGCCTCCGAGCATGGCGGCCGCGAACCCCTTCACACCGAGGGCGCCCCCCAGGGTGGCGTCGACGTAGAGCATGGGGCCGGCGAGGCTGCCGGCCAGGGCCGCGAGGCCGGCCCCGATCGCGAAGGCCAGGGCGTTGCTCCGGCCGACATGGATGCCGACCGCGGTGGCGGCCTCATGGTCCATGGCCACCGCCTGCATGGCGGCTCCGGGCTTGGTGCGCTGGAGGAACAGGGTGAGCAGGACCACGGCTGTCGCGGTGATCGCGATGACCATCAGGTCGTACGTGCGGATGCGGATGCCCATGACGTCGATGGGCCCGGAAGTGATCGGCGAGGGCATGGCTCGCCCGGTGGTCCCCCAGATCAGGGTGGCGGCTGCCTGGAGGACGGTGCCGAAGCCGATGGTGCCGATCAGCATCAGGTCGAAGTCCTTGTTCTCGAGCGGGCGCAGGACCCGCTCGATGACCAGACCGATGATGCCGGTGACGACGATGGAGATGACCGTGGCCGCGATGAACGGCATGTGCGTGGTGAGGTAGAACGTGGAGGCGGCGTAGGCGCCGATCATTGCGACGTCGGCGTGGGCGAAGTTGACCAGGCCCATGGTGCGGTAGACGACGGAGAATCCGACAGCGATCAGTGCGTAGATCGCTCCGAGGCTGAGTCCTCCGACGAGGGTCTGCAGGGTTACTTGCATGGTGGCTCCCTGGTGCCGGTGCGGAGCCCGGCTCTCGGCTCGACGGGCTGGTTACTGAGCTGCGGAGAGCTTTCCGTCCTTGATGATGCCGATGGTGGTCTTGAAGATGCCGACGCCGGTCTCGTCGTAGGCGAAGTTGCCGAGCAGGCCGGTGTACTTGGTGGCCCGGATCTCGTCGGCGAGCTTCTTTCCGGTGGCGCCGCCGCTGTTCTTCAGTGCGGTGAGCACGATGTTGGTGCCGTCGTATGCCTTGGCTCCGTGGAGTTCGGCGTCCTTGCCGTACTTGGCCTTGTAGGCCGTGGCGAAGGCGCGGCTGGCGTCACTGATCTCGTTGCTCAGGTAGGGCGAGCTGACGATCGTGCCCTCGGCGTTCGCGGCACCGGCGGTGTCGATGAAGACCGGGGTGCCCTGCGGGGCCGCGCCGGCGAACGGGGCGGTGATGCCCAGGTCGCGGGCCTGCTTCACGATGAGGCCGGCCTCGACCTCCTCCGAGCCGATGAAGACGGCATCGGGTCCGGCCTGGCGGATGCGGGAGAGGGAGGCGCTGAAGTCCTTCTGGTCCGTGGTGACGACCTGGTCGGTGACCGGGGTGATGCCCGCCTCCTTGAGCGCGGCAGTGAAGGCGTCGTGCTCACCCTTGCCGTAGGAGCCGTTGTTGGAGATCATCGCGATCTTCTTGAACTTCCTGGTCTTGACCAGGTAGTCGGCCAGTGTGGCGTCATAGGTGGTGCTGGTGGGGCCATTGAGGAAGAGGAAAGGGCTCTTCACGTCGACGAGCGCGGTGGCCTGGCCGGAGGTGATGTTGGGTATTTCCGCCTGCTTGAGAATCGGGGCCATGGCCACGGTGACGGCGCTTTCCGCCGTGCCGATCATCGCGACGTAGTTCCCGCTGTCCAGCTTGCGCGCGATGTTGGTACCGGTGGTCGGGTCGCCCTGATCGTCGAAGACCGTCAGATCGATCTTGCGGCCGTCGATGCCGCCCTTCTTGTTCCATTCCTCGACCGCGAGTTTGGCACCCTTGGCCTCCCAGTCCCCCAGTGAGGCGAGCTGTCCGCTCTGCGCGTCCACCACGGCGAGCTTGATGGGACCGCTGCCGTCCGCGTCGTCGGAGGAGGAGTCACCGGGGGCGCTGCACGCGGAAGCGGCGAGGAGAGCGCCGAGGACGACGGCCGGAACGGTGACGATGTGACGGTTTCTTGCGCGCATGGGAATCATCCTTCGTCCTGAAACTTGCCCTGGTAGATGTCGTTGATGTTCCAGTGGCCGGGCGTGGGGACCGGCTCGTTGACCATGGGGATGTCGATGACGGCGGGCCGTCGTCGCTCCACTGCCGTGGCGAGTACCTTCGCCAGTTCTTCGGCGGTGGACACCTCGTAGCCGTCGGCCCCGCAGGACCTTCCGTATGCGGCGAAGTCGGGGCTGTAGGACTCACCGTCGGGGCCGGTGAAGTCGCATCCGTACCCGCGGCCGTAGTTGGAGCGCTGGAGGTCGGAGATGGTGCCGTGGGCGCGGTTGTTCATCACGGCGAAGATGACCGGCAGACCCTGCTCCACCGCCATCGGGACGGCCGGCAGCTGGGCGCTCATCCCGCCGTCGCCGATGAGGGCGACCACGGTGCGCTGCGGCTGTGCCATCTGCACGCCCACTGCGGCGGCCGGGCCGAAGCCCATCGTGGAGGCTCCGCCGGGGGTGATGAAGCGGCCCTCGGGAGGCAGGTCGTAGGACTGGGCGACGCCGTTCTTGTTCCAGCCGACGTCGGTCACCAGGATGGCGTCGGCGGGGAGGGTTGCCCGCAGGTCGGCGAGGATGCGCTGGGGGCGCAGCGGGAAGCTGTCACTGGCCCCGTTCTCGTCAGCGGTGGCGAAGAGCTGGGCACGGCTGGTGGCGATGGTTTCCCGCAGTCCCGGCCGGCGGGTGGGCTCCGGCTGGAGAGCGCGGACGGCTGCCTCGATGGCGCGCACGGAGTGGCCGACGTCGGCGACCGCGCCGATCGCCACCGGGTAGTTGCGGCCGATCTCCGCCGGGTCGATGTCGATCTGGATGAGCTTGCTCGGCGGGAAGTTCCAGGTGTAGGCGGCTTCCCAGGAGCTGGCGTCGGTCTCGGCGAACCGCGTGGCCAGAGCCAGCACCAGGTCGGCGTCCTTCGTATGGGCGTGCGTGGAGTCCAGGCCCCAGAAGCCGGGCATGCCGAGCAGCAGGGGGTGTCGGTCGGGGATGGCGCCCTTGCCCATGAGGGAGTGGGCGAGCGGGATGTCGAGGTGGTCGGCCAGCGCGAGCAGCGCCTGCTTGGCATCGGGGGTGCGCAGTCCGCCGCCGAAGTAGATGAGGGGGCGCTCGGCGTCGACCAGGGCCCGGGCGATTCGCTGGGCGGTCTCCTCGGTGAGTCCGGGGAGAGCACTGTCGGGTATGGCGTGCGATCCGGGGGCGTACGGCTCGACCTGGCGTGAGAAGAGGTCCATCGGGACGTTGACGAGCACGGCGCCGGGGCGGCCCGAGGTCGCGGTCCAGAAGGCGCGCTCAAGTGTCCGGGGCAGATCGGCGGTGCGCTGGACGGGCCAGGCGCGCTTGCAGAAGGGCCGGTAGATCGCGGTCTGGTCGGCGTCCGCGTGGAGGTTGACCTCCTGGTGCGGGTGACGACCGTAGTAGTAGGAGGGGATGTCTCCGGAGATGACGATAAGTGGGACGGAGTCCATGGCGGCCGTGGCGACGCCGGTGACCGCGTTCATCATGCCCGGGCCGACGTGCGTGAGCAGGACACCGGGCTTCCCGGACGCGCGGGCATAGCCGTCGGCGGCGTGGGCGGCGGCCTGTTCGTGCCGGGCGATCACGAAGTGGATGGAGCTGGGGCCGAGGGCGTCGAGGAGGGCGATGTTGGTGTGCCCGCAGGTGCCGAAGACGTATTCGACGCCATACGACTCCAGTTGGGTGACAAGAGCTTCGGCGGCGGTAACGGTGGTCACTGGTTCTCTTTCGTGAGGTCGTGGCGATCGCCCCAGATGGACAGGCCGCGGAGCATGAGGGTCTTGACGACGGTGTAGTCGTCGATCAGCCAGCGCGGCGACTCCCGGCCGAACCCGGAGTCCTTGACCCCGCCGAACGGGATGTGGTCCAGGCGGTAGTTCGAAGTGCCGTTGACGATGAGGCCACCCACCTCCAGACGGCGCCAGGCGGTGAAGATGCGGTTGATGTCGTGGGTGTAGAGGCCGGCCTGCAGTCCATAGCGGCTGGCGTTGCATTCACCGATGACGGTGTCGAAGTCGTCGTACGGCATCACAGCGACGAGTGCGCCGAAGACCTCGTGGACGACGACCGAGGCGTTCGCCGGCGGTCCGGCGATGATCGTCGGGGTCGCGGTGGCTCCGTCACGCGTACCGCCTCGCAGCACCGTGGCGCCGAGTTCCTTGGCTTCGGCCGACCAACGGACGACTCGTTCGGCCGCGTCCTCGTCGACCATGGACCCGATGTCGGTCAGGGGGTCCATCGGGTCACCGATAACGAGGGTGTCGACGGCGGCGGCGAAGGTTTCGAGGAAGTCGGCGTAGCGGCTGCGGTGCACGTAGACGCGCTGGACGGAGATGCAGCTCTGCCCGGAGTTGCTGTATCCGGTGCGCGCCGCGGTCTTGGCCGCTGCCTCGATGTCGGCGTCCTCGCACACGATGGTGGCGGCGTTGCCGCCGAGTTCCAGGGCCAGTCGCTTGGCGCCGGCGGCGCGTGCGACGGCCGCTCCGGTGGCGGCGCTTCCGGTGAAGCTGATGACGTCGACCTCGGTGGCCGCGCACAGCGCGGCGCCGACGTCTCCCCCGCCATGCAGCAACTGAACCGCCTGACAGGGCATACCGCTGTCCAGCAGCAGGGCCACCACGGCCGCCGAGATGGCGGGTGCCTGCGGCGGGGCCTTCACGAGCGTGGTGTTGCCTGCGGCGAACGAGGCACCGAGCTTGTGGGCCAGCAGGTTCGCCGGAGCGTTGAAAGGCGTGATCGCCAGGGCGATTCCGGCGGGGGCCCGGTAGGTGAAGGCGCTGTTGCCGACACCTGTGTTCCAGCCCGCGACCGGCAGGGTCTCTCCGTCGATGCGCCGGGCTTCGGCCGCGCAGACCTCGAACGTGGAGGCGACCCGCTCGATCTCGACGCGGCTGTCCTTGACCGGCTTCCCCAGCTCCCGAGCGAGCAGCTCGGCCAGTTGGTCCCGGTGGGCCAGCGCGGCTACCGAGGCGCGCTGCAGGATCTCGGCCCGCGCCGCGGGAGCGAGGGTGGCGACCTGCGGAGCGTAACGGCGGGCGTTCGCGACTGCCTGGTCGATTTCGGCGGGCAGGGCGGAGGGCGCCCGGCTGACGACGCGCCGCAGGTAGGGGCCTATTCGTTCCGAGGCCGGCCCGTCACCGGACCAAGTGCCCGCCAGGAAGGGCTGTGCGTCGACGACATCCGCATCGGCGACAGATTTGAGGATGACTTCCAGCATCACTTCTCCAGACAAGCCATCTAGCGGTTTCCGTAGACCGCCTTGTGGACTGGCGTGTAACGTACGGGCGCCGGTTGGGCTTGGCAATAGGCCGGACGAAAGAAGTTGAATTCTCAGGTTTCGCACCGAATCGGTGGCACCGGGCGAACCTGGCGCCCGCCTGGTGTATCCCTGACAGGCACTACAACACAGACCTCACAAAGGAGGAACCATGGATTCCGATCAAGGACCGGGAGGCGTGCGCAGTGTGCGCCGGGCCCTGGACATCCTGTCGCTGCTGACCGAGGACCAGCCCGTCGTCTCACTCAAGACCATGGTGGAGGCGACGGGCCTGGCGAAGACCACCGTGGTCAGGCTGGTGCAGACGCTCGAGGGGTACGGACTGCTCTGGTCCACGGACGCGGGATACACGGCAGGGCCGGGCCTGTGGCGCTGGGCACATCTGGCGCACCGGGGCTGGGAGTTGCCACAGGAGACGATCAAGCTGCTGCGCGCGCTGGCGGACCGGCGCGGCGAGACGGCGAACGTGATGATCCGGCGCGACATCCACCGTGTCTGCGTAGCGCAGCAGGAGAGCCCTCAGCCGCTGCGCCACGTGGTGCGCGTGGGCGACGAGCTGCCGCTGTGGGCGGGCGCTTCGTCCAAGGTGCTGCTGGCCGACGCGAGCGACGCGCTGCTGCAGCGGATCGCGCTGGCCTCACCGCACGGCAAGCCGCATGTCGAGCGCCTGCGGGAGTGGGCGGATCAGACCAGGCGTCAGGGATACGCGGTGAGCCACGGCGAGCGCGACGTCGGCCTCACCGCCGTGGCGGTGCCGCTCACCACCTCGTCCGGTGTGGTCGTCGCCTCGCTCTCCCTCAGCGGTCCCAGCGCACGCATCACCCAGGACGCGATCGACGATTTCGCCCAGGACCTGCTCCAGGTGGCCGCGCAGATCATGTCGCAGGGATTCGACCACCCCCTGGGTCCGCGGGGCTGACCACCGTGCCGGAAAAGCGGTGCCGTCCGACGGCGCCGCGTGAGGAGACAACATCTATGGATGTGCGACCGCTCGACGACATAAGAGTCCTGGACCTGACGAACGTCCTGGCAGGGCCGTACTGCAGTTACCACCTCATGCTCCTCGGGGCGGAGGTCATCAAGATCGAGCGACCCGGACAAGGCGATCTCGCCCGCAACCTCGGCCCCGACGCCGAACTGAACCGTGCCGGGATCGGGGCTTCCTTCCTGGCCCAGAACGCGGGCAAGAAGTCCGTGGAGCTCGACCTCAAGGACCCTGCCGACCGCGACGTCTTCGAGGAGATGCTCGCCGGCGCCGATGTCCTCCTGGAGAATTTCCGCGCCGGGGTGCTCTCACGGATGGGCTACGACCAGGAACGACTCGACCAGATCAACCCCAGGCTGGTCTGCTGTTCCATATCCGGCTTCGGTCAGAGCGGTCCGATGAGCGATGCACCGGCGTACGACCAGATCATCCAGGGGCTCTCCGGGATGATGAGCGTCACCGGCACCGCCGACACCGCTCCCCTCCGGGTCGGATTCCCGGTGTGCGACACCACGGGCGGACTGTCCGCGGCCCTCGCGGTCAGCGCCGCGCTGCTGCACCGGGAACGCACGGGACAGGGCAGCCGGCTGGACGTCTCCATGCTGGAGACTTCGCTGTCGGCCATGGGATGGGCCGTCTCGAACTACATGGTCAGCGGAGTCCCCCCGGAACCGATGGGGGACCAGAACGCGACGGCCGCGCCCTCCGGCACCTTCCGCACGGCGGACGGACCACTGAACATCGCCGCGAACCAGCAGCGCCAGTTCGAGACCCTGTGCCGGCTGGTCGGCGCTCCCGAGCTCGTCACCGATCCCCGCTTCATCGAACGGGAAGGCCGTAAAGCCCATCGCGAGGAACTGAACACCGCGCTCAACCATGCCCTTTCAGGGCGCCCGGCCGCGGAGTGGGAACAACTGCTGACCGCCGCCGGAGTGCCTGCGGCCCGTGTCCTCACCGTCCCGCAGGCCCTCTCCCAGCCCCAGTTGCGGCACCGGGGGTTCATCTCCGAGCTCCGCAGGCCCGATGCCTCGGGCACCGCCTTGCCCGTTCTTGGGAGCGGGGTGCTTTTCGACGGAGAGGCGTTCCTGCCTCGGACACCACCGCCACTGCTGGGTGAGCACAACCACGAACGGGCCGAGCTCGCATCCCGCTGGTCCGCCACTGCCGCGAAGGAGGCGACACGTTCATGAGTGCGTCCACGTCCGCATCCGCCCACGACGAGGCCGCACAGTGGTGGGCCACCGCAGTCAGCCACATCGAACCCGGTTCCATCGAACTGCGGGACCGGCCCGTGCAGGACTTGATCGGTTCGGTCGGCCTGGTGGACATCCTGTGGCTCCTGCTGCGCGGGTCGCTTCCGTCACCACGCCAGTCCGCGCTGCTGGAAGCGGCCCTCGTAGCAGGTGTGGATCATGGCCCCCAGGCGCCGTCGATCGCTGCCGCGCGCATGGCAGCCACCTGCGGGGTAGGGCTCAACAACGCGATCGCCACCGGCGTCAACATGCTCGGTGACGTCCATGGCGGAGCCGGCCAGCAGTGCGTGGACATGCTTGAGGAGATCCGCACCCTTCATGCGGAGAGCCAGGACTGGGACGCGGCCGCCCGCGAGGTCATGGCCCTGCGCCAGGCGCGTTCACGCTACCTTCCGGGCTTCGGCCATCGCTTCCACCCCGTCGACCCCCGCCGCGATCCACTCCTGAAGCTGACGGAGGAGGCGGTGGCCGCGGGAGTCGTGGCAGGCGAACACCTTCAGGCGGCCCTGGCCGTCGAACGCGCCCTGCGGCATCGGCGCGCCGGCGCACGCCCCGTACCGATGAACATCGACGGCGCCACGGCCGTCATCTACGCCGAACTCGGTTTCCCCGCACCGCTCGCCAGGGGCCTGTTCGTCATCAGCCGCTCGGTGGGCATCCTGGCGCACGCCTGGGAGGAGACCGGTCAGGGCCGACGGAACAAGGGCCCCATCCCCCGCTCCGTCCTGCCCGCCCGCCTGCACCCTGTCGCTCCGCGCGCCGACGAGGAATCCGCGTCGTGACCCTTGCCAGGCCGCTGCCGCGTCCTTAACGTATGGAAGCGCCTCTCGGCGACCACCATGCGGGCCTAGTAAACCGCACAGCGGACCAAGATCCGCTTCTCACTCTCTTACCCTCGCCATCCACCGGACCATCAGGTGGACCGGGCTTCGGCAGGGTCATGTCATGAAAGAGGGTTCATGGACCGACGCAGTTTTCTCGCCACAGCCGCGGCCGGCACGACCGCGGGCATCGCAGTTCTCAACTCCCCCGCCCAAGCCGCCGAAGCCCGCACGGGCACGCTTGCGACGCCCGTGCCCCGGCAGGCGTTCGAGGCGACAGCGAAGAACTTCCCCAAGGCCGGCGGCAACCTGGCCAACCAGAACTACTCGTCCCTCAAGAAGATCACCCCGCGCAACGTCAAGCAGCTCGGCGGGGCCTGGCACATCAATCTGGAGGGCGGCGACACCGGCCGCGCCCAGCAGTGCGCCGTCGTCGCACAGGACGGCGTGCTCTACATCGCCACCACCCAGCAGAACATCTTCGCCGTCAACGGCCGCACCGGTGCCGTGAAGTGGAAGACAAGCGTCGGCACCGAGACCACCAACATGCGCGGAGTCGCCCTCGGCGAGGGACTCGCCTTCACCATCTCCGGCGCGAACATCATCTACGCCCTGGACCAGCGCACCGGCGCGGTCGTCTGGACCAGGGAGATGCTCATCGAGGACCAGGGCGATCCCGGCTGCGACCCTGCCACCGGCCAGTGCGGCGGCAGCAAGGGAAGCCTGGCCGGGGCGGTCGTCTACTGGGACGGCATGATCTACGTCGGAACCCAGGGCAGCACCGCCGGCGCCCGGGGACGGGGCTACGCCCTGAACGCAGCCACCGGCGAAGTCGTGTGGACGTTCTGGGGGACGCCCGGCCCCGGCGAGTTCGGCCATGACACCTGGGAGGGCGACACCTGGAAGACCGGTGGCGCGGTGTGCTGGATCCACCCGGCCGTCGACCCCGAACTGGGCCTCTTCTACTGGACGTTCGGCAATCCTTATCCCCGCACGGACGGCTCCACGCGCGGCGGCGACAACCTCTTCGCCAACTGCCTGGTGGCCATCGACGCCAAGACCGGAAAGCGGCGCTGGCACTTCCAGTCCGTGCATCACGACATCTGGGACTACGACGGCGTCATGTCGCCGGTGCTCGCGGACATCGAGATCAAGGGGCGCAAGCGCAAGGTCGTCGTCTACGGCAGCAAGACGGGGATGTACTACATCCTCGACCGCGCGAGCGGCGACCCGGTGCACGGCATGGAGGAACGCGCCGTACCTCAGCACGCAGCGCAGAAGACCTCACCCACTCAGCCCTTCCCGGGAGGTGAGCCCTTCGTCGAGACCGAGCCGCGGATCGACAAGGCAACGCGTCCTGTGCCGTTCTACGCCACCGGCGGCGTCTTCGAGGTGCACTGGGACCGGCCCACCATCCTGTACCCGGGGGCAGGCGGCGGCGCGGACTGGTCGTCCCCCTCCTTCAGCCACCGCACGGGACTGGTCTATGTCGGCTACGGGCTGATCAACTCCGCGTACTCCAACACCCATGGCGGCCGGGTCAACACCGCCCGTCCGCTCGGCGAGTACTTCGCCGGCGGTGTCGTGGCCGTCGATCCCCGTACCAACACGGTCTCGTGGCGGCAGGAGGGCGACTGGTCGCTCGCCCACGGCAACGGCGTCCTCAGCACAGCGAGCGGCGTGCTCTTCCAGGGGCGTCCCGACGGCGTGCTGACCGCCCTGGACGACTCCAACGGCGAGGAGTTGTGGACCTGGCAGTGCGGCGCGGGTGTCAACACGAGCCCCATGACGTACGAGGTCGACGGCGAGCAGTACGTGGCGGTGCTGGCCGGCGGAAACGGTCTGCCCTATCCGGACATCCCGCGCGGCGACCACCTGTGGGCGTTCAAGGTCGGTGGCAAGGTCGGGCCCGCCGCCGCACCCACGCCCCCGTCCAAGCGCAACCAGATCCGCACGGCGGCCGTCAGCGGCGCGACCGCGGGCAACACGATCACACTGGGACGCATCTGGGACAGCGCGAAGAACGCGCCCGGGGCCGCCGAGAACCTGGTGTCGCAGAACGCCATGTCCCCGCAGCAACTCGCCATCCCCCGGGGCACGGCGGTCACGTTCACCAACCCGGCGGCCAACAAGTCCGCACACGGAGCGGTCGCCTTCTTCGAGGCCGAGTTCGACACCGGTCTGCTGATGCCGGGCGAGTCGTACACCTACACGTTCAACACGCCCGGCGAGTTCTTCTACAACGACCCGATCTCCCCGCAGAGCACCGGCAAGATCGTCGTCTCCTAGCACCCGCGGTTCACTGGGAGCAGCGCTGCCGCCGGGAGCGGATCACGCGCCCCGGGAGAGGCGCTCCTCAGGCCCACCGGCCGGCCGCCGGCCCCCAAGGCCCGTGCGACGCAACCGCCCTCCCGCGCATCCCCGGTCCAGGGCCCACGCCCCCAACGGCACCTCCGCCAGCCGCGGTGAAGCGGCATGCCCTGCCCCACCACCCCTCGCCTCTCTCCGGCGTGCCACTTTCCCGGCGCGCCACCTACAAGAGAAGGAAGCACACCCATGTCAGGAAGAACGCTCCGGGCGCGAGCCCTGAGCACACGCTCGGCGGTCCTCGCCACCCTGGGGATGGCGGTTGCCATGGTCGTGGCGCTCATCGCCACCGGCACCCTCAGCGTCGCCCACGGGCGGATCGGGACCGGTGCCCAGGAACTGGGCGATCCGGACTACGGCGTCTGCCGCGGTCTCGATCCCGACTGCTACCACGACTGGGGCAACTTCGATCCGGCCGAGGGCTACAAGATCCTGCTGTACACCCGCACCGCGGGTCCGCGTCACGCGAACCTCGGCCCCGCCCTGCCGACCGGCCTCAACCCGCCGCTCACCGACGCGAACGTGGTCCAGAAGGCCATGATCAAGCTGGGTGAGACCGGGGGCTTCCAGGTCGACTACACCGAGGACGTCAGCCAACTGGCTTCCCCCAACACCCTGTTCAAGTACAACGCGGTGGTCTTCTTCTCCACCAGCCGGGACGCGCTGGACGACGCCGCCCAGACATCGCTGCGGCAGTACGTCCGCGGCGGCGGCGGCTTCGTCGGCATCCACAACGCCTTCGGCACCGAGTACAACTGGCCCTGGTACGAAGGGCTGCTGGGCAACGCCAACTTCTACGACCACGGCGCGTCCCAGCCGGGAACGGTGCAGACCGTCGAGCGCAAGGACGTCTCCACCAAGGAACTGCCGGCCCGGTGGACCTTCACTGACGAGTGGTACAACCTCGTGCCCGCCCCCACCAAGGTGCGGGTGCTCGCCAAGGTCGACGAGAGCACCCTCGCCAAGGGAGTGGCCGGCAACTACAGCCACCCGGGACACGGTGACGACCACGCGGTGGCCTGGTGCCAGTACTACGACGGCGGCAGGTCCTGGGTCACCACCCTGGGCCACGACGCCAAGGAATTCACCACCGACGGTTCGTTCGCCGGCGCGGCCGAGTTCCAGAAGCTGATCGTGGGCGGCATCCAGTCCGTCTCGGGCATCAAGCCCTTCTGCAAGTAGCCCGGGCTTCGGGGCCTCGAACGCGGCGCGGGCCACACGCCCGCGCGGCGCCGGGCCCGCGTCCCGAACCCGTCGGCCGCAGACGTCTGGATCTACCCCATCCCACCTCTTGCCACTGCTCCCCGCCGTGTCTAGCGTAGGGATCGAACCATCTGGCGGGACGAACGAACCGCACAACGGATTCCGAGTCGTCCTCGACCGCACCTGACGCAAGGATTCGCCCGCCCTCCGCCGGTGCCCGGCACTCCGCCCGGCAGCGCGTCCCCCTCACCGATCTCGCCTCTTCCGAAGGGATTCCGACCATGCTTGAATCCAACGCACCTGCTCCGCAGGACCAGGCCACGCCCGTCACCGCGACCGTGACCACCTGGTCCTCTCCGGACTTCACGGTCATCGAGACCGGCATGGAAGTCACCGCCTACTACCTCAACGACCTCTAGCAGACGCCCCCATGCTGCTGCTCACGCTGGGCACGGCAGCGGGTGGAGGAGTTCCCCAGTGGAACTGCGCGTGCCCCGGATGTTCCGGGGCACGCGCCCACCCCGGCCGGCGCCGCAGCCACGACTCCCTCGCCGTCCTCGGCGACGGCCGGTCGTCCTGGTTCCTCATCAACGCCGGTCCAGACATCGCGGAACACATGGAGACGCACGCCGAGCTCCGCCCCGGCGCGGGCGGCGAGCGCACGCCCGTGGTCCGCATTTTGCTCACCGATGCCGAACTCGACCACACGCTGGGCCTTTTGCGGCTTCGTGAGGCCCACCATCTGGAGATCTTCGCAACGCCACCCGTCCGGCGGGCGCTGCGCGAGCGCCTGGGACTGGACACCGTTCTCACTCCGTACACCACCCTCACCTGGCACGACCTGCCCCCCGCCGGGCACACTCCGGCGGTGGCCGCCGGGATCGAGGTGTCCGCCGTTCCCCTGTCCACCAAACGTCCCCGATATGCAGCCGACGCCGTGGAGCACGACAGCTGGGTCGTCGCTGCCCGCCTCCATGACCCGGCCACCGGCACGACGGCGATCTACGCGCCGGCGCTCGCGGCCCGGACCGAGGAGTTCACGAAGGAGGCCGCCGGCGCCGACTGCGTCTTGGTCGACGGGACGTTCTGGGACGACGAGGAGCCCAGGCGCCTGGGCATATCCGCCCGGACCTCCACCGGTATGGGACATCTGCCGATCGACGGCCCCGGCGGAACGGCCGAGTGGCTGGCACAACTGCCGGCCCGCTGCCTGTACACCCACCTCAACAACACGAACCCCCTGGTCGACCCCTCTGCCCCGCAACACGGCGTCCTCGCCGGGCTGGGGCTCGAAGTGGCACAGGACGGCATGGTGATCGAACTATGACAACCGCACCCGCGCGGCCGGCCCAGGTTGCGGCGTCCGCCGCGCGGCCGGACACCAGTCCCCTGCCGCCTGCGGCATTCGAGCACGAACTGCGGGAACTCGCGCGAAGCCGCTACCACGACACCCATCCGTTCAACGTACGGATGCACCAGGGCGGGCTCAGCCCCGCCGAGCTCCGGACCTGGGTCGCCAACCGGTTCCACTACCAGCGGAGCATCCCGGTGAAGGATGCCCTGATTCTCGCCAAACTGCCCGAGCCGGCCATGCGCCGCTCCTGGCTGCGCAGGATCCAGGATCACGACGGCCTCACGGACGGCGAAGGCGGTATCGAGCGCTGGCTGCGGCTCGGCGAGGCGGTCGGTCTCGACCGCGCGGAAATGGAGTCCGGCAGGTCCGTCCTTCCCGGGGTGCGTCTCGCGGTCGACGGCTACGTGAACTTCTGCCGGCTGAGCCCCGTTCTGGAGGCCGTGGCGTCCTCGCTCACGGAACTGTGCGCACCGGACATCATGCTGACCCGTCTGGAGACCTTCCCCCGCCACTACCCGTGGATCGAGGAACCGGGCCTCGCCTACTTCCGCAGCAGGGTTCCGCAGGGGCGCCGCGACGGTGTTGAGGCGCTGAGCTGGGTCACCGACTGGGCTCGGACCCGCTCCGAACAGCTTGCCGGGCTGTCAGCCCTCGCCTTCAAGTGCGACGTTCTGTGGTCGCTGCTGGATGCCGTGGAGCACGGGAGCAGGCCGGGGAGCGCAGCATGACGACACCCGATCCGGACCGCTGGTGCCCGCGTCCGGCACCCGCCGTCCTCCTTCGGCACGACCGCGCGCGCGGCAATCATGTCCTGCTGATGCCGGAGCGGGTCGTCGTACTGACGGGGAGCGCCCGGCACGTGGTGCAACTGTGCGACGGCACGCGAACGGTCGCCCGGATTACCGAGGAGCTGCGGGAGCGTTTTCCCGAAGCTCCCGTCGAAGCGGAAGTGGGTCCGTTCGTGGAGCGGATGCGCAAGGAAGGCTGGATCCGTTGAACACGATCGCACCGCCTTGGGGTCTCCTGGCGGAACTGACGCACGCGTGTCCCCTGCACTGCGGCTACTGCTCCAACCCTCTTGAGCTGACACGCCGCTCCCGCGAACTGACCGCCGAGCAGTGGGTGGACGTATTCCGGCAGGCCGCGGATCTCGGCGTCCTCCAGACCCATCTCTCCGGAGGCGAACCGCTGCTCCGCAAGGACCTCGAGGCCATCGTCACGGGTGCTGAGGAATCCGGCATCTACACCCAGCTGGTCACCAGCGGATCAGGGCTCACCGAGGACCGCCTCCGGTCCTTGACCGACGCGGGACTGCGCAGCGTCCAGCTGTCGGTGCAGCACGCCGACCCCACGGCCTCGGACCGGATCGCGGGCAGCCGGGCGTTCGCCGCCAAGGAGACCGCGGCGGCACTCGTCACCGAGGCAGGGCTGCCGCTGGGTGTCAACGCCGTGCTGCACCGGCACAATCTGGATGCCGTCGACGGTCTCGTGGAGCTCGCCCTGCGCTGGGGAGCGGACCGCATCGAGCTCGCCAACACCCAGTTCTACGGCTGGGGCCTCCTCAACCGGGAAGCGTTGATGCCCGGCCGCGACCAGCTCGCCCGTGCGGTGGAATCCGTCAGCAGATGGCGGGAGCGACTGGAGGGAAGCCTGGAGATCGTCTGGGTCGCGCCGGACTACTTCGAGGGGGTGGCCAAACCCTGCATGGGAGGGTGGGGAGCCGTCTCCCTCACCGTGACCCCTGACGGCACAGCGCTGCCCTGCCCTGCGGCGGCCACCCTGCCCGGACTCGAACCAGTCAACGTCAAGGACCGCACACTGCGCTGGATATGGGAGGAGTCCAGAGCGTTCAACCTGTACCGAGGAACCGACTGGATGCCCTCGCCGTGCCGGACCTGCGACCGACGCGACCAGGACTTCGGCGGCTGCCGCTGCCAGGCCTTCGCCCTGACCGGCGACGCCACACGCACCGACCCGGCGTGCTCCCTCTCCCCCGACCACACGGCACTGACGGCCCTCACTCTCACCGCTCCCGGCCAGGTGACCGATCTGGTCCCCCGCCGTCCGACCACCGGTCCGCGGTCCGCCTCCCATGTCTGACCCGCAGCGTGCTCGGGCGTTAGCGGCGCAGGCCCGGCACGTTGCCCCGCTGCAAGAGATGGCGACTGCACCTCGGATGCCCTGAACTCATCCGCCTCCTCACGTCACATGGAAGGCTCCGCAGTCCCGTACGTCTCCGCCACCGGCCGGCCAGGTCACGCCTGCTTCTGAGCGTGCTGCGCGGTCAGGCGCACGTTGGCGCTCTGCTCGCCGAAGCCCGCGTAGTCGGGGTCGCGCTGGACGACTTCGAAGAAGACGTCCCCGATGGCCGCGGTGTAGAAGTGGCGGAACTGGCCATGCTCGTCACAGTCGTAGAGGATGCCCAGCTCACGGTAGGTCTGAAGTTCGCCTGGGCCGAAGGCATGGCGCGCGGCCAGATCGTCGTAGTAGTTGTCGGGGACCGGCAGGAGATGCCCGGCGCCCCCGATCCGTCGCGCGGCGCCGACGATGTCGTCGGTGGCCAGAGCGATGTGCTGCGAAGCCCCATGGGAGGCGCCCGGCGCCGGGGCGATGCTCAGCGCGATGCGCACCGAATGGTCCTGATTGCTGACGGCCCGGCTGCGCCGCAGACCGTACGGGTCGGGAACATCGACGCCACCGTGAGGGCGCAGCCCGATCACGCTCCGGTAGAAGAGGAGGGCTTCGTCGTACTGGTGCCACGGCTGGGTGAGCGCGAGATGATCGACCCCTCCGATGAGCCCGGCGCTGGGTGCGGAGTCCGATACGGGGTCGAAATCGTCCAGCCAGTCGGGCAGATCCGGCCGGCCGGACGCGCAGAAGAACAGCTCGGTCCCGTCCGGGGCGGCCACCGTCTCCAGCAGGACGTCCTTGCGGGCCCGACGGCGTGGCAGAACCGGTGCCCCGAGCGACTCGGCGCGCAGGGCAGCGGCCCCGGGGTCCGGGGACTCGAGACCGACGGCTGCGAGACGTGGCCCGCTGCCTCCGATGGCGGGCGCGGTGTTCACCAGGACGCGTGCCGCGCCCTGCTCCCAGAGGTCGACGGGCTTGGACAGGTGCTTTCCCGTACGGGAGAATCCCAGTGCCTGGAGCAGCGCGGTGACCGGCTCCGTGTCCATGGCGACCAGTTCGGCGAAGGCGATGCCGGTGGGCGCGAGCGCTGCGGGGAGTTCGAGTACTCCCGCGGCCTCCTGCAGAGCGGAGAGGGAACGCCTCGCGTCGACGGCCGTACGGCCGGAGTCGGCCTGGCGGAAGACGTCGTTGAAGACTTCCAGCGAGAGCGGGCCGTCGTACCCGGAGCGGACCACGGAGCGTACGAATTCCGCGAGGTCGAAGTCGCCCTGGCCCGGGAAGCAGCGGTAGTGACGGCTCCATTGCAGGACGTCCATCCCCATGAGCGGGGCATCGGCGAGCTGAACGAAGAAGATCTTCTCGCCGGGGACAGCGGCGAAGCCCGCGGGGTCGGAGCCGCGGGCCAGGATGTGGAAGCTGTCCAGGCAGAGACCCAGAGCGGGGTGGTCCGCGGCCTCGACGATGCGCCAGGCGTGGTCGTACGTGTTGACGTGGCGTCCCCACGCAAGCGCCTCGTAGGCGACGCGGATCCCGTACTCGTCCGCCAGCTCGGCCAGCTCGCGCAGCTGAGCCGCGGCCAGGGCGTCGTCGTCGCGGGCGTGCGCGGAGACGTTGGAACAGGCCAGTACCGTGTCGGCGCCGAGCCGGCGCATGACACGGAACTTGTGCTCGGCCCTGCGCATGCTTCGGGTGAACGCCTCGGCGGAGAGTCCTTCGACATCCCTCATCGGCTGGTACAGGAAGAGTTCCAGGCCCAGGTCCGCCGCGCGTTCCCTGATCTGTTCGGGAGTGAGCGGACTGGCCAGCAGGTCGTTCTCGAAGATCTCCACACCGTCGAACCCGGCACGGGCCACGGCGTTGAGCTTCTCGGTCAGTGTTCCGCTGACCGACACGGTGGCGATGGAGGTACGCATCGTGATCCTTCTTCTGGCTTCAGCTGCGTGGACCGTGGACCGTGACCAGGTCGGCGACATCGCCGAGCATGCGTTCCACGTCGGGTTCGCGTCGGGTGAAGAACCGGAAGGCGTCGGCGGCCTGCAGAGCCACCATTGCCGATCCGTCCAGCGTGGTGCAGCCCAGTGCGCGCGCCTCGGCGAGCAGCTGCGTCTCCAACGGCCGGTAGACGACTTCGGCCACCCACAGGCCCGGGTGGAGGAGTTCCGGGGCGAACGGCATCCCGGGGTGTGCGCTCATCCCGGTCGGGGTGGCGTGCACGAGGCCGTCGCAGCGGTGCAGTTCCCGGGCCAGGTCCCGCGGGCCACCGGCGACCACACGTTCCAGGGGAAAGATGGAGTTCAACGAGGCAGCGAGGGACCGGGCACGCGACTCGTCGGTGTCGACCAGGGTCAGACGTCCGGCGCCCAGGGTGAGCATGGCGTGGGCGACGGCCGCCCCGGCACCACCGGCTCCCAGCTGGACGACGTGCGCCATGGGCACACCAGGCAGCCCCCGGGTGAACGCCGCGCCGAAACCGGTGACGTCGGTGTTGTGCCCGGTGGCCCGTCCGTCCCGGAACACGACCGTGTTCACGGCGCCGAGCGCCTCTGCCTGCGAGTCGAGGCCGTCCAGGTGCGGGATGACGAGCTGCTTGCAGGGGTGGGTGATGTTGAGCCCGTCGTACCCGAGATCGCGGGCCGCACGGACGAGATCTCCGACCCCCTCGGGGCCGGTACCCAGGGCATCCAGATCCAGGAGCTTGTACAGGTAGCGCAGCCCTTGCCGATCAGCCTCACGCTCGTGGAGTGCGGGACTGAGGGAGGTGGATATGCCTGCGCCGATCAGTCCGACCAGGTAGGTGCCCGCCGTCATCGCGCATCCTCGGCGAGCAGCCGTGCGGGACGTGTCAGCGCGACGGCGTACCCGTCCGTGCCCGCGGCGTCCGCCGCTCCCGACACGCCACTGTGGTGACGGAACACCTCACGTCGGTGAGTATGCGTCAGCTGCAGCTCCATGATGCGACGTTCCAGGCCGGGGCCGACCGGAACGAGTACCCGCCCGCTCGCCTGCACAGGGGCCCGGTTCATCACGCCTCCAGTAATGTACGAACTAGTACGTTACTTATAGCAAGAGCGGGCCGCGCCGAGAAGCCCTGACACCGAAGGATCCGGGCACGGACGGCTCCTACAATCACGGGACACCTGCGACGCATCGGAGGAGCCAGGAATGCCCAGCGCCCAGAAGCCAGCGCCCGCAGAGCGTCAGCGCGATGCGGCCCGCACCCGGGCGGAAATTCTCGCGGTGGCGACCAGAGAGTTCGCCCGGGACGGTTACGCAGGCGCACGGGTCGACAAGATCGCCGACCTGACCCGCACAACGAAGCGGATGATCTACTACTACTTCGGCGGCAAGGAACAGCTCTTCACGGCAGTGCTCGAGGCCGCCTACTCGGAGATCCGCCAACTGGAAGGCGACCTGGACGTCGAACATCTCGACCCCGTCGCCGCCACCCGCCGGCTGGTCGAGCTGACCTTCGACCACCACGAGGCACACCCCGACTTCATCCGGCTCGTCAGCATCGAGAACATCCACGAGGCGGAACACATCATCGGCTCCGAGAAGTTGAGCCGACTGGGCTCCCCGGCGACGGACGTACTCCAGCGCATCCTCGAGTCAGGACGGAAGGCGGGCCTGTTCCACGCGAACGTCGACGCCATCGACGTACACGCGATGATCAGCTCGTTCTGCTTCTTCCGCGTGTCGAACCGCCACACGTTCGGCGCGCTCTTCGCCCGCGACCTGGTCGCCCCTGACAACCGGGACCACTACCGGAACATGCTCGCGGACATGATCTGCGCCTACCTCACATCACCGCCCGCACACAACGACACGGAAGCTCGGAGCTGAACCGGACGGCATGGCAGCACCGAGCCGCCCGACCGCCTCGTCGCGGGCGCGCAACGGCCTCGTGAGTCCGCGCGCGCCCGCTCGATCTCCTCGTGGGACCGCCCGATGAGGTTCCACCACATGCACCACCTCACCAGCCCGATTCGCCAGCCGCGGCCGCAACAAGACCCGGAGCGCGGAAACACATACATAACCCTGAGTCACCGGCCGCGAGATTGTGCTTCTTGGGCACCTCGGACCGGACCGAGGTCGGTCGGTCCGGCACCCATCGGGCGGTGTCTCCTTCGCTGGAGCAAGATGAGGTGGCGCCGCGTCAACCACGAGCACCGGGGCGATACCTCCTCTCCGGGTGCCGCGCAGCGGCTTCAGTTCAGACAACGGACGGAACAGGAATGGACAGCACTTCTCGCGTCTACGATGTGGTGGTTCTCGGTGCCGGTCCTGCGGGAGAGAACTTGGCTGAGCAGGTGTTTTTGAAGGCCCAGCAGGGCCCTGCTGTTTGGTGATGGGCTCCGCCCGCGTTCTCCGCCTGCTTGAATGCGAGAGTGATCGAACTAGCGATTGGTGTGGTCGTTGCAGCCCTCGTTGGATGGCTGATGCACCGGAAGCAGCAGCAGAGGTCGACCGCGGTAGCCGCCGGGGAGCCGGCCGGGGTGCCTTGCATGCTCAAGTGGTCTGCTCAGGGCTCTCGCTGGAGGGCAGGACGCCTGCTGGTCGGCGCTGGTCCCCTCGTCTGGAAGCCTTCCTTTGGTAAGCAGGAAGCCGTTCTGCCGGCCGATCTGTGTCAGGCCGGGGTGCGCTCGCCCTCACTGCGTGAGGCGGTGACGGTCAACCCGGGATCCCGGATCGTGGAATGCGATTCGTCCGACGGGGAGGTCCTGATCGCGGTCATGCCGCCGGAACTGGACCACGTGATCAAGGCTCTGGAAAGCGCGTAGCCTGCTGATCATGCTGTCGGCTGAGAAGTAGTCACCCGGTGGGCCGGTTCTTCTTCGTCCAGCTGTCGGCGCGGGGGCCCTTCCGGGCCAGGCGCCGGGTCATGAGCGTGATGAATGCCCAGTTCAGGTGGGCTTCTGCGTGCTGGGGCAGACGTTCGTAGTCCCGGCAGTTGCGGCGGGCGTTCATAATCCAGCCGATCGACCGTTCGACCTTCCAGCGCCAGGGCAGCACGACGAACCCCTTGACGCCCCTGGGGCCGGCGGGCACCCGGAGAAGTGCCCGCGGCGGGATGTCGTCGACGCGATCCGCTTCATCGTCGACAACGGCGCCAAATGGCGGGCCTTACCTGCGGATTTCCCTCCCTGGCAGACCGTTTACGGGTTCTGTCTTGGTCTCGCAGGCCGGGACCGGCAGCAACGGCTCGATCAGGGCCCACTCGGCGACCGAGGTGTCCGAGGGGTAGCGGCCTGGGCGGCGGGATGAATGACGCATCGAAGACCTACTTCGTCAGCTGAGCAAGGGTCCCGCGGACCCCAGTGAGCTGGGCAGATGCCAGCTGGGCCCATTCGTCATCCGGGTAGCGGGCCAGGTGCGGATCCAGCGTGCCGGTGATCATCCGAGTGAGCCGGCCGAGGATGAGGCGGAACTGCTTCTTCTCGTATTCGATCCAGTCCGCCGGGTCGTCGGAGAACATGTACCCATCTTGCCCCGGCGGCACAGCCGGTGGACGGAGCGGGTGCGGTCGACTCTCGCCGCGGTGGGTCTCGCCCTCGCCGGCCGGGCCGGCGCCCGGATGGCACGGGCCTTTGGGGTGCCCATCAGTCGCAGCGCGGTGTTGCGGCTGATCGATGCGTTGCCCGAACCAGATGCCCCGGCCCCGCGCGTGGTTGGTCTTGATGAGTACGCCTCACGCCAAGGAGACGTGGGATTCGGTGTTGATGCGCTGGGCTTCTTCGAGCTGGTCCTCGAGGATGACGATGCGGCAGGCGGCCTCGATGGGGGTGCCAGCATCTACGAGTTCTCGGGCGCAGGCAGCGATGGGCAGTTGGCAGCGGGAGTAGCGGCGGTGTCCGCCTGGGGTGCGGAGCGGGGTGATGAGGCGGGCTTCGCCGATGGCGCGGAGGAAGCTCTGGGTGGTGTTGAGCATGTCGGCGGCGCGGCCCATGGTGTAGGCGGGGTAGTCGTCGTCATCGAGACGGCTGAACGAGTCGTCTGCTGTCATCTGCACCTTCCTGCGGAACGCGCGTGGAGGGGCCCTGGTGCCAATGGCACCAGGGCCCCGAAGGAACTGCTACACCATCTGCCGGCCCCGGTACTGCGCCGGCCTTCTGTTTCCGCCGACCCGACCGAGCAGCTGTCGGGGGTGCGGGGATCGCGGTTGCTTGACCGGAGACCACCTCACTAACGATGTCCTGCGGTACCCAGGTTCAGACTTCTGCCCGGGCGATCCTGATGGCGCTCAACTCCTCCGTTCTTCCCTCTGGGGATCAACTGGGAACTGCGGGTACTGTTCAATCGGTACTGCTGGTGATGCGAACTGCTCGTGGCTTGATCAAGCGCCACGTTCCGGCAGCCAGCCCCGTCGCCGGTCTTGCATCTGCTCTGGCTTGGAACCCCACTGCCGAACTTCCCGGTACGCGCGCCGCAGTCTGACGCCTTTTACCGAGGGACTACTGGTACTGCCACTGCGTGAACTGCGCTACTTCTTACGGCAGCCCCTGATCACTGCGGGCCACCCGGTCCGGTCGTCAGCCCCGTCGCCGTCCTTGCAACCGCTCTGGCTTCGAAACTCCACCACCGCACCGCTCTACTGGTGGCCTGTGAAAGCGCCACGTTCCAGCAGCCAGCCCCGTCGCCCGTCGTACATCTGCTCTGGCTTGGAACCCCACTGCCGAACTTCCCGGTACGCGCGCCGCAGTCTGACGCCTTTTACCGAGGGACCACTGGTACTGCGGACTGCACTTGCGTACTGCGGTACTGCTCGCGGTGGCCCCTGATCACTGCGGGCCACCCGGTCCGGGGTCAGTCCCGTCGCCTTCCTGCAACAAACCTGGCTTCGGAACTCCACCACCGCACCGACCTGCACTTACGTGTACTGCTTCCCGGCAGTTCATCTCTGCCCGGCCTGCTCGATCTCTTGGCTACGGACAAGACACTAACCCCAGCAAGACTCGGATGTCTACCTCCGTCATGACAGGTTTTCTGTGAGAACTGACAGTGATGTCTTGCGGTGTGTAGACCTGGAAACTGCGCTGGGGCATATCCGGCGGCAGGCGTGAAGGGCGACCGGGGCGGGCAGCACGACGATCAGCCTCACGTCGACGCCCCCCGTACCGACCGTGGTCAGGGGCGACAGCGCGGCCGGCATCGGCCAGGGCCGCCAGCCTCCCGCGCCTTCACCGCCTGCCTCTCCCGGCAACCAGCAGATCCGGCCGGCCTTGACCGGCGCACCCGCCGACACGCGCAGTTTCGCCGTCCCCCTGTACGACACAGCGTCAGGTCCACCGGCAACTTCACCGCACCGTCCGCACCCTGCATCGCCTCCACCAGCTCGAACAATGCGTCGCGCCGGGTGGTCAGGCGTGCCGAGAACTCGCCCCGGGAGCGCGGTGCCTCCGCGGACGCTTCCCTCCGGGCGGCATCAGGCACCGGACTCACCCTCCCCGGGCTTCGTCGTGGTCACGTGCATCTTGGTCGGAACGCAGAATCAGGCGAAGGCCGCCCCCGCGTCCGGCGAATGCCCACGCAAGCGAATCCTTTCAAGACGCCCTTCGCTTATCGGCGCCCCCGCCACACGGGCGCGGCGGAGCCGTCATCCGCGGGGGCACGTACGGCCGGTGGAGCCAGAACGGCCCCGGAGCGGACGTCTCAGACTCCCGAGACCAGTTTGGCCAGTGGGACGAAAGCCATCGCCGCTCCCGTCAGGAACAACGGCAAGCCCAGGACGACGATAAGGACGGTCTTGAGCGCGGAAGCCCCTGCGTTGCCGTGCACGCGTGACCGATCCGGGTGGGACGGGTCATAGGTGATCTCGACGGACTCCTCGCCACCGAACATGCCCTCGTGCCGGTGGACGGTGCTGTCCACCGCCGTGAACGCGTAGACGTACTCGACGACGTCTCCGTCCGAGCAGACCGGGCTGTCCACCAACTCACCCACCACCGTGACGCCTCGCCGCGGCAGCACCAAGGCGTCACGGATGCTCGTCCAGAGCTCTAGCGCACACATAGCCCCTGGCAGCAGGAACAGTGGTACCAAAAGCCACATCAAGACGTCCTCGTCCGTGTGGTCACCGTCGGCGATGACCACAGCCAGGACCAAGGCCCGGACGGCGGCCCCAACGAGCACCTTCGCTGGACCGAGTCCAAGCGCTTCGGTCGCACCGGCAGGAACTCCACCACGACACGGCGCGAGCCATCGGCCCGAGGTTCATCGGCGTCCCTGACCGGAACGGAACACGCGACCGTCGCGGCGTACGCCTCCAGAGCTGACGCGTTGCGGCCCCGGACGGTATACCTCCGCGGCGGCGTACCGTCGGACGTCAGCGTCACCACCAAGGCCGCTCCACGCCCCCCTCGGGCCTCGACCTTCTCGATCGCCGCCAGTGGGATCCGCTGCCGCACCCCACCGCCATCCAGTACCAGTTCTCCCGCATCCAACCGTGCGCGCGTCCCACGCCCGCGCAGCACCAAGTCGGTCCGAGACCGCGTCTGGCCAGATCCCCCCACGTGACGGACATTAGCGCTCGGCCTACCCCGGCCCACACCGCCCACGGTGCCTTCTGCCACCCGATGCGGTTCACACGGCTGCGCCTGGACATCGCCAATCAGGGCGTTGTCGTCATGAGACCGGCCGCCCTTGGAGGATGAAGGGAGGCCGGTCTGTACCGGGCTGTGCGCTGCGGCTGACTCACAGGTCGGTGCTGGCTGGACCCGGCGCGGTGAGCACGCCGGGTCCAAGACTTGGTGCTGTCAGTACTTGCCGCCGTGGTGGTCGGTCTTGTGGTCGCCCTTGAAGCCGCCGCCGTCGTTAATGCACACGTTGCCGAAGGCGGGGTTGAGGACCCCGACGACGTTGATGGTGTTGCCGCAGATGTTGATCGGGATGTGGATGGGCGCCTGGAGAACGTTGCCGGACAGGACGCCCGGGGAGCCGATGGCAGCGCCCCCGGCACCGGCGTCGGCGGCGGCCATGCCGACCCCGCCTGCCAGGACAGCACCAGCGGCGGCGGTAACGGCTACGGCCTTGGCGATACGTGACATCGAAATCTCCTTCAACTCACACCTGCCGCACGAAGTACGGCATGGACGTCCCCCACAACGGCCTCAGCCGCCCGCCCGTCACGGGCAATGGGCCGAATCAGTGACCTGTGTGACCGATTTCCTGGTCAGGGGCCGTTCATATGCGGTGGGTGTGGATTTGAACCCACGTTGACATCGCTGCTTCAACGGCTTCCACGACTGTATGCGGCTTGACTCATCCATGGAGACTCCTCCGACTGAGACGCCATCGGCGCAAGATGTATCGTCACGCGGATGAACGCTCCCTGGATAACGCGCAGTGGTATTTGGCTCGCTGCATGGGGCATGACCACGTTGGCGTTCTGGTTCCTAGGGAAGGTGACCGACGAACCCCAGGACTGGGCGGAATCGGCAGCCTTTGCCTTGTTCGCGCTGGTGCTCGGGGATCCCGGTCCACGATGGCGCCGCTATCGGCGATCAAGGAAGCTGATCCGTACCCGCTCTGCTCCGCCAGCGATTAGCGGGGTCGGTCACTCCGTCAAGACCGCGGCGAATGACATCAGCGGCTGACACCAACAAGCGCCGGGCCCGAAGCCATCGGCGGACCGCTGATGAGGGGCTTGAGAACCGGCTTCACCCGAGCCGGAAGAGCTTTCCGCAACGTGGGTGTAGCAGCTCGGTGCCGAGGCAAGGCAGCCCTGACGCTGGGGTCGCGCGGGCCATGGGTAGATCCAACGGCTGTCCCTACCTGGTGCCTTCCGGTGCGGTTCGGGTGGCGGGTCCGTAGGCACCTGGTGGGTCGCCGGTCAGGCTGCGGTCTCTCTGGAACTGTGCGACGCCACGTGTGGTGGCGTCGTCGTTGATACCTGTCACCGTGACGTAGGTGAAGCCCTGGCGTAAAAGGAGTTGCTGAACGTCAGCCACGCCTGCGCCTTCGTCGCCGTTCCGTAGCGTCTCGACTTGAGCCGGGGGACGTGGGGGCGGGAACGGAGGCGGGCTTGTCGTTGCGGCTGGAACTGTTCGCCGACGGGGTGGGCGCAGGGGCAGTCGGGGGCATGCCCTTCGGTGGCGGGACTGCGGGGTGGGGTGATCGTCGTGGTCTCCGGCGACACGATCTGAGAACGTTTCGACGCGCTTGTGGCAGGTGGCGTTGTCAGGTTCGGTCGATGACCGCGGTGCACGAGTCTGGGGTGCCGTGGTTGAAGAGCAGGACGGCACCAACTGTGGCCAGCGCTGCGGTGACTGTCAGGGCGGCTACGGCTATTGGTGCACGGCGTCTGCGGGTGGGGCGAGATCCCCCGGGTCCGGCCCCTCAGGGGCTGCCTCATCCCTGCATACCGGCCCCGCCCGTTGATCGACGCAGCCAGTGACTCGCCCAGCCACCGCTTGTCCGTGCCGTGCTCGATGACAACACCGACATCGTTCGGCTCCAGCGCCCCGCGATGTCCTTGTAGTCGCCCGGCAGCGCGGTGCACAGCGCGGCCACCGTCGCGGGCCAGTCGACGCCGCGCCGATCGGGCTCCGTCCGCCCGGTGGCCTCCCGCAGCAACTTCACCACCCGACACCGGGTGAAGGCGCGCCGGGCGCGGATCGTGACGCGGCGCGGGCCATGCGAGGTGGCTGTCACCTCGTGCCCGAACCAGTGCCCGGCCGGCGCCCTACGTCTGTGGGCGGCGGGCCGTTCCGAAGCGACGCCGGTAGGCGGCCGGGCTGATGGACAGCTCCCGGGCGAAGACCCGCCGGAGGCTTGCCGTCGAGCAGGCCGGCCGACCCGCTGGAAGACGCCGGTGAGGTCGACGTGGTGTTCGACGTGATCGGGGGTGACGTCCTCGACCGTTCGGCCGCTCTCGTACGCGCCGGCGGCACGCTGGTGACCATCGCCCATCCCCCCGCCGTCCGGCCCAAGGACGGGCGGGCGCTCTTCTTCGTCGTCGAACCCGACCGTGTGCGCCTGGCGGACCTCGCGCAGCGACTGCGCGACGGACAGCTCGACGTGCGGATCGGCGAGGTGCGGCCGCTGACCGAGGCAGCCGCCGCGTTCACCCCCGAGCGGCGGATCACCGGCCGGACGATCATCCGCGTCACCGAGGACGCCACCTGACCCAGGGTGAGTCAACTGATCCAGGCGATCCGCGGACTCGCGCAGGCAGAACAGGCACTCGCACAAGGCGCTACCCCATCACGGTCAAGGACGCTGGTCGGCTTTTGATGCCAGAGTTCGTATGGGACCGGAGTTCGTGGTAGCGGTCAGCGAGTGCGGGCGAGACGTTCGTGACTGCGGGCCGCGCTGGGCCGTAGGAGTCGGCGACCCGGTGGTGCACGCGGAAGCGCGAGCTCCACACCACCCGGTGACCTCCGCCTGGCCGGGCGCCCGCTCGTCCAGGATGCGCTGGACGTACGCGGCGTCCGGCTCCCGAGGGGCGTCGTCGAGGGTTGCCACCACGCGGTACCGGTCCCGCGGCAACGGGGCGATTGGGACCGTCACCCCGGAGCTGCCGACTGCAGCCAACTCAACACAGCAACGGCCCCAGGGCCCGCAGTGATCAAGATCGGGACCAATTCGGTGCGGGGCTCCCGGTAGGGGCACCGGCCATCATGTTCGCAGCCCGTGATCGCTGCCGCTGAGCCACCAGCACACGACCAATGCGCTGGCCGTGGCCAGCATCTCTTTCTGTGACAGCCGACGGCGGCTTGACCGGACCGCAACGCCACCATTCGCCTGCCAGCCCGTTCGCCCGAGAGGCACCCCAGATCCTTGGCCGCCGCAACAGCAACACACCTACCTGACGACCAACCAGGAAAGCATCCGTCCTGGCACACAAGGTCAAACGCGGGCACAGATGGGAACAGCAGCGCAGTGCAGGACCGTCCTCTGACACGAACCCGGAAGAACCCGCAAGTCAGCGCACACGTCCCCGGGGCTTCAAGGGTACGGCGGGCAACGCCGGAGCAGCGAGCGGTGCACCGTCGTAGCCCCGTACCGCGCCGAAGCGATCACCGTTCATCCAGGCCTCGCGGGCCTGCGTGATCTCGTCCTGGGTTCTGGCCACGAAGTTCCACCACATGAGGATCTCCTCCTCGAACGGCTCGCCGCCCAGAAGCATCAGACCGGCGTCGGACTCCGCGCGCAGGGGAAGCTCGGTGCGGCCGCAGCCGAGGTAGAGCATCGAGCCGGGGACGACCGGGACGCCGTCGACCTCCACCTCGCCGGACATCGACAGCACGGCGTACTCGAAGTCCGGGTCCAGCGGAAGGCGCGCCTCGGCCCCTGCGCTCAGGGCGAGGTCGGCGCCGACGATCGGGGTGTACGCGGTGCCGGGCGAGGTGGCGCCGTCGAGGGTGCCGAGGATCACGGTGGCCGTGAGGCCGGGGGCGGTGACGGTCGGCAGGCCCGCGTGGTGCTGGAAGTGCGGCTCGACGTTGCGGTGGGCCTCGGGGAGCGCGACCCACAGCTGGGCGCCGTGCAGCAGCGCGGCGTGCGGCCGGGGGCTCTCCTCGGAGTGGCTGATGGCGCGGCCGGAGGTCATGAGGCCGAGTTCGCGCGGACGGATCGTCGCCAGGCTGCCCAGGCTGTCGCGGTGCAGGACCTCCCCCTCGTGCAGCCAGCTGACGGTCTGCAGACCGATGTGAGGGTGGGGCGGCACCTGCATCCCGGGCTCGTCCGCGATGTCGTCGGGGCCGTAGTGGTCGACGAAGGCCCAGGCCCCGACCATGCGCCGGCCCAGATTGGGCAGCAGTCTGCGGACCTCGGTGGACTCGCCGAGCCGGACGTGGCGCGGGCTGAGGAGTTCCCGTACGGGTTCGGCGACGACGAAACCCCGCCCTCCGCAGACGGAGAGTGCGGCCTGGCGATCGAGATTGCTCATGGCGGTCAACCTATTCCCGTGCGACTCCGGGCGGGCGACACCCACGCCGAATATTTAGTGGAATGTTAAACCATCTCTGGGTGTTGACGCGGGTGGATCGTACGGGAAGGACCCGGCGGTACCCCCGACCGAGGAGGTCACATGAGCGACACCTACTACGAGTTCGGTACCGCAGCCGAGCGCTGGGACCGCGCGCAGTTCTTCTTCGATGCGAAGGAGTACACGATCGCGGCCCGGGTTCTGGGTGGCCTCGTCGAGGAGGTGCCGGAGCAGGTCGCGCCACGGTTGCTGCTGGCGCGGGCCTACTACCACTCGGCACGGCTCGTCCGCGCCGAGACGGAGCTGCGCGCGGTGCTGGAGCGCGACCCGGTCGAGCAGTACGCACGGCTGATGCTCGGCCGCACGCTGGAGCGTCAGGACCGCCAGGCCGAAGCGGACACGCAGCTGCGGCTGGCGTCCGCTCTGTCCGGGGACTTCGTCCCGGCCGGCGGCGCCTGACCGCCGCACCCGCCGGGCGCCGCAGTCCTTCGCCCCGGCCGGCCCGATATTCCGGTGCGGCCCGGCCGGGGCGCGTGGTACTTCCTGGGGCATGGATGACCTCGTCACACCCCGCCTGCTCCTCCGTCCGATGACCGTCGCCGATGCCGAGCAGGTGGCGGCGGGCCGGCCGGGGGAGGGCGTGCGCTGGGCTCCGGGGTACCCGTGGCCCGGCGAGATGGGGGCGGCTAAGCGGTTCCTGGACACGTGCACGGAGACCGGCGACCCGAGTCCGTACGTTCCCTACGGGATACGGCTCCGCGAGAACGGGCTGGTGATCGGCGGTGCCGGGTTTCACGGGGCGCCCGACGAGCAGGGGCACGTCACGATCGGCTACGGGCTCGTGCCGTCGATGCGCGGCATGGGGTACGCCTCCGAGGCGCTTCGCGCGCTGCTGACGTTCGCCCGTGCCCAGGGCGTCGCATGCGTGCACGGAGACACCGATCTCGACAACATCGGCTCGCAGCGCGTCATGTCCGCGGCGGGCATGCGCCTCGTCAAGGAGGACGCGCGGCTGAAGCACTACCGCATCGACTGGGACGGGCCCGCCGGGCAGGAGTGAGCCGGCTTCCTTACGCGGCGGAGCCCGCCGGGATCTCCCCCGGCGGGCTCTGCGCGTGGCGCCGGCGCCGTATGCACGCCTCTGCCGCCTACGTCCCGCCGTCGCGGGTCGTCTGGTTGCTCCCGGACTCAGCCCGCGACAGTGGCCGGCCGGTTCGTCTTGCCGTCCTTGGCCGTCACCGCATCCGGCTTCGGCGCCAGCAGCCGTTCGGTGAGGTAGCCGAAGACCAGCCCGAAGGTGGTCCACAGCGTGATCTGCACCGCGAGCGTGGCCAGCCTGAACTGCCAGAGCAGTGTGGCCGGGAAGTCGTGCCCGACCTCGTTGAACGAGGGCAGGAAGGCGTAGGCGAGGCCGGTCACGAGCACATAGCCGGCGGCCGCGGCGATCGTGGCGTTCCAGTTGCCCAGACGTGGAGCCAGCCGCCTGCCGAGGATGACGGCGGCCACGGCCAGCAGGACGCTGAGCGCGACCATCAGGAAGAACAGTGCGGTGCGCCGCCCGATGGTGTCCGGGTTGCCGACCGCGGGCGGATTCGGCGGGTACTTCAGGAACGGCACGATGTACACGGTCAGCAGGGCCGCTCCCGCGATCAGCGCGGCCGTGGCCCTGGGGCCGAAGCGGCCGATCCGGCCGAGGGCGTAGCAGAAGACGAGTGCGGCGATGCCGCCGACGGCGACGCCGAAGACGAGTACCCCGGTGGCGAGGCCGCCCGTGGACTGCAGGGTGCGACTGACGAGTTCCTCGCCGCCGCCGTGGTCATGACTGTGCGTCTCTTCGAGGGCGATGGCCGCGTCGACCCGGGACTCGCCGAGGAAGTAGGCGACCAGCAGCGCGAACGCGCCCGCGACGAGGCCGGCCAGCATGCCGCGGACCAGCAGGGCTCTGACGGATATGGAGTTCATGAGGGATTCCCCTGGACGAGCCGGATGGATCAGTGGCAGGGGAAACCGAGGAGGTGGCGGCCGTCGTGGACCCACTCGTGCACGCCTTCGCCCGAAATGAGCGCGGTGGCGCCCTGCTCGGCGCCGACGAAGTACAGCAGGATCAGCATGAGGACGCCGAAGAAGACCGCCCAAGGGGCAAGGGACTTCAGCGAGATGGGGGTGATGGCGGGTGTGACGGCAGCGGGGGCAGCAGTCTGTGCCATGGCAGAACCTCCTGAGGGAACACGCGTCCCGATCGTGGTGCCTGAGACGAAGGTGCTGGGTCTGACTTCCCGCACAGGTACGGGTTCACAGTGGCGCGACCGTGCCGGATTCTCACCGGGCTTCCGTCACACCTTCGTCATGTCGTCGCGACCATACCGCCTGGGCGCGAGAGCCGCCATGGTGCCCGGGGGCGGTTCGATGGCCCCCGGATGCCGTGGTGTGCTTGGCCAAGTGGCCACAGTTCAGGGAGTGGAGAACGGGTATGGCGGTACGGGTGATGTTGGTCTCACCGGCGATGAACGCCGCGCTGCGCGAGGCCCGGTTCGCGGGTGACGCGCCCCTGGACGACTCCGGGCTCCGGCGTGCCCGTGCCGCCGCGGGCACGTTGCCCGCCGCGGACCGGACGGTGCATGGCCCGTCCCGCCGCTGCACCCGGACCGCCGACGCCCTGGGCGTGCGTTCCGTTGTCGAACCCGCCACGCACGACTGGGAGTTGGGCCGCTGGTCCGGTGCACGGCTGGACGAGGTGAGCGCGAGCGAACCGGAAGATGTGGCCGCCTGGCTCGCGGATCCCGCCGCAGCCCCGCACGGCGGCGAGTCCCTGCTGGATCTATGCGCCCGGGTGGGGGCGTGGCTCGACTCCCTGGACCTGGACGGCGACAGTCCCCGGCGGGTGCTGGCGGTGGTGGAGCCTGCGGTGGTCAGGGCAGCGGTCGTCCGCGCCCTGGAGCTTCCGCCGCAGGCGTTCTGGCGGATCGACGTCGCCCCGCTGGCGCTGACGGACCTCAGCGGCCGGGCGGGGCGGTGGAACCTGCGCTGCGGGCGTCCGCTCGCGCCCGGGCCGGGGCGTTGAGCCGAGCGGGAAAGCCCAGGGCCTGTCCGGCCGGTCAGAGCCTAATTCCCCCGGTACGTCTCCAACAGCCGCAGCCAGATCTCGCTGATCGTCGGGTACGCGGGAACCGCGTGCCACAGGCGGTCGAGGGGGACCTCGCCGGCGACCGCGATCGTCGCCGAATGCAGGAGCTCGCCGATGCCGGGGCCGACGAACGTGACCCCCAGCAGGATCTCCCGGTCCAGGTCGACGATCATGCGGGCCCGGCCCCGGTAGCCGTCCGCGTACAGGCCGGAGCCGGCGACGGCGGCGAGGTCGTGGTCGACGGCCCTGACCCGGTGGCCGGCCTGTTCCGCCTCGGCGAGGGTGAGGCCGACCGAGGCCGCCTCCGGGTCGGTGAAGACGACCTGCGGGACGGCCGCGTGGTCGGCGGTGGCCGCGTGGGCGCCCCAGCGGTCCGTTTCCAGCAGCGGCACGCCTAGGGCACGTGCGGCGATCGCCGCGCCCGCGATGCGGGCCTGGTATTTGCCCTGGTGCGTCAGGAGCGCCCGGTGGTTCACATCACCGACCGCGTAGAGCCACGGGACGCCCTCGACCTGGCAGCTGTCGTCGACGGTGAGCCAGGACCCGGGCTTCAGGCCGACCGTCTCCAGGCCCAGGTCGTCGGTGCGCGGGGCGCGGCCGGTGGCGAAGAGGATCTCGTCGGCCTCGATCCGTTCGCCGTTGTCGAGTCCGACGGTGACCGGTCCGCCCGGCGCGGGGCGCTCGACGGAGGTGGCCGAGACACCCGTACGGATGTCGGCTCCCGCCTCGGTCAGCGCTTCGGCGACCAGCTCACCGGCGAAGGGCTCCATGCGGGGCAGCAGCCCCTTGCCGCGGACCAGCATGGTGATCTGGGCGCCCAGGGCGCCCCACACCGTGGCCATCTCCACGCCGACCACTCCCCCGCCGACCACGACGAGACGTCCGGGCACCTCCTTGGCGCTCGTCGCCTCGCGGCTGGTCCAGGGCCGCGCGCCGTCGATGCCCGGCAGATCGGGGACGACGGCCCGGCTGCCCGTGCACACGGCCACCGCATGGCGGGCCGTGAGCCGGTGTTCCGTACCGTCGGGCGCGGTGACGGTGACGGCCTTCGGGCCCGTCAGCCGGCCCTTGCCGCGGAAGATGTCGGCTCCGATCCCCTCCAGCCAGGCGACCTGGCCGTCGTCCTTCCAGTGCGAGGCGTACGTATCGCGGTGCGCGAGCACGGCGGCGGTGTCGAGCGGGCCCTGGACCGCGGCGGCGAGGCCAGGGACGCGGCGGGCGTCGGCCCGGGCGACGACCGGGCGCAGCAGGGCCTTGCTCGGCATGCAGGCCCAGTACGAGCACTCGCCGCCGATGAGCTCCGACTCCACGATGGCGGTGCTCAGGCCGGCGGCGCGGGCGCGGTCGGCCACGTTCTCACCCACCGGACCAGCGCCGATGACCACAACGTCGTAAGGGACGGACTCCACAGCATGTGTCATGGGCCCATTCTGGTCATGGGTGTGGGCCGCGGCCACATGGGCAGGCGGAATAGCGCAAGCACAGGCACCGTTGTCCCGGACACGTGGATACGGGCACAGGAAGAGGTAGCAGAGCATGAGCACCGTAGAGCTCACCAAGGAAAACTTCGATCAGGTCGTCAGCGAGAACGAATTCGTCCTGATCGACTTCTGGGCTTCCTGGTGCGGCCCGTGCCGGCAGTTCGCGCCCGTCTACGACGCGGCGTCCGAGCGTCACGCGGACCTGGTCTTCGCCAAGGTCGACACGGAGGCGCAGCAGGAACTGGCGGCGGCCTTCGAGATCCGGTCCATCCCGACGCTGATGATCGTCCGCGACAATGTGGCGGTCTTCTCGCAGCCGGGCGCGCTGCCCGAGGCGGCCCTGGAGGACGTGATCGGCCAGGCCAGGAAGCTGGACATGGACGAGGTCCGCAAGTCGGTCGCGGAGCAGCAGAACGAACAGAAGTAGGCGACGCCGCCTGGCGTGTGCCCAGGGCCCGGCCGTTGACGGCCGGGCCCTGACGGCTGTTGTGCCGGCGGGCGGTGTCAGCCGTCCACGTTCCGCTCCGAGATGCGGACCGTGAGTCCGTAGTCGAGCTCCGATCCGTCGATGAGCAGCGCCTCGACGGTGTGCGTGGCCGGGTCGATGTCCGCGACCATCCCGTCGCCTTCGTAGCGCGGGTATCCCGACTCGCCCGTCTCCCCGGTGGCGGCCACGACCGCCGAGCGGATGGCCGCGCCGGGGCCGTGGTTGCCTGCGTCCCGGCTGCCGGAGACCCGGGCACCCTCAGTGCCCTTGAGGTCCTCGTCGTCCTCGGCGCCTTCGACGCCCGAATCCCCGGCACCGTCGTCGTCTGAACCGGCGTCGCCCGAGTCGGCATCCCCCGTACCCGGATCCTGGACGTCGGAATCCTTGACGTCGGAGTCTTGCGCTTCGGAATCCTCGGTGCCGGCTCCCTCGTCCGCCGTGCCCTTGCCGTCGGTGAACGCGGGGACGAGCAGGATCTCGTAACTCTGCGGATGGCTCATGGTCATGACGCTAAGCAAGGGCCGCCCGCCGCGCATGTTGCCGCGCTGGCGTCGGTTCAGCTGGACTCGCGGTGGACGGTCCGCGCCCGGAGCAGGTCATGCCGCTCCGGCTCCGCCCCCGGGTTCCGCACCAGCCGGTCGACGAGGCCGGCCAGCGGCTCCACCGTGGCCAGTTCCATCCGTACGCTGCTGAGCCTGGGCCGCAGCAGCCTGGCCGGCAGTGAGTCGTCCGCGCCGATCACCGCGGTCTGTGCGGGCACCTCGATGCCGGCGTCCTGGAGGGCCCGCATCAGCAGCATCGCGTAGCTGTCGTCGTACGCGAAGACGGCGTCCAGACGGAGCGTGCGCCAGCGGGCGGCGAGGGCGGCGGCCGATTCCTCCGTGTACCGCAGGGGGAGCTCCTCGATCAGGGCCTCGCCCCCGGCGGCGCACCGAGCGCCGACGAGTCTGGGGCCGGCGAACAGGGCGAGACCCGGTTCCGCGGGCATCACCACGCCGATCCGGCGCCGGCCGCGCTCCAGCAGATGCCGGACGGCGCTGCCTCCCACTTCCCGCTGATCGGCGATCAGCGCGTGCGCGCCCGGCACCGGCTGCGGCCCGAGGGTGATGACCGCCTTGGCGCCGGAGCGCCTGAGCACGGCGATGCCCTGGGGGGCGAGCGGGACCGACCCCGGCACGATGACGGCGACGGGGCGCAGTTCGGCCCACGCGCGGGCGGCGTCGTCCGGGTCCAGGCCGAGGGAGCCGTACTGGACGACGGTGTAGTCGAGATGCCGCAGACCGGACTCCAGCCCGTGCAGGAAGCGGCGGTGCAGCGGCGCGGAGGGAAGGTTCGCCGTCGGCAGGAGCACCATGCGGGAGTGTCCCGCGCGCAGGCTCCGGGCGGCCGCATGCGGTACGTAACCGAGTTCTGCGGCGGCCTCCCGTACCCGGCGGCGGGTCGGATCGCTGATCCGTACGGCCGTGTTGTTGTTCAGTACGTACGACACGGTGGCCCGCGAGACGCCCGCGAGCCGCGCCACGTCGGCGCTGGTCGGAACGGGACCTTCGGCGGGCTGCTTGGGTAACTGACTCATGGCGTCGGGCAGTCTTACAGAACCGTTCGGCGCGGGAACGCGCCGGGGCCCGGACCCGGTACGGTGCACCTGCTCCCCGCGCGAGGCCGCGCAGGTCCTACGGTGGAGCGATGACGATCCAGAACCGCAGCGCCGGCTTCCCCGGCCAGGCCGGTCCCACCGCCACCGCCCAGGCGGACCCGCACGACGTGGGTCCGGTCCGCACCTCGTACGCCCCCGACCGGGACGGCGACCCCGACCCGGGCGAGATCGTCTGGACCTGGGTGCCCTTCGAGGAGAACGACGGCCGCGGCAAGGACCGTCCCGTTCTCGTCGTCGCACGCGAGGTGACGGGCACCCTGCTCGCCGTACAGCTGTCGAGCAAGCAGCACGACCGGGAACGGGAGTGGGTGGCGCTGGGAGCGGGTCCCTGGGACAGTTCGGGCCGGGCCTCGTGGGTCGATCTGGACCGGGTGCTGCGGGTCCACGAGGGCGGAATGCGGCGCGAGGCGTGCGCGCTGGACCGGGACAGGTTCGACCTGGTCGTCGTGCGGCTGCGTGAGCTCTACGGCTGGAGGTGACGGCCGGCGGCCCTTCCGCAAGATGCCCGGCCGGCGTCGCAGCCTATGGCTCGACCTCAGCCTGAGAGTTGAGCCTCGTCGGCGAACGCACGGTCGAAGGCCGCCCGGTTGGGCGCAGCGGCGTCGCGGTCGGGAATGCCGAAGACGATCTGCTCGAAGTGGCCCGCGAAACGGCCGCCGCCGGTGAGCAGCGCGCGGAAGGCGCCCGCCACCTCGGCCGGGTCGTTCTGGAACACGCCGCATCCCCAGGCGCCCAGGACCAGCCTGCGGTAGCCCCGTACCGCGGCGACCTCCACCACCCTTTCGGCGCGCGAGGCGAGGGCGGCTGGGATGAGGCGGGCCGACTCCGGGGTCCGGCTGCGGATCACTCCGGCGTTGGGTGCGGGCGAGGTGAGGAATCCCGCCGTGTACGGGGTGTCGAGCAGCCGGCCTCGGTCGTCGCGGAAGACGGGCACGCCCGGTGAGTGGATCACCCGATCGGTGTAGAAGGCGCTGCGCTCGGCCCGGTGGTGGGCGTAGAACTCGGGGGCCCTCAGCAGTGTCGCGTACAGCGCGGAACCGCGGCACAGCGCCTCCTCCTGTGCCTGTGCCCCGTTGAGGTAGCCGCCGCAGGGGTTGCGGGCGGATGCGTAGTTCAGGACGGCGACCTTGCCGGGTCCCTCGCCGGTCATCCGGGCGGCCGCCTGCAGGCTGCTCTCGCCGGTGACCTCGATGCGCGGTGTGCGGTTCGTGTCCAGTGCGGCGACGTGCACCGGCTCGGGGCCGTACAGCCTGGTGCCCGACAGGGCGGCGGTCAGCGCGCGCTCGATGGCGACCTCGCGGCCCTGTGGTGTGCGGTAGTGACCCGCCTCGACGATGGTCTCGGTCTCCCGCGCGATGCCGCGCAGCCGGGCGCTCACCGCCCCTCCCCCTTATGGTGCATACGAGGCATGGTCGACGCCTCCACGGCATGGGCGCAAGTGAATTTCTGACGCACAGGGGCACCCTTGTGCGATCTCCCGGCAGGGGTTTGGGTAGGACGGTCGCACTGGAACAGGAGGCCCGGAATGTCATCCGACACACCTGGCGCACACGGTCCGCCCGGACACACCACGCCCATCGGCGAGGGCGAGGCGGAGGATTTACTGCGCTGTATCTGCTTCAAGACCGGACCGCCCCGCCTCGTGGGAGTCGAGCTCGAATGGCTCCTGCACGACCGTGAGCGGCCCCGCGTTCCCGTCACGCCCGACCGTCTCGACGCGGCCGCGTCGGCCGTCGGGGCGCTGCCGCTGAACGCGGCGCTCACGTTCGAGCCAGGCGGCCAGCTCGAGCTCAGTTCGCTCCCCGCGGACTCGCTCATGGAGTGCATCAACGACACGGCCGCCGATCTCGTCGCCGTGCGCGAAGCGCTCGGCCGGCTGGGCCTGGCTCCGGCCGGGTTCGGCGTCGACCCCTGGCATCCCCCGCGCCGGCTGTTGCGCCGGCCGCGCTACGACGCCATGGAGACCGTGCTCGACCGGTCGGGTCCCGCGGGCCGGGCCATGATGTGCACGACCGCGTCCGTCCAGGTCTGTCTGGACGCAGGAGAGGAGGAGCCGGGACCGCTCGGCTACGGGCGGCGCTGGCAGCTGGCCCATCTGCTGGGCGCGGTGCTGGTGGCCTCGTTCGCCCACTCGCCGTTCCGGCTGGGGACGCCGACGCCGTGGCGGTCCACGCGCCAGTCGCTGTGGGCCGATCTCGATCCGCTGCGCACCCTGGCCCCGGCCGGGCAACTGCCGCCACGTGACGCCTGGACGGCCTACGTGCTCGACACGCCCGTCATGTGCATCCGGGGCGGCGATGGCCCCTGGGCGGTGCCCGAGGGGCTCACCTTCCGCGACTGGATCCGCCGCGGCGAGCCGCGCCGGCCGGTGCGCGCCGACCTCGACTACCACATCACCACGCTGTTCCCGCCGGTGCGCCCGCGGGGACACCTGGAGCTGCGCATGATCGACGCGCAGCCCGGTGACGACGGCTGGCTCGTGCCGCTCGCCGTCACCACTGCCCTGTTCGACGATCCGGAGGCCGCCGAGACCGTGTACCGCACCGTCAAACCCCTGGCCGAGACGGCGGGCCCGCTCGCCGCACCCCGCAATCCGCTCTGGACCGGGGCCGCCCGCGACGGGCTGACCGATCCCGAACTGCGGACGGCGGCGACGGCCTGCTTCGACCTCGCCCTGGAGGCGCTGCCGCGCCTGGGAGCGACGAGGGCCGTACAGGACGCGGTGGCCGGTTTCCGCGACCGCTACGTCGCCCGGGGCCGATGTCCGGCCGACGACCTGCGGGAACGGCTCATGACGGACCGGCACCACGGATCGGACCACCCGAAGGGGACCCTCTCATGACCGACTCCCCCGCTCCCTCGCCGTACGGACAGCGGAATCCGGACGTCCAGGACCCCGAGGCGCTCCGGGAACGCGCGCTCGCCGCGCTGCTCACCGCCCGCGAGCGCACCGCGCTCCTGACCGACAGCGTGGACGACCACGAACTCACGGCCCAGCACTCCCCCTTGATGTCGCCGCTGGTCTGGGATCTCGCGCACATCGGCAACCAGGAGGAACTGTGGCTGCTGCGCGGCGTCGCCGGCCGCGAGGCCATGCGCCCGGAGATCGACGGCCTCTACGACGCCTTCGAACATCCCCGGGCCTCCCGCCCGTCGCTGCCGCTGCTGGCGCCCGCCGAGGCCCGTTCCTATGCGGCCGAGGTGCGCGGCCGGGCGCTGGACGTACTGGAGTCCACGCCGCTGGGCGACCGCCCGCTGGTGCGGTCCGGATTCGTCTTCGGGATGATCGCCCAGCATGAACAGCAGCACGACGAGACCATGCTGATCACCCATCAACTGCGCTCGGGGCCCGCCGCGCTGACCGCCCCGGAACCGCCGCAGGCCGCCGACGCGGCCGCCCTGGCCACGGAAGTCCTGGTGCCCGGCGGACTGTTCACCATGGGGACGTCCACGGAACCGTGGGCGCTCGACAACGAGCGCCCCGCACACCGGCGCGAGGTCCCCGGTTTCTTCATCGACACCGCGCCGGTGACCTGTGGCGCCTACCGGGCGTTCATCGAGGACGGCGGCTACACGGAGCCGCGCTGGTGGGCGAGCGAGGGCTGGGCCATGGTGCGTGAGCACGGGCTGACCGCGCCGCTGTTCTGGCAGCGGGACGCCGGGCAGTGGCTGCGCCGGCGCTTCGGGGTGACCGAGCCGGTCCCGGCCGACGAGCCGGTGCTGCACGTGAGCTGGTACGAGGCGGACGCGTACGCCCGCTGGGCCGGCCGCAGGCTTCCCACCGAGGCCGAGTGGGAGAAGGCGGCCCGCCACGACCCCGGCTCCGGGCGCTCCCGGCGCTACCCGTGGGGCGACGAGGACCCGACACCGGACCACGCCAACCTCGGGCAGCGCCATCTGCGTCCCGCACCGGCGGGTGCGTACGCCGCCGGGCGCGCACCGTCCGGTGCCGGGCAGCTGATCGGCGATGTGTGGGAGTGGACGTCCAGCGACTTCCTGCCCTATCCGGGCTTTGCGCCGTTCCCGTACCGCGAGTACTCGGAGGTCTTCTTCGGTCCGGAGCACAAGGTGCTGCGCGGCGGTTCCTTCGCGGTGGACGCGGTGGCCTGCCGGGGGACGTTCCGCAACTGGGACCTGCCCGTACGGCGCCAGATCTTCTCCGGATTCCGCACCGCCAGGGATGTTTGATGTGCCGTCATATCGCTTATGTGGGGGTACCGATACCCCTGGGCGTGGTGCTGAGTCAGCCGGAGCATTCGCTGGTGCGGCAGTCCTGGGAACCACGCCGGCAACGGTTCGGGACCGTCAACGCGGACGGTTTCGGTGTCGGCTGGTACGCGGACGGGGACCCGGTGCCGGGACGGTACCGCCGGCGGGGCCCCGTCTGGGGCGACCAGACGTTCGCCGATCTGGCCAGAGTGGTGCGCAGCCACGCCCTGCTCGCGGCGGTCCGGGACGCCACCGCGGCGGACCCGGACGGCGAGGCGGCGGCCGCGCCCTTCGTCGGCGGCGGTGTGCTCTTCAGCCACAACGGTGCGGTGAAGGGCTGGCCCGGATCGATGGCGCAGCCGGCGGCGAAGCTCCCCGCGGCCGAGCTGCTCGGGCTCACCGCCCGCTCCGACTCCGCGTTCGTGTGGGCGCTCGTGCGGCACCGGCTGGCGCTGGGCGACGCGCTCGCGGAGGCGGTCGCGGACACCGTGCTGGAGGTGGCCGGGGCTGCGCCCGGATCCCGGCTCAATCTGCTGCTCACCGACGGCCTCACCATCGTGGCGACGGCCTGGGGGGACACCTTGTGGTACCTGGCCGAGCCCGGCCGGCGCACGGTCGTCGCCTCGGAGCCGTACGACGACGATCCGCACTGGCGAGAGGTCCCCGACCGCACTCTGCTGACCGCGACCCGCGCCGACGTGTCGCTGACCCCGCTCAAGGAGCCCACCGAGTGAGTCCTTTTCTGCTGACCCGTACCCTGCCGGTGGACGCGACGGACGCGGCGCTGCGCGCCGATGTGCTGGACGGTCTGACCGGGCACCCCAAGACGCTGCCGCCGAAGTGGTTCTACGACGCCCGCGGCAGTGAGCTGTTCGAGGAGATCACCCGGCTGCCCGAGTACTACCCGACGCGCGCGGAACGGGAGATCCTGATCGACCGGGCGGCCGAGATCGCCGCCGCCTCCGGTGCCCGGACGCTCGTGGAGCTGGGCTCGGGGTCCTCGGAGAAGACCCGGCACCTGCTGGACGCGCTGCCGGAGCTGCACAGTTACGTACCGGTCGATGTGAGTGAGAGCGCGCTGCGCGGCGCGGCCGAGGCGCTGCTGGAGGAGCGGCCGGAGCTGTCGGTGCACGCGCTGATCGCCGACTTCACCGCGGAACTGTCGCTGCCGGACACTCCGGGTCCCCGGCTGGTGGCGTTCCTCGGCGGCACCATCGGCAATCTCCTGCCGGACGAACGGGCCGCGTTCCTGGCGTCGGTGCGCTCGCTGCTCTCCCCCGGCGACACGCTGCTGCTCGGGACGGACCTGGTGAAGGACGAGGAGGTGCTGGTCGCGGCGTACGACGACGCGGCCGGGGTTACGGCCGCGTTCAACCGGAACGTCCTGTCGGTCGTCGACCGGGAGCTGGGCGCGGACTTCGCACTGGACGACTTCGAGCACGTGGCCCGGTGGAATGCGCGGCAGGAGTGGATCGAGATGCGGCTGCGGGCCCGCCGGGCGCTCACGGTGAAGGTCCCGGAACTGGATCTGCTGGTGTCGTTCGAAGCCGGTGAGGAGCTGCGGACGGAGGTGTCGGCGAAGTTCCGCAAGGACGGGGTGCGCGGCGAACTCGCGGCGGCCGGCCTTCGGTTGAGTCAGTGGTGGACGGACGCCGAGGGGAGGTTCGCCCTGTCCCTGGCCACCGTGGACTGAAGCCGGCCCGGGCAGCGCGCAGCTCCGCGCGCGCTGCCCGTCGGGCCCCGGCGGTCAGCTGCCCGCGAGGAGTGCGGTGATCTTCTCGGACGCGGTCCTGGCCGCGGTCGCGGGGTCCCCGCCCTGGAGGACCGCTGTCATGTAGGGCTTGATCGGGTTGGCGGCTTCGACGGCCGCCCACTGTGGCGAGTTGGGGGTCGCGTGGCCCCGCGCGGCCCCTGCGGCCATCGCGGCGGTGCTCTCCTCCCCCTCGATGACATGGGCGAGGGATGTCTTGTTGGGCACGTAGCTCATGGTCTTGGCGAGTTCCTCCTGCCACTTGGCCCCGGCCAGTGCCTTGATGACCTCGAATCCCGCGCTTCGCTGGTCCGCCTTCTGCGGAATGATCAGGTCGGAGCCGCCGGTGAAAACGGACCCGGGCGCCTTCGCGCTCTTGCCCGGTATGGGGAAGTAGCCGAGCTTTCCCGCGAGTTCGGGGTTGGCCTTCTCGATGAGGGTCGCGGTGCTGGGGGTGGAGATGATCTGCGCGACGTCTCCCTTGGCGAACACTCCGCTCTGTGGGGGCATTTCCTCGTCCGCGTCCTTGGGGCCGTCACCGAGCGCCTGGAGTTCGGAGTAGAAGTCCATGCCCCTGAGCGCGGCGGGGCTGTTGAGAGCGCCCTGCCAGTCGCCGTCCGTGTCGTCGGCGAGTTCACCGCCCTCGTCCCAGATGAATCCGGCGAGTACGTACCAGTTCTGGCCCGGCAGATACATGCCCTGGTTGCCGTTCCGGTTCAGCTTTTCGGTGTCCGCGATCCACTGGGTGCGTGTCTTCGGCAGGCTCTTGATTCCCGCCTGTTCGAAGAGGTCCTTGTTGTAGATCACCACCCGGTTGGCGGCGTACCACGGGATTCCGTACTGGACACCGCCGATGCTGCCCGGCTCGGCGAGGCCGGGAATCCAGTCCTCGCTGCCCAGGTCACGCATGGACTCCAGGGTGAGATCGCGCAGGTTGCCGCTCTCGGCGTACTGGGCGACCTGGGTGTTCCCGACTTCGATGACGTCCGGGGTGTCCTTGCCGCCCAGTGCCGCCAGAACCTTCGGCCCGATACCGCTCCAGTTCTGAATCCTGAAGTCCAGTTCCACCGAGGAGTGCTCGTCCTCGTACGACTTCTTGAAGCGGTCCAGGAAGTCAGCGGTGACACTGTCCTTCATCAGCCAGATGGTGACCTTCTTGTCACCCGAACCGCCGGACCCGGGCACCATTGCGCACCCGCCCAGCGCAAGGGTGGACATCAGGGCAATGGCTCCGGCGAGCATGCGGTTCTTCACGGGGTCACCTTCTGCGAAACGGCAGGACGGATGTGTGTGGGGACCCGGTGTGGGGGACTGCGGGCTGCGCTCGCACGGGCGTGGCTGGATTTTGGTATGGACCAATGCTCCGGTCAAGGGCGGTTGCGGACAGACCGCCGGTCCGCGACCTCTCGCGAACCTGGCCGAGGTGGGGCACCTTGGTAAGGGCGAGAGGAGACACACCATGTCAAACCACACGTATCGCGTCACGGAGATCGTAGGAACCTCCCATGACGGCGTGGATGCGGCGATCCGTAACGGCGTCGCAAGGGCTTCCGAAACGTTGCACAATCTCGACTGGTTCGAGATCACCCAGGTTCGCGGGCAGATCGAGGACGGCCGGATCGCGCACTACCAGGTCGGGCTGAAAGTGGGCTTCCGGCTCGACGACCCCGAGTGATCAGGCGTTGCGACCCTGATCCGGTACGACGGCCTTCATGATGTGCTGTGCTGCGGCTCCAATCAGGTGCGCCCCTCGCGCTCCTGCGCGTCCTTCAAGGCGGGCGAGGCGTGCGTCCAGCGGGCGCGCACCACCGTGAACCCGGCCCGTTCGGCTTCGTCGCAGACCAGCTCGTCGTCGTCCACCAGCATCCGTACCACGCGGTCCCGGCCCATCCGCTTCAGGATCTCCAGCTTGGTCCTGCGGGCCGGCCGCCGGTCGTCGTCGCGCCGCATGTGGAGCAGCCCTTCGGGGAGCCCCTGCCGGGCCAGCCAGGCCACGGTGTCCTGGCGGCAGCGCTCGGGCCGGCCCGTGAGGTAGACGACCTCGCACTCCTCGGCGCTGCTCACGACGAGCCGTACGCCTTCGGGCAGCGGCGGGTCGTCGGGGGCGGCGGAGAAGAAGGCGTCCCAATTGCGCCGGGGGCCCTCCAGGTAGTGCTGGCGGTGGGCGGTGTCGGCGAGGGTGCCGTCCAGATCGAATACGGCCAGCGGCCGGTCGGCGTTGTTCTTCATGGACCCAGCAAACCAAGGTGCGGCCGCGTTCGGCGATCCGGCACGGGGCGGGCCCCGCCCCGGCCCCGGCCGGACGCGCGTTCCGCCGCCTAGGATCGAACCGTTTGCCCCGGTCAGCCCAACCGAACCGTACGGAGCCCCCGCCCCCATGCCCACCCCCCACGACCCGTACGTCAGGGTCCGCGGCGCACGCGAGCACAATCTGCGGGACGTCGGGGTCGACATCCCGCGCGACACCCTCACCGTCTTCACGGGCGTCTCCGGCTCAGGCAAGTCCTCGCTGGCCTTCGGGACGATCTACGCGGAGGCCCAGCGACGCTACTTCGAGTCGGTCGCCCCCTACGCCCGCCGGCTCATCCACCAGGTGGGCGCACCGAAGGTCGGCGAGATCACCGGGCTGCCGCCCGCCGTCTCGCTCGAACAGCGCCGCTCCGCGCCCGGCGCCCGGTCGTCCGTCGGTACGGTGACCACGCTGTCCAACTCCCTGCGGATGCTGTTCTCCCGCGCCGGGGACTATCCGCAGGGGGCGGAGCGACTCGACTCCGACGCCTTCTCGCCGAACACCGCCGCCGGCGCCTGTCCCGAGTGCCACGGACTCGGCCGCATCCACCGCACCACCGAAGAACTCCTGGTCCCCGACCCCGGGCTGTCCATCAGGGCCGGGGCGATCGCCGCCTGGCCGGGGGCGTGGCAGGGCAAGAACCTGCGCGATGTGCTGAACGCGCTCGGCTACGACATCGAGCGGCCGTGGCGCGAGCTCGATGCGGCCGACCGTGAGTGGATCCTGTTCACCGACGAGCAGCCGGTGGTCACCGTCCATCCGGTGCGCGACGCCGACCGCATCCAACGCCCTTACCAGGGTACGTACATGAGCGCGCGGCGCTATGTGATGCACACGTTCGCCGACTCCCGCAGCCGCACGCTGCGCGCGAAGGCCGAGCGTTTCCTGACCAGTGCGCCCTGCCCCGTCTGCGGCGGCAGCCGGCTGCGGCCCGAGGCCATGGCCGTGACCTTCGCGGGCCGTACGATCGCGGAGCTGGCGGCCCTCCCCCTCACGGATCTCGCCGAGGTGCTGTCCGCTGCGGGCGGGGGCGACACAGCCCGGGTGCTGACGGGGGATCTGCTCGCCCGCATCGGGACGGTGACCGAACTGGGGCTCGGCTATCTCAGCCTCGACCGTACGGCTCCGACGCTCTCCTCCGGTGAACTCCAGCGGCTGCGGCTGGCGACCCAGCTGAGGTCGGGGCTCTTCGGCGTCGTCTACGTCCTGGACGAGCCGTCGGCCGGGCTGCACCCCGCGGACACGGAGTCGCTCCTCGCGGTGCTCGGCCGGCTCAAGGAGGCCGGGAACACGGTCTTCGTCGTGGAGCACCAGATGGACGTGGTGCGGAGGGCGGACTGGCTGGTCGATGTCGGTCCGCTGGCCGGCGAGCACGGGGGCAGGGTGCTGCACAGCGGTCCGCCCGCCGGGCTCGCCGATGTCGCGGAGTCGGCGACGCGGCGCTTCCTCTTCGACGACGCCCCCGTCCCCGTACGCCAGGTGCGCACGCCCTCGGGGTGGCTGCGGCTGGTCGGGGTGGACCGGCACAACGTGCGCGGGGTGGACGCCGCCTTCCCGCTCGGGGTGTTCACCGCCGTCACGGGGGTGTCGGGTTCGGGAAAGTCGACGCTGGTCGGCCAGGTGCTGGCGGGTGTGCTGGCCGACCGTCAGGCAGCGGACACCGCCCAGGAGCGGCCGGCACCCGGCTGCGCGTCGGCGGAGGGGCTGGAGGCGGTGGACCGCCTCGTCCAGGTCGACCAGCGGCCCATCGGCCGTACCCCCCGCTCCAATCTGGCCACGTACACGGGACTCTTCGACGTCGTGCGCAAGCTGTTCGCCGCGACGGGCGTGGCGCGCGAGCGGGGCTACCGGGCCGGCCGATTCTCGTTCAATGTGGCGGGCGGGCGGTGCGAGACCTGCCAGGGCGAGGGGTTCGTGTCGGTGGAGCTGCTCTTCCTGCCCAGTACGTACGCGCCCTGCCCGGACTGCCATGGCGCGCGGTACAACCCGCAGACGCTCGACGTCACACTGCGCGGGCTGAACATCGCCCAAGTGCTGGACCTTACGGTGGAGTCGGCGGCCGGGTTCTTCAGGGACACGCCCGCCGCCGGACGCAGTCTGCGGACGCTGCTCGACGTGGGCCTCGGCTATCTCCGGCTCGGGCAGCCGGCGACCGAACTGTCCGGCGGCGAGGCGCAGCGGATCAAGCTGGCGGCGGAACTGCAGCGCGCCCGCCGGGGCCACACCCTGTATCTGCTCGACGAGCCGACGACGGGACTCCATCCGGCCGATGTCGAGGTGCTGATGCGGCAGTTGCACGGGCTGGTCGACGCGGGAAGCACCGTCGTGGTCGTGGAGCACGACATGGCCGTGGTGGCGGGCGCCGACTGGGTGATCGACCTCGGGCCGGGCGGCGGCGACCGGGGCGGCCGGATCGTGGCCGCGGGGCCGCCGTTGGACGTGGCCGGGGCCCAGGAGAGCCGCACGGCCCCGTACCTCCGGGCCGCGCTTCACCTCAGCTGACCACAACTCCCCTTCACCCGAGTTGAGTTGCTCCTCCGGCACGCCTGGAGGAATGAAACAGTAAAGAAGGTTGACAGTTAGTTGGTCCAGACCAATCATGGGCATGCCACACGGTCGCTCCTTGCCGTGTGGCATGTGACCCCGGCCGGGCCTCACAGGAACGGGCCGCGCCCCTCACCGGGCGCGGCCGAGCCGTGCGATCCCCGTTGTCCCACCCCGCTGGGAGCTGCCCCATGAGACGTCCAAGAACAGCCGGCGCCCTCCTCGGCGCCTTGGCCACCGCCATCGCGTCCGCAGGCCTGGTCCTCGGATCGGGCGCCGGCGCACAGGCCGCCGCCACCGCCGCCACTCCCCTGCCCGCGCATGTCTTCGCCCCGTACTTCGAGGCGTGGAACGGCGACAGCCCGGCCGCGCTCTCCCAGGCGTCCGGCGCGAAGTACCTGACCATGGCCTTCATCCAGACGGAGGCCCGCGGTTCCTGCACCCCCTACTGGAACGGCGATGCGGGAACTCCCATCGCCTCGTCCGAGTTCGGCGCCGACTTCACCACCATCCGCTCGCGCGGCGGCGATGTGATCCCGTCGTTCGGCGGCTACGCGGCCGACAACGGCGGCACCGAGATCGCCGACAGCTGTACGAGCGTCGACTCCATCGCGGCGGCGTACGAGAAGGTCATCACGACCTACGACGTGTCCCGCCTCGACATGGACATCGAGGACAACTCCCTGGAGAACAGCGCCGGAATCGACCGCCGCAACAAGGCGATCAAGAAGGTCCAGGACTGGGCCGCCGCCAACGGGCGCTCGGTGCAGATCTCGTACACCCTGCCCACCACGACCAGCGGGCTCGCGGCCAGCGGCCTCGCCGTGCTCAAGAACGCCGTGTCCAACGGCGCCCAGGTCGACGTCGTGAACCTCATGACGTTCGACTACTACGACGGCGCCGCGCACAACATGGCGCAGGACACCCAGACGGCGATCACCGGGCTCAAAGGCCAGCTGGCCAAGCTCTACCCGTCGAAGACCGACACCCAGCTGTGGGGCATGACGGGCATCATCGAGATGCCGGGCATCGACGACTACGGCCCGGCCGAGACGTTCACCACCGCCAACGCCCCCGTGGTCTACGACTGGGCCGTCTCCAAGGGCGTCGGTACCCTGTCGTTCTGGGCACTCCAGCGCGACAACGGCGGCTGCCCCGGCACCGGCGGAAGCGACAGCTGCTCCGGGATCGCGCAGGACACCTGGTACTTCAGCCACACCTTCGCCCCGTTCACGAGCGGCGGCACCGGTCCGGTGACGGACGACTACTCGGTGGCCGTCGCGCCCGGTTCGGCGACGGTCGCACCGGGCGGCTCGGCCACGGCCACCGTGAAGACCGCGGTCACCTCGGGCAGCGCCAGGACCGTCGCGCTGACGACGAGCGGGGCGCCGGCCGGTGTGACGACGGCGCTCAGCCCGGCATCGGTCACCGCCGGGGGCACATCGACGCTGAGCGTGACCGCGTCGGCGTTCACCGCGCCCGGCACGTACACGATCTCCGTGACCGGTACGGCGGGCACGCTCAGCCACACGGCGTCCCTCACCCTGACGGTCTCCGGCCCGGGTGGCGGCACCGGATCGCTGGTCAACGGCGACTTCGAGACCGGGTCGCTCGGCCCCTGGACCTGTGAGCCCGGCGGCGCGGTCGTCTCCTCGCCGGTGCACGGTGGTACGCACGCACTCGCCGTGGCGCCCACCTCGTCGCAGACCGGCGAGTGCACCCAGACGCTCATCCTGTCCCCCAACACCGCGTACAAGCTCAGCGGCTGGGTGCAGGGGAACTACGCCTACCTCGGCGTCCGGGGCGGTGCCTCGGCGAGCACCTGGGGTCTGTCCAGCGGGTACGCCAAGCAGTCGGTCGCCTTCACCACCGGGGCGAGCGGCACGGTGACCGTCTATCTGCACGGCTGGTACGGGCAGGGCACGGTCTACGGGGACGACCTCTCCGTAACCTCCTGACCTGCCGGAGACGTACGCACTTCCCGGTCCCGGAGGCGAGCGGCCTCCGGGGCCGGGAACCGGTATGCGCGCTCAGCGGTGGACCTTGCGGGCCGCCCGCAGCCACTCCTTGTTCATGGCGGAGATCGACGGCAGCGGGATGCCCTTCGGGCAGGCGGTGGCGCACTCACCGGTGAGCGTGCACCCGCCGAATCCCTCGCTGTCCATCTGGCCCACCATGTCCAGGACCCGGGTCTCGCGCTCGGGAGCACCCTGCGGAAGCACGTTGAGGTGGTTGACCTTCGCCGAGGTGAACAGCATCGCCGAGCCGTTGGGGCAGGCCGCGACGCAGGCGCCGCAGCCGATGCACTCGGCGTGCTCGAAGGCGAAGTCCGCGTCCGGCTTGGGCACGGGCGTCGCGTGGGCGTCGGGTGCCGTGCCGGTAGGGGCGGAGATGTAGCCGCCGGCCTGGATGATCCGGTCGAAGGCCGAACGGTCCACGACGAGGTCCTTGACGACCGGGAAGGCCGAGGCGCGCCACGGCTCGATGTCGATCGTGTCGCCGTCGCGGAACGAGCGCATGTGGAGCTGGCAGGTCGTGGTGCGCTCCGGGCCGTGGGCGTCGCCGTTGATGACGAGGCTGCACGCGCCGCAGATGCCCTCGCGGCAGTCGTGGTCGAAGGCGACGGGGTCGTCGCCGGCGAGGATGAGCTCCTCGTTGAGGGTGTCGAGCATCTCCAGGAACGACATGTCCTGCGAGATGCCGTCCACCTCGTACGTGGACATGGCGCCGGGGGCGTCGGTGTTCTTCTGGCGCCAGACGCGCAGGGTGAGCTTCATGCGTAGCTCCGCTGAGTGGGGTGGACGTACTCGAAGACGAGGTCTTCCTTGTGCAGGACGGGGGGCTCGCCGGCGGCGGCGAACTCCCAGGCCGCCGCGTACGAGAACTCCTCGTCCCGGCGGGCGGCTTCACCGTCCGCGGTCTGCGACTCCTCACGGAAGTGGCCTCCGCAGGACTCCGCGCGGTGCAGCGCGTCGAGGCACATGAGCTCGGCGAGCTCCAGGTAGTCGACGACGCGGTTGGCCTTCTCCAGCGACTGGTTGAACTCGGCGCCGGTGCCCGGGACCTTGATCCGGCGCCAGAACTCCTCCCGGATCTGCGGGATCCGGCCGAGGGCCTTGCGCAGACCCTCCTCGGTGCGGGCCATTCCGCAGTACTCCCACATGAGTTCGCCGATCTCCCGGTGGAAGGAGTCGGGGGTGCGGTCGCCGTCGACGGACAGCAGCAGGTTGAGCCGGTCCTCGGTCTCTGCCACGGCCTCCTCCACGGCGGGGTGGGAGGCGTCGACCCCCTCGTGGTGCGGATGGCGGGCCAGGTAGTCGTTGATCGTCGACGGCAGGACGAAGTAGCCGTCGGCGAGCCCCTGCATCAGCGCGGAGGCGCCGAGCCGGTTGGCGCCGTGGTCGGAGAAGTTGGCCTCGCCGATCGCGAACAGGCCGGGGACCGTGGTCTGGAGGTCGTAGTCGACCCAGAGTCCGCCCATCGTGTAGTGCACGGCCGGGTAGATCCGCATCGGGGTCTCGTACGGGTTCTCCGCGGTGATCTGCGCGTACATGTCGAAGAGGTTGCCGTACTTCTCCTCGACCTTGGCGCGGCCCATCCGCGCGATGGCCTCGGCGAAGTCCAGGTAGACGCCCTGGCCCCCGGGTCCGACGCCACGGCCCTCGTCGCAGACGTTCTTCGCGGCGCGGGAGGCGATGTCGCGGGGCACGAGGTTACCGAAGGCGGGGTAGATCCGCTCCAGGTAGTAGTCGCGCTCGTCCTCGGGGATCTCGTTCGCCGGGCGGGTGTCGCCCTTGGCCTTCGGCACCCAGATGCGGCCGTCGTTGCGGAGCGACTCGCTCATCAGCGTCAGCTTGGACTGGTGCTCGCCGGTGCGCGGGATGCAGGTGGGGTGGATCTGGGTGAAGCAGGGGTTGGCGAAGTAGGCGCCGCGCCGGTGGGCGCGCCAGATGGCGGTGGCGTTGGAGTTCATGGCGTTGGTCGACAGGTAGAAGACGTTGCCGTAACCGCCGCTGGCCAGGACGACCGCGTCGGCGAAGTACGTGTCGATCTCCCCGGTGACCAGGTCGCGGGCGACGATGCCGCGGGCCTTGCCGTCGACGACGATCAGATCGAGCATCTCGGTACGGGAGTGCAGTTCGACGTTGCCCGCGGCGATCTGCCGGGACAGTGCCTGGTAGGCGCCGAGGAGCAACTGCTGCCCGGTCTGGCCGCGGGCGTAGAAGGTGCGGGAGACCTGGACGCCGCCGAAGGACCGGTTGTCGAGAAGGCCGCCGTACTCGCGGGCGAAGGGAACACCCTGCGCCACGCACTGGTCGATGATCTCGACGGAGATCTGGGCGAGGCGGTGGACGTTGGACTCGCGGGCGCGGAAGTCGCCGCCCTTGACGGTGTCGTAGAAGAGCCGGTGGACCGAGTCGCCGTCGTTGCGGTAGTTCTTCGCCGCGTTGATGCCGCCCTGGGCCGCGACCGAGTGGGCCCGGCGGGGAGAGTCCTGGAAGCAGAACTGGACGACGTGGTAGCCCTGTTCGGCCAGTGTCGCGCCGGCCGATCCGCCGGCCAGGCCGGTGCCGACGACGATGACGGTGTGCTTGCGGCGGTTGGCCGGGTTGACCAGTTTGGCCTCGAAGCGGCGGGTGTCCCAGCGCTCGGCGACGGGGCCGCCGGGTGCCTTGGTGTCGGCGACCGGCGCCCCGGTCGCGTAGTCCGTGTAGTCGTTCATGTCAGCTCACCACTCCGGTCATGACGGCGACGGGTACGGAGACGAAGCCCACCGTCAACGCGAGTGCGAGGACTCCTGCGAGGGTCTTCAGGAAGCGGTCGCGGGTCGCGCGGCCGGCACCGAGGGTCTGCGCCGCGCTCCAGAACCCGTGCTGGACGTGCAGCCCCATGGCGAGCATGGCGACGATGTAGACGACGTTGCCGTACCAGGTGGAGAAGGTGTCGATGACGTTCTGGTACGGGTGTCCGGACTGGAAGCCGCCCGAGTGCACGGTGCCGGTCGTCAGGTCGAGGATGTGCCAGACGATGAACAGCGCCAGGATGATGCCGCCGTAGCGCATCGTGCGGGTGGCGTAGCTCGCGCGCGGCTTCTTGTGCACGTACGTGACGGGGCGGGCCCTGAGATCGCGCCGGCTGAGCTGGTACGCGGAGACCGCGTGCAGGACCACCGCAGCCACCAGCACGACACGGACGATCCACAGCGCCCACTCGTGGTGCAGGAACGGCTCGCCCATCACCCGCAGCCAGTGCGCGTAGCCGTTGAACTCGTCGGAACCGAAGAAGATCTTCAGGTTGCCGACCATGTGGACGACCAAGTAGAGGAGCATGACCAGCCCGCTCACGGCCATGATCGTCTTCTTGCCGACGGTCGAGTCCCAGAGCGTGCGCGTCATGGACGGCCGTCGGTCCGTCCGGGTTGCCAATGCCATGGACACGACGCTAGGGCCGGAAGGCCCGATCGGTCCAAGACATGGAATGCCTGATCTCCATAGGCTCTGTCTATCAACGGGGGTAGGATGACGTATGCAGTTCCAGCAGCTCACGTACTTCGTGGCCGTCGCCGAGGCCCGGCACTTCACTCGCGGCGCGGAGGAGGTGCACGTCTCGCAGCCCTCGCTCTCGCAGCAGATCAGAGCCCTGGAGAGTGAACTGGGCGCCGAACTGTTCAGCCGGGCCCGGGGGAACATCACGCTGACGGACGCGGGCGAGGCCCTGCTTCCGCTCGCCCGGCGCATCCTGGCCGACGCCGACACCGCACGCCATGAGGTCCAGGAGCTGGCCCAGCTGCGCCGCGGCCGGGTCAGACTGGGCGCGACGCCCAGCGTCTGCACGGGTCTGCTGCCCGATGTGCTGCGCGCCTTCCACGACCTGCATCCGGGGATCGAACTGCTGCTGGAGGAGGGCGGCTCGCACGACCTGGTACGGGAACTGGCGCGCGGCGCACTCGATCTGGCGCTGCTGGTCCTCCCGCTGCCCGCGGCCTCACCGGCGCTGACCACGGTCGAGCTGCTCCAGGAGGATCTGGTGGTGGTCTCGTCGGCGGACGGCCCCCGGCCCGGCCGGGGCGGCACGGTCCGGATCGCTGATCTCCAGGGCGAGCCGCTGGTGATGTTCCGGCACGGATACGACCTGCGGGAGCTGACGGTCGCCGCATGCCGCGCCGAGGGCTTCGAGCCCTCGTTCACGGTGGAGGGCGGCGAGATGGACGCCGTACTCGGCTTCGTGCGCGCGGGTCTCGGTGTCGCGGTCGTGCCGAGCATGGTCGCCACCCGGGCGGGCCGGGACCTGCGGACGACACCGCTGGCACGGCCGGGGCTGCGCCGCACGATCGCGCTGGCGCACCGCAGCGACGTGGCTCCGCCGCGGGCTGCGCGGGAGCTGCAGCGGGTACTCCTGGCCAGCCGGGCGGACGCCGTGTCCTGAGGCGCTCAGGACACGGCGTGCACCCCGCTCACACCGCGTCGGCCAGCCGCAGGGAGTGGATCCGGTCCGGCGCCCCGGGGCGTGCGTAGTACCAGCCCTGGGCCGTGTCGCAGCCCAGCTTCCGCAGCTGCTCCGCCTGCGCCCCCGTCTCCACGCCCTCCACCGTCACGGCCAGGTCCAGGCTGTGCGCGAGCGAGACGATCCCCTCGACGATCTTCAGGTCCACCGGGTCGGCCGGATGGTGCTGCATGCCCTGGGTGAAGGAACGGTCCAGCTTCAGCACGCTCACCGGCAGCCGCCGCAGGTTCGCCAGGTTGGAGTACCCGGTGCCGAAGTCGTCGAGGGCTATGTCGACGCCCATCTCGGCCAGTTGCCGCAGCGGCTTGAGCAGATCCTCGTCGGCCCCGATGAGCGCCGACTCGGTGACCTCCAGGCACAGCGCCCCGGCTTCGAGCCCCGAGCGTTCCAGGACGTCGACGGTCTCCGCGACCAGCCGCGGGTGGTGCAGCTGGGCCGGTGAGAGGTTGACGTTGATCCGCAGCGGACCGCCGTCGGTGTGCCGCTCCTGCCAGAAGTTGGCCTGCCGTACCGACTCCTCGAGGACCCAGCGCCCCAGCGGCACGATCAGCCCGGTGTGCTCGGCCAGCGCGATGAACCGGTCGGGCCCGAGCACCCCGTGCTGCGGGTGGCACCAGCGCACCAGCGCCTCCGCGCCGTGCACCGAACCGTCGTCCAGGTGCACCAGCGGCTGGTACTCGATGAAGAACTCACCGCGCTCCAGCGCCGCCGGCAGCGCCGTGGTCAGTCCGTGCCGGGTGATCGCCCGGGCGTCCGCCTCCGCGTCGGCGAGCTCGAAGCGGTTGCCGCCCGCTGCCTTGGCCCGGTACATCGTGATGTCGGCGCTGCGCAGCACCTCCGCGGCGCTGCGTTCGCCGGCCGGTCCCTCGACGACCCCGATGGACCCGCGGACGGTGAGCTCGCGCCCGTCGAGGCGGATCGGCGTGGCGAGCGCGCTGAGGATCCGGCAGGCCAGCTCGTCGACCTCCTGCGCGGTGTCGGGTCCGGTGGTGAGCGCCACGAACTCGTCGCCGCCGAGCCGTGCCACCATCTCGCCGGGTGCGGTCGCGCAGCTCTGGAGCCGGTCGGCCACCTCGACCAGCAGCCGGTCGCCCGATGCGTGGCCCAGGCTGTCGTTGATCGCCTTGAAACCGTCCAGATCCAGATAGCACAGACCGAACCGGCTGCCGTCACCCGCCGAGAGCGCCTTCTCCAGGCGCTCGAAGAAGAGCGTCCGGTTCGGCAGGCCGGTGAGCGCGTCGTGCGTGGCCTCGTACCGCAGCCGCAGATTGAGCAGCCGCCGCTCGGTGGTGTCCTCCATCAGGGCCAGCTGGTACTCCGGCCGGCCCTCGGTGTCTCGGAGCAGCGACACCGTCAGATTGGTCCACAGGACGGTGCCGTCGTTGCGGTAGTACGGCTTCTCGACCCGGTAGTGCTCGCGTTCGCCGCGTACCAGCTCGTTGTAGTACTTCCAGACCTGCGGGGAGTCCTCCGGGTGGACCCACTCGTTGACGCGGTGGCTCAGGACGTGGTTCTCGAGGCCGCCGAACATCCGGGTGAGGGTGTCGTTGACCTCCAGCACGTTGCCGTCCAGGTCGGCGATGCCGATGCCGATGGCCGCGTCCTTGAAGACGGCCCTGAAGCGCGCCTCCGTCGCGTGCAGCGCCTGTTCGGCATGGGAGCGCGCGGTGAGCGCGGAGCGGGCGATCGCCTCCTGCTCGGCAAGCGTCCGCTCGCGCAGGGCCTGCGAGAAGCCGCCGGCGACCGCGTGCTGGATCCGCGCGCAACGGGAGCGGCTGTCCTCCGTCGACAGCGTGGCCGGGCCGTTGCTTCCGCAGTAGAGCACCAGATACGAGTCGACGACGCCGAGTGTGGAGCTGAGCGCGTCCGGGTCCGTGCAGTGCGCCGCGACGAGTGCGGTGCCCACCGCGCTCGCGGGCGCGGGGTCGAAGGGCCGGGCGTGCAAGGTGTCGCTGAGCGTGCGGGCCAGGGGGAGCAGATGCTGCTCGACCTCCGGCCGGGTCATGGAGGTGGCCGTCGACGGAAAGATCGCCCGGCTCCAGATCGTGGCGAATCTTCGGAGCCGGTCCTCGGGACCGTCCGGCTCCGCGTCCGGGGCTCCGGACGCCTGGGCGGGGATGCTCACGCCTTGCGTCCCACTCCACCGAAGCCCGAGAAGGCGTACGGGTCTTCGTTCTCCAGCGCGGCGGAAGTCTCGGGGCGCCAGGCCGGCATCGCCACCAGTCCGGGCTCGACCATCTCGTAGCCGTCGAAGAACCGGCCGACCTCGTCGCGCGAGCGCATGACCAGCGGATTGCGGATGTTCTTGTACACCCCCACCGCGCCGCCGGCCTCCTCCTCCGTCAGCGGGATCCCCTCGTACGACGCGTGGGTGACGACGAGGAGACTTCCGGGAGCCAGGATGTCGCGCAGGGCGGCGACCGCCGCGTGCGGGTCGTCGGCGTCCTCGATGAAGTGGAGTACGGCGACGAGCAGCAGCGCCACCGGACGGTCGAAGTCGAGGAGCTTGGAGACGTCGGGATTGTCCCGGATCTCCTCGGGCCGGCGCAGGTCGGCGGCGGCGATCACCGCACGGTCGTTGCCTTCGAGTACGGCCTGGCTGTGGGCGACCGCGACCGGGTCGTGGTCGACGTAGGCCACCTTCGCCTGCGGGTCGATCGCCTGGGCGACCTCGTGCACGTTTCCGAAGGTCGGTATCCCGGAACCGATGTCCAGGAACTGCGTGACGCCCTCGTCCAGCGCGAAGCGCACGGCACGGCGCATAAAGGCGCGGTTCGCCTGCATGATCTTGGGAAGTCCCGGCATGAACTCCATGGCCTTGCGGGCCGCTTCCCGGTCCACCTCGAAATTGTGCGAGCCGCCCAGATAGAAGTCGTACATTCGGGACACGCTCGGCACCGAAATGTCAATGCCGTGCGGTGCCCAGGCGGGACGCTCCATCGATGTCTCCAACAAGTCGCCTCGGTGATCCGGCCATGTTCATGGTCAGTATTGACCAGAGGCTACTGACCCACCACCAGGAGAGCGAGCGGAAACGGAAATTAGCGGTCCGTTATTGGTCACACACCAGTGGCATGTGCAACCGTCCCGTCGCTGCGGGTGACATGCGGCGACGGGACGGCGGGGGAGGATCTACTTGGGCGCGCCGGCCAACTTCGCCTGGGGAGACACCGCGTACCAGGTTCCGCCGACGCCCTGTCCCTTGGTGTCACCGGGTTTCACGTCCCCGGAGAAGGTGTAGATGGGCCAGCAGTCAATGGCCTGTTGCTTGAGTCCGTCGGGCCGGTCGAAGGTGACGAATCCCTTCGTCGTGACACCGTTCACGTCATTCTTCTCGACCGGGGCGACAACCGGCCACTTCGAGAGACACGCCCCGGTACAGGCCGATTTCATCGGCCAGGCAACGTCCTTCTTGAAGCGGTAGACCGTCATGCCGCGCCTGTCCACGACGATATCGCCGAGTTTCGGATCCTTGCGCACGGAGAGTCCCGCGAGGTCCGCCGGCTGGGCACCGGAAGGGCCGTCGGCGTTCAGTGCCGCCTTCTTGCCGTCGGGCGCCGAGGCGAACCAGGTTCCGCCCACCCCCTGGCCCAGGGCGTCGCCCGGCGCGGCGTCCTTGGCGTACCGGTACATCGGCCAGCCTGCCAGGGTGAGTTGCTGCGTCCCGTCGGCCCGCGTGACCTTGCCGACGAGGGCGGTATCGGTCCCGGCGGCGGCCGTGACATTGCCCGCGGGGACCGGTGGCCAGGCTTTCGCACAGTCGCCGTCGCAATTGGACCGGGGCGGGCTCGCGGTGTCCTTGTCGAAGCGGTAAAGGGTGAATCCCTCGCTGTCCGTCAGCACTTTCCCGAGCTTCTTGCTGTCCCACACGGCGAGCTGACCGGCCTGTTTCGCCGAGGCGTTCTCCGTCGTCGCCCCGGAGCCGTATCCGCTGTCCGCCCCGTAGCTGTCAGCGGCCTGACCGGCCGGGCTCGCGTTGCCCACGTTCTGCCCGGTGGACTCCGTGCCCTTGTCCTGACTGCACGCCGTCGTCAGCGCCAACAGGGTCACCGCGGTCACCGCGAGCGAGGCGTTCCGCCAGCTGTTCATGTCAACTCCCGTGGTACTTCTGCCAGTTGCGACGCGGGTTCGCGCCGTTCATGGCCCTAGATACGGGCGCCGGGCCGGTCTTTGTTCAATGCGTACTCAGATTCTTCGGAAGCCGCAAACCCCTAACGCCCAAGATCCGCTCCATCAGGGGAATCCACCGGCTCCCGGGCGTGTCCGGCCACAGCCCGGAACATGCTCCCGACGTGTACGGATCACTCATCGGCCGGCTCACCGCGGCCGTCGCACTCACCTGGCTGCTGACCGCTCCCACGCCCGCACTGGCCGACAGCTGCTCGTACGCCTCGATCGGTGACGACGACGGCGGGGCGGCGGTGGCCGTCAGCGGCGACGGCAACTGTCATGCGGGGCCGGAACCGGAGCCCGCTCCCCCGCCCACCCCGAAGCCGAAACCCCCGCCTCCGCCTCCGCCACCACCTCCGCCGCCCCCACCGCCTCCGCCACCACCTCCGCCGCCCCTTCCCGCGCCGCCGGACCCGGCGCCCGCACCGCCCCCTCCGCCGCCTCCCCCTCCGCCTCCGCCTGCTCCGGCCCCGTCACCCGCACCCTCGCCCTCCGCGCGCCCGGCACCCCCGGCCCCCGTGGCGCTTCCCTCGTACCGCAGACCCGTGAGGAAGGAACCGGAACGTCACACCTCTCTGGTCACGCTCACTTTGATGATCACAGCCCCCGCAGTGTTCGCCGTCGCCGTACTGCGGCCCCGTTCTTCCCGATGACCTCCGGAGGCACCCATGTCGGAATGGCTGGTTCTCACCCTCGCCATGGCCGCGGCCAGCACCGTTGTGCTGACCATCGCCGTCCTCAACAACCGCCGGCTGCCCGAGGACGACGACCCGTCCGAGACGCCTGACGTCATCGAATACATGACGATGATGATCGGCGTGGTCTACGCGATCGTGCTGGGCCTCGCCATCGCGGGCGTCTGGGAGGGCCGCGGCGCGGCCCAGGAGTACGTACGCCTGGAGGCGCAGGCGCTGCACGAGGTCAACGCGCGCTCCGCCGTCTACCCGGCCGAGGTCCGCACCCGGATCCGCGCGGACGTCGACGCCTACGTCAGCTATGTCGTGCACGACGAGTGGCGGACCATGAGCGAGCGGGGCACGCTCGGCGACCGGGGCGGCGAGCTCCTGGCCCGGGTCCGCGCCGACGTCACGGACTACCGGCCGAAGACGGACCACGAGGGGCAGGCGTACCAGCCGCTCGTCGACCAGGTCGCCGCGGCGGACGACGCCCGCCATGCCAGGGGGCAGAGTGCCGGCGCCACGATGCCGGGCGTCGTCTGGTTCGGGCTGATCACGGGGGCGCTGGTCACGGTGGGGCTGATCTTCACTCTGCAGATCCGCCGCACGTTCCGCGAACTCCTGCTGGCCGGCCTCTTCAGCGTGCTGATCGCCTTCCTCCTCTTCCTGATCTGGGACTTCGACGCCCCCTTCGGGCGAGGCATCTCCGCCACCGCCGCACCGTTCCTCGATCTGTTCCCGGGCGCGGCGGGAGGATAGGAGCACCCGGTCCCCCGGCGGTGCGCCGCCCGGGGGACACCGGTGCCCCATTCGCCGGACCCCGATCGCGGGCGAAATACACCACTTCTAGCGTTGCGCCTATCGAGGCGCATTTCTGACGCTTTGTGGAAATCCGTTCCGCAGCTGCTCCTCGGGGACCCGGAGGATTCACCATGCGCGCAATACCTGTCACCCCCGTCGCTCTGCTCGGCGCCGCAGCACTCGCCCTGTCCGCTCCGGCCGTGACCGCGTATGCCGCTACCACGGGCGGTCCGTCCAGCCCCGGGAGCGGATACACCGTCACGCCTTCGGTGGTCGCGCCCGGCGGCCAGGTCACCCTGGCGGCCAGGGCCTGCTCCGCCACGGCCACGGCGACATCCGGGGTCTTCGACACCGTCACCATCCCCAGGAACGGCACGGGCACGGCAACGGTCGACCGGGACGCCAAGCCGGGCGCCGCCTATCAGGTGACGTTCACCTGCAACACCTCGCCGAGCTCCACGGCGCACGTGAACCTCACGATCAGCGCTGCCACGAGCACGCCCACCACGAGCTCGACGAGCTCCGCCGTGTCCACGGCCTCCCCGGCCGGCGTGCAGGGCGGTCTCGGCGGCAGCATCGACAGCGTGAACTCCGGCGAGATCGTGGCCGGCACCGCGCTGGCCGTGGCCGCCGCCGCGGGCACCGTGTTCGTGGTGCGCCGGCGCAAGGAGAGCCGCTCGCACTGACCGGCACAGCAGCAACCGACCGGCACAGCGGCACACGACCGAAGTCGCCCCGAGTCCTCGTGGAGGACTCGGGGCGACTTCGGTTATCGGGCCGGTGGGTGCGTCGTTACGGTCAGACCGCCCCATGGCTCATCCTCCGACGGCGCATGACGTACATGCCTCCGCCGAGGGCCGCCGAGGCGACCAGGCCCGCGCCGACGCCCATCTCCGTCGGGCTCGCTGCCATGGAGCCGCCGAAGCCGCCCTGCGCGCCACGGCTGTTGAGCACGGTGAAGCGGTGTCCGGCCGTCCGGTCGGTGCCGTCGCAGCGCACCGTCAGGTTGTAGGTGCCGGGCGTCGCGTCGTTGAAGATCCGCACCCGCGCGTGGCCGACCCGGCCGGCCGAGAGCCTCGTGGTCCGGAACGCGTTGGACGAGACGCTGCCGCCGCGGCCGCAGCCCTCGGCGCTGACCTGCATGGCCGCGCCCTGGTGCACGCGCTCGGGGTCGACGGTCACGTTGTTCGGACCGTTGTTGCGGCCGTTGCCGTTCCCGTTGCCGTTCCCGTTCCCGTTCCCGTTGCCGTTCCCGTTCCCGTTGCCGTTGCCGTTCCCGTTCCCGTTGCCGTTCCCGTTCCCGTTGCCGTTGCCGTTGCCGTTGCCGCCTCCGTTGTCCCAGTCGCCGGGGTCGTTCCAGTCGTTCTGGCTGTTGCCGTTGTTCTGGCCGTTCCCGACGTCTCCGCCGGCAGCCGCCATCGGAGCACCGAGCCCGAGAGCGGCGACGGCGGTCGCGGCGACAACGAGAGCGCGTGTAGCACGCATCGTTCGAACCTCCAGCGGAAGGCGCTCCGGAGCTCTGTGCACCGGGATGGTTCGACGAGGACGCCTCCCATGACGAACCATCACCAGATCCTTCACCCCCCGCATTTCGGGACTGCTCCACCCCGGTGATCCGACACGCCGCACGAATGGCCGCGCACCTGACGGAGCCGCAGGTCACCGCCCGGCAGAATTTTTATCCCGCTGCTACTCCGATAAGCAGCCCGTCAGATCGTCACCACCCGTTCGCACGTCCCTGAATGCCGTGCGGCCGCCCCCGGCCTAGCGTTTCCTTCGTCGCGACGAAGGGAGAACCATGGGCCGGGACAACTGGCGCCCCGAACGGATCAGACACTCGCCGTGGGGCGCACTCGCGCTGGCGATGCTCACCGGTCTCGCGCTGATGCGGAACGGCGCGGACCTCTCGCCCGGCCCGCCGCAGCCGGTGGCCGCCGCCTCGGTGGGCCACCAGAAGGTCGCCCCCGGGGCCCCGGTGGCCGGCCCGGCCGTGAAGCCGCTGGCCTACGCGCCCGTGGAACGCCTGGCCATCCCCTCGATCGGGGTCGAGGCACCCGTGATCGACGTGAACCTCGACGCGAACGGCTGGATCGAGACACCGCCCCCGCAGGACCCCAACCTGGCCGGCTGGTACCAGAACGGCATCGCGCCCGGCCAGCTCGGCACCTCCGTCATCGTCGGTCACGTCGACAACGAGGCGGGACCCGCCGTCTTCTACGGGCTGGGATCCCTGAAGAAGGGCAACCGCGTCGAGGTCACCCGCAGCGACGACCGGGTCGCGGTCTTCGAGGTCTACGGCGTCGAGGTCTTCTCCAAGCACGACTTCCCCGGCGCCCGGGTGTACGGCGACACGGGACAGGCGGAACTGCGGGTCATCACCTGCGGCGGCGGCTACACGAAGGCGAACGGCTACGACGGAAACGTGGTCGCGTTCGCCCGCCTGGTCGACACCCGCTGACGACTGCTGCCGGGAGCCGCGGCCCGGCTGCGGGCCCCGCTTCCCGGCCCCCGGCCCGCCCCGGCCCGGCAGCGGCCGTCGCACACCTCAGCGGCGCTGCGGCACAGTCATCCGGTACCCGTCGTCGAGCAGCTCCGGCAGATAGCGGCGCAGTGCCGCCACGCTCTGCGAACGGTCGCCGCCGGCGTCGTGCGAGAGCACCACGACTCCCGGGCCAGCGCCCTGCCCGACCCGGCGGACGATGGTGTCGGCGCCCGGTTCGGTCCAGTCCAGGGTGTCCAGCGACCAGGCCATCGGCTCCATGCCGAGCGAGGCCCCGATCTCGAACGAGTTCCGGTTCCAGGCCCCGTAGGGCGCCCGGTACCAGAGTGGCGGAGCGCCGGTGAGCTTCTCGACCACGTCGCTCGTACGGCCCAGCTCGTCGGTGACACCGGCCCGGGAGAGCGTGGTGACCAGCGGATGGGTCCACGAGTGGTTGCCCACGGTGTGCCCGTCGTCGGCGATCCGGCGGACGAGGTCCTGGTTGTCGTGGGCCATCTCCCCGCAGAGGAAGAACATCGCCCGTACGTGGTACCGGCGCAGCGTGTCCAGGATGTGCGGGGTGTACAGCGGATCGGGCCCGTCGTCGAAGCTCAGCACCATGGCCCGGCCGATATCCGGCAGTTCCTCGAAAGGCCGGGTGCGGACCGGTGGCACCGCCGGACGGTAGCGGGGCGGGCTTTCCGCGGTCATGGGCCGCAGCCGGTAGGCGAGCGGCCGGGTCCGCAGGGCGGCCGCCTGCGGACCGGCCGTGGCGGCGGACGGCGGCGCGGGACGCTGGAACGGGGTACCGGCGGAGTCCGCCGCGACCAGGCGCACGACAGTGGCGGCGCCCAGCCCGGCGGCCAGCCTCAGCAGCGTTCTGCGCGTCGGCGGCATCTGATCATTTTTCATGACCTACTGCTCGCACGTCCGCTCTGTCACCTCTCCCCACGACACCGGTCACGGAGGGTTTTGCACCCGATGGAGGGAGTGCGTCCGCGCATCCGGCAGCAGCGCGCCGGGGCACTCGGGAGCCCGGAACGGGCCCGACCGGGGGAACCGATAACCTCACTGCCGTGACAGACCAGCAGTCCCACCAGTTCGAACGTGGCACAGACGGCCCGAAAGTGATCGTCGCCGGCATCGACGGCTCCGAATCCTCCATGCGCGCCGCGGCGTACGCCGCAGGCCTCGCCCGTCGGCAGCGGGCCATGCTCGCCCTCGTCTACGTCCAGCCCGTGCTGACGGCGGGTGCCGCACTCGGTGCGCCGGTCGGGGATGCGACCGGGGACGTCGCGGAGGGCCTGGTGAGCGAGATCAGGGCGTCCACGGAGCGGATGAAGGACATATGGGATGTGCGCTGGGAGTTCCACACCTTCCGCGGTGACCCGTACAACGGTCTGGTGACGGCTGCGGACGAGCTCAAGGCGGACGCCGTCGTGGTGGGCGCCTCCGAGTCGGCGGGGCACCGGTTCATCGGCTCGGTGGCCGTGCGCCTGGTGAAGGCCGGGCGCTGGCCCGTCACCGTGGTCCCGTAACGCCGCCGGCCTCTGCTCGCACCGGCCCCGCGCCACCCCCGCCCGACCGTTCACCGCACCATTCGCCGCTCCGTGCGACCGCTCGTCGCACAGCGCCGGGTTTGTCCTGTTCCCCGGGGCGTGAATGCGTTCGTATACGCCAGTCGGCAGCGAGGCGGCAGAAATCTCCGCGGGGAAGGGCGTTCACCATGACCACGACGACGACCGATGAGCGGGCACTCGCGGATCTGCAGCGTGACCACGGACCCGCCCTGTTCCACTTCCTGCTCGGTCTGACGTTCGGCGACCGGCAGCGCGCGGAGGATCTCCTCCAGGAGACGCTGGTTCGGGCCTGGCAGCACCCGGAGGCGTTCGACGGTCCGTACGAGTCGATGCGCCCCTGGCTGTTCACGGTAGGGCGCCGGCTGGCGATCGACGCCCGCAGGGCGCGGCTGGCACGGCCCTCCGAGGTCAGCGACTCGGTACTGGAGAGCGCCCCGGGGCGGGAGGACACCGCGGATTCCGCGGTCGCCGCGCTCGATGTACGCGAGGCGGTCCGCACCCTCAGCCCGGAGCACCGGGCCGTGCTCGTCCAGATCTACTTCCGGGGACTGAGCGTGGGCGAGACCGCCGAGGTGCTCGGGATACCCTCCGGTACGGTGAAGTCCCGCTCCTATTACGCGCTGCGCCTGCTCTCCCGTAACCTGCCCGGCTACTCGAGCAGGTCCTCCTCGCTGAGCAGCGGCAGCAGGGCCGCCGCCTCCGCCACCGCCACGTAGTCGGCCGCGCACCGGTCGCAGCTCTGCAGATGGCGGGCCACGGTGTGCGCCTCCGCGGCCGTGAGCGCGTCCAGGACGTAGGCGCCGAGCAACTGCCGCATGTGGGGTCCGTCCTCCGGGTGGCCGGTCATCGCAACCTCGTATCTGTGACGGATCGGGTCCGACGGATCCTGTCCTTCTGGCCACGCGGGGCGCGCTCCCCCGGTTCAATGCTGCGTGTAGGGCCGTACCGAGAACGGAATGGGGCGAGACCGGATGCGTCCGGAACGTCAAGACGGATCCAGTGGCGGCGGGCTGCTGATCCCGATGGCCTGGATGTACGCGGAGTACATCGCCGACGAACTGCTGCGGACCGGCGAACTGATGGAGCCGGCGACGCTGGAATACCGGGCGGGGCGCGATGCGCTCGCCCTGACCGTGTTCCTGTCCGACGGCGCGGTGGCCGGGTCCCTCCCGTCCGCCCGGGTGGACGAGCTGCGGCTGCTGACGGCGTACGGGGCTCCGTGGCGCGGCTGGGTCTGCGCGCGGCTCGACGCGCTGGAGGAAGCGGGCGACACCGGACCGGACCTCGCTCTGGCCCGGGCGGCCTGGCGGTGGCTGGAGGACACCGAACTCCTGACGGCCGACCTGGACGCGCTCGGTCCGCCGCCGCGGGAGCCGGCCGACAGCTCCGGGGAGGCGGAGGAGGAGCGAGCGGCCGCCCAGGTGTGGACACCTGCCTGGCAGCTGGGCCTGCCGCTGGGGCACCTCTCGATCCACCTGTACTGAGAGGTCCGCCTGTACTGAGGGATCTGCCTGTCTGAGGGATCTGCCTGTCTGAGGGATCGTCCGCCCCCGCTTCAGGAACCGTGGACCCCGGCCCGGTACTTCGGCAGGCGCACGGTGATGCGCATGCCGGCGCCGATGCCCGTCTCGATGACGAGCCCGTAGTCGTCCCCGTACACCTGGCGGAGCCGTTCGTCGACGTTGAGCAGTCCGATGCCGGTGGACTTTCCGCCTTCGCCGCGCAGGATGTGCCGCAGCCGCTCCGGGTCCATGCCCGTGCCGTCGTCCTCGATGACGACCTCGGCCTCGGAGCCGGCGTCCAGTGCGCTGATGGTGATGCGGCTGGAGGTGACAGCCCCCTCGAGCCCGTGCTTGACGGCGTTCTCGACCAGTGGCTGGAGACAGAGGAACGGCAGGGCGACAGGCAGCACCTCGGGGGCGACCTGGAGGGTGACCGAGAGGCGTTCGCCGAACCGGGCCCGGACGAGGGCCAGGTACTGGTCGATGGAGTGCAGTTCGTCGGCGAGGGTGGTGAAGTCGCCGTGGCTGCGGAAGGAGTAGCGGGTGAAGTCGGCGAACTCCAGAAGGAGCTCGCGGGCCTGCTCGGGGTCGGTTCGGACGAACGAGGCGATGGCCGCCAGTGAGTTGAAGATGAAGTGCGGGGAGATCTGTGCGCGCAGGGCCCTGATCTCGGCTTCGATGAGCTGGGTGCGCGAGCGGTCGAGCTCGGCGAGTTCGAGCTGTACGCAGACCCAGCGGGCGACCTCGCCCGCGGCCCTCGCCAGGACCGCGGATTCGCGCGGGGCGTAAGCGATCAGCGTGCCGAGAACCCGGTGGTCGACGGTGAGCGGCACGGCGACGGCCCAGCGCAGCGGGCAGTCGAGGTCGTCGCACTCGCTGCTGAAGGCGGTGTCGCGCCCGCCGGCGAGGACGCCCCGCACCTGGTCCATGACGTGCCGGCCGTGGTGGTCGCCCTCACCGTCCCAGACCAGCACCCGGTCGCGGTCGGTGAGGCACAGGGCGTCGGTGCCGAGCAGCGACCGGAGCCGGCGGGCCGACTTGCGGGCGCTCTCCTCGGTCAGTCCGGCGCGCAGCGGGGGCGCGGCGAGCGAGGCGGTGTGCAGGGTCTCGAACGTGGCGTGTTCGACGGGTGTGCCGACGTCACTGGTGCGGACGGGGCGCGCGGTGCGCCGGCCGGCCAGCAGGCCGCCGCCGAAGAGCAGCAGCGCGAGGAGCACGATGACGGCGTATCCGGCCCCGGTCACCGGTGCCTCCCCGCGGTCAGCGCCTCGGGCAGGTGGAAACGGCTCATCGCGGCGTTCGTGCCGGCGGGTATCCGGCCCGGGGTGGCGAGCGAGACCAGGATCATGGCGAGGAAGCCGACGGGCACGGACCAGACGGCGGGCCAGGCCAGCAGGGCGTGCGGCCAGCCGGGCGGGCGCACCGCGCCGCTGACGGTGATGGCGACGGAGAGCAGCGCCGAGCCGCCGCCCAGGACGAGTCCCGCAACGGCCCCCGGCGGGGTGAGCCGGCGCCACCAGATGCCGAGGACCAGCAGCGGGCAGAAGGAGGACGCCGACACGGCGAACGCCATCCCCACCGAGTCGGCGACCGGCACCCGGCTGACCATCAGCGAACCGGCGAGCGGCACGGCGATGGCGAGGACGGTGGCCAGCCGGAAGTGCCTTACGCCGCGCGAGGGCAGGACGTCCTGGGTGAGGACACCGGCGACGGCCATCGTCAGTCCGGAGGCGGTCGACAGGAACGCGGCGAAGGCGCCGCCGGCGATGAGCGCGCCGAGCAGATCGCCGCCGAGTCCGCCGATGACCCGGCCGGGGAGCAGCAGCACGGCGGCGTCCGCGTCGCCGCCGTGGATGAGCTCGGGCGCGTACAGCCGGCCGAGGGCTCCGTAGACGGGCGGCAGCAGGTAGAAGACGCCGATCAGGGCGAGGACGGCGACGGTGGTGCGGCGCGCGTCGCGGCCGTTGGGGCTGGTGTAGAAGCGGACGACGACGTGCGGCAGGCCCATGGTGCCGAGGAAGGTCGCGACGATGAGGCCGTAGGTGGCGTACAGCGGGTGGTCGGCGCGGAAGACGGAGAGCTGCTCGTCGAACGTGACGCGGGGCCGTCCGTCGCCCTGCCAGGCGAGCACCAGGAAGAGGGCGGGGACGAGGAGCGCGGTCAGTTTCAGCCAGTACTGGAAGACCTGGACGAAGGTGATGGAACGCATCCCGCCCGCGGCGACGGCGAGGACGACGACGGAGGCGACGAGGACGTCGCCGAGCCAGCCGGGCGCGCCCGTCAGGATCTTGAGGGTCAGTCCGGCGCCCTGGAGCTGTGGGACGAGATAGAGCCAGCCGGCGCCGACGACGAGGACGCTGACGAGTCCGCGCACCTGCCGCGATTCGAGCCGTCCCTCCGCGAAGTCGGGCAGGGTGTACGCCCCCGAGCGGCGCAGCGGCGCGGCGACGAAGACCAGCAGGACCAGGTAGCCGGCGGTGTAGCCGACCGGGTACCAGAGCATGTCGGGGCCGTGGACGAGGACCAGGCCGGCGATGCCGAGGAAGGACGCGGCGGAGAGGTATTCGCCGCTGATCGCGGCCGCGTTGAGGCGGGGCCGTACGGTGCGCGAGGCGACGTAGAAGTCGGAGGTGGTGCGCGAGATGCGCAGCCCGAACCCGCCGACGAGGACGGTGGCGAGAACGACTGCGGCGACGGCCGCCACCGCGTACGTGCGGCTCACTGTGCGGGGCGGCCTTCCACGAGCCGGGCGAAGTCGCGCTCGTTGCGCTCGGCCCGGCGCACGTACCACCAGGCGAGCAGCGTCAGCGGCGGGTAGGCGGCGAAGCCGAGGACGGCCCAGACGACGGCGGAGCTGTGCAGGGCCTCGAAGACGAGGGGCAGGGTGCCGACGACGACGGCGAGGACGGTGAAGGCGGTGAGTCCGGCGCGCAGCTGGCTGCGCATCAGCGAGCGGACGTAGGCGCCGCCGAGTGCGGTCTGCTCGTCGATCTCCGACTGGGTGCGGTAGCGCGGCAGCGGACGCACCCGGCGGGGCTCCCCCGTCACCACTTCACGCCGGGGCGTTGGCTCTGCGGACATGGGGCCGGAGTGTACGCAGCACCGGACCTCGCTGGGAAGGGGTCCGGGTGCGTAGACGCTGGTCAGCGGCCGGTCTGCCGCATCAGCAGATCGCGCAGCGCACGGGTGTGGCGGCGGCTGACCGCCAGCGAGGCGGTGCCGATGCGCACGCTCATGCTGCCCGCGTCCAGACGCAGTTCGTCGATCCTGCCGAGCGCCACGAGGTGGCGGCGGTGGATGCGGACGAATCCGCGGGTGCGCCAGCGCTCCTCCAGGGTGGTCAGGGGGACACGGACCAGGTGGCTGCCGGTGTCGGTGTGCAGCCGCGCGTAGTCGCCCTGGGCCTCGGCGTACGCGATGTCGTCGATCGGGATGAAGCGGATGACGCCGCCGAGTTCGACGGGTATCTGGTCGTGGTTGGTGTCGTGGACGGGTGCGGAACGGCCGCCGACCTGTTCGGCCACGCGGCGCACCGCTTCGGCGAGGCGTTCGCGGCGGACGGGTTTGAGGACGTAGTCGACGGCCTTGAGGTCGAAGGCGTGCACGGCGAAGCCCTCGTGGGCGGTGACGAAGACGATGAGCGGGGGCGCGGCGAAACCGGCCAGCAGCTGGGCGACATCGAGTCCGGTGAGGCCCGCCATGTGGATGTCGAGGAAGACGACGTCGATGGCGGCGGGGTCCTCGGGACCGGCCTCGACGGCACTGCCGATGCGCCGCAGCGCCTCGGTGGCGCCGGTGGCTCCCTCGGCGCTGCGGATCCGGGGATCGGCGCGCAGGAGGTACAGGAGTTCCTCCAGGGCGGGTTCTTCGTCGTCGACGGCGAGTACGCGCAGCATGAGGCCGGAGTTTAGACCGGCCGGCACGGGGCGGAGGGGGGTGTAGTGAGTGATTCACCGGCTGTTTCCGTACGGGATGGTATGTGCAGCCCGCAACACCGTCGCGATGTCGGCGCCTATGCCCTGGGCGTGCTCGGCCCCGCCGACGCCTTCCGTTTCGAGGAACATCTGGAGGGCTGTCCCCTGTGTGCGGGCGGGATGGTGGAGTTCGGTGGGGTGGCGGCCGTCCTCGGACGGTACGCCCGGCTGACGCCGCCGGGCGTCGACCCGGTGGTGGTGGCCGGTCCCGGGATGGTGCGGCGGGCCGTGGGGGCGGTGGCGGCCGGGCGGAGGAGGTCGCGGCGCCGGCGGCTCGCCCTGGGAGCGGCTGCCGTGGTGCTCGCGGCCGGGGTGCCGTTCGTGGTTGCGAGCGGGGGCCCGGGCACCGAGCGGTGGACGGCCGCCGACCGGGGCTCGGGGATGGCGGCCGTCGTGACCGCGGGAGCGCGCGAGTGGGGCGCCGATGTGGGCCTGGAGGTGTCGGGGGTACCCGAGCGCGGGGTGTGCGCCCTGGTCGCGGTGGGGCGGGACGGGACGGAGGAGACCGTCGCCACCTGGTCGTCGGCCGGCCCGGGTGGGGAGCCGCTGCGGCTGAGTGGCGGCGCGGCCCTGCGGCCCGGGGCCATCGACCGGTTCGAGGTGCGCACGGCGGCGGGGCGGCCGTTGCTGCGGCTCGCCCGTTGAGGCGCGCTACTTGAGCAGCCTGGAGAGCCTGCGGTCGGCGAGCGCTTTGCCGCCCGTCTGACAGGTCGGGCAGTACTGGAGCGAGGAGTCGCTGAAGGACACCTCGCGGATGGTGTCCCCGCAGACCGGGCAGGCCGCGCCGGTGCGCCCGTGGACGCGCATGCCGCTCTTCTTCTCCGCCTTGAGCCGTCCCGCGGCCAGTCCGCTGGAGCGGGCGACGGCGTCGTCGAGCGTGGTGCGCAGAGCCGTGTGGAGCGTGGTGATCTCGTCGTCGGTGAGGTGCGCGGTGAGTTTGAACGGGGACATCTTCGCGACGTGCAGGATCTCGTCGCTGTACGCGTTGCCGATGCCGGCGATCAGCGACTGGTCGCGCAGGGCGCCCTTGATCTGGCGCCGTTCGCCTGCGAGCAGGGCGGCGAACGCCTCCCTGTCGAAGGACGGGTCGAGCGGATCGGGGCCGAGGCGGGCCACGCCGGGGATCGCGGCCGGGTCGTGCACCAGGTACACGGCAAGGCGTTTGGTGGTCCCGGCCTCGGTCAGGTCGAAGCCGGCGCCGGTGGTGAGGACGGTACGCAGCGCCAGGGGGCCCTTGCCCGGGCGTGGCGGGGCGGTGGGAAAGCTGTCCTTCCAGTGGAGCCAGCCGGCCCGGGCGAGGTGGGTGACCAGGTGAAGCGGGCCGACGGCGATGTCGAGGAACTTCCCGTGCCGCCGGACGCCGGTGACCGTGCCGCCGTGCAGGGCGGTGAGCGGCGGGTCGTACGTCTTCAGGACGCTGATGGCGAGCGGCAGCACGCGGTCGATCTCCTTGCCGACCAGGTGGTCGTCGAGGAAGACCCGCAGGGCTTCGACTTCCGGCAGTTCGGGCATGGTTCCAGCCTGCCGCAGCCCGCGCCCCGGCGCCTACCGGAGGCCGTACACGCGCTCTGCGGTGGTGGCGAGGACGGCGTCCCGCTCGTCGTCGGCGAGGCCGTCGAGGAGCAGCAGCGCGGTCTCGACGACCTCGGTGTACGTCGCCGCGAGCCGGCACACCGGCCAGTCCGAGCCGAACATCAGCCGGCCGGGCCCGAAGGCGTCGAGGACGGTGGCGGCGTACGGGCGCAGGTCCTCGATGGTCCAGTCGTGCGGGTCGGCCTCGGTGACCAGGCCGGAGAGCTTGCACGCGGTGTTGGGCAGGGCCGCGAGTGCCCGCAGGTCGTCGGCCCAGGGGTGCGTCCGCCCGGCGGCGACCGGCGGCTTTCCCGCATGGTCGAGTACGAAGGTGAGGCCGGGCAGCAGTTCGGCGGCCCGGGCGGCGGCGGGCAGCTGGTGGGGCTGGACCACCAGGTCGTAGACGAGTCCGGCGTCCGCCACGGCGGCCAGTCCGCGCTGTACGTCCGGGCGCAGCAGCCAGCGGGGGTCGGCTTCTTGCTGGACCTGGTGGCGCAGGGAGACGAGCCGGTCGCCGCCGGGGAGCTCGGTCAGGGCGGCGAGGGCGTCCGCGATGTGCGGGGCGGTGAGATCGGTCCAGCCGACGACGCCGGCGACCAGGTCGCTGCCGTGGGCGAGCGCGAGGAACTCGGGGGTCTCCTCGGCAAGGGTGACGGTCTGGACGAGCACCGTCGCGCACACCCCGTTGGCGCGGGCCTCCGGTTCCAGGTCGGCGAGGGTGAAGTCGCGCCGCAGGGGTGCCAGTTGGTCCCCGGTGATCCAGTCCTGGTCGCGTACCGACAAATCCCACACGTGGTGATGGGCGTCGACGATGCGGGGGCGGCCGGTCATCTCACAGCTCCCCGTCGACGGGCCGCAGGCCCTCGGCGCGCAGGTCGTCCCAGAGGGCGTCGGGGATCTCCCGGCGGAGGAGGGCGGCGGCGTCGCGCATCTCGTCGGGTGACCGCGCACCGACGAGCACGCCGGCGACCGCGGGGTGGGCGAGCGGGTAGTGCAGGGCGGCCGCGCGCAGGGGCACGCCGTGGCCCTCGGTGACGGCCTTCAGACGCAGGGCCCGGTCCAGGAGGTGCGGGGGTGCGGCGGCGTAGTCGTACGTGGCGCCGGGGCGCGGGTCGGCGAGCAGGCCGGAGTTGAAGACACCGCCGACGACGACGCCGCATCCGCGGTCCGCCGCCGCGGGCAGCAGATCGTTGAGCGCGGACTGGTCGAGGAGGGTGTGGCGGCCGGCGCACAGCACCACGTCGACGTCGGTCTCGACGACGAAGCGCGTGAGCATCGCGGTCTGGTTCATCCCGGCTCCGATGGCCCCGATCACCCCTTCGGCCCGCAGTCTCTCCAGCTCCGGGTAGGCCTCGCCGAAGGCGGCTTCCGCGTGGTCGTCCGGGTCGTGGAGGTAGGCGATGTCGATGCGGTCGAGGCCTAGACGTTCCAGGCTGTCCTCGATGCTGCGGCGGACACCGGCGGCGCTGAAGTCCCAGCGCCTGCGGTGCGTGGCACGGACGGCGAAGCCCTCGGAGAGCGATGCGGAGGCGGCGTCCCCGCCATCAGGCAGCGGGTCGAGCACGCGGCCGACCTTGGTGGACAGGACGTACGCGTCGCGGGGCCGGCCGCGCAGGGCTTCGCCGAGCCGTCGTTCGGAGAGTCCGAGGCCGTAGTGCGGCGCGGTGTCGAAGCAGCGGACGCCCTCGTCCCAGGCGGCGTCGACGGCGGCGGCGGCCTGCGCGGGGTCGACGGCGCTGAAAAGATTGCCGATGGCGGCCGCCCCGAAGGACAGTTCGGTGACCTCGACCGCGCTGTTTCCCAGCCTGTTGCGCCGCATCCGGCCGCCGCCCTCCCCGAAGATCGCTTCCTGCACAGAGCGAATATTCATCGGATCACTTGGGCGCGTCAACACCGCTGGGAGGAACAAGCCCCGCACCACCCGAGGGATCAGTCCGATCTATGATCGCGTCACCCTTCGGGCAGCAGCGCGAGCAGACCGGCCACCTCCTCCTCGGCGCACCGGCCGAGCCGCTCCAGATCGGGCAGCGCCTTGCCGTCGGCCACGAGCCCGATCTGCACGGTCGAGCCGTACGTGGTCAGCGCGACGGCCAGGGACTGGCCGCGGGCCAACGGCGCCATCGGGTAGAGCGCGCGCAGCGGGCAGCCGCCGAGTGAGAGGGCCGAGCGCGGCAGCGGCACGCTGGTGACCAGCACGTCGAAGAGCATCCGGGCGGCGCTCCCGGCGAGCGGCGCGCCGAAGCGGTGGGCCAGCGACGGCAGCTGGTCGGCGAGGACCGCGACCGCCCCGGCCCCGCGCAGCGGACCGGCGGACTTGTTGCGGTCCATGGCGCCGCGGACGGCCCGCAACCGCTCCCAGGGGTCGGGTTCGGAGACGGGCAGGCCCAGGAGATAGGCGGAGAGCCGGTTGCCGTTGGCCGCGGCCGCGCCGCCCGGGCGCCGCCGGGAGACGGGGACCAGGGCGCGCGGGTCGGATCCGGGCAGGGGTTCGCCGCGCTCCAGCATCCAGCGGCGCAGCGCACCCGCGACGATCGCGAGCAGCACGTCGTTGCTCGTGCCGCCCGCCGCCCGGCGGATGCGCTGCACGGCTTCGAGGTCGAGATCTGCCGTGGCCAGGCGCCGGGTGCCGGAGGAGCTGGCGCTGAGGGCCGGCGCGCCGCGCAAGTCGAGGCGGCTGGCGCGTACCAGGGACGCGCCGACGCCGAAGGCCCGGCCGAGGTCCTCGATCCGGCCGAGGGCGAGTCCGGCGACCTGGCGAGGGCCGGGCATCCAGGAGCGCGGCGGCACGGGGCGGACCCGGCCGGCCGCCGGTCCCGGCCGCCCGCGGCCCGCGACCGAGGCGATCTCGTCGAAGATCCCGGCCCCGATGGCGACCGCGCGCATCCCGTCGGCGAGAGCGTGGTGGAGCTTGACGAGCACGGCGAAGGGGCCGTCCGGAGCGCCGTCGATGACGTACATCTGCCAGGGCGGCATACCGCGGCGCAGCGGCTGCTCCATCAGCTCGCCCGCCAGCAGGGTGGCGGCCGCCATGAACCCGGCCTCGCCCTCACCGGCGGTCGCCGCCTCGGGCAGTCGTACCCGCTTGACGTGCCGGTGGACGTCGAAGTCCTTGTCCACCGACCAGGCCGCTCCCCCGACGGGCAGCAGCACGTCGCGCACCCTCATCCGCAGGCGGGGGATCGCGGCGGCCCGGGTGCCGAGCAGTTCCAGGAGGCCGTCGGGGCCGGGTGGCGCGTGGCCGCCCGGCGCGAAGACGGCGAGCGCGCCCAGGTGCATGGGGTGCGCGTCGGACTCGAGGTGCCAGAAGGCCAGATCGAGAGGTGCCAGTAGCTCAGTGCCCAACGGGTCCTCATGTCATGGAAGACGAAGACTGACAGATCGCAGTCAATCTCTCGCGGTCGGTTACGGTCAAGTACAGACATGTTACGTTCTGTTACTGTCGGGTAGTGCTCAGTCCCCCGGAACGGCGGCGGTCCTCACCGGATCAGCCGCGCGGCGGGATGACGAATTCGCACCAGACGCACTTGCCGGTGCCCCGGGACTCGACGCCCCAGGCGTCCGCCAGCCGGTCGACGAGCATCAGGCCACGGCCCGAGACCCCGGCGTCGCCCGCGTCCCGGCGGCGGGGCAGCGCGCTGGAGCGGTCCTCGACGTCGACGCGCAGGCGGCGCTCGGGCCCGGTGAGCACCCGGATGGTGACGATCGCGCCGCCGTCGGTGTGCATCAGGGCGTTGGTCGTCAGCTCGTCGGCGGCGAGCTCCACCTCGTCGGCCCGGTCCTTCGCGCCCCAGGCACGCACCGCCGCACGGATCATGTGCCGCGCCGAGCTGAGGGCCTCCGGGTCGTTCTGCGCCACGTGCTGCTGGAGCCGGCCGCCGGGCTGTGGGGCGTGGGCGGCCTTGCGGCGCAGCAGCAGCACCGCCACGTCGTCCTCCCCACCGCGTTCGTCGACCGATGCGCAGAGCCGGTCGGCCAGCCGCTGGAGGTCCCGGGGGCCGTTTCCGATCATGGCGGTGAGCCGGTGCACGCCCTCGTCGAGGTCGGTTCCCGGCAGCTCCACCAGGCCGTCGGTGAACAGCACCATGGTCTGCCCGGGGTCCAGCTCGACCGTGCTGACCGGGTACTCCAGCCGCCCGAACTCGGCGGAGAGCCCCAGCGGCAGCCCGCCGTCGACCGGCACCTTGCGGCAGCTCCCGTCGGCGTCGCGTACCAGCGGGTCGACATGGCCGGCCCGGACCACCTGGACCACGCCGGTGGTCAGGTCGGCCTCGGCGTAGATGCAGGTCGCGAAGCGGTCGGTGTCCAGCTCGTGCAGGAAGACGGAGGCCCGCGCCATGACGGTCGCGGGGCTGTGGCCCTCGGCCGCGTACGCGCGCAGCACGATGCGCAGCTGCCCCATGACGGCGGCGGCGTGCGTGTCGTGGCCCTGTACGTCTCCGATGACGGTGCCGACCCGGCCGCCGGGCAGCGGGATGACGTCGTACCAGTCGCCGCCGATGTCCCGGCCGAGCCTCGCCGACCGGTAGCGCACGGCGATCTGCGCGCCCGGCACCTCGGGGACGCGGCGCGGCAGCATGGCCTGCTGGAGACCTTCGGCGAGGTCGTGCTCCTGTTCGTAGAGCATGGCGCGCTGGAGGCTCTGGGCGATGGAGCTGCCGAGGGCGAGCAGCAGATTGCGTTCGTCGCCGGTGAACCCGTTCTTGTCGCTGTAGAGCAGCCCTAGGGCGCCGATGGGGCGGGCCTGGGCGATCAGTGGCAGGTAGGCGGCGCAGGTGATGCCGAGGTGGCTGATGTGGGGCCACAGGACCGGATACGAATCGGCGAAGTCCTCGGCGGACTCGATGAAGCGGGGGCCGAGCGTGCGCACGACCTCACTCATCGGGTACTGCTCGTCCGTCCGTGTGTACCGCGTGCCGGGCACGAACGCCCCCTCGGGCCCGTCGGCCACCAGGTGGATGCGCCCGGCCTCGATCAACCCCATGACCAGGCTGGTGGCCCCCAGGTGGGCCAGCCCCTGGGAGTTCTTGAGCACGTCGATGACGTCCTTGACGGTACGGGCGTGGGCCAGCGCGGCCGTCGTGGCGTCCACCAGGCTGGTCTGCCGCCGCCGCTCCTCGTCCAGCTCGCGGCGGGCGGTGGACTCGGCCAGTTCCTGGGTGGCGTCCCGGACGATGCCGATGATGCGGCGCGGTCGGCCGGTGGCGTCGCGGCGGACGAAGCCCTGGGTGTGCGTCCACTGCAGGGTGCCGTCGCGCCGCAGCATGCGGAAGTACGCCCCGTAGTTGTTCCGGCCGGATTTGAGCGCCTGGGTGACCATGGCGTCCAGACGCATGCTCTCGTCCGGCGGGACCCGTGTCGCGAGTGTCGTCGGCTTGTCGTCGTACTCGTCGGCCCGCAGGTCGAACACGTCGAGGGCCGCCTGGTCCATGTGCATGAGGCCACTGTCGAGATCCCAGTCGAAGCTGCCCATACGGTTCAGGGCGAGACTGAGGTCCGGGTGGGCCGGCCAGTCGTCCGGGAGTGACAGGGCACGCGTTACCCGATCATCCATGCGGGTAACTCTGCCACCATTTGTCCGATTCTTCGAGCGAGCCGTCCACCAGGTGAACGTGCGATGGAACACATTTACGAGCTACTCGGCAGGGATGCTTTCCCGGAGATTCCGCGGGATTCCGCGGGATTTCCGGGTCCGGCAAAGGTGCGGGGCGCCGGATATCGCCGCAGAACGCCGACCCGCTCCGAAAGCGGGCAGGGACAGCGGCTAACGTGTGCGTTCGGGGCGGAGTAAGCCAAGCCTTACCACGGCCCGCCCTGCCCCTGCTCGCCCGTCCTAAGGAACAGCCCTCCATGACACGCCCCGTCCGCGTAGCCATAGTCGGAGCCGGCCCCGCCGGGATCTACGCAGCGGACGCGCTGCTCAAATCCGATGCCGCCGCCGGCCCGGGCGTCTCCATCGACCTGTTCGAGCGGATGCCCGCCCCGTTCGGCCTGATCCGTTACGGCGTGGCCCCCGACCACCCGCGGATCAAGGGCATCGTGCAGGCGCTGCACCAGGTCCTGGACAAGCCGCAGATCCGCCTCTTCGGCAACGTCGACTACCCGAACGACATCGGCCTGGACGAGCTGCGAAGCTTCTACGACGCCGTGATCTTCTCCACCGGCGCCGACGCCGACCGCGCCCTCGACATACCGGGCAGCGACCTGGACGGCTCGCACGGCGCCGCCGACTTCGTGTCCTGGTACGACGGCCACCCGGACGTGGCACGCACCTGGCCGCTGGAGGCCGAGAAGGTCGCCGTGCTGGGTGTCGGCAACGTGGCTCTGGACGTCGCCCGCATCCTCGCCAAGACCGCCGACGAGCTGCTGCCGACCGAGATCCCCGCCAACGTCTACGACGGTCTGAAGGCCAACAAGGCGCTGGAGGTACACGTCTTCGGGCGCCGCGGCCCCGCCCAGGCCAAGTTCAGCCCGATGGAGCTGCGGGAGCTCGACCACTCGCCGAACATCGAGGTCATCGTCAACCCCGAGGACATCGACTACGACGCCGGTTCGATCGAGACCCGCCGCGGGAACAAGCAGGCCAACATGGTGGCCTCCACGCTGGAGAACTGGGCGATCCGCGACGTCGGCGACCGGCCGCACAAGCTCTTCCTGCACTTCTTCGAGTCCCCCGTGGAGATCCTCGGCGAGGACGGCAGCGTCGTCGGCCTGCGTACCGAGCGCACCGAGCTGGACGGCACCGGAAACGTGAAGGGCACCGGCCGTTTCCACGACTGGGACGTGCAGAGCGTCTACCGCGCGGTCGGCTACTACTCGCAGGAGCTGCCCAAGCTCCCGTTCGACGTCGCGTCCGGCACGGTTCCGCACGCCGCCGGGCGGGTGCTCGCCGCCGGCGAGCCGATGGAGTCGGTGTACGTCACGGGCTGGATCAAGCGCGGTCCGATCGGCCTGATCGGGCACACCAAGGGCGACGCCAACGAGACGGTCGCCTGCCTGCTGGAGGACCACGCCACCGGCCGGCTGCCCGCCGCGGCCCAGCCCGATCCGGCGGCCGTGACCGCGTTCCTGGAGTCCCGCGGCGTCCGCTACACCACCCGCGAGGGCTGGTACCGCCTGGACGCACACGAGCGCGCGCTCGGCGAGGCGCAGGGCCGCGAGCGGGTGAAGGTCGTGGAGCGCGACGCCATGCTGGACGCCTCGGAGCCCGGCAACTGACACCCCTTCGGCGACGGCCCCGGAATTCCCCGCTCAGGGGGGCCGGGGCCGGGGCCGGGGGCGGCGCCGGCGCAGCCGGTCACGGTCCGGCGGAGGCGCTCCGGGCCCGCTCGCGCACCCGGTCCGGATAGCGCTCGGTGAACCGGACCGCGAAGACCAACAGCGCGACGGGGATGACCCAGTTGAACCAGTCGGCGCCGGACGACGTGTGCACCGCGAGCAGTCCCAGCAGCGCGGTGGCGACGAAGACCCCTCCCCAGAGCAGTGTCAGCACCCGGTTCGCATGCCGGAAGCGGGGCGATCCCCACACCTCACGGGGGGTGGTCTCGCGCGCGTACTGTTCGGTGAACGGAACGAACGCCAGCGAGCCCAGCGCCACCACCGCGATCACGGAGCTCGACAGGACCTGGGCGTACCGCTCCAGCCAGAGGAGATCCTGGCGGTCCAGGAAGAGCGCCAGAAGGCTGAGCACGGCGAAGAAGGCGATGCCGGCGACCTCCAGCACCTTGAAGGAACCCCGGCGCACATCGGGCAGATTGAGCACGACGGAGGCGACGAGCCCTGCCAGCGCGGCGAACTCCCATGTGCTGGGGGCCGCGATCACGTCGAAAATGATCCACGGGGCGAACGCGTAGAACAGATTCCCGGTCCGCCGCCCGGAGTTGGCTTGAGCCACCGGACACCTCCGGGGCGTTTCGCACGGCACCCTGCCGCTTCTTCCATGGTGTAGCCGGGGCCGGACAGGCGCATCCCAGCGCCCCCGGCCGGCGCCGGTGCCACCGTGATCCCTCCGTCGAGCGACGCCTTCCGGGGCGAGCGGGAAAGCCGGCTGCTCGACCCCTTGGGCCGTCGCCGGGGGCTCACGCAGCGTCTGCGCGACGTGCCGCTCGCCGAGCTCCAGGAGCTCCCGACCGAGGCGTTCTGCCTCACCAGATAGCGGTACGTGGCCGGTCGCCCTCGTCCGCGTCGTCCTCGTCCTCCGGCCACGGCAGCTCGATGGCTGTCTGCGGTTCGTCCGTCATCGGCGGCTCGTCCGGGTCCGCCGGGGTGCCGGTGGGCTCGTCCGTGGCCCCGTCCGACGGCACACCGGTCGGCGTGGGGCAGTCCGCCGGCGCCTCGGAGGGCTCCTCCGTCGCCGCGACGGCCTCGCCGGGCGGGGTGGGGGCGATCGGCGTCGGGCAGTCCCCGGGCTCCGGGGTGGAGCGCGACGGCGTCGGCGCCACCGACTTCTTCGGCTTCGACGGCTTGGAAGGAGGCACCCGGGGAAGCGGCCCGATGATGTCGGTGTCCGGGGCGTACGGCGGCGCCACCTCGGGGGTGTGGTCCCGGGCGCCCTCGTCTCCGGTCGGCCGCACCATCCAGCTGTTGTGGTCGGCGTCGACGACGACCAGGCCCGTGACGGCCTTGGCGGCGGGCGCGACGACGACGGTCCGCGCCGGGTCGTAGCCCCTCCACTTCTCGCCCCGTCCGTCCTCGGTGTCCCGCGCACCGGTGGGGCGGCTCAGCGGGTTGCCGCAGGCGCAGCGGACGCGTGGGAGGCCGTGGTCGTCCACCATCACGGCGGTTCCGGCCTGGAGCACGGACCGGAACGTGGTGGCGGAGCCCGCGCGGAAGCCGTGGCTGTCCACCCGGGTGTCGGCCCGCAGCACGACGGACGTCAGGCTCCGCAGAAACTCCGGGACGCCCGCCCGGGCCACGCCCGCGGCGCGTGCGAAGGCCTTCTCCCTGGCCGGGTCGGCCGCGAGAAGACTGATCTGATGTCCGGCATCGCAGGACGCCACGGAACGGGTGGCCCCGTAGAGGCCGGGGGTCGATCCGGGAAGCGTGTGCGGGGCGGCGTCGCGGGGCACGGGGGTGTCCGGCGGAGCCGTGCTCGGCGCCGCCGGGGCAGCGCCGGACGCCTCCGCCGTCGACCGGGTGAAGGGATCGGGCCCCCGGGAGGCAGCCGGCTGGAGGAGGACGCCCTCGGACGCCGCCCCGGTGCCGTGGCCGCCGCCCGCGGTCACCCGTGCACAGCCCGCGGTGACGAGGATGCCGGCGGACAGTACGGCGAGCGCGGCGCGGCGCATGCGTATCGGTGCGTGCACGAACGGGTCTCCTGCCTGGTCACCGGTCCCGGTGCTTCCCTCATATCTGCCGCAGTTCCCCCTCCGCCGCAAGCCGGGGCCGCGTGGGCGTGGGCGCGTTCTCGGGCGGAAGGGGCGGCCGAGTACTTGAACACGTTCAAGTAAGCCCATAGAGTCGGCATCGCCAGCAGTTGAACGCGTTCAAGGCGGGGTGGGTGGATCATGTCGGTCCTGGTGGATCTGATCGTGATGCTGGGCATGCTGGTGATCGTGCCCGTCGGCCTGCGGCTGGCGGACGCCCCCGGCCTGGACCGGATGCGGCGGCTGTGGCCGGTCTTCGCCGTGCCGGGGGCCGCTGCCCTCTGGCTGCCGCGCGGCCCCACCGCCACCGTTCTGGCGCTCGGCTACGGACTCGGCGCCGCGCTCCTCGCCCTGCACGCGCTCGCCCGTGCCGTCCGGTGCCCCGAGCCCCTGCGGTCATGGCGCACCGCACCCGCCGAGGTCGCCCTGCTCACCGCTCTGTCGAGCCCGGCCGTCGCCGCCACCGCCCTGGTCGCGGAGCGCTCGGGGCATTCGCTGTTCGGCTTCGGGCTCGGGATCCTGGCGCTGACCGTGCCGCACTTCCACTTCGCCGGGTTCGCGGCCGCTCTGGTCGCGGGGCTGGTCTCCCGCGTCGCCGACAGTCCGGCGGGCCGGTTCGCGGCGCTGAGCGTGCCGCTGGGCACCCTGCTCGTCCTGATCGGCTACTTCATCGGCGACTGGGCCGAACTGGCGGGGGCGGTCGTCCTCACAGCGGGAATGTGGACCGTCGCCTTCCTGACCTGGCGCACGGTCCGCCCCGCGGCCCGCGACCGGACCGCCCGGCTGCTGCTCGCCGTCTCGGCCGCCGTGCTCGCGGCGACCATGGTGCTCGCGCTGAGCTGGGCCCTGGGCGAGGCCACCGGCCTCCCGCACCCCACCCTGGCCTGGATGGCCGCCACGCACGGCGTGGGCAACGCGCTGGGCTTCGCTCTCTGCTCGGTGCTCGCCTGGCAGCGTCTGAACCACCGCACCGCCCAGGCACGTCTGCACGACCGCACCGCCCATGAAGTAAGGACCGCATGAACACCCTCACGTACCCCGAGGCGGGCGCCACCCGGCTCGGCCCCCTCCCCCGCGGCTACCACCACCTGCACCACCGCACCGGGATCGGACACGGCCGCGCGGACTTCGAGACAGCCGGTGCCGCCATCACCGCCTTCCGCATGCACCGTCTCTCCGGAGCCCGGGTCAGCGCCTCCGCACCCCGCGCCGAACCCGGCGCGTCCGTCCGGGTGGCACTGGGGGCGGGCCCCTTCCGGTTCACCGCACCGTGCCGGGTCGTCTGGGCCGAGTACGGCCCGGAACGCATCGGTTTCGCGTACGGGACGCTCGCCCGCCACCCGGAGTGCGGCGAGGAGTCCTTCGTGGCCGAACTCGCCGACGACGGCACGGTCTCGTTCACCGTGATGGCGTTCAGCCGGCCCGCCCGCTGGTACACCCGCCTCGCCGGGCCGCTCGTGCCGGTGGCGCAGCGCTGGTACGCACGCCGGCTCGGGGACACCCTGCGCCGCATCGTCACGGAGGGACGCGCCCACCGGAGCTGAGGCGCCGGGAGCGGCGGCGGGCCGATACTGGAAGCGATGGACTGGTTCACCGCAGACGGGTACTGGCTCGGCCGGCTCCTCTTCCAGAAGACCCTGGCCGTCATCTATCTCGCCGCCTTCCTCACCGCCGCGCTCCAGTTCCGGGCGCTGATCGGCGAGCGCGGCATGCTGCCCGCCCCCGCGCTCCTGCGGCGCACGGGCTGGCGCACCGCGCCAGGCCTCTTCCGCCTCCACTACTCCGACCGGTTCTTCGCGCTGGTCGCCTGGACCGGCTGCGCGCTGGCCGTCGCCCTGCTCGCGGGCGTCGACGGACTCGTACCGTTGTGGGGGGCCATGATCCTTTGGGCCCTGCCCTGGGGCCTGTACCTGTCGATCGTGCAGATCGGCAGCACGTGGTACGGCTTCGGCTGGGAGTCGCTGCTCCTGGAGACGGGGTTCCTCGCCGTGTTCCTCGGCAACGCGGACACGGCGCCACCCGTGCTCGTGCTGTGGCTGCTGCGGTGGGTGCTCTTCCGCGTGGAGTTCGGCGCGGGGCTGATCAAGATCCGTGGGGACGCTTGCTGGCGCAACCTGACGTGCCTGGACTTCCACCACGAGACGCAGCCGATGCCGGGCCCGCTGAGCTGGTTCTTCCACCATCTCCCCCGGCCCCTGCACCGGGTGGAGGTGGCGGCCAACCATGTGACCCAGCTGCTCGTGCCGGTGCTGCTCTTCACCCCGCAGCCGGTGGCGAGCGCGGCTGCGGCGCTCATGGTCCTCACGCAGCTGTGGCTGGTGCTGTCGGGCAACTTCGCCTGGCTCAACTGGCTGACCATCGCCCTCGCCCTGCCGGCCATGGACTGGTCCCTGGTCACCGAGCCGCCCGAGCAGGCTGCCGCACCCCTCTGGTACGAGGTGGTCGTCTTCGCGGTCACCGCGCTGGTCGTGTTCCTCAGCTACCGCCCGGCCCGCAATCTCCTCGCGCACCGGCAGGTGATGAACCGCTCCTTCGACCCGCTGCACCTGGTCAACACGTACGGCGCGTTCGGCAGCATCAGCCGGGTCCGGATGGAGGTGGTGGTCGAGGGCACCGACGAGCGGGTGATCCACTCGGGCACGGTGTGGCGGGAGTACGGCTTCCGGGGCAAGCCGGGCGATCCGCGACGGCTGCCGCGCCAGTTCGCCCCGTACCACCTGCGGCTCGACTGGATGATGTGGTTCGCCGCGCTCTCGCCCGCGTACGCCCGGCCCTGGTTCGGCCCGTTCGTGGAGCGGCTGCTGGAGAACGACCGGGACACGCTGCGGCTGCTGCGTGACAACCCGTTCCCCGACGGGCCGCCGGCGCACGTCCGCGCCAGGGTGTACCGCTACCGGTTCACGACCTGGCGGGAACTGCGGGCGACCGGGTGCTGGTGGCACCGCACCTACGTGCGGGAGTTCCTGCGCCCGACCCCGCCCGGACCGGCTCCCGGCCGGCCTCGGGGGGCAGCCGCGGTATGACCTACCCGCACAGCCACGGCATGACCGAGCTCCGGTCCCGCCCCTGTTTCGGGGTACGGACCGGAGCTCGGTGGTGAAGCACTCAGTCGATGCCGGGCAGGATGTGCGGCTCGGCGAGGTCGTCCTCGTAGCCGGCCAGCCGGATCGGCGCGGACCTGGCCCAGACCTCGATGTTCCGGAGCTTCTCGGGCCTGCGGGCCCGCTCTCCGTTACGGTCGGCTGTCCGCTGCTCGTGCTTCGTCAGTTCTGGTGTCGTCACCGCGCACTCCTTCGTGTCGCATAGCCCTCGGCGTATCCGACGTTCCGGCGTCATATCCGGTGGTCGACCGCCTGTGGTACAGGGCAGGGCAGAATCTGTTCGGTCGCGGTGGCGCCGGGTACGGTACGGGACGGCGACTCGGTTGACGAGCCTGTCCCAGGACGGTCGAGGAAGCTTCGTGGATTCCTTGGTGGCGTCCGTTCCCCTCAGAGTAACCAAATGAGCGCGCCCATGCTCGATGGAACGTGTGCCCTGGGTCACTTTCAGCCACCACGCATGGAAAAGACCCGGCCCGGGAAGGGTCCCGGGCCGGGTCGGCGACCGAAAGCGACACCATCGGTGCGGAGAGCTACCGACGGTGCGGAGTGCTACCAGTTCGCGGGGGCGTAGTCCTTGAGGAAGCAGCCGTACATCGTCTCGCCCGCCTCGCCGCGGACGATCGGGTCGTAGACACGCGCCGCGCCGTCGACCAGGTCGAGCGGGGCGTGGAAGCCCTCCTCGGCGAGACGGATCTTGTCGGGGTGCGGGCGCTCGTCGGTGATCCAGCCCGTGTCCACGGCAGTCATCAGGATGCCGTCCTTCTCGAACATCTCCTGGGCGCTGGTGCGGGTCAGCATGTTAAGCGCGGCCTTCGCCATGTTGGTGTGCGGGTGACCGGCGCCCTTGTAACCACGACCGAAAACACCCTCCATCGCGGAGACGTTGACCACGTAGGAGTGCTTGGCGGCGGTAGCGGCCATGGCCGGGCGGAGCCGGCTGATCAGGATGAACGGCGCCGTGGAGTTGCAGAGCTGGACTTCCAGCAGTTCGATCGGTTCGACCTCGTCGACCGTCTGGACCCAGCTGTTGGTGTGGTGCAGGTCCGGGACGAGCCCGCCCGCGTCGATCGCCGTGCCCGCGGCGATGCGCTCCAGGGACGCCGAACCGGTCACCAGGGCCAGCTCGGTGACGTCCTGCGCGCTCAGCCCCTCCTTGCGGGCGGCGGGCAGCGCGGCCACCCGCTCGACCGTGCCGCTGCCGAAAGTGCCGATCACCTCGGCGGCCGGCAGCTCGCCGGCGGGCAGCGGGGCGGACTCGGCGCCGAGCAGCTCGCTGTACGCCTGCGCGGAGCGGCGCACCGTCTGTGCGGCGTTGTTGATGAGGATGTCCAACGGCCCCTCGGCGGCCACCGAGTCGGCGAGCGCCACGACCTGCGCCGGGTCGCGGAGGTCGATGCCGACGATCTTCAGGCGGTGGATCCACTCGTCGCTGTCCGGCATGGCCTTGAAGCGGCGGATCGCGTCGTTGGGGAAGCGGGTGGTGATCGTGGTGTGCGCACCGTCGCGGAGCAGCCGCAGCGCGATGTACATGCCGATCTTGGCGCGCCCGCCGGTGAGCAGCGCCCGGCGGCCGGTGAGGTCGGTGCGCGCGTCGCGCCGGGCGCGGTTCTCGCAGGCGCAGTCCTGGCAGAGCTGGTGGTAGAAGGCGTCGACCTCGACGTACCGCGTCTTGCAGATGTAGCAGGACCTCGGCCGCTGGAGGACGCCGGCGATCTCGGCGGCGGCGGAGGACGACGGCAGAACGCCCTGGGTCTCGTCGTCGATGCGCTCGGCCGAGCCGGTGGCGGTCGCCTCGGTCACGGCCTTGTCGTGCGCGGTCTTCGCGGCGCGGCGCTCCTGGCGGCGGCGCTGCTTCACCGTGCGGTAGATCCCCGCGGTGGCACGGCGGACGGCGATGGCGTCCGGGTGGTCGACCTCGATGGAGTCGAGCTCGTCGAGCACGCTCAGGCAGACGGCCAGCCGCTCCGGGTCGATACCGGGACCGAACTCCTCGATTCCGGGCGCGATCTCCGGGCTTTCCTCTGTCACCGTCATTGCCGTTCCTCTGTCGCTTGAGTACCGCCGAATTCTCTTGGCGGACCGTGGCGCGCCACCGAGCCGGGCTCATGAGGACTGACATCCACGGGCTGAGACCCGGCCGCGGGCTTCTGCGCAAAGCCGCCGCACTGCGGGCCGAACGCCCCCGTCAAGTTTGCCATGCCCCGAGCGCTGCTCCATTCGGGTTCGGGAGCGGTCGCACCCGGTGGCCGGCCCTCCGCCTGGCGGCCGTCGAAAAAATAATCACGCCGTTCGGCATGACCTCGCCATTACCGGGCACACGAGCCCCACCGCACTTGGCAACACGGAGGGGCGACATCATGACAAGCACGACGGAGCAGACAGGCACCACCCTCGGCAGCACACGCACGCTGCCCGGGCACGACGGTGCGGAAGCTTCGGAACTGCCGTGGATCGAGGACACCGGCAAGGTGGCCCCGAAGGACGCGCGTGCCCTGTCGAAGGTGTTCCTCGACCGTCTGCAGGTTCTCGAAGAGGGCACGCACGAGTACCAGTACGCGCGCAACACCCTCATCGAGATGAACCTCACGCTGGTGCGGTTCGCCGCCTCGCGGTTCCGCAACCGCGGTGGCGACGACACCGAGGACATCATCCAGGTGGGCACCATCGGGCTGATCAAGGCCATCGACCGGTTCGACCTCTCGCGCGAGGTCGAGTTCGCCACCTTCGCCGTCCCCTACATCGTCGGGGAGATCAAGCGCTTCTTCCGGGACACCACCTGGGCGGTGCACGTGCCGCGCCGGCTCCAGGAGTTGCGGGTCGATCTCGCCAAGGCGAAGGAACAGCTCGCCGCAGACCTGGACCGCGACCCGACGGTCAAGGAACTCGCCGGCCACCTCGGCCTCCCCGAGGAAGAGATCATCGAGGGGCTCGTCGCGGCCAACGGCTATTCGGCGGGGTCCCTGGACACGCCCTCGGCCGAGACCGACTCGGGCAACGACCAGCGGTCCCTCGCCGACGTGATCGGCGAGAGCGATTCGGGGATGGAAGCCGTCGAGAACCTCCACACGCTGGCGCCGCTGCTGGAACAGCTCGACGACCGCGAGCGCAGGATCGTGCAGATGCGCTTCGGCCAGGAGATGACGCAGTCCCAGATCGGTGCCGAGCTCGGGGTCTCGCAGATGCACGTCTCCCGGCTGATCGCGCGCATCGTCAAGGAGCTTCGGGCAGGGATGTCCGTCGAGGCGTGACCCCGGCGCGTGAGGACATCCCGCCCATGGACCTCTCCCCACCGGAACTGGCCGTGCACCGGCTTCGGGACGCCGAGACGGCGGCCGATGCCGCCCGCGCGGACTTCGAACTGGAATCGGTGCTCGCGGTCCGCGCGGGCGCCGACATCGACGCGGTGTCCGGACCCAGCGGCATCACCCGCACGATCTGCTGAGGCTGGAGAAGCTCACCGGCGGCATTCCTCCGGGCTGAACCACCGGTGCCCGAACCCCACTCAGCGGCCGGACAGCGCCCGACCGCACGGCGGCGGGCGTCGTTCACATATGCTGCGGGGCGATGACGACGGCCCGCTCGGGCGCGACGAGAGGGTGAAAACGTGGCTGAGATGCGCACCAGCACCCGGCCCCCGGTCGCGGCGGCGTTTCCGGTGCAGGCCGGATCCGTACCGGCCGAACGGCCTTCCGTCTGGGGCCTCAACGCCGCCATCCTTTTGGTCGAGGACGACGCCGGCGATGCCCTGCTCGTCGAGGAGATGCTCACTGACGGCGAGCTGGACTCCGCGCTCACCTGGTGCAAGAGCCTGACCGAGGGGCTCACCTTCCTGCGCGGCCATCGGAGACCCGTCTGCGTCCTGCTGGACCTGCACCTTCCCGATGTACACGGGCTGAGTGCCGTGAACCGGATCCTGGAGACCACCCCGGACGCCGCCATCGTGGTGCTGACCGGTCTGGCGGAGGCCGAGGCGGGGCTCGACGCGGTGGCCGCCGGTGCGCAGGACTATCTCGTCAAGGGGCGGATCGACCCGCAGGCGCTGTCGCGCGCGGTCCGCTACGCCCTCCAGCGCAAGCAGGTCGAGCGGGCGGCGGCCGCCCTGCGCGCCACTCAGCTGATGGCCCAGGAGAACGCGCGCCTCGAACGCGGGCTGCTGCCCGTCCCGCTGTTGCACGACGACGGTTTCGAGGCCGTCGCCCGTTACGAGCCGGGGCGCGCCCACGGACTGCTCAGCGGCGACTTCTACGACGTGGTCCAGAGACCCGACGGCACCGTCCACGCCGTGATCGGCGACGTGTCCGGACATGGTGCTGCGGAGGCCGCGCTCGGGGTCTGCCTGCGGGTGGCCTGGCGCACCGCGGTCCTGTGCGGCACCGACCAGCTCGAACAACTCGCACTGCTCGAGGAGATCCTCGTCGCGGAACGCTCCGACCCCCATGTCTTCGCGACCGTCACCTCGCTCGTCCTGCCCCCCGGCGGGGACCACGCCGTCATCGTCAGGGCGGGACACCCGGGACTCCTGCTGCGCCACGGAACGGACATCGAGTGGGTGGAGCCCGAGGGCGGTATCGCACTCGGCCTGCTGCCCGGCCACGGCCAGTGGGTCTCGACCGAGCACGCGCTGGCACCCGGCGCCGGTCTCGTACTCTTCACCGACGGCCTGTTCGAGGGCCGCACCGGACCGGACACCCGACTGGGCGAGGAAGGCCTGCTGGCCATGGCCCGGGACCGGTCCGCACTGCCGGCCCGGCCCTTCGTCGACGCGCTGGTCGCCGGCGCCTCCGAGGGGGCTGCTCCGTACGGCGGCCTCGCCGACGACGTGGCCGTGCTGCATCTCGCCTGGAAAAGGACAGCTCATGAGCAGTGACCCACCGGACGACACCCTGCAGCCGCCGGGACGGCTGGCGCGACTGTCGGTGCAGAACTGGGTCCATCTGATCCTGAGCTGCTTCGTCCTGGTCGTGTGCGGCTGTCTGGTGGTCGGCGGACTCGTCCTCGCCCGAATATCCGACCGGACCACCGAACTCGTCGACCGTATCCAGCCCGCCCGCTCGGCCTCCTTCCAGCTGCAGAACGCGCTGCTCGACCAGGAGACCGGGGTCCGTGGCTACGCCCTCACCGGCGACCCCTCCTTCCTGCAGCCGTACACGAGCGGCAAGCGCGACGAGCAGCGGCGCCTGGCACGGGTCCGCGAGGCCCTCGGCACCGGCGACCCGTACAACCGCGATCTGGACCGGATCGCCGCCACCGCAACGCAGTGGCGCAAGGAGCATGCCGAACCGCTGATCGCCTCCGTCCGGCGCGACGGCCCGGAGGGCCGGTCGTCCGCCAGGACCGCCGGGAGCAAGACGGCCTTCGACACGCTCCGGCGCCTCCTTACCGCCCAGCAGTCCCATCTCGACGCCGCCCGGGACCACGCGCGTGACCAGCTCGGCGACGCACACGCCACACGCGACAAGGCACTGATCGCACTGGTGGCCTGCTTCGTCCTGTGCGTGCTTGCCCTCAGCCTGCTGCTGCACCGCGTGGTGGGACGGCCGCTCAATGCCCTGGCCGAGGCCTCCCGGCGGGTGCGGTCCGGCGCCTTCGGCCGACGGATCCAGGTGCGCGGGCCGTCCGACGTACGGGCCGTGGCCGCCGCCGTCGAGGACATGCGGTGCCGGCTGGTCGAGGAGCTCGATGCCTCCCAGGAGCGCGAGGAACTGCTGGCACAGCAGACGGAGGAGCTCCGCCGTTCCAACTCCGAGCTGGAGCAGTTCGCCTACGTCGCCTCGCACGACCTTCAGGAGCCGCTGCGGAAGATCGCGTCGTTCTGCCAGCTGCTGGACAAGCGGTACGGGACCGAGCTGGACGCGCGCGGCAAGCAGTACATCGACTTCGCGGTCGACGGCGCCAAGCGCATGCAGGTGCTCATCAACGACCTGCTCACCTTCTCCCGGGTCGGCCGGGTGCACGACGGCTGGAGCGCCGTGGATCTCGACCACGCTCTGGACCGGGGCCTGGCCAATTTGGCACTGGTCATCGAGGAGGCGGGAGCCACGGTCGTGCGTGCGGACCCGCTCCCCGAGGTGAACGGTGACGCGACGACGCTCGCGATGATCTGGCAGAACCTGATCGGGAACGCCGTGAAGTTCCGCCGCCCCGACGAGCCGTGTGTCGTCACGGTCGGCTGTGTCCGGGAGGAGGACGTCTGGCACTTCACCGTGACGGACAACGGCATAGGCATCGCCCCGGAGTTCGCCGACAAGGTCTTCGTCATCTTCCAGCGTCTGCACGCCCGCGACGCATACGACGGCACGGGCATCGGACTTGCCCTGTGCCGCAAGATCATCGAGTTCCACGGCGGCCGGATCTGGCTCGACCCCGAACCCCGCCAGGGCGCCCGCATCCATTTCTGCCTCCCCGCCGACGCCGAAACCTCCCCAGCAGTTTCCGGGGAAACGGCCGGCCCCGACGAGATCTCCGGAGACACCGCGTGACCAACCCCGTACAGCCCATCGAGGTCCTGCTCGTAGAGGACGACCCCGGCGACGAGCTCATGACGCGTGAGGCGTTCGAGGACAACAAGATCCGCAATACGCTCCATGTGGTCCGCGACGGGCAGGAGGCGCTCGACTTCCTCTACCGTCGCGGCGCGTACGGCGACGCCCCACGCCCCGACCTGATCCTGCTCGACCTGAACCTGCCCAGGTACGACGGGCGCCAGGTGCTGGAGCAGATCAAGCAGGACCCTGAGCTCTCGCTCATTCCCGTGGTCGTGCTGACCACGTCTTCCGCCGAGGAGGACATCCTGCGCAGTTACAAGCTGCACGCCAACGCCTATGTCACCAAGCCGGTCGACCTCGACCAGTTCATCGCGGCGGTCCGCCAGATCGACGAGTTCTTCGTGACCGTGGTGCGGCTGCCCGGACGGGCGTAATATCCGCTGACATCACCCGGGAGTGGGATCTCCCGGCGTGGGTACACGATCAGCGAGAAGAGAGGCCCCACCGCCTCCCCGCCGCGCCCTGGCTGGAGCACATGAACGAACAGGCCATCTCCCGGCCCGACGACTCCCCTCGGAGTTGTCGTCCGCCCACGGAGACACTGCACAGCACCGAGGTGTTCGACGGCGAGCCCGGGTGCATTGCCCAGGCGCGCGCCCTGGCCGATCGGTTTCTCGCGCGGCTCGTCGCCGAGTGGATGGCCGTGCTCGGCCCGCACACCCGCAATGACCTGATGCTCGCCGTGAGCGAGCTGGTCACCAACGCCGACCGCTACAGCCACGGTCCCTACCTGCTGGAACTGGAGGGCAACGCCGAGCGCGTCAGCGTCACGGTGTACGACAGCAGCAGCGCGCTCCCGGTGTTCTACTCCCCCGACCCGAGCCGGCTCGGGGGGCACGGCATGGAGATCGTCGTGGCCCTCTGCGACCGTCTGACGGCCGAGCGGGTGCCGGTCGGCAAGCGCATCCGTGCCGAGTTCATGCTCAGTAGCTGATCAGACCGGGCAGCGCACGGGCCGTTGCGTCAGCCGTCACTCCTCTGTCTGCCGAACCAGTCGATGCAGACGACCAGCGCGTCATCGAGCGTGTCCGCGGCGCGGTGGTCCGCGAGTTCACGCAGGACGGCCCCCGGGACCGACGCGGCGGGCAGCAGCCGCGTCCCGAGGATCACCCTGGCCAGTCCGCGTTCCATGTACGCCTCGCCCTGGGGTGACACGGCGTCGTACACCCCGTCGCTGACGAGCAGCAGACGGTCACCCGGAAGCACCTGGAAGCTCTGGGCCACGTACTGCGACTCCTCGAACATGCCGAGCGGCAGCTGGGCGTCCAGTTCCACCCGGGCGACCGCGCCGCCCCGCAGCCGCCACAGCTGCGGGGAGCCCGCGTCCACCGCGCCGACCCGTCCGGTGGCGAGGTCGAAGCGGAGCAGCAGGGTCGATACATGGGCGTGGCCGCGGTGCTGCTCGTAGAGCGCCTGGTCGGCGAGGGCCGCCTGGTCCGCGATGCCGCTCCCCGCCCTCCTGGCGTTGCGCAACGCGTTCACGGCGAGGTTGGTGAGCAGGGAGGCCTGGATGCCCTCACCCCAGCCGTTGGTCACGGAGACGGTCAGCTGGTCGCCGTCCGCGGCCCAGTCGAAGTTGTCCCCGTGGATGGCGTAGGCGGGTTCCAACTGCGCGCCGATGGCGTACTCGGCCGCGGTGAGGGCCCGGGCGGGGAGCAGTTGCCACTGCATCTCGGCGGCGAGCGTGAGCCGGTTGACGCGACGGGCCCGCCGGTAGTGGTCGGTGTCCCGATCCGCCACAACGATCTCGCGGCCCAGGAAGTCGGCCACGTGGGCCAGTTCGTCAGTGGTCTGCGGGGTGACCGCATCGGCCGGAAGACGCACGCTGAGGATTCCCAGGCGCTCGCCGCGTACCGTCACGGGAAAGTGATGGTCGACCTGGCCGCCGTCACCGGCCGGCTCCTCGTGCGGCCGCTGGCTGCCGAAGGCCCGGCCCTGCGGGCTGTTGTGCACCGACAGAACGCGTTCCTGCTCCGGTGCGGCGCCGACCGGCTTGAGCACGGTCATCCCGTAGTCCGCCAGCAACAGCTCCACGGACCGGGCGTCGTACGCGGTGGCTAGTGCGTCGCGCACCGTCTCCACCAGTGCGTGCGGCGCGGCGGCGCGGATGGCTTGTTCGATCTCGATACGGGCGTTCACGGTCTTCCGCTCATTCTTCGTCGGGTGACAGGGACGGGGCCGGGCTGACAGGAGGACGCTCCGGATGACAGAGTGGATGGATGCCCCACCGCGCCGGCCTTCCTCACCACCTCGAGCGGGTTTCCGAGGACGTCTGCGCCGCCTCCGAACTGCTGGAGGTGCTGTGGGGGCGCGGCCAGGAGGCGGCGCCTCCCGGCACGGTCTCGCCCTCGCAGCTGCGGGCCCTGCTCGTGATCGAGCGGCAGGAGGGCAGCAACCTCCGCTCGCTCGGTGAGGCGCTCGGTTCGCGCGCCCCGTCGGTGAGCAGGCTCTGCGACCGGATGGAGGCCATGGGCCTCGTCCAGCGGGACCCGAGCGCGACGAGCCGCCGTGAGGTCGAGCTCAGGCTGACCGGGCGGGGCCGCGCCCTCCTCGAGGAGTGCCGGGCGATCCGCACGCGCGAGCTCTCCGCCGTACTGGAGCGTATGCAGCCGGCCGAGGTGGCGGCGCTCACCGAGGGGCTCGCCGCCTTCCGCTCGGCCGCGTCGCAGCGGCTCGCCGCCGGCCGGAGCCCGGCTGACCGGCTCCGCGACGACATCGCGGACAGCGCCTAGCATCATCCAGCCCTGCTTCCGCGTACCGGGGCACTCCTCGACGGGTGCGTACGTTGATCACCGGGGTACAGATTGTTGTCCCACGGAGAATGTTGTCAAATGGCAACTGTTACTTCTATCGTTGGCCGACACCCGCCGCGAGCAGGAACGGATCTGCGTCGGACCGTCCATATCAACCGGCGTTCTCGCTCTTCCCCCCGCTGTCCAGTGCATCACGAGGTGAAAGTGCTTCCATCCCCCAGCGCCGGCAAAGCCATGAGAATCGTCCCACGCCAGGACCGCGGAGCGTTGGTCCTCGCCGTGACAGGTGACCTCGACCTCGACAACGTCGCCCCCCTCGGCGGCGCGCTGGAGAGCGCGGCGCAGGACGGCGACGCACCAGTGGTCGTCGACCTCTCGGGGGTGAATTTCGCGGATTCGACGACGGTGAACGTTCTTCTTCAGGGCCAGACCCTGCTGGGCCCCCGGCTGCGGGTCGCCGCGCCGTCCCCCTTCGTGGAACGGCTGATCGGGGTACTGGGCCTCGACAGCGTCCTGCCGGTCTTCCCGACCGTCGCCGAGGCGATCGACTCGCCCCTGCCCGCCTGAGGCCAGAACACGCGAGCGCCCTTCCCCCCGTCGGAGTGGGGAAGGGCGCTCGCGTGGCGTGCGGTGTCCGCCTCAGCCCAGTGCGGGCGGAGCGTCCTCGGGCGAGGTGCCCCACGCCGACGGCTCGCTGCCCACCGTGAAGGAGAGCGAACGCGCCGAGCGGATGTCGTCCGTGGTGAGGTAGGTGCGCGACTGCCGCGCCCCGTCGAGCCGCGCCGACTGGATGTAGCGGTCGGTCTCCGAGGCCCCGGGGGCGCTCACCGTGAGCGAACCGCGCGGGTAGTACCGGCGGTCGAGCGTGATGTCGACGCGCTCGAAGGCGGGTGTGGACAGACCCCAGGTGTCGGTACCCGGCTGGACCGGGAAGACGCCGATCGAGGACAGCACCATCCAGGCGGACATGGTGCCGAGGTCGTCGTTGCCCGTCATGCCGGTCGGCCCGTTGGTGAAGAGCGTCAGCGCGGCGTGGACCACGTCGGTCGTCTTCCACGGCTGGCCGGTGGAGAGATAGGTGTACGGGGCGATGAGGTCGGGCTCGTTCTGCGGGTTGTACTTGTCGGCGTTGTAGTACGCGTACGGGCCGTTGACCCACACCTCGCGGGCCGTCTTCGCCGGGTCGGCGAGCAGCTTGTCGTAGGCGAAGAAGGAGTCCAGCCGCTCGTTGGCGGCGCCCTTGCCGCCGATCAGGTCGACCATGCCGGGGATGTCCTGCGGCACCATCCACTGGTACTGCCAGGACGTGCCCTCGTGGAAGCCCTCGCTCTGCGCCGGGTCGGCGGGGCCGGTGAAGGCGCCGGAGGCGTCGCGGGCGCGGAAGAAGCCGGTGGAGGGGTCGAAGATCTTCCGGTAGTTCTGGGCGCGGCTCTCGTAGCGCGCGGCGTCGGCGTCATGGCCGAGGTCGCGGGCCATCTCGGCGAGCATGCCGTCGGCCAGGGCGTACTCCAGGGTGGCGGAGGCACCGTGGTCGTAGTCGGAGTCGCCGGGCTTGGCGTGCGGACGGCCCTTGATGTACGGGGCGAAGCCGTCCTTCAGATACTCGGCGTTGGCCTCGCGGCCGACCGGGGCGGAGCCGGCGTCCGGCACCCCGTCGGCGTTCTTCTTGAGGGCGCGGTACGCCTCCTCCTCGTACCCCTTCAGCAGTCCCTGCTGGTAGGCGTTGGTGAGGAAGGGGGTGACGGGGTCGCCGGTCATGATGTTCGTCTCGACCGTGCCGTAGCCCCACTTGGGCAGCCAGCCGCTTTCGGCGTCGATCCGCAGGACGGATATCGCCATGTCGCGTGACTCGCGCGGGGCGAGCAGGGCCAGGAGCTGGGCCTGGGTGCGGTAGGTGTCCCAGAGCGACCAGTTCTGGTAGTAGGTGAAGCCGTCCGCCCGGTGCTTCTTCTGGTCCCAGCCGGTGTAGCGGCCGTCGGCGTCGCTGCCGACGTTGGGCGCGAGGAAGGATCGGTAGAGGGAGGAGTAGAAGGTGCGACGGAGTTCGTCGCTGCCGCCCTGGGCCTTCACGCCTTCGAGGCGGTTCTCCCAGGTGCGCTGCGCGGCGCGCTCGACGCGGTCGAAGGTGCGGCCGCCTTCCGCGCGGAGGTTGAGCGCGGCGCCCTTGGCGTCGACGTAGCTCAGGGCCGTGGTGGCCTCGACGGTGCGGTCCCCGGTGGTGTCGAAGCGCAGCCAGGCGCCGTTGCGGGCGTCGGTGGCCGAGGACTTCTTCGAGCCCTCGGTGACGGTGTCGCCGTTCCAGGTTCCGGACGTGGTGAACGGCCGGTCGAAGTGCGTGACCGTGTAGACCGTGTACGCCTTGGTGTCCTGGCAGAAGCCGCTGCCCCTGATCGCGGTCCACACGGTGCGGTTGTCGAGGATCTCGACCTCGGAGGAGAGCGTGCGGTGCAGTGACTGGCCCGCGTTGAGCAGGACGTTGGCCTTGTCGGTGGCGGGGAAGGTGTAGCGCTGGACACCGGTGCGTTGCGTCGCGGTCAGCTCCGCCTCGATGCCGGTCCTGAGCCGGACCTTGTAGTAGCCGGGGCTCGCCTTCTCGTCGTCGTGGCTGAACTCGGCCGCGTACTTGGTGTAGTCGGTCTCGGTGACGTCACCGGTGGTGGGCAGGGTCGGCAGGTCCCCGCCCAACCCGCAGCCGACGCCGGAGAGATGGACGGAGGAGAAGCCGCGGATGTGGTTCTCGCCGTAGTCGTAACCGGTGTTGTGACCGGTATCCGGGGAGAGCTGCACCATGCCGAAGGGCACGGAGGCGCCGGGGTAGGTGTTGCCCTCGTTCTGGGTGCCGATGAACGGGTTGACCAAGTCGGTCAGCCGGCCGTCGGTCCTGGGTGCGGCCTGGGCCGTGGCCCCGCCGGTGAGGACACCGCCCAGGAGCGCGGCGGCGGCGAGTGCGGCCGCCGGGCCGCGAAGTCGCGGCCGTGGGATCCGGTGCATGGAGATACTCCTTCGGACAACGTTGTCAGAGCGTGATCATTCTTGGTTCCCCGTTGATCTGCGTCAAGGGGTCGGACGGTGCTGTGGTCCGCCCCGCGCAGGGCCGGACCACAGCGGTGACGAAAGGTCAGACCGCAGGACAGCCCGCCACGGCGTCCTTCGAGGCGTCGCGGATCAGTGCCCGCTGCGCGTCGTGGACCCGCTTCACATCGGGCTTGACGACCCTGCGGTCGTAGGTGAGCAGGCCGTTCAACTCGCCTTCCACGTCGGAGATCTGCGTGTACACCGCGCCGTTGCCGCCCTTGCAGGCCAGCGCGTGCACCTCGTCGAGCTTGGTCAGGTAGTCGTCGGTGTAGGTGGCCGGGTCGACCGCGATGTAGGACTGCTGTACGGCCCAGGCATGGCCGGGCACCGCGAGTCCGAGTCCGCCGTACTCGCCGCTCATCAGGGCCCGCCGGCCGTCCGGCTCCGGCAGCGCGGGACTCGGGTAGCCGTGCTCGTCGATGATGTCCCCGGTGCCGCCGTCGACGCCGAGGTTTATCCCGGACATGCTGTTGATCAGGCGTGTCGGGTCCCAGGCCTTGGCCTGGTCGGCGATCCGGGCCTCGTCGTACTGGCCCCAGCCCTCGTTGAAGGTGACCCACATGACGACGGACGGGTGGCTCGAGTGTTCGTCGATCATCTCCTTCATCTCGTGCTCGTACTCGGCGCGCGCGGCGGCGGACGGGTTGACGGTGTTCATCGCCGGCATGTCCTGCCAGACCATCAGGCCCAGCTTGTCCGCCCAGTAGAACCAGCGGTCGGGCTCGACCTTGATGTGCTTGCGGACGGAGTTGAAGCCCAGCGCCTTGTGCATCTTCAGGTCGTACGCGAGTGCCTCGTCGGTCGGCGCGGTGTGCAGCCCGTCCGGCCAGAACCCCTGGTCGAGGGTGGCCATCATGAAGACCGGCTTGCCGTTGAGCATGGTGCGCGGGGTGCCGTTCACCTTCTCGACGGCGACGGACCGCATACCGAAGTAGCTGCCGACCCGGTCGGATCCGACCGTGACCTCGAGCCGGTAGAGGTGCGGATCGTCCGCGGACCACAGGTGCGGGTCGGGCACGGGCACCTTCAGGGCCGACCCGGTCCGCCCGGTGACCGTACCCACCTTGCGCCTGCCGTCGTACGCGGTCGCCGTGACCGGCACACCGTCCCGCACTCCGCGCACCTCGACGGCGACGCTCTCGCCCGCGACGTCCGGGGTGAGCTTCAGCGAGTCCGCGTGGTCGGCCGCGACCGGTTCCATCCAGACGGTCTGCCAGATACCGGAGGACGGTGTGTACCAGATGCCGCTCGGGTCCAGGCGCTGCTTGCCCATCGGCGGGTTCTCACCGTCCGCGGCGTCGGTCGGGTCGTAGACGCCGACGATCAGCTCCTGGATGCGGCCGGGCTTCAGCGCGTCGGTGACGTCCGCGCTGAACTTGTCGTAGCCGCCCCTGTGTTCGGTGACCTTGTGGCCGTTGACGTACACCTCGGACTGCCAGTCCACGGCGCCGAAGTTCAGCTGGAGCCGCTGGGCCGAGCCGACCTTCCAGTTCTTCGGGACGGTGAAGGTCCGGCGGTACCACATGCGGTCCTCGTGCCGTTCGATCCCGGAGAGCTGGGACTCGACCGGGTAGGGGACGAGGATCTTCTCGCCGAGCTTCCTGCCGACCGGCGGCTGCTCCCCCGCCTTCGCCGCGGCGAACTCCCAGGAGCCGTTGAGGTTCTGCCACTTGTCCCGGGTGAGCTGGGGGCGCGGGTACTCGGGCAGGGCGTTCTTCGGCCCCACCTCGTCGGCCCACTTCGTGCGGAGCTGATACGTGGAGCGGTTGAGGCCGCTGGACCAGAAGGCGCCGACCTGCTTGCCGTCCTCACCGGCCAGTGCGCCGTCCCCGTCGTAGCGGATGTCGGCCAGGCCCTTGGCGTCGCCGGCCTTGTTTCCGACGACCGGCTCCTTGAGGGCGACGGTCAGGCTGCGCGGGTCGGCCGGGTCCGCCTCGACAGCGCCGAGCGGCCACTCGGCGCCGCCGATCACGGCGTCCAGGTGGTTCACCAGACCCGCCGGAAGCGCGCCGAGCTTCTGCGCGAAGTCGAGCTTGAGCGTGCGTCCGTCGGCGAGCACGGTGGCGCCGATGGCGCCGTCGTAAGCGAAGTCGTCCGGCAGCCGGAACGCGGACTGGGGTACGGGCACCTTGGTGCCGCCCGGTTCGGTCCATCTGAGGTGCAGGTTGGAGCCTCCGAAGTGTTCGAAGTACTCCACTTTGAAGTCATAGGCGGTGCCGGCGGTCAGTTCGACCGGCTGGGAGGTCTGTTCCTTGTCCCAGTCGTCGACCCAGTGGTCGATGACCGGCTTCCCGTCGATCCAGAGACGGAAGCCGTTGTCGCCGATCATGGAGAACGTATGGGTGCCGGACTTCTCCGGCACGATCTTCCCGGTCCACCGGATGCTGGCGTCGTCGGCCTGTCCGGTGGCCGAGGTCAGCCGCGACTCCAGGGTCGGGAAGTCGATGGAGGGATCGAATCCGGTGGCCTTGAGCTCGTCGAAGTCGAAGGCTCCGGGGGCGGACTGTGTGTAGTACTCCCCCTTCAGCCCCCGCACTTCGGTGGAGTCTCCGGGGTCCTGGCCGACCGCCGACGCAGCGGGTACGGCGGTCAGTCCGGCGGCGCCCACGGCGGCTGCCAGGAACAGAATCAGTCTCTTGTCGATGCGCACGGAACCTCCTCCTGAGGAAGGGTGGCGGCTCGTCGCCACCCGATGTACAACGTTGGAAGGATTGACCGTTGGCATGACAGCACGCCGGATGCGGCGCTGTCCAGGTCCATGACAAGCCCCTGTGCGGAGCGGAGGAATTCCAAAAGAGCCCACGTCAGAGCCCTCGGCACGACGGCGCGCACCGGATCACCGCGCCGCCTTTCGGCGTGCGCGGCGGCGGTACGGATCACACGAGCTGGTAGATGCTCTTGGCCACCAGCCACACACCGACGAGCAGGGAGAGCGTGACGATCACCTGGTCCTGATGACTCTCGGTCCAGTCGCGCAGCGCACCGAGCTCGGCCCGTGCGCTCGCGGGCCGGAACGTCGCGTACAGCTCCATCGCGATCAGGCCGGAGGTCGCCAGCAGGCAGAAGACCAGCAGCGCCACGTACGAGCCGACCGAGGTCAGGTGCGCCTGGACGACGGTCGCGGCGCCTGCCGCGACCAGGCCCCAGGGCTGCAGAAGGACGCCCAGTCCCGCGGCGGTCCAGCCCGATGCGCTGTCCACCCTTCCCAGCCACTTGGGGGTCCGAGGCGGCCGGCGGGCGCTGCCCCGGCGCCGCTTCCGCTCCGCGTAGACCACCATCGCGATACCCAGCACCAGCTTGAGTGCCAGCGCGACCGTGGAAGGGGCGCTCCTGGGTGATGGTGGCTTGCCACCGGTCAGCAGAAGCACCGCGGCAAGCACCAGGACCAGGCAGCCGAGCCACGCCAGGATGAAGGCCAGCCCCTTGCGCACACCCCGGGGCGCGGAGAGCAGCAGGATGAACGCGCTGTTGTGCAGGGGTCCCGCGTTGATGGCCAGGCCGATGAGGACGAGGTCAAGAACCATCGGTGGTGCCGATCGACCTCGGGGTGCGGGCACGGAGCCCGGCACCGATGGTCCTCGCGGTGGACTGCTGCATGTCCGGGCTCCTCGGGACGGGGACGGGTGGGGCGGAGACGCACCGTTCTCCGTCGACTTCGTAACCCGTTCGCCGCTCCCCTGCCGCCGTACGTGCCGGACCACTCACGAGAGAAACCCGAAAGGCTCTGCCGTGCAAAGGCCCGGCGCCCGCCTCATCCTCCCGGCGGCCTGTGCGGGGCCCTGTCGAAGACGCAGTCACCGCACAGGCCGCCGCCAGGAACCCGGTAGTAGAGACAGCAGGTGCCTCTTCGGTAGCCCGGCCCGTGCGGGGCGCCCGTGTCGCGCAGATCCGGGTGGTCGAAGAGTTCGGCCGCCAGGGCCCGGGCGCGCGCGGCGACGTCCGGTCTGCCGTGGATGCGCGCCCAGGCGATCAGCTGCCGTACGGCTCCGGCCAGCGCGGATCCGGCGTTGCCCCACAGCAGCCGGGCCGGCACGGGTGTGTCCCGGCGGATCGCCTCGGCGAGCGGTGCGAGATGGCCGTACTGGACGACGTCCCGGATCAGGGCGGCCGAGCCCGCGAGCGTGGCTTCGTCCCCGGACCAGAGGTCGTGCGGGGCGGGCAGCCGCGGGTCCCAGTGGAGGTCCTCGGCCCGCAGGCCGGGGACACCGCCCGTCAGGGCCGCCGGTCCCAGGGCGATGGACCAGAGCCGCGCGGCGAGACCCAGATGCGCGACGGAGGCGGCGACGCGTCGTTCGGACGTCCCGAGCCGCTCGGCGACCGTGTCGATCCGGGCCGTGAGCGGTGCGCCCTCCCCGGCGTACAGACGGGCCAGCGCGAAGTGCCCGCCGTCCGGTACCGGGGCCGTCCGCAGCGCGAAGAAACCGCCCGGGCCGGTCGCGTCGTTCCCCTCCATCGGCTTGCCCCCTCCCGCTCCACCGGCCACCTGCTGTGATGCCTCGGGCACCGGCGGTGCCGCGGCTCGCGGTCCACCGTATCCGTGCGGGATGATCGTTCTGACGCCGGCCGCGGGGAGGACTACCGTCGGGAGGAGGACACTGGGAGCACTCCCGTACTACCAAAGCAGTAGGCCGAATCGCCGTCTCAGGGACGACGACGCGGCGGCTTTGAAGGGAGATCGTGGTGTACATGAGTTCCCTCGCGCTGTCCGTGCTGCTGTCACTGGTCTCCGCGGTCGCCTACGCGGCCGGGGCGATCGTGCAGGAGCGCGTGGCCACGGCCTCTGACGGCCGCTCCCTCGCACCGCTGCGCGACCGCGTCTGGTGGGCGGCGGTGGCGTTGAACGGCGTGGGCGCCGTCCTGCACGTGGTGGCGCTGGCGTACGGCCCGCTCAGCCTCGTTCAGCCGCTGGGCGCCCTGACCATCGTGTTCGCCCTCCCGATGGCCGCTCTCTTCGTGCGCCGCAAGGCCGGGGCCACCGCCTGGCGCGGGGCCGTCATGGCGACCGTGGGGCTCGCGGGGCTGCTGGCCCTGACCGGGAGTTCCGACGCTCATACCCTGGGTGGGCCGGAGCAGCTGATGCTCGCCATCGTGACGTTCGGCGCGGTGGCCGCGCTCATCCTGGTCGCGAAGGCCATGCGCCGGCCGGTGATGCGCAGTGTGGTCCTGGCCGGGGCGGCGGGTGTCGCCTTCGGCATCGCCTCGGTGTTCACGAAGACCGTGGCCATGCAGTGGACCTCGGGTTCGGTGGGCGCCGGCCTTCCCACACTGCTGGTGATCGCCGCGCTCGCGGGAGCCGGACTGCTGCTGTCCCAGGCCGCCTACCGCGGCGCGGGTCTGACGGCCCCGCTCGCCACGGTGACCGTGGTGAACCCGGTGGTGGCCGCGGCGGTCGGCATCACGCTGTTCGGTGAACAGTTCCGGCACGGCACCGCGGGCACGATGCTCGCCCTGGTCTGCGGGGCCGTGGCAGCCGGCGGACTGATCATGCTCACCACGGAACGGATGAGCGCGGAGCGCCGCGAGGTGCGGCAGGCCGAGGGCTGCGAGCCCTCACCGCCCGCTGTCCGTGCGGGCAGCACCGCGGGTGGCCCCACCGTCACCGCCCCTTCGGCGGTGTCCCTGCCCGCGGCGACCGCCGGCGAGGGCCCGGGGGATTTCACCGGGCCCGCCGGCTCGCCGGCCCCGGCGGGCGAAGCGGCCGGCCCGGCGGGGGCACCGGGCGACCCGGGTCTTCTCCCGCGGCCGGTCCGGTCGGCGACGGCGGCCGTGGTAACCCCGCCGGAGCCCGTGGTGCCGAGGCCTCCGGTGACGGCCGCCGAAACGTTTCCCGTGCCTGCGCCGCTGCCCGCGCGAAGGTCGCTGGAGCGCCGGGTGGGTCAGTCCGGGTTCGGACCGGACCCGGAGCCGCTGGACGGCGGGGGGCTCGGCGGCGCCGGGCGCAGGAACGCGTCCTGCGCGGGGTCCGCCGCCTCCGCCGTCGCGGCCGGTGACCGTCCCGGCGTTCAGACCCTGACGCCGCCCGCCCTGAGGTAGGCCAGCGGGTCGACGTCGGAGCCGTAGTCGGGGCCCGTCCGGATCTCGAAGTGCAGGTGCGGCCCCGTGACGTTGCCGGTGGAGCCGGAGCGGGCTATGCGCTGCCCCCCGCCGACGTGCTGACCGGAGCGCACCAGGAGCGACGACAGGTGCGCGTACTGGCTGTACTTGCCGTCGCCGTGCCGGATGACGATCTGGTAGCCGTACGCCCCGCCCCAGCCCGCCGAGACGACCGTGCCGGACCGCACCGCCTTCACCGAAGTGCCGGTGGGCACGGGGAAGTCGACGCCCGTGTGGTAGCCGCTGGACCAGGAACCCGCCTGGTGGTACGGGGTGCCGATGCCGGCCGCCACCGGGGCGGTGAGCCCGGAGTGCTTCTCCGCCCGCTCGGTCCTGGGGGTCTGCGTCTTGTGGCTTTCGGTCTTCTTGGGCTTGGGCTTCGCCTGCTGGGTGTGCTGCGTCTGCTTGGGGTGCTCCGTCGGCCTGGGCTTCGCCTTCGAGGGCTGGGCCGTCCGGCTGCGCTCCGCCTGCGCCGTCTTCTTCGGTGCGGGCGCCGCCTGCTGCCTCGCTGTCCGCTCCGGCGAGGCATCCGCCTTCGGAGCAGTGCGGGTGCCCGTCCTCGGGGTGCCCGCCAGGTCGAGGCTCAGGCGCTGGCCGGGAAAGATCAGGTCCGGGTCGTCACCGACGACCTTGCGGTTCGCCGAGTAGAGCCGCTGCCAGCCGGCTTCCAGGCGCCGGTCGGCCGCGATCCCGGAGAGCGAATCCCCGCGCGCCACGGTGTACGAGTCGCGCTTGCCCGGCACGGTGGTCGGCGTGGCGGGCGCCGAGGCCGTCTTCGTCTCGGCCCTTGCCTGCGTGGAGGTCCGGTGATCGGCCTGCTTCGGTGTCGCGACCGCTTCGGTCCGCTCGGTCTGCGTGCTGATGTCGGGGCCGTCACCGCCCCGCGTCAGGCCCGCCTTCCCGGAACAGACAGGCCACGCGCCGGGGCCCTGCCCGTCGAGGACCTTCTCGGCGATGGCGATCTGCTCGTCCCTGGTGGCCAGGTCCGCACGCGGCGCGTAGACCGTGCCGCCGTACGCCGCCCAGGTCGACCGGGTGAACTGAAGCCCGCCGAAGTACCCGTTGCCCGTGTTGATGTGCCAGTTGCTGGTGGATTCGCACGCGGCGACCTTGTCCCAGACATCACCTGACGCCGCGCCTGCGGAAGCCGCGGTGATGAGCGGCAGGGCAATGCCCGCGCCGCCCGCCGTGACCGCGAGCGAGGCACGGTTGATCCGGCTCGGCTGGTATCTGCGGTGCCGTCCGTTCGCGGCCATGACTTGGCTCCCCCACTGGCAATAGGACACGTCGCAAGCGGTCAACTTATGGGCAGACAGCGGGTGATGACAAGAGCACAGCGAGTTCCGGCCACCTCGTGGCCGGGTGCCTCCGGCGCGGCAGCCGGCCTGGGCGCTCCCGGCCGGCACCCACCCGCGGCATCACACGCCGCGTCCGCCCCCGCCGGTCGCCGAGGGCCAGTTGGCCAGCAGGAAGTGCAGGGCCTCGACCGCCCGCTCCCAGGATGTCTGCACGGCGCGCGGCGCACCGAATCCGCCGTCGGCCTCCAGCGCGGTGAACCCGTGGAAGGTGCTGCGCAGGAGCCTTACCGCATCCGTGAGATCGGGTTCGGTCAGGTTGTAGGCGCGCAACATCGACGAGGTGGTCTCGATGGTCCGGTGGTACGCGGGTGCTTCGGCGACGATCGCGGGGTCGACCCGCACCCGCGTCGCCTCGTACCGGCCCGGGCACTCGAGCGCGAAGGACCGGTAGGCGTCGGCGAACGCGATCAGCGCGTCCTTTCCGGCCCGGCCGGCCACGGCCGCCTCGATCCGGTCGATGAACTCCCCCGCGGCCAGCAATGCGACCCGGGTGCGCAGGTCACGGAGGTTCTTGACGTGGGAGTACAGGCTGGCGTCCTTGACGCCGAAGCCGCGGGCCAGCGCGGAGATGGTGACCTTGTCGAAGCCGGCCGAGTCGGCCAGGTCGGCAGCCGCCGCCACGACCCGGTCGGTCGTGAGCCCTGCGCGAACCATCGCCGCCCCCACCGTGTGCTGCCGTGCTGCCTAGGACCTTTAGCTTTTCTCCGAATATACACAGGCAGACTGGCGAGCCGAGAGCGCACACCGGGCCGGCGACCGGACCGGGCCACGGCGCGCCGTCCGGCAGGTGAACAGGCCGTCCTCCACCGCCGTATCCATACTGGACATCGCAGCACCGCGGGCGACCCGGCCCGCGATTCCGCGCCCGGCGCCCTCGCGGCCGCCGGCCTTCCCCCGTCCTCCCGACAGATTGCAGGAGCAGACAGATGAGCGGCAGTGCGCAGATCGGCGTCACCGGACTCGCGGTGATGGGCCGCAATCTGGCCCGCAACTTCGCCCGCAACGGCTACACGGTCGCGGTGCACAACCGGACGACGGCGAAAACGGATGCCCTGGTGAAGGAATTCGGCGCCGAGGGGGCCTTCGTGCCCGCGCACACGCCCGAGGAGTTCGTCGCGGCGCTTGAACGCCCACGGCGCCTGGTCGTCATGGTGAAGGCCGGAGAGGCCACGGACGCGGTCATCCAGGAGTTCGCCCCGTTGCTGGACGAGGGCGATGTCATCATCGACGGCGGCAACGCGCACTTCGAGGACACCCGGCGCCGCGAGAAGGAGCTGCGGGAACGGGGCATTCACTTCGTCGGCGCGGGCATCTCGGGCGGCGAGGAAGGCGCGCTGAACGGGCCGAGCATCATGCCGGGCGGCTCCGCCCAGTCGTACGAGTCGCTCGGACCGATGCTGGAGAAGATCGCGGCGAAGGCGAAGGACGGCACGCCCTGCACCACCCACATCGGGCCGGACGGGGCCGGCCACTTCGTCAAGATGGTGCACAACGGCATCGAGTACGCGGACATGCAGCTCATCGGCGAGGCGTACCAGCTCCTGCGCGACGTCGCCGGATACTCCCCCTCGCAGATCGCGGACATCTTCCGCACCTGGAACACCGGGCGCCTGGACTCCTACCTCATCGAGATCACCGCAGAGGTGCTCTCGCATGTGGACGCGGCGACCGGTAAACCCTTCGTCGACGTCGTGCTCGACCAGGCGGAGCAGAAGGGCACCGGCCGCTGGACCGTGCAGATCGCCCTCGACCTGGGCGTTCCCGTCTCCGGCATCGCCGAGGCCGTCTTCGCCCGCTCCGTCTCCGGCCACACCGCCCTCCGCGAGGCCTCCCGCCACCTCGCCGGACCGGCCGCCCGCAAGCTCGGCGAGGACGACGCGAGGGCCTTCGCGGACCAGGTGGAGCAGGCCCTGTACGCCTCGAAGATCGTCGCCTACACCCAGGGCTTCCACGAGATCGCGGCCGGCAGCGAGCAGTACGACTGGAACATCGACCTCGGCAAGGTCGCCGCGATCTGGCGCGGCGGATGCATCATCCGGGCCGCGTTCCTCGACCGCATCACCAGCGCCTACGAAGCGCAGCCCGAGCTGCCGAGCCTGCTGTCGGACAAGAGCTTCGCCGAGGAGATCGCGGCGGCACAGGACGACTGGCGCACCGTGATCGCCACCGCCGTCACCCAGGGCGTCCCCACCCCCGCTTTCGCCGCCACCCTCGCCTACTACGACTCCCTGCGCGCCGAACGCCTCCCCGCCGCCCTCACCCAGGGCCAGCGCGACTATTTCGGCGCACACACCTACCACCGCACCGACCGCGAAGGCACCTTCCACACCCTCTGGGGCGACGACAAGACCGAAGTCGAAAGCTGACCGCAGCAAGGCCGGCGGGCGACCCAGGCCGCCCGCTGGGCCCGGCAGGCGCCTGCCCGGCCCAGAGGGTGACCCAGGCCGCCCACTGCGCCTGACCACTTCTCCGGCCTGCTCCGGCGTCGCCGGTTCACCACCGCTCGTGCCTGTTACTAGCGGCCGACGCCCCTCGCGCGCGGGGCTCGCGAACGACGGGCTGGGCTATTCTCCGCGCATGCGCAGACAGTTCACCGGCTGGCCGGAGCAAGCCATGGACGTGCTGTGGCAGCTCCAGGGTGAACCGACCAAGGCGACCAGGGAGCGCCACCGTGCAGACCGCGAGCGTCCGATGATCGCCCTGCTCAACGAGGTCGCCGACACCGACCCCCGGTACGAGGACTTCTCCGTCCGGCACTACCGCGCCGACTCCTGGTGGTGGCAGAACCAGAGCGCGGTGATCCGACTCGGCCGCAAGATCTAGATCGGTCTCCGATTCTCCCTGGACGGCCTGCGGGTCCAGGGCGCCTGGTGGTATCCCGACCCCGGCCAGGTAGACGTGTTCCGCAGGGCCGTGGCCTCCGAGGCCGGCGGCCGCGAACTGTCAGCCATCGTCAAGGACGTGCGGCACAAGGGATACGACATCTCCGGGGACCTGATGAAACGCCCCCCGCGCGGCTATCCGGCAGCTCACCCCCGTGCGGACCCGCTGCGCCACCGTTCGCTGATCGCCGCCCGTTCTCTCGGCTGCGAGGAATGGCTGCACACTCCGGAAGCGGTCGAACGGGTACTCTCGGCCGCCACCGACCTGGACGCCTTGCCGATGTGGCCGGCCCACCACGTGAAGCGCGCCACCTGACATCGCCCCCGGCTGGCGGACTGACCACCTGGACCCGCATCTGGCGGGACTGGCCGTCAGAGCGTTGACGACCGGCCCGAGAGGGGCTGCCCAGCGCTGAGTATGAGCGGCTACCGGGTCAGACGCCGATTGCAGCGCCGGTGACGCTTACCCGCGGCTCCCCGGTGCGCAGATCGACCTCCAGGAGAGACGGACGTCCCATGTCGTGGCCCTGGTGCAGGGTGAGGTGCGCGGCTGCCGGAACCAGACCGAGTTCGCGGGCGTAGGCGCCGAAGGCGGCGGCCGCGGCGCCGGTGGCGGCGTCCTCCACGACGCCGCCGACGGGGAAGGGGTCACGGACGTGAAAGACGGTGGCGGATTCGCGCCACACCAGCTGCACCGTCGTCAGGTCGAGCCGCTGCATGAGGCGCAGCAACCGGTCGAAGTCGTAGTCGAGGTCGGCCAGTCGCTCGCGGGTGGCGGCCGCCAGGATCAGGTGGCGTACGCCCGCGAAGGCGATGCGCGACGGGAGGGCGGGGTCGAGTTCGGCGGCCTCCCATCCGAGCGCCGCCAGGGCCTCCGCCACCTCGGCCCGGCTCCACGTCGCACACCGCCGGCTCCACGCTGGTGAGCGTGGCCTTGAGAGTGCCGTCCTCGCGTACGACCCGGACGGGCACCAGTCCCGCCGAGGTGTGGAAGTCGCCGGTGCCGAGCCGTTCGCCGAGCGCCACCGCGGTGGCCACCGCGGCGTGGCCGCAGAAGCCGACCTCCGCCTTTGGGCTGAAGAACCGCAGGGTGAAGGAGCCGTCGCCGGCGGGGGCGGGGCCGGGGATGACGAAGGCGGACTCCGAGTAGCCCAGGTCGGCGACGATCGCCACCATCTCGTCGTCGCCGAGCGCCGTGGCGTCGAGGACGACGCCGGCGAGGTTGCCGCCGGCCGGGCTGGTGGCGAAGGCGGTGTAGTGCAGCACCTGCGCGGCCGGCTTCGGTCCCGGGGTGGTGGTGTTGAGGTTCGTCATCTGCGAAGTCCCATCGGTTGGCTGGGCGGATGAAGCGGACAGGGGTCAACAGGGGGCAGCAGGAGGGCGGTTGCGAGCACTGCGTCCGGCGGTCAGGGCGAGCAGTGCGCCGGCTGCGAAGGCGGCCGCGGCGACCGCCGCCGACAGCCGCAGGCCCGCCGTGAAGTCGGCCGCCGTGGTGGCGAAGGTCCCGAAAAGGGCCACCCCTACCGCGCTGCCGGTCTGCCGGGAGACGTTGAAGACTGCGGCGGCGATGCCCGCGCCGGAGGCCGAGGCGGCATCGATGACGGCGGCGGTGGCGGCCAGCGCCGTCATGGTCTGGCCGAGGCCGGTGGCGATCAGGGCGAACAGGAGAATCGAGTACGGTGTGCGGTCCCCGGCGAGCAGCCAGCCGAGGAAGCCGAGCGTGCCCAGGACCAGCCCCGCGGCCATCGGCACGTACGGGCCGGTCCTCGCGGAGATCCGGCTGAACAACGGCGCCGCGAGCAGGCCCATGCCCACCGACGGCAGCAGCACCAGACCGGCTGCCAGGGCGCTGAAGCCGCGCTCCTGCTGGAAGTACAGGGTGGTCAGGAAGAGCACGCCGTAGTAGCCGAGGCTGATCAGCAGGCCCACCGCCGCGGTGGCGGCAAAGGCGCGGGAGCGGAAGAGCGAGGGAGGGAGCAGCGGCGCTCGTCGGCCGTCGGCCGCGGCGCGGGCTTCGAGGGCGCGTTCCACGGCGGCGAAGGCGGTCAATGCAACGGCGCCGAGGCCGAACGCCGACAGCACCAGCGGTGAGGTCCAGCGCGCCACCACGCACTGGGCTCACACACGGGAACTGGCGCGGCGCCACCCGGCGGCCACCGTCGATCCGGACGTCCTCTACGTCGACAACGGTGACGTCCTCACCTCCGCGGGCAAGGCCGCCGCCATGGACCTGTGCCTGCACCTGGTCCGCCTCGACCACGGCTCGGCCAACGCCAACAAGATCGCCCGACGCCTGGTCATCCCGCCCCACCGCGACGGCGGCCAGGCCCAGTTCATCGCCACCCCTCTCCCCGCCCCCGGCAGCCACCCGCTGGGCGAACTCTTCTCCTGGGCGCTGGAGCGACTGGACGAACCGCTCGGCGTGGAGGACCTGGCCCGCCAGGCCCGCATGAGCTCCCGCCACCTCGGCCGGCATTTCAAGCACCTCACCGGCACCACGCCGCTGCAGTGGCTCCACACCCAGCGCATCCGCCACGCTCAGGAACTGCTGGAGACCACCAACGCCACCGTGGACAACATCGCCGTGGTCACCGGTATGGGCACGGCCACCACCCTGCGCCGCCACTTCCATCGCAGCGTCGGGGTTCCACCCGACACCTACCGCCGCACCTTCCGCTCATGAGGGCCGGCGCCGGCCGGTACGCCGCAGGCCGCGGAGAGCCGGCCACAGTGCGGAGAACGCCGAGAGCTGCAGGCAAGCGACCGAGGGGCGCGCGACCTATTTACGCGCAAATGGGTATTTTTTAGGTTATCCCTTGTCTATGAATGATCTGGATTACACCGACAGGTCCGACTTCGAGGACGCCGACCGGGGATTCGTCGCCGCCCTCTCACCCGCGGTCGTCCGGTCGGAGGACGGGCGGGTGATCTGGGACGGGGATGCGTATGCGTTTCTCGACGAGGACTGCCCCGCCAGCGCGCACCCCAGCCTGTGGCGGCAGAGCCAGTTGTGCAACAAGCAGGGCCTGTTCGAGGTGACGACGGGGATCTACCAGGTCCGGAACCTGGATCTGTCGAACATGACGCTGGTCGAGGGCGAGACCGGGGTCATCGTCATCGACCCGTTGATCTCGGCGGAGACCGCGGCCGCCGCGCTTGCGCTGTACCGCGAGCACCGCGGCGACCGCCCCGTCACCGGGCTCATCTACACCCACTCGCACGGCGACCACTTCGGCGGTTCCCGCGGTGTTCTGCCGCACGGCCATGCCCCGGTGCCGGTGATCGCACCGGCCGGGTTCCTCGAGCACGCGGTCTCGGAGAACGTGTACGCGGGCGGCGCGATGACCCGTCGTGCGGTGTACATGTACGGCGCGGAACTGAGCAAGGGCCCTGCGGGGCACATCAGTGCCGGGCTGGGGATGACGACGTCCAAGGGCACGATCACCCTCGTACCGCCGACCGTGGACATCACGCGCACCGGTCAGGAGGAGACCGTCGACGGTGTGCGGATCGTCTTCCAGATGACGCCGGGCACCGAGGCGCCCTCGGAGATGAACTTCTACTTCCCCGACCGGCGGGCCCTGTGCATGGCGGAGAACGCGACGCACAACATGCACAACATCCTGACCCTGCGCGGGGCGCTGGTCCGCGACACCCGAATCTGGGCGCATTACCTGGGCGAGACGATCACGCTGTTCGGCGACCGGGCCGAGGTCGCGTTCGCCTCCCACCACTGGCCCACGTGGGGCCGGGACCGCATCATCGAGCACCTGGCCGGCCAGCGCGACATGTGGGCCTATCTCCACGACCAGACCCTGCGCATGACCAACCAGGGACTGACCGGCACGGAGATCGCCGAACGGATGGAGCTCCCGCCGGCGATCGCGAACAGGTGGGCCAACCGCGGCTACTACGGCTCCGTCAGCCACAACGTCAAGGCCATCTACCAGCGCTACATGGGCTGGTTCGACGGCAACCCCGCCCACCTGTGGGAGCACCCGCCCGTCGAGCAGGCCCAGCGGTTCGCCGCCGACTACGGCGGTGTGCCGGCGCTGATCGCCAAGGGCGAGGAGTACGCCGCGTCCGGGGACCTGCGGTTCGCCGCCACGCTGCTGGGGCACGCGGTCTTCGCCGCCCCCGGCGACTCGATCGCCAAACAGGCGCTGGCCTCGGTCTACGAGAAGCTCGGCTTCGGTGCGGAGAACGGCACCTGGCGCAACTTCTACCTGATGGGCGCCCAGGAACTGCGCGGCAAGGTCGCGCACACGGCGCTGAACGCGACCAACCCCGAGATGGCGATGGCTCTGACCGTCGACATGCTCATCGACTCGCTCGCCATCCGTATCGACGGTCCGAACGCGTGGGACGAGCGGCTCACCATGACGTGGAACGTCACCGACGAGGGCCGCACCTGGCACCTCCTGCTCTCCAACGGCGCCCTCACCTACCGCAGCACCGATACCGCCCCAGGGAGCGACGCGCCGCGCCCGGTCGCCGACCTGACCTTGACCCTGACCAAGCCGCAACTGCTCGCGGTCCTGGCGGGCAAGGGCCTGGACGACGTACAGGTCCAAGGCGACCCCCAGGTCTTCGCGACCCTCGTGAGCCTGCTCGACACCCCCGACCCGGACTTCGCCATCGTCACGCCTTGAGCAGCGACATCCCGCCCGCTCCGGCTGCCGCGCCCGGCCGCCGGAGCCCGCAGCGTGCCTTCGAGGCGGCCCGACGAGTGCGATGCGGCTGACCACGGCGTCGTGGGTTCCGGATCCTTCGGACTCTCCGGCGGCGGGACTTCATCAGCCTGGTCCTCAGGTGTCGCCGCCCTGCACCGTTCTGTGAGCCGGCGGGCTACCGGCGGATGATCCACAGCAGCAGCCGCGTCGGTGGTGACCTGGGCAACAATGCGGCACGGAACCGCGAGAGAACCGTCAGCCGATCGTCTTCAGCAGTTCGTCGGCGAGCGGGCCGGCCGATGCGGGGTTCTGGCCGGTGACCAGGTTGCGGTCGACGACCACGTGCGGGGCCCACGGCTCGCCCTCCTGGAAGTCGGTGCCGGCCTCCACGAGACGGTCCTGCAGCAGCCACTTGGCCTTGTCGGCGAAGCCTGCGTGGCCCTCCTCGGTGTTGGTGAAGCCGGTGAGCCGGTACCCGGCGAAGGCGTTGGCGCCGTCGCCCCTCGTTGCTGCGAGTACGGCGGCCGGGGCGTGGCAGACGATGCCGAGCGGCATCCCCGACTCCAGCGCCCGGGTCAGCAGCCTGCCGGAGTCCGCGTTCACCGCCAGGTCCTCCATGGGCCCGTGCCCGCCCGGGTAGAAGACCGCCGCGTAGTCGGCGGGGTCCACGTCCTCCAGCTTCAGCGGATGCTCGAGCTCGGCCATGGCGGCGACGGCCGCCGCCATCTTGTCGGCGTTCTCCTGGCCGTCGTTGAACTCGGGGGCCAGGCTGCCCCGGTCCACGGTCGGCACCACTCCACCGGGGGTGGCGACGACGATCTCGTGACCTGCGGCCCGGAACCTCTCGTACGGGGCGACGACCTCCTCCGCCCAGAAGCCGGTCGGGTGTTCGGTGCCGTCGGCCAGGGTCCAGTGGTCGGATCCGGTCACCACGAAGAGGATCTGTGCCATGTCATGTCCTTCGGAGAGACGGGGCGGCCTGCACCCCGTGGGCTGTGCGCTCCGGCGGCCCCGCTCCTTCGGGCCGCCGTCACGCCGACGGACTCGACGGTACGGCGGGACACCCACCGGGTTCCAATAGGATCGCGACCATGAGCGATAGGGAATCCAATGGGATGACGGGAATGGGGCAGACGGCCGCCGCCGGGCCGGCAGATCTCAATCTGCTGCGCACCTTCCTCGCCGTTCACCGCTCCGGCTCCTTTACCGCCGCCGCCCGCGTGCTGGGTCTCTCCCAGCCGACGGTGACCACCCAGATCCGGACCCTGGAGCGCCGACTGGGGCGCGAACTGTTCGAGCGGCAGGCGCGTGGCGTGGTGGCCGTGCCCTTCGCGGACGCCCTCGCCGTCCGCGTCGCCGCACCCCTCGACGACCTGGCGGTGATCACCGGGGACGACAGCTCCGCCGGCGCCCCGGCCGCCGGACCTGTCCGGCTGGCCGGACCCGCCGAGCTGCTGTGCCTGCGGGTGCTCCCGGCGCTCGCAGCGCTCGTGACCCAGGGAGTGCGGTTGCGCACGAGCACCGGCCTGACGGACCCGCTGCTCGACGAGCTGCGTTCGGGACAGCATGACTTGGTGATCGCGACCAGCCGGCCGCGGGGCCGCACCCTGAGTGCCGTCCCGCTGATGGACGAGGAGTTCGTCCTGGTCGCGGCGCCTGACGTCGCCGAGCGCGTCGGGGGTCCGCGGGCGCTCGCCACCGACGGGCCCGCGGTGCTGCACGGGGTACCGCTGATCACGTACGCGGAAGACCTGCCGATCGCCCGCCGCTACTGGCGGCATGTGTTCGGCTCACGGCTGGGCTGCCCGGCCGCCGTCACCGTCCCCGACCTGCGCGGCGTCCTCGCTCTGGTCGCCGCGGGCGCGGGCTTCTCGGTACTGCCCCGCTACCTCTGCGCGAGCGAACTGGCCTCGGGCACGCTGACGTTGCTCGCCGACCCGGAGGACGCGCCGATCAACACGGCCTATCTGGTGCGCCGGCCGGGCTCTGCCGCGAACCCTCATGTGGACCTGGTCCGCGACCACCTCGTGCGGGCGGGCCGCGGCTGGTAGGTCCGTCCCGCACGATCGGGCGGTGTTCGACAGGCGTGCCACGCCGTCGGCGCCCTCGCCTCGATGACTGCCCCGTGCCCAGTACCGGGCGGCTCAAGCGGCCGTACGCGTCGCCCGGCCGGGTGACCCGGAGTGCGGCCGGCCGCGGGGTGTGGGTAAGTGGCAGCGGGTCCCCGTTCGCCGCGCCTGTGGCAGGGGCGTGTTCCACCGTGTCGTACCGCCGAGCCAGCTCATGGAGCCGCCGCATGCCCGAGACCAGCGAGGGACAGGCCGCGGCACAGCCCGTCGTCGCGCCCCTGAGCAGTGCGGCCCTGATCCTGGTCGCCACGATCGAGCCCGGGGGCGAGCCGGTCGTCCACGAGGCGCTGCCCGATCTGGCGGCCTTCGCCCGCTCCATCGGGTTCCGCTACCCGGATACCGGGCTGGTCTGCGTGACCGGGTTCGGCTCCGATGCCTGGGACCGGCTGTTCTCGGGCCCTCGGCCGGCCTCCCTCCACCCCTTCAAGGAACTGTACGGAGCCCGCCATCACGCCCCCGCGACCCCCGGTGACCTGCTGTTCCATGTGCGGGCCGAGCGGATGGACGTGTGCTGGGAGTGGGCCTCGCAGCTGCTGAACCGGCTGGGCGGCGCGGTGAAGGTCGTCGACGAGACGCAGGGGTTCCGCTACCTCGACCACCGGGACCTGCTGGGATTCGTCGACGGCACCGAGAACCCGGTGGGCGACGATGCCCGGTCGGCGGCTCTCGTGGGGGACGAGGACCCCGCGTTCGCGGGCGGCAGCTATGTCGTCGTGCAGAAGTATCTGCACGATCTGACCTCGTGGAACGCCCTGTCGACCGAGGAACAGGAGCGGGTGATCGGGCGGACCAAGTTCACCGACATCGAGATGGCCGACGAAGTCAAACCCGCCGATTCGCATGTGGCGCTGACCACCATCACCGAGCCGGACGGCACCGAGCGCGACATCCTGCGTGCCAACATGCCGTTCGGCAGCTTCGGCCAGGGCGAGTTCGGCACGTACTTCATCGGCTTCGCCGCCGACCCGGACGTCACCGAGCGGATGCTCCGCAACATGTTCCTCGGCGACCCGCCCGGCACCCACGACCGCATCCTCGACTTCTCGACCGCGGTCACCGGCACGCTCTTCCACGCCCCCGGCGCCGACTTCCTCGACGCCCCGCCGCCGTTGCCCGCCTCCGCCGAGGCCAAGCCCCAGCCGGAGCCGGCGTCCGCACCGGTGGCGAGGGCCGTGGTCACGCCGGCGGTCCGGGACGGTTCGCTGCGCATCGGCAGCCTGCAAGAAAGCGCCCAGTGATGAACAACCTCCACCGCGAACTCGCCCCTGTCACCCAGGCCGCCTGGGACCAGATCGAAGAGGAGGCCCGGCGCACGTTCAGCCGCCATCTGGCCGGCCGCCGGGTCGTCGATGTCAGCGGTCCGCAGGGTCCGCGACTGGCCGCGGTCGGCGACGGCCATCTGCGCGACATCGATCCGCCCGCTCCCGACGTCATCGCCCGGGCCCGCACGTCGATGCCGGTCATCGAGTGGCGGGTGCCGTTCACCGTGACACGGGCGGCCGTCGACGATGTCGATCGCGGCTCGGACGACAGTGACTGGCAGCCCGTCAAGGACGCGGCCCGCACCTGTGCGTTCGCCGAGGACATGGCGATCATCGACGGATACGCCTCGGCCGGGATCGCCGGCCTGCGCGACGGCTCCTCGCACACCGCGCTGCCGTTGCCCGCCGATGCGCGCGACTACCCGACCACGGTCAGTCAGGCGCTGACCCGGCTGCGCCTTGCCGGTGTGGACGGGCCGTACCGGCTGCTGCTGGGCGCGGACGCGTACACGGAGGCGACCGAGACGTCCGACCACGGCTATCCCGTCTCCACACACCTGGTGCGGCTGCTGGACGACCAGATCCTGTGGGCGCCGGCCGTCGCGGGCGGGCTGCTGCTGTCCACCCGGGGCGGCGACTTCGAACTGTGCCTGGGCGAGGACCTGTCCATCGGCTACCAGGACCATGACGCGACCGACATCCGGCTGTACTTCCACCAGTCGTTCACCTTCCGGATGCTGACCCCGGAGGCGGTGGTCCCGATCATCGCCTGACCGACGGCGGAGAGGGATCCGGACGATCCCGGCATCCGCCCCTCGTCCTGCTCGCCGTCCGCCTCACCGCACGGGCTCGCCGTGGGTCCGTACGGTCCACCGGCCGCCCGGCCGGGGGCCCGCACCGATGTCGTCCTGCTGGACGGAGACCGGGGGCCGACCGATCACCACATCCGATGCCATGAGCCCTTCCCCGTCGCTTCCCGCCCCGCCCTCCTCCGCGCGTGTCGCGGCCGCGGTCCGCCACGCCGTGGCGACCGGACTGCTCGGCGAGTCCAGCCCCGTCGCCGGATTCGTCGACACGGACGGCGTACGCGGCTCGGTCGCCGCGCTCCACGAGGCGTTCGCGGAGGTCCCCGGCGTGCTCCACACCTTCGCCGCGAAGGCCGCGTCGCTCGTGCCCGTGCTGCGACTCCTGTCGGCGTGCGGCATGGGATGCGAGGTCGCAAGCCCGGGTGAGCTGCGGATCGCGCTCGAAGCCGGGTTCGCGCCGGCGAAGATCGTCCTCGACTCCCCCGTCAAGACGCGTGACGAGATCCGCCGGGCGCTGGCGCTCGGTGTGGCGCTCAACGCCGACAGCCTGGACGAGGTGCGCCGGATCGCTTCGCTGCGGCCCTCCGACGCGGTGTCCGCCATCGGGCTCCGGGTCAATCCCCAGGTCGGCGGCGGGGCCATCGGCGCGATGAGCACGGCTACGGCCACCTCCAAGTTCGGCGTGGCGCTGCGCGATCCCGGAGCGCGCGAACGGGTCATGGAGGCGTTCGCGACGCACCCGTGGCTGACCCGTCTGCACGCCCATATCGGTTCGCAGGGGTGTTCCGTGGAGCTGATCGCGGCGGGCGTCGGCGAGACGTACCTGCTGGCCGAGGAGATCAACACCCGGCTCGGGCGCAGGCAGGTCACCGGCCTCGACATCGGCGGCGGCCTGCCTGTCAACTTCGCGGACGAGACGGTCCGGCCCACGTTCGCCGCCTATGCGGCCGCCCTGCGCCGGGCGGTGCCGGGGATGCTCGACGGACGGTACGAACTCGTCACCGAGTTCGGCCGGTCGCTGATGGCGAAGCACGGCTTCATCGGCGCGCTGGTGGAGTTCACGAAGGACGCCGGGGGCCGTCGGATCGCCCTGACCCACGCGGGCGCGCAGACCGCCACCCGTACCGTCTTCATGCCGGAGGCCTGGCCGTTGCGGGTGGGCGCGTTCGACGCCGAGGGGCTCCCGAAGGCCGGACCGGCGCTCGTCCAGGACATCGCGGGGCCGTGCTGCTTCGCCGGGGACGTCGTCGCGCACGCCCGGGAGCTGCCCGAACTGCGGGCGGGTGACTATGTGGTGCTGTACGACACCGGCGCGTACTACTTCTCCACGCCATGGGCCTACAACAGCCTGCCGCGGCCCGCGGTGTACGGATACCGCACGGTGGCGGGCACGGGGCAGGACGGCCCCGCGGTCCGGTTCGCTCCAGTGCGTGACGCCCAGTCGCTGGACTCGATCGCCGCGGAGAGCGGGCTGGCACACGCCGACGCGTTGCTGGAGCTGGACGCCTGAGCCGGACTCCGCAGGACCTGGACCTTCGTTCGGCATTTAGTAGCCATGGCGATAGTAGCCATGTACTGTATTGCTCATGAGCAACGCAACCGACGGTGCGACCCCCGGCTTCCTGGTCTGGCGGCTGTCGATGAAATGGCGGGTGGCCATCGACAGGGCGCTGGCCCCGCTCGGGCTGACGCACGCGCAGTACTCGCTCCTGGGTTCCCTGCTGGGACTGCAGCGGACGGGGCTGCGGCCGAACCAGCGCGCACTCGCGGACCACACCGGACTCGAAGCGCTCTACGTCTCGAAACTGGCCCGCGGCCTGGAGGCCGCCGGCCTCGTCGAACGGGCGCCCGACCCCGCCGACACGCGGGCCGTCCGGCTGTCCCTGACCGATGAGGGCCTCGCGGTCACCGGCCGCGCGGTCGAAGTGGTGCGCCGGCTCGTCGACGAGCTGCTCGCACCCCTGGGCGGCCTGGAGGGCCCCGGCACCGAGGCGTTCACCCAGGCATTGACGGCACTGCTCGACGTGCCGGTTCCCCTAATCACCGAACCTTGCACCGAGGAGTCCTCATGACCGCAGCACCGACCGTCAACGGCCAGGTCATCGGCCAGGCCCACTACGCCACGCGCGCCGTCCTGGAAGGGCTGCTGGCCGCCACCGGCACCAGCTTCCAGGAGTCCGTCGCCCTGAACGCCACGGCGGACAACGGCGGGAGCATCGAGCGCCACCGGCTCGTCGAGCGCATGACCTCCACGCTGAAGACGGACGCGCCGACCGTGGAGACGGTCCTCACCGGCCTGGTCACGCGGGGACTGCTGGAAGAACAGCCGGGAGACGTGGCACGGCTGGCCCACACGGCCGCGGGCAGCGCACTGCACCGTACGCACCGGGCCGGCATCGCGGAGATCACCACCCGGCTGTACGCGGACCTGCCGGCCGAGGACCTGGCGGCTGCAGCCCGGGTCCTGACAGAGGTCACCGCACGGGCCAACGCGGTGCTGGCCGAGCGCTGAGCCTGCCGGTTCCGTCAGCCGACCTGTTCCGTCAGCCGACCGGTGAGGGCTCGGGCTCGGGCGGCGGCACCGGTTCGGGGTTCGGCGCGGGCGGCTGCGGAATCGGGTCGGGCGCCGGGCCCGGCGGTGTCGGATTGGGCGGTGTAGGCCCGGGACCTGGCGGAACCGGTGTCGGCTCCGGCAGTGGCTGCGGTGGCCCCGGCAGCGGCCCTGGGGTGGGCGCCGGCGGTACCGGGTCGGGGAACGGGTGGGTCATCTCGGGCCTCCGAACGGTCGGGGTGGATCTCTTCCACCGTCTCCCGGAGCGGCTGCCCTCGCCCGGTGAGTCCACACGTACGGACTGCGGATGCGCTAGCCGGCCCACAGCCTCGCGCCGGCACACACCCGGTCGCGCGGCGGCCGTCAGCATGCGGCCGCGACCGCTGCGGCATCCAGGCACCCGTCCTGATCACCGGCCTGGAAGCGCTTGCAGGCGCCCTCGACCAGAACCGTGCGCACCTCCAACCTCCCGCACCTCCACCTCCACCTCCCGCTCCCCCGCCCCCGCCCGCCGCCGCCTCCGGCCGAGCGCACCCGCCCGGGCGAGCAGGTCCTCGTACACGAGGCGGCGCACGGTGAGCCCGGGGTCAGTGGAGTTCAGAATGGAGGGCGAGCTCCTTCTTGGCCCGCTCCACCAGTTCCGCCGGGGCTTCGGGGGCCTCGTCGGGGTGGCGCGACGCCCACTTCGCGGCGTACGGGCAGAGCGGGACGACGGGGACGCCCTCGCGGGCGGCCATGGCGTAGAACTCTTTCACCAGGGAACCGCCGATGCCCTTGCCCTCGTGCCCCTGCTCGACGACGGTGTGCACGGCGACGAGCGCCGCTGGCGTCCCCTCCAGCGCGAAGTACACGATGACCCCGGCGGCCTCGCCGTCCACGTACGCGAGCAGCTTGCCCGCCGCCCGGTCGTCGCGGATGTCGGGCACGGTCTGTCCGGCCTGCTCTGTCATGGGCGGTTGCTCCCTCGCTCGGTGAGGCGCGTCAGCGCGCCGCGGGCACGGCGTGCGGGCTGCGCTCGGTGTCGGATCCCGGCACGGGCGCGGAGGCGTCGGCGCCGAGCTCGACGATCCGGTTGCCCGCGTCGACATGGACGATACGCGGAATCAGCCCGCGCGCCTCGGCGTCCTCGACCTGCGCGTAGCTGATCAGAATGACGAGGTCACCGGGGTTAATGAGGTGGGCGGCGGCGCCGTTGATCCCGATGACGCCGGAACCGCGCTCGCCCTCGATGACGTACGTCTCGAGCCGCGCGCCGTTGTCGATGTCGACGATATGGACGAGCTCACCGGGCAGCAGGTCGGCGGCCTCCATCAGCGCGGCGTCGACGGTGACGGAGCCGACGTAATGCAGATCGGCCTGCGTCACGGTGGCTCGGTGAATCTTGGACTTGAACATGGTACGCATCATGAGGGCACTCCGTCTGCTAGGCTCCCTGCCTGCGTATTTGCAGGTCAAGGGCGGTGCGCCCAGAGTACATCGAGTCGCACGTTCGGGCAGGGGTCAGCAGGTTATTCAGGACTGTTGCTGACCCGGTGCCGACTCTCCTGATGCCCCCCACTACCGCGACTCGTACCCATTCCATTTGCCGCGGCAGCGACCTTTCCCACAGAAGTACAGCCGCACGTGGTGGTTCGGCGTGTGCCGTTCAGGCACCCGCGGGACGGCTGCTGCCCCGGACGCAGAGCTCATGGCGTACCACGATGTCCAGGGGTGGCACCGTCGTGGCAGCGGGGCTGTGGATTCGGTCTCCGAGACACTGCAGGGCTCGCTCGGCTATCTGCTTCTTGTCCGGCGCCACGGTGGTCAGCGGAGGGTACGAGTATCGCGCGTCCTCGATGCCGTCGAACCCCACGATCGCGAGGTCCTCCGGAACACGGAGACCGCGTTCGTGCGCCACGTGCAATGCACCGAGGGCGAGTTCGTCACTGAAGGCGAACACGGCATCGGGCCGCACATCGATTCGCAGCAAAGAGGCCATCGCCTGGGCGCCGTCCTGACGGTGCAGCGCTTCCACCGGCCGCTCCAGCACGGGGTCGAAGGGCAGCCCGGCCCGGCGTAGTGCCCGGTGGTATCCCTCGAGCCTCTGGCGGGCCGTCTCGTTGCGCAGATGTGGCTGCACACCGATCGCCGCGATCCGTCTGCGCCCGCCCTGGAGCAGGTGCGTCGTCGCCTCCTCGGCCGCGAGAACATTGTCGACGGCGACGCGGTCCGCCAGTCCTTGAGGGTGGCGCTCCCCCAGCAGGACCACCGGCATGTTGCGGGCGTCGGCCCTCAACTCCTCCGGACCCAGCGCCCAGGGGCTGATGATGAGTCCGTCCACCAGCCGTCCCCCGGTTCCTTCGAAGAACCGTCTCTCCGCTTCGGGATCACCAAAGGTCTGGTCGATGACGACCGTCCAGGAACGTTGCTGAGCGGCCGCGACGAGCAGGCTTGCGAGCTCACCGAAGTAGGGCGAGTACAGCTCGGGGATCGCCAGCCCGATCAGCCCCGTACGGCCGGCGCGCAGATTTCGGGCCGCCAGGTTCGGGCGGTAGCCGAGCTCGTCCAGGACCGCCTGGACCCGTACCCGGGTCGCGTCTGCCACCGGCGCCGAGCCACTGACCACGTTGGAAACGGTACGTACTGACACCCCGGCCCGGGCTGCCACGTCCTTCAGACGACTGCTCACGGCGGCCATCTTGGCACGGAGCCCGATTGCGGTCCAAGGGCGAAAGAAGATGAGCAGCAGCTATTGCCACGTTGCATGCAACGCTGCAACATGAAGCCGCCAAGCATCCCTGCGCAAGGAGGCACGCCGTGACCACCCACGCATTCCCCGAGTTCGCCGCCCACGGTCCGGAGGTCGACGTGTCCGCGGATGTCGAGGCCCTGTACAGCGACGGCATCACCGCCCGGAAGGGCGCGTTCACGAGGGAATGGGCCGACCGGCTTCGGGAGGACGTCGACGCGGCGTTCGCCGAGGCCCGCACACGCCCCGGCGGCGCAGTGGGGCGCGGACCGAACCGCTACTACGTCGAGATCCACCCCGAGCAGATCAGGGGCTTCGTCGAATTGGTCGATCATCCCTGGGTGCGGTCGCTCTGCACGGCAGTGCTCGGCCCCGACTACCGCATCGTGGAACTCGGCTTCGACGTTCCGCTCGAGGGCGCCGTCAACCAGCCGTGGCACCGGGACTTCCCGCTGCCGGAAGAGACTCGCCGCGAGCGGCGCCTGACCTCGCTCGCCTTCAACGTGACCACCGTGGACACCGCACAGGACATGGGCCCCTTCGAGATCGCGCCGGGCACGCAGTGGGACGACAGTCCGGAGTTCGGACACGGCATGTTTCCGCCCAAGTCGCACTACGACCGGTACGTGGAACGCGCCGTGCGCAAATACCCCCGGCGAGGGGACATCTCCGCACGGACAGCCCTGACCATTCACCGCGGCACGAAAAACGAGTCCGCGAAGTCCCGCCCCGTCCTGGTACTCGGCGTCGACGGGCCGGAGGCCAACAACGGAGACCGGCACGACACCGCCGTCACCACCGGCTTCTGGGACTCCCTGCCCGAGCGGGTCCGCAAGCACCTCGCGTGCCCCCGTGTGAAGGAACTCGTGCCGGTCACACAGAAGCACACCATCGAAGGTCTGGTCATGGGCGATGCCTGAGACCGCCATGTCCGTTCCGGCGCCCTGACCCGCTACGGGTCGCCCGACTTCTCCGGCGCCTCGGCAGGTGGCCGGGGGCGGCATCACCCACTCTCGCGGGCCCCCCACGACGACGGTCCACGCCTACGCGGCACCCTCAAGGACGTCCGTGATCACCGTCACTCGGACTGCGGTGACGTGGACACGGAAGCCGGCAACTGCCTTGCCGACGGCTTCCCGGGTTCCTCCGAGGGATGATTTTGCCGCGGTAGGCGGAGACCTTCAGTGCATGTCGCCTGCGGCGATCCGCTCGGCCAGCGTCTGGAACTCACCGAGGTCGTAATTGGCCAGGACCGAGTCGAGATTGGTGAGGGCTCCCAGGTGCTCGATAAATCCCTGGGGGTCGTATTCGATCTGCAGGGTCAACCGACTCGACTCGTCGTCCAATCGATGGAAGGTGACGACGCCGGCGTGATGCACGCCCTCCGTCGTCTTCCAGGCGATCCGGTTCTCCGTCACCACCTCGGTGAGTTCGGCCACGAAGCTCTTGTCGACCCCCGGCAGTGCCAACTGCCAAGCGAAACGGCGCTCGTCCAGTGGGTCGACGCGCTGGACATGACTCAGGAACCTGGGCCACTGAGCCACATCACTCCACAGTGCCCAACTGACGGCCACCGGGGCCTTGATATCGACGGTCTCGACTATCGAAGAGGACATGAGGACTCCTTCTTGGGTACTTCTTCTCGGGTACTTCGCGGGGAGCAGGTCACAGATCCCTTTTCCGCACGCGGAACGGCCAGGTTCAGTTCGGCGGATCAAGCAGGTGTGGCCAGCGTGAACGGGTGCCCGGCGGGATCGGAATAGAGGCGCGTGTCATGAAGGCCTCCGTTGTTCTTCGTGTCCAGAGGACGCGCGCCGAGGCCGACCGCCTCGCGCTCCGCCTCGTCGATATCCTCCCGTGCCACCAGAATGCGCAGGTGAGCCTGCTGGGAATCATCGGGGCGCGGCCAACTGGCGGGCGCGTAACCGTGGTCCCTACGGATCGCGAGATGCACCCCGGTCTGCCCCACGACTTCGACGATGTCGGGCTCGCGGCCGACGCGGACTTCCGCATTGAGCAACACGGCATAGAATTCAGCCAGTTCCCTCGGCTCCGCGCAGTCCAGCACCAGCACGCTCGTTTTCGGCACCGCCATGGCCATCCTCCTGTCTCACGGATCCGGGCTCCGGACGTCGTTCCGGCTACCCGCGCCGAAGGGCCACACACCTGGTCTCTGCCGAATGTGGCCACTGGCTTGTCGGGCGTCTCCCGTAAATGATCTCTGAGTGGTTCGGGCGTGGTGGGCCCGGCGGCGGGCATGACGCCGACCCGGAATTGCCCTGAGCGCATACTGGCCTTATGGACTCGTCCGCGCGTGCCGTATCCGGCCTGCGGGAGCGGCTGGGCAGCGCGATCTTCGCCCAGGTCGCCGGTCCCGCAGGGCCGGAGAACCGCGCCCGCATCCACGGAGAGCCCGGCCCGCGCTGGTTCGGTCCGGACCGGCCGATTCGCACCGTCCACGGCGATGCGTCCATGTTCATCGGTGGACTGCGGGCGCTGCTGCTCCAGTCCTTGCACCCGTTGGCCATGGCTGCCGTGGAGGCTCATTCCGGTTACCGCGGCGACCCCTGGGGACGGCTCCAGCGCACCAGCACCTTCCTCGCCGTCACCACGTACGGAACAGCGGACGACGCACAGCAGGCGGTCGACCACGTCCGTGCCGTACACGGCCGGGTGCGCGGAACGACTTCACGCGGAGAGCTCTACAGCGCCGCCGATCCCCACCTTCTCGGCTGGGTGCACGCGGCCGAGGTCGACAGTTTCCTGCTCGCCCACCAGCGATTCGGAGCCGAACCGCTCGACGCGGCCGGGTGCGACGGCTACCTCACCGACACGGCGCGGGTGGCGGAAGCACTCGGCGTCACCGACCCCCCACGCAGTCGCAGCGAACTCGCCGCCCGCCTCGGGGCGTACCGGGGCGAACTGCGCCCGACGGAGGAAGCACGCGAGGCAGCACGCTTCATCCTTCTGCACCCGCCCCTGCCCTGGATCGCCCGTGCGCCCTATGCCGTCCTCGCCGCGAACTCCATCGCGGCTCTCCCCCGGTGGGCCCGCACGGCTCTGGAACTGCCCCGGCTGTCCGGCATGGCCGAAACCTGCGTGGCCCCGACCGGGCGAGCACTGACCGCCGCGATTCGCTGGGCCATGATCCCACCACGCCCGTCGGACCAGGGCCTTTCGTTTGGATCATGCCGGGCTCGCGGGGTCCGGCCCGATCCAAACGAAAGGCCCTAGCTCCGGGCATGAAAGGCGTGCGAGAGCGCGCGCATGCTGATGTCGGTGACCGTACGGAGCTGCTTCTCGCTCGCTCCGGTCCTGCTCATCACGGCCAGTGACTGGTTGACCGCCGCCAGGTGTACCGCGAAGTCCTCGGCGTCGCCTTCGGCCAACTGCGCGGCGTTCAAGGCGTTCCGCAGCCGGGCATGCTGACGGCCCAGGGCTTCGAACGCGCGCGCGGCGACGGCGGGGCTGAGCGCCGGTGCCGCCATCGCGGTCTGGGCGACCAGGCATCCATCGGGTACGTCGGGGTCGGCGATGCGCTGCAGGGTGACGTCGAAGAACGCCCGTACCGCCTGGAGCGGTTCCTCGGACGCCCGTGAAAGCGCCTGGTCGTACTTGCTTCCGTACCGCTCGGCGTACCGGTCCAGGCATCGCAGGTAGAGCGAGTCCTTGTCGCCGAACGAGGAGTAGAGGGAACTGCGGTTCAATCCGGTCGCCCTGGAGAGGTCGTCGACAGACGTGTCGGCGTATCCGGCCCGCCAGAACCGGACCATCGCCGCGTCAAGCGCGATGCCCACGTCGAACTGCTTCTTCCCGGCCATCACACATGCACCTCGTTCTCCGACCACCCGTTGCTGGGCCGCCCATCCTATCTTGAACTGGTCAGTTCAAGATGCGCTAGGCTCACGATCATGACCGACGACGCCATGGCCCCGAACCGCCCCTGCGACCAGAATCCGTTCCCCGGACTGCCGCTGCACGACCTTGCGGGTTTCACTCACCGCTGGGTCGACGCGGAAGGAATCCGGCTCCACGCCGTGGAAGGCGGCCGGCCGTCCGGTCCCGCCGTCGTCCTGCTCGCCGGATTCCCGCAGACCTGGTGGGCTTGGCGCAAGGTGATGCCCGGCCTTGCCGGGCGGTTCCGCGTGATCGCGATCGACCTGCCGGGGCAGGGCCACTCCGACCGCCCTCGCGGGAGCTACGACACCCACACCGTCGCCTCGCGCGTCCAGGCCGCGCTGACCGCGCTCGATGTGCCGAAGTACTGGCTCGTCGCCCACGACATCGGGGCCTGGGTCGCCTTCTCGATGGCCCTGAAGTACGAGGAGCGCCTGCATGGTGTCGCTCTGCTGGACGCAGGCATTCCCGGGATCACCCTCCCGGACTCCGTCCCCATGGATCCGGAGCGGGCCTGGAAGACCTGGCACTTCGCCTTCCACCTGGTGCCCGAACTGCCCGAGACTCTGCTCACCGGCCGCGAGCGTGACTACGTCGGCTGGTTCTTGAAGGTCAAAGCCCTGTCCCCGGACACCTTCGACGGCGCCGAGATCGATCATTACGCCGCCGCCATCGCGGCCGAGGGCGGCCTTTCGGCGTCTCTCGCCTACTACCGCGATGCCGCGGAATCAGCGCGCAGGAATCATGACGCTCTCGAACGGGGGCACTTGACCGTCCCGGTCCTGGGAATCTCCAGCTCCCACGGCTCGATCCCCGACATGGCCGCCTCCATCAGCCCGTGGGCAGAGAACGCGACCGGCGTCGTCATCCCACAGGCCGGACACTTCATTCCCGATGAGCAGCCCGACGCGACCGCGGACGTGTTGACGGCATTCATCGATCACGAGCGTGCCGAGCAGATGTAGATACGGGAAGGTGCACCGAAAGACTTGTTCAGGCGGCTCCGGCGGGCAGCCGCCCGGTGCGGATGGCGTCGAGGAGTGCCTGATGGTCGCGCTCGTTCCGGTCGGCGTAGTGCTCGGCGAACGTCACCAGTGCCCGGTCGAACGAGTCGCCGCCGCCGAGATAGGCGGCGATGGCGACGCGGTCGCCGGATCGCGCGTGGGCCCGTGCCAGCGTCGCACCGCACAGTGCCCCGAAGGTACGCATGCCCCGGGGCACCATGTCCTCCGCCGCCGCGACCCACTTCCAGTCCCGCAACTGCCGTATGTAGAAGTCCCGTCGCCGGCCGTCGATGCCCTCGGCGCGCTCCCAGCCCAGGAAGATGTCACTGGTGGCCTGCATCAGCCTCTGTCCGGCGACCACCCGCTCGCCCTGTGTGCGGTACGTGCTGTTCCCCACGTGGGGCGCCAGCACCGACTCGTCGGCCTCCTTGGCCTGGAGGAACAGCGGATCCTCGTCGTCCTTGCCGAGCAGGAGTACGATCCAGCAGCGCGTGCCCACGCTGCCGACCCCGACGACCTTGCGGGCGATGTCGGCCACGCGGTACCGCTGCAGCAGGAACCGCCGGTCCGATTGCAGGGTCTCGCCGTAATGTCCGATCAGCGTGCGGATCTGCTGTTCCATGGCATCACGCCGGTCATCCGGCAGCAGATCCTCGAGGCGGGTGATGAGCGGCGGGTCGGAGATGATGCGACGCCGGCCGTCGACGACGTGGGTGAGCTTGTCGAAGACCTGAAGGGTGTCGTGCGAACGCGCCTTGGTCACGGCCTGCGCCCACCGCTCGCGGCCCCGTGCTGACAGGTCGGCCGCGAAGCGGTCCCGTACCCGGTCGACGTCGAACTGGGCGTACCAGACCGCCAGGTTGCCGAGTCCGGCGAAGGTTCGCATGCTCTCCCGGTACGACCGCACGCCGGCCCGGACGACCGCGGCCCGCTCCTTGGTGCTGAAGCCGTTCGCCCGGCCCGCGATGACGAGGCTGGCGGCCAGGCGTTTGACGTCCCACTCCCACGGGCCCGGCAACGTCTCGTCGAAGTCGTTGATGTCGAACATCAGCCGGCGCTCGGGTGAGGCCAGCAACCGGAAGTTCAACATGTGGGCGTCACCGCAGAGTTGGGTCCGAAGTCCCGTCGTCGGGGTGTGCGCGAGATCTGATGCCATCACGGCGGCCGCACCCCGGTAGAAGCGGAACGGCGACTCGGACATCCTGCCGTAGCGGACCGGCACGAGGTCGGGCAGCCGGGACGCCGACTGCTTCTCGATGATCTTCAATGGGTCCGCCCGCCCCGGCCCTGACGCGAACTCGGCGTGGCTGGAGCGGGGCACCACGGCCCGCGCGGCCTTTCCGAGAGCGGCCCGCTGCTGCGTGGTCCGGTGCCGCACGTCGTGTCCGTCCGGAGGGTTGTCGGCCATGACTGCGGCTCCGTGGGTGGTCTCGACATCGCCCTGAGGATGAGGGGAGATACGGCACCGACCACGCTGCCAGAAATGACAGAAGAGTCAAATCGGACATAATCTTTCCGCCCGGGTGAGATCTTTCCGCCCGGGTGAGCGGCGACGGCCACCTCACCCCACCGCCTGACTCCGGCCCCACCAGCAGAAGGGCGATACGAACGAGCAGCACGGGTGCGATCTAAGCGCTTTACAGGCGGATGACGACCAGCGCCGTGTCGTCCGTGTTGCCGGCCGGTGGGACCAGGTCGGCCAGCAGGGCGTCGGCCAGGTCCTCCGGGTCGCGGCGGCCATGTCGGGCGAGGGAGTCGGCGAGGCGGGCCAGGCCGGTGTCGATGTCCTCGGTCCGGCGTTCGACCAGCCCGTCCGTATAGAGAACCAGCGTGGCGCCGGCGTCGAAGGTTGTACCGGCCTCCGGCCGCGGGGCGTGTTCGGGACGCGCGCCTAGAGGCGGATCGGTCGCCCGGTCGAGAAAGGTCACGGTGCCGTCCGTATCGAGCAGGGCCGGCGGCGGATGGCCGGCGCTGCTGTAGGTGATGGTGTGGTCGCCCCAGTCGATCAGGGCACTCACCGCAGTGGTCGAATCGGCCCCGTCGACACTGCGGGCATACAGACCGAGTGCCTCCAGGGCCTCGGCCGGCCCCTCGGCGACACGGGCGGCCGCGCTCAGCGCACTGCGCAGCTGTCCCATGACGCATGCCGCCGCCAAGCCGTGGCCGACGACGTCGCCGACCGCGACCGCGATGCGGTCACCGGGGAGGTCGACCAGGTCGTACCAGTCGCCGCACACGTGCAGGGTGCCCACGGCGGGCCAGTAGCGGACGGCCGCCAGGTGACGCCCGACCGGCGTGGGGGCGGGAAGCATGGCCTCCTGCAGCGCGAGGGCGATTTCCCGATCGCGCGCCTGCGCCCGGCGCAAGCGTTCATTGACGTCCTGCAGTTCACGGGCACGGGTGTAGAGCTCGGCCTCCAGCACACGCGCGTGACCGTTGAGGCCGGGGCCGCCGCGGGCGCGGATGAGTTCGGTGACCTCCTCCACCCGGTGCACGATCAGCGCCACATGTCCCTCGGCATCCAGCACAGGCGCGTTGATCGGGCTCCAGAAGTGCTCCACCCAACGGCCGGGCGACTCGGCATCCTCGATGTCGTAGCGCAGCAGCGCCATGGTGTCGCGCTCACCGGTGGCCACCGCCCGCAGCATCGACGCCCGGGTCTCCCGCATGCCGGCCGCCGCCTTGTTGTTCGGGTTCTCGGGGAACACATCGAAGATGTAGCGGCCCAGCAGCTGCTCGCGCGTACGCCCGGCCAGCCGCAGGAAGTCACCGTTGGCGTCGGCGTACAGCAGGTCCGGGGTGAGCAGCGCCACCATGCCGGGCAGAGCATGGAAGACCGCCGTGTAGTCGATCTGCGGTCTTCTCATGTGCTGTCCGCCTCGGCTTCGGCCTTCACGGTGTGCCGATTCCACGATAAAAGAGAACAGCCCACCGGGCCTGGGCGGGCGACAAGGGGCGCGTACGGCCGGCTCAGCCGGGAACGTGTACCGGCTTCCGCCCTCGACGTGGTCGACCGCGACGAGCTTGCCGGCCTCAGCATGCGCAAGCCCGGCCGCGGAACTGGGCGTGGAGTCTGTTCGACGACGGCGAGGTCGTGCGGATCAACCGGGCTTGTACCGCTTGGCTGCTCGGATTCCCGCTCGTGGAGCTGCGGGCGATGGACGATCAGGCGGACGAACCCGGCCCCACGTTCCGACTGGGCCTGCACCGGTCTGCACGCGCGCGAACTGCCTCGCCTGCGGGCGACGGCCGTCGGGATGGCCGATCGGGGCGGCCGCGAGGAGCTCACGGCCGTCCTGGAAGCCCTGCTGGGGAGATGACAGTCGACGGTGCCGATGCAACCTCGGCTCGCGCGGCGCGCCTCTCAGTCATGACACCGGCACCGCGGAACGTCTTCGGTCAGCCTTCGGCGTTCTGCTGGGTCCATGCCCAGGCGTACTGCAGCCAGTCGGCGACGGCCATCGCGCCGAAGCCGGCGCCTATGAGCCGGGTGGCCCGGGGAGCGAGTACATAGCTGCCCAGGAGTCCCGTGGCTGTCCAGGAGGCGGTGCAGAAGGGGCACGTCACCAGGTCACCCATCGCGAGGGTGAGACCGCGGCCCCGCGGTTCGTCAGACACCTCGCCCGCCGTCGTGTCCTGCGAACGGCGGCTGAAGGGCGCCCGGAGAAAGCTGGTGATCTTGTCCTTGGTGAGCAGCCGTGCCGTCTTGTACGTCGCCACGCCCAGCAGCGCAACGTCCCACGGCGGCACGCGCTCGGGCAGAACGACACCGCGTCGGCGCGCGAGCAGCACGAAGGCCCCGCAGGCGGCCGCGTACGTACCTGCGATGACGGCGTAACCCAGCACGGGCACGGCCCCTCGCTCGTCGTACTTCTGTCCCTCGCTCTGCCCGGTGTCCTGTTCCGCGTTCTGTCCCGCGTTCTGTTCCGTGGGCTCCTCGGCTGTCATGACGCCTCCAGCGGTGCGGTGAGCAGGGAGGACGGCCCGGTCCGGCCGTCCCGACGGCGACGCCGGACGGGTACCCCTGGGAACCGGCGCCACACCTCGGGCGCAGGTTTCAGGGGAGGCCCCTGGGTACTCGGCACGACACAGGGACATCTGCGGACGAAAGTGGAGGTCGGTCATGGCGGACATTCCTGAAACAGAGCTGAACGAGCTGTGGAACGAGTTCCACGCGGTGGTCAACATGACCTCGCGCGAACTGGGCGACTGGCTCCGGACGCGTTCCGCCGGTGAGGAGACCGAGGAGGTCCCGGACCAGGCGGGTACCGGGAAGGGCCGTCGGGTGCTGGAGATCCTCGGCAAGCGGCGCACCGACCTCACCGAGGACGACATCCGTGTCATGCGCGAGGTCATCGACGCCATCACCGCCCAACGGGGGGCCGACCTGGAACAGAAGGCCGGCGACGCCGTATGGCGCCACCGGCAGATGACGCTCGGCCACGACCCGTTGAAGCCACCGGCCTCCGACGCCGGCGGTTCGCGTGCCCAGCAGAGGTGACCCGGCACGATGGCCCGGCGTACGAGATACGCGGTCGCCGCCTCCGGTCAGTGGACCGACGAGGAGGAGGGCCGTCGGCGGCTGCCCGCCGGTGAGGCGCACGCATGGGAGCCCGGCCGGAACGAGACGGTTTGCGGGCTCTCTCTCAGCCGCTCGCAGCTCACGTGCTTCGCGGGCGTGTCCTGGACGGACGCCCTTCCGGAGTCCGGCGGCGCCGCGGACCGCGTGCAGCGCCTGTGCCCGCGGTGTGCGTCCGTGGCCGGGCGTACCGGCGCGGACAGCCGGCCGCCGTGGCGACGGATGAACCCGCGCCCCTGAATGCCACCCCGCGTCAGGGGAAAGACGGAGCTCAGCGGAACAAGGAGTGACCGTGACCGCAGCACCGAGCAGCTCGGACGACTTGCCGGTCCTGTACACGCTGCGGGACCTCGCCCGTCTCGTCGAACAGCGCGAGGGGCTGTACGTGCGCTGGTCCAGCGGCCCGGAGGCGGACCTCGGCAAGGTGATGAGCAGGGACGATCTCACGGGTGTCGACATGCCCGGCCTGTCGGCCAACCCCCTGTATGTCGAGCCCTGGTGGGAGGGCCGGCCTGTCGAGCTCTGGGTGGCCCGGCGTCTGCACGACTACTCGCACCTGCCGCGCGAGAAGGGGCCGGGGGTCCGCCCCTGGGTCCTGGTCGGCCAGGAGGACGGTCGGGGCCCCGACAACGAGCCGCTGGTCGGGCACGTCGAGCCGATGGCCTGGATCGACGAGGGAATGATCAGCGAGGCCCGCGAGAAGGTGGAGCGCGAGGCCGGCGCCTGGGGCCCGCTGCGCCGGACGAACGACTGAGGCCGTGGCCGGGCGGTCCGCCGCGGACGGGAGGACAATGGGCGGTGTGTGTCCGCGCGAAGGGCGCACCGCACCGAACAACCACTCCGGGAGTCGACATGGCGAACCCGCAGCAGCCCGAACAGCGCAGAAGCGACAAGGGGGGCGCCACCCCTCAGGACAGCGCCGAGATCAAGGCCGGTCAGCCGGGCGGCGGCCGCGGCGGCCGGCCCCACGGGACCGACAAGGGCAACAAGGGGGGCGGCGAAGGCGGGGCGACCCCGCCGGACGAGCAGCCCGACCATCCCTGAACCGGCGCTCATGCCCTCGCTACAGTCCAACCCACTCGCGCGCGGCCCCGGACTGACGGGGCCGCGCGCACCTCTGTGCCCAGCCCCGTGACACCCCATGTGCCGGGCGGTCCAAGCCTCGTCGTGGAGAGATCGTACGGATTCCCTGCGCGGGGGTAGGCCTGGACGACCCTCTTGCTATACCTTCCGTCTAACAGCTTGCTAGACGCCACGTCTAACAAGCGAGGACGGCGCCCGCCGGCCCTCGGCCTCATCGGGCCGGGACGTGACGAGGCAAGAGGCCGGGCATCGCCGTCGGGTCGGTCTGTCGCGATTCAAGGAGCCGCAGCATGGCAAGCAGCACCGTTCGGCCGGAGGACCAGAACCGGCTCGCCGAGCAGGACGTCGCCCGGCGCCTGCTCGATTCGGCCGCGAAACTCTCGTACGACCCGGCCACCGAGGTGGATTGGGACACGCCGCTGGACACCGGTCACCACGGCGCGAGCCCGGAGTGGAGCACCCTCTACGGAACCGCTTACTGGCAGGAGTTGACCGATGGCCAGCGCAAGGCGCTGACGCGCCAGGAGGCCGCTTCCGTCGCCAGCACCGGCATCTGGTTCGAGATGATCCTCCAGCAGATGGTGCTGCGCGACATGTACGCCAAGGACCCCACCGACCCGCGGTTCCAGTGGGCCCTCACCGAGGTCGCCGACGAGTGCCGGCACTCCATCATGTTCGCGCGCGGCGCCGCGAAGCTGGGCGCACCGGCCTACCGGCCGCGCCGGCCCGTGGTCGAACTGGGCCGCGCCTTCAAGACACTTGCCTTCGGCGAGGCGGCGTACGCGGCGATTCTCGTGGCGGAGGAGGTGCTGGACGTGATGCAGCGGGACTGGATGCGGGACGAGCGGGTCGCGCCGTTCGTCCGGACGATCAACAACATCCATGTGGTGGAGGAGTCCCGGCACATGAAGTTCGCCCGGGACGAGACCCGCAGGCGCCTGCGCACCGCGGGACCGCTGCGCCGGCAGATCAACTCGCTCGTGGTCGCCATCGCCTCGTACTACATCGTCACCAGCATGGTGAACCGGGACGTCTACGCGAACGCGGGACTGGACAGCACCCGCGCCCGCGCCGAGGCGAAGGCCAACGAGCACCACAAGTCCCTGATGCGTTCCAGCTGTGCGGGCCTGATGGAGTTCCTGGCCTCGGCCCGCCTCCTCACCAGGCCGGCCCTGTTCTTCTACAAGCGTGCCCACCTGATCTGACCCGGGTCCTCCGCGAGCGCGCAGACCCGACCTGACCCGAGCCGAGAGCCCGAGCTGACGAGATGACCTACGCCATCACCCAGACCTGCTGCAGCGATGCCACCTGCGTCGCCGTGTGCCCCGTCAACTGCATCCACCCCACGCCGGAGGAACAGGCCTTCGGCAGCACGGAGATGCTCTACGTCGACCCGGCGACCTGCATCGACTGCGGCGCCTGCGCCGATGCCTGTCCGGTCGACGCGATCTTCCCGGTGGACACACTGTCCGCGGGGCAGAAGGAGTACGCAGCGATCAACGCGGCGTACTACGAGGGACGGGAGCGGGAGCCCGCCGCCGGGCCGAACTTCCACGCCTGGGGCGAGCCGTCGTTCCCGCGCAGTCTGCCGTCCGACTTCGCTCCCCTCAGGGTGGCCGTCGTCGGCACCGGCCCGGCCGGGATGTACGCGGCCGAGGACCTGCTGCTGCACACCAACGCCGAGGTGACGCTGATCGACCGGCTGCCGGTGGCGGGCGGCCTGGTCCGGTACGGCGTGGCGCCCGACCACCCCGCGACGAAGGGCGTGGGTGAGACCTTCGCACGGTTCCACTCCCATCCCCGGGTACGGATGCACCTGGGGGTCGAGGTCGGCAAGGACCTCACCGTCGAGGAGCTCGCCGCCCACCATGACGCGGTGATCTACGCGGTCGGCGCCTCCGACTCCCGCCGGCTCGGCATCCCGGGCGAGGACCTGCCCTCCAGCATCCCGGCCACGCGGTTCGTCTCCTGGTACAACGCCCACCCGGAAGTCACGCCGGAAACCGTCGAGTTGTCGGCAGAGCGGGTGGTCGTCGCCGGGAACGGCAACGTAGCGCTGGACGTGGCACGCATCCTCGTCACCGACCCCGCCGCGCTGGCCGGCACGGATATCGCCGGCCACGCGCTGGCGGCGCTGCGGGACTCCCGGGTCCGCGAAGTCGTCCTGCTCGGCCGGCGCGGACCCGACGACACCGCCTGCACCGCGTCCGAACTGCTCGCCCTCGGTCATCTGCCGGGCGTGGACCTGGTGGTCGACGACCACGACCCGCGGACCGGTGAGGTGCTCGACGGCGCGGCCGAGGGCGAGAAGGCCGCCCTGCTGCGGGAGTTGCCCCGGGAGAGCGTCGACTGGTCGCAGCCACCGCCGCCGGGACGCCGTATCGTCTTCCGCTTCCACTCCGCCCCCGTGGAGGTGCTCGGCCGCGACGGCGTCGAGGCGGTGCGCGTGACGGCCGCCGCGGGCGATCAGGAGATACCTGCGGGCCTGTTCCTGCGGGCGATCGGTTACCGTGGCCTGCCGGTTCCCGGTCTGCCCTTCGACGAGGCGACCGGCACCGTGCCGCACGAGGGCGGCAGGGTGGCGGGCCTGCCCGGCAGCTACGTCGTCGGCTGGATCAAGCGCGGCGCGTCGGGCGGCATCGGAGCCAACCGCACCTGCGCCGCCGAGACCGTCGGCACCCTGCTGGCCGACGCCGTCGCCGGCGCGCTGCCCTCGCCCGCGTACCCCGCCAAGGCGTTCGGGCGCCTGGCCCGGAGCCGTGGCCGCCAGGTGGTCGACGCCCGGGGGCTGGCCGCCATCGACCGCGCCGAGCAGGCCCGGGGCCGCGAACAGGGCCGCCCGCGGGCCAAGTTCGAGACGGTCCCCGCGCTGATCGCCGCGGCGAAGGGGCGCGGCCTGCGGTCTCCGCGCTGACCGGCGGTCTCCGCGCTGACCTGCGGGCTTCACGCCAACCTGCGGGCTTCACGCCAACCTGCGGTCTCCGCGCTGACCTGCGGGCTTCACGCCAACCTGCGGGCTTCACGCCAACCTGCGGGCCTGGGCTCAGAACTCCTCCGGCTCCGCGCTCTGCCCCTTGGCCCGCTTGCCGACGACGGCGACCGCGGCCGCGGCGCTGCCCACGAAGGCCAGGGCGACCATCCACGGCTGGTTGAACGCGTGCCGGGTGGCGTGGTCCACGGAGTAGCGGCCCGGGCCCGCCAGGCCGATCGCGCCCGCGGTGAAGCCCAGGAAGGCGGGGTACTCGTAGCCGCCGCCCTGCGCGAAGAAGCCGGCGGGGGCGTGGACGGCCACGGCTCCCGCCATGGCGCCCGCGGCGGCGGCGCCGGCCGCCGGAGTGGCCAGGCCGAGCGCCAGCAGGACGCCGCCGCCGGCCTCGCCGAGACCGGCGGCGATCGCGCTGTGCCTGGGCGGATGGAAGCCCATGGCCTCCATCCCGGCCGTGGTGCCCTCGATGCCCCCGCCGCCGAACCAGCCGAGGAGTTTCTGGCTGCCGTGCGCGGCCAGCACGGCGCCGGTGCCGACGCGAAGGACAAGGAGGCCGAGGTCACGACGGTTGACGCTGCTCATGAGGTTCTCCGGGAGGGTTCGGGGGGCCGGCCTGAAGCCTGGCCCAGGAAGTACGGAAACCACTCTCCGCGCGCCGGGTTCCCGGCGGGTCACGTTGTTACGCCGTCCGGGCGCCCCCGAGCCGCACGTGACTCGTGACACAGTGCGACATACGTCATTGTGCAACTTGTTGCACAATGACGTTTCGGTGGTCTAGAACTGGCGTAACCACACCGCGCGAGGAGCCACCCCATGAGCCCGTACCCGCATCTGCTGAGCCCGCTCGACCTCGGGTTCACGACCCTCCCCAACCGGGTGCTGATGGGATCGATGCATATCGGCCTCGAGGAGGTCGAGAACGGCTTCGAGCGCATGGCCGCGTTCTACGCCGCCCGCGCCCGCGGTGGCGTGGGCCTCATGGTCACCGGGGGCATCGCACCGAACGAGCAGGCCTGCTCGCTGCCCGGCGGCGCGAAGATGACGACCGAGGCGGAGGCCGCACAGCATGCCGTGGTGACGTCGGCCGTGCACGCGGCGGGTGGCCGGATCGCCATGCAGATCCTGCACTTCGGGCGGTACGCGCACCACCCCGCGCTGGTGGCGCCGAGCGCGATCCAGGCGCCGATCAGCGGGTTCGTCCCGCACGCGCTGACCGACGACGAGGTCGAGTCAACCATCGAGGACTTCGTGACGGCGGCCGCGCTGGCGCAGAGCGCGGGGTACGACGGCGTCGAGATCATGGGCTCCGAGGGCTACCTGATCAATGAGTTCATCGCCGCCGCGACCAACCACCGCGAGGACCGCTGGGGCGGTTCGTACGAGAACCGCATCCGCTTCCCCGTCGAGATCGTGCGGCGCGTACGGGAGCGGGTCGGCAGCGACTTCATCCTGATCTACCGGCTCTCGATGCTGGACCTGGTGCCCGGCGGGTCGTCGCTGGAGGAGGTCGTGCGGCTCGCCCGGGAGATCGAGGCGGCCGGGGCGACGATCATCAACACGGGCATCGGCTGGCACGAGGCCCGCATCCCCACCATCGCGACGTCCGTGCCGCGCGCCGCCTTCACCTGGGTCACCGAGAAGGTGCGCGGCGCCGTCTCCGTCCCCCTGGTGACGAGCAACCGCATCAACACCCCGGAGGTCGCCGAGGAGGTCCTGGCGGCGGGGCGCGCGGACATGGTGTCGATGGCCCGGCCGTTCCTCGCGGACCCGGACTTCGTCGCGAAGGCGCGCGAGGGCCGTGCGGACGCGATCAACACCTGCATCGGCTGCAACCAGGCCTGCCTGGACCACATCTTCAGCGGGAAGGTCACCTCCTGCCTGGTCAATCCGCGCGCCTGCCACGAGACGGAACTCACCCTCTCGCCGACCCGCACCCGTAAGCGCGTCGCGGTCGTCGGCGCCGGACCGGCCGGACTGGCCTGCGCCGTGACGGCGTCCGAGCGCGGGCACCAGGTGACGCTCTTCGACGCGGCCGAGGAGATCGGCGGGCAGCTCAACGTGGCGCGCCGGGTTCCGGGCAAGGAGGAGTTCAACGAGACGCTGCGCTACTTCCGCACCCGGCTGGCGGAGGAGAAGGTCGAGCTGCGGCTGGGCGCCCCGGTCGGCGCCGGGGAGCTCGACGGCTTCGACGAGATCGTCCTGGCCACCGGGGTCACCCCCCGTACGCCGGCGATCCCCGGCGTGGACCACCCGAGCGTGGTCAGCTACCTCGATGTGCTGCGGCACGGGGCGCCGGTGGGCGACCGGGTGGCGCTGGTCGGCGCGGGCGGCATCGGCTTCGACGTCGCGGAGTTCCTGACCGACGGCGGGGACGCGGCGAGCCTGGATCCGGAGACGTTCTTCCGGCAGTGGGGCGTCGACACGGAGTACCGCGAGCGGGGCGGACTCGGCACGCCCGAGCGCCCGAAGTCCGCGCGCACGGTCCATCTGCTCCAGCGCAAGGCGACCAAGGTCGGCGCGGGTCTCGGCAAGACGACGGGCTGGATCCACCGCACCGAGCTCCGCCACCGGGGCGTGAACATGATCGCGGGCGTCGGCTACGACCGGATCGACGACGACGGACTGCACATCACGGTCGACGGGGAACAGCATCTGCTGCCGGTCGACACGATCGTGCTCTGCGCGGGCCAGGAGCCCCGGCGGGACCTGTACGAGGAGCTGCTCGCCGCGGACCGCCCCGCGCATCTGATCGGCGGCGCGGACGTCGCGGCCGAGCTGGACGCCAAGCGGGCGATCCGCCAGGGCACGGAACTCGCCGCCTCGCTCTGACCCCGGTCCCGGAGGGCCGGACCCGCAGGTCCGGCCCTCCGGCGGTCCTTAGGATGCACCCCATGTCACTCCCGCACGCGATCCTCACCGCTCTGCTCGAAAAGCCTTCGTCAGGGCTGGAGCTGACCCGCAGGTTCGACCGGTCGATCGGCTACTTCTGGTCCGCCACGCACCAGCAGATCTACCGCGAGCTGGGAAAGCTGGAGCAGACCGGGCAGATCAGGGCCCTGGAACCGGCCCAGCCGGCCCGGGGGCAGAAGAAGGAGTACGAGGTGCTGCCCGCGGGCAGGGAGGCGCTGTCCGCCTGGGTGGCCCGCCCCGAGGACCCGAAGCAGATCCGCGATCCGCTGCTGCTGCGGATGCGGGCGGCGGCGGTCGTCGGTGCGCCCGGTCTCGACGCGGAGCTGCGCCGCCACCTCGCGCTGCACCGGCGCCGGCTCGCGGAGTACCAGGAGATCGAGGAGCGCGACTTCCCGCCCGGGCGCGACGCGGCACAGGACCGGCTGCGCCATCTGGTGCTGCGCGGCGGCATCGATCTGGAGAACTTCTGGATCGGCTGGCTGACCCGGGCGCTGGCCGAGGACGCCGGCGCGGCGGCGGCCGGCCTCGGTTAGGCACCGGCGGACCACCGGGCAGGGCCGCTACGGCCGGCAGGCCGCGGTTTACCGCAGACCGACCACAGGGCTGGACCGCTACGACCGGTCGGCCCTGATCCGCCGCAGATGCGCGTGCTGCTGGTGGAGTACGGCCCGCGGGCTCCTGATGACGACCCTCGACGGGACGCTCGGAGCCGGTCCTGCCACGACCGCCGCGGCGGCGGGGGCGGCCTGCGCCTGGGCGCGGCTGAGCAGGATCACGCCCTGTGCGGCCGCCGCGGTGCCCAGCAGCGCCGGGACCAGGCTGATCGTCCCGCCCTGGAGCCGCTCGCCCAGCAGGGCCAGGCCGATCGCCGCCGCGGCGACCGGGTTGGCGAGAGTGACGACGGCGAGCGGTGCGCCGAGGCCGCCCCGGTAGGCGGTCTGGGAGAGGAGCAGCCCGCCCATCGCGAAGGCCGAGACGAGCAGGGCGACGACGACCAGGCGCCAGCTGAACAGCGGGCCGGTGGTGTGGTCCGTGACGGCGACGGTCAGCGTCTGGGTCAGTGCGGAGGCGACGCCCGAGGTGATGCCGGAGGCCGCGGCGTGCCGCAGTCCGGGCCGTGCGCCCGGGCGGCTGAGCCCGGCGACCAGCGCCATGGTCGCGGCGCCGACGGCCAGCGCCTCGGCCAGGCTCAGCGTCTCGTGCGGGGCGGAGCCGCCCGCGGTCATCAGCAGCGCTCCCAGCCCCAGCAGGGTCAGGAGCGTGCCGCGCCACTCGGTCGTCGAGACCTTGCGGCCCGCGGCCCGTGCTCCCAGCGGTACGGCGGCGACCAGGGTGAGCGCGCCGAGCGGCTGGACGAGGGTCAGCGGACCGTACTTCAGGGCGGCGACGTGCAGCAGGGCGCCGCCGGCGTTCAGCCCGACGGCCGACCACCAGGCGCCGCTGCCGAGCAGCCTGAGCGTTCCGGTGCCCGGTGCGGTGCGCCCCGCGAGCCGCGCCTGGGCCACCGCGGCCCAGGCGTAGGCGGCGGCGGAGACGAGCGACAGCGCGACGGCGGCCAGGGTGGCGTTCATCGCCGGGCTCCCGAGGAGGCGTAGGAGGAGGGGCGCCCGGAGGCGTACGTGGACGAAATTCCGGAGCCGTACGGTGCCGCGACGGCATGGGCGGCCGGTGCCGCGACCGCCTGGGCCGGGACTCCGGCCGTGGACGGCCACGGCAGATGGGCCCGGACGGGTTCCGCGCGCGGGAGCCGCAGCGCCGCGAACGCCACCGAGAGCATCGCGGCCACCACGATCGAGTCCAGCCAGTAGTGGTTGGCGGTTCCGACGATGACGAGGAGCGTGATCGCCGGGTGCAGCAGCGACAGCCAGCGCCACCGCGAGCGGGTGGCGACGACGAGGCCGACACCGACCATGAGGGCCCAGCCGAAGTGGAGTGAGGGCATGGCGGCGAACTGGTTCGCCATCGAGTCGGTGGCCGGCGTGGACCCGTACACCGTCGGTCCGTAGACCTGCCCGGTGTCGGTCAGGCCGGTCGCGGCGAGCAGCCTCGGCGGTGCGAGCGGGACCAGCAGGTGCAGGGCCAGCGCGGCGCCGGTGAGCGCGGCGAGGATGCGGCGCGACCAGACGTAGTGGCGCGGGCGGCGCCAGTACAGCCAGGCGAGGAAGAGCAGCGTGGCCGGGAAGTGCACGGTCGCGTAATAGGTGTTCGCGAGGTGGATCAGCGTCTCGTCGTGGAGCAGCAGACTCTGTACGGCGCCCTCGCCGGGCAGGTGCACGGCGCGTTCGAGATCCCATACGCGTCCGGCGTTGTGGTACGCCTCGTCGACGTGACCGTTGGCCGCCTGACGGCCGAACTTGTAGATCACGAAGAGTCCTACGACGAGAAGAAGCTCGCGGACGAGGGGCGGGCGGGCAGAAGTGTCCGGCTCCCGATCGGCGGGCCTGCTACCGGCGAACCTCATCCGGTGCCCCTTTGCTGACGAAGCGGTGTGCGGTGGCAGGGAGCGGGTCCCTGCCGTATCGATACGCCAGTGTACCGATACGGAGGCGTATCGGAACACTCACGTATCGGTACACTGGCGTATCGATGGACCTCGTCGCAGAGTCGCAGAGAGGGAAAGCGCATGTCGTCGCAGGAATCGGGGCCGGAGCAGGCCACCGCGTCGCGCCGCTCGAAGATCACGCCGGAGCGGGCCAAGGAGCTCTACACGGCCGTGCTCGACATGCTGAGAGAGAGCGGCTACGAGTCCCTCACCATGGAGGGCGTCGCGAGCCGGACCCGCTGCGGAAAGTCCACGCTCTACCGTCAGTGGGGGTCGAAACCCGAACTGGTCGTCGCCGCCCTGCACGGAACCCGGCACGGACTGCTCGGCCGGATCGACACGGGCACGCTCGCCGGGGACCTGCGGGCGGCGGCGCGCGCCATCGGTGAGGGCTCCGGACGCGACACGCCTCTGATGCTGGCCCTGAGCCATGCCGCACTGCAGAGCCCCGAGCTGCTGTGCGCGCTGCGCGAGTCGCTGATCCTGCCCGAACTGGCGGCGATCGACGCCATGGTGGCGCGCGGGGTGGCGCGGGGCGAGGTGGCCGCGGACAACCCGGCGACGGAGTTCGTCTCCGCCCAGCTGCTGGGCGTGATGCGCGCACGTCCGCTGCTGGAGTGCGCCCAGGCGGACGAGACGTTCCTCGTCCGCTTCGTGGAGGCCGCCGTCTTTCCCGCACTCGGCCTGGACGCGCAGGCGTCCGGGTCCTGACAGACGTGGGCCGTCGTCCCAGCGGATGACGACGGCCCGCCCGCGCCGCACCGTGGGGACGGGGGCGGCGCACACCCCGGCCGGCCGGTGACTTCTGCGGAAGTCACCGGCCGCCCGCATGTGGTCACGCGCTCACACTCATCCCCTTTTCGTCCCCTTGACGATATGCGACGCGAGCCATTATCGTCGCCACGACGAGAACGAGGGGGTCCATCATGGCCGACATCACCCGGCGCTTCGGCTGGCGCCATCTGCGCTCCGCGCCGACCGCCCACATCCGCCACCACAAGCGCGGCGTGCTCGCCCACGACGGGGCGGGGCTGAGCTTCTGGTACCGGTCGCTGAGCGCCGCACTCTCCGAGGTGCCGGTCAACGACCGCGAGCTGGCCATGGCGTTCCACGCCCGTACGGCCGACTTCCAGGACGTCACCGTGCAGGCCACCGTCACGTACCGGATCAGCGATCCGGCCGAGGCGGCCGCGCGGCTCGACTTCTCCGTCGATCCCGACACCGGCTCCTGGCGCGGCGCGCCACTGGAGCAGATCGCGACGCTGCTGACCGAGACCGCCCAGCAGCACACCCTGGACGTACTGGCCCGCACCCCGCTGGCCGCCGCCCTCGTGGACGGTGTCGCCGCGGTACGCGAACGGGTGGCGGCCGGCCTGGCCGGCGAACCCAGGCTCCCCGCCACCGGAATCGACGTGGTGGCGGTGCGCGTCGTCGCCATCCGCCCCGAGGCCGAGGTGGAACGCGCGCTGCGCACGCCGGCCCGCGAGCAGATCCAGCAGGAGGCCGACCGGGCCACCTACGAACGCCGTGCCGTGGCCGTCGAACGCGAGCGGACGATCGCCGAGAACGAGCTGGCCAGCCAGATCGAGCTCGCCCGGCGCGAGGAGCAGCTGGTCGAGCAGCGCGGCACCAACACCCGCCGCGAGGCCGAGGAGCACGCGGCAGCTGACGGGGTGCGCGCCGAGGCGGAGGCGGCCCGCACGGTGCGGCTCGCACGCGCGGAGGCGGAGGCGGCCCGTGAGGTCGGCGCGGCCCGCGCCGAGGCGCAGGCGGCGTGGCTGCGGGTGCACGGGGAGGTCGACACCTCGACCCTGCACGCGCTGGCCGCCACCCGGGTCGCCGAGAACCTGCCGCGCATCGACAGCCTCACCCTCTCCCCCGACGTGCTCACCGGCCTGCTCGCCAAGCTCGGCCGGAGCGCCCCGGAGACCCGGGCGTGAGTCTGGCTCCGAGGGCGGTCCTGGTCCACCGCACCACCGAGTACGAGGAGTTGCTGGCCCGGCACGGGACGCACGGCCAGGCGGCGTTCTTCCTCTCCAGCCGGGGCCGGTCCATCGACGAGGTGGCCCGGCGGCACGAACGGACGCGGCAGGCCCTGGCCGACGTGGCGGCGGCCGTGCCGCTCCAGTGGCGCCACTCCCGGGTGGAGCGGGCGGATCTGGACCGGTTCCTGTTCGCACCCGAGGACGTGGTGGTCGTCGTCGGCCAGGACGGGCTGGTCGCCAACGCCGCCAAGTACCTCTCCGGCCAGCCGGTCGTGGGCATCGACACCGACCCCGGCCGCAACCCGGGCGTCCTGGTGCGCCACCGGCCCGCCGACGCTGCGGCCCTCCTGCGGGCGGCCGTGGCGCCGGGCAGCCGGGCGGACGAGCTCACGATGGTCGAGGCGGTGGCCGACGACACCCAGCGGCTCCTGGCCCTCAACGAGATCTACCTGGGCCCGTCCGGACACCAGACGGCGCGCTACCGGCTGGGCACCGGCCCCGCGGACTCCCCCGCCTCCCCCGCCGAGTCACAGGCCTCGTCCGGTGTGCTGGTCGGCACGGGGACCGGCGCCACCGGGTGGCTGCGCTCCCTGTGGCAGGAACGCCGCAGCGCGCTCGCCCTTCCCGGCCCGACCGATCCCCGGCTGCTCTGGTTCGTCCGGGAGGCCTGGCCGTCACCGGCGACGGGCACCTCGCTCGTCTCGGGGGAGCTGGGCCGCGGGCAGGGGCTGCGGCTGACCGTCGAGTCCGACCGGCTGGTGGTCTTCGGCGACGGCATGGAGGCGGACGCGTTGGTGCTGACGTGGGGCCAGACCGTGCGGCTCGGCATCTCGGCCACCTCCCTGAGGCTGGCCGTATAGCCGCAGTGCGCGCGGGCCCGCCCCATAGGCTCTACGCGTGGTAACGGCCACCGAACCCCGTGAGGAACCCCATGGACAGCGCCGCGACGCCCCCGGTCCCCGCCCGCAACTCCCGCCCGCCCCTGGCCCAGGCGGCGCTGGGTGTCGGTGTGCTCGTACAGGACGGGCAGGGCCGCATCCTGCTCGGGCGCCACCACAGCGGCACCTGGGAGCTGCCCGGCGGCAAGGTCGACCCGACGCACGAGTCGATCGCGGCGGCGGCGGTGCGTGAGCTCCGGGAGGAGACGGGGCTGGAGGCCGCCGAGCGCGAGGTGCGCGTCTTCGCGATGCTGCACGACGCGGTCCACGGGATCAACCGGGTGACGATGGCCGCGCTGGTGACCATCGGCGAAGGCGCCGCGCGGGTGACCGAGCCCCATCTCATCAGCGCCTGGCAGTGGACCCGGCCCGAGGAACTGCCGACGCCGCTGTTCGACCCTTCGGCGCAGATCCTCGCCGCCTGGCGCCCGGATCTCGGCATCGCGCACCCGCCCGTACACCGCCTGGACATCGCGCCCGAGACGGCACAGGCATAACCCTATAAGCATTAATCATTTGCCTAGGGCTCGTAGGCAGAGTTAGCGTCGTCGGTATGAAGGCCGTGACCGAGCAGGACATCCGCACATCGTTCGTCAATTGCTCCAAGGGAGAAGCCAAGCGCTTGCCGCTGCCCAGGGAGTTCGAGGAGCTGCCGTGGGACGATCTCGACTTCCTGGGGTGGCGTGACCTCTCCGCCCCCGGGCGCAGTTACATCGTCACCGAGTACGACGGCCGGCTGACCGGGATCTCGCTGCGCTTCCCCTCCCACCAGCGCGGATTCCTCCATCGCAGCATGTGTTCGCTCTGCCTGACCACACACCCGGGCAGCGGGGTATCCCTCCAGACGGCCCGCAAGGCGGGACCGGCGGGGCGCGAGGGGAATTCGGTCGGTCTGTACATGTGCACCGACCTGGCGTGCTCGCTGTACGTACGAGGCAGGAAGGCGGTGGCTTCGGGCGCACGCTTCGAGGAGTCGCTGACACTGGAGGAGAAGATCGCCCGGACGACGGCCAATCTCTCGGCGTTCGTCGCCAAGCTCTTCGGCTGAGCGGGGCGCAGCACGGCCGTGCCCGCCCCGCTGGTTGACGGGACGGACACGATGTCGGCGCCGTAACGCGCGCGGCCGGGGGTCAAGACGCTCACGAACGAGCAACCGTCCCTCCACCCGTCACCTGACTGATTCACGCCCCGGGCCCGTGAGTTGTCGCCAGGGTCACCCGATGGTCGGCGCACCATACTTCGGGGGCACGAGTGAGCGTTTCGGGCACTCCTCAACTTGTGTTCGTCCACGGGGTCGGCGGTCTGCGGGACGCCGCGAGCGAACGACGCGAGTGGCTCGTGGCGCTGGCCGGGGGAGCACGCGCAGCCGGGCACGCCGACGCGGTCTCCGGGCTGATGCAGGGCTGGCTGGCTGAGGTGCGCTTCGCCGACTACAGCGACCTGTTCACGGACGCCGAGGCCCAGGGCGACGAGCCCTGGACGCTCGACGAGCAGGAGGACGCCGCCTTCATGACCGAGTTCGTCGCGTCACTGGTCGACGAGCTCGCCCGGCAGGCCGTGGAGCGCGGAGACCGGAGAACGGCGGCGGTGACCGAGGACGCCCGTGCGCAGCTGCCGGGCTCCGACAAGGCCGAGGAGCAGGGCGCCGGGGAGCCGTTCCGGGTCCTCGGGCAGGTTCTGACGACCTTGTTGCAGATGCCCGGGCTGCGGGGATGCGCGCAGTGGGCGAGCGGCGCGCCGCTGCTCTGGCACCTGGCCCAGGTCGGGCGCTACCTCCGCAGGCGGGAGGCCGACGACAGCCGGCGCACCCTGGACGTCCGGATCCGCGAGCGGGTGCTGGAGGGAACGGATCCCGGCCGGCCGCTGGTAGCTCAGAGGTGGCTCACACCCCAACGGCCGAGGGCCGGTACCGGATTTCTCCGGTACCGGCCCTCGGCCCACGACTCTCTCGAGTCGGGACGACAGGATTTGAACCTGCGACCCCTTGACCCCCAGTCAAGTGCGCTACCAAGCTGCGCCACGTCCCGCTGCCAGTCACCCGGTCCTCCGGGCGGCTGCGCAGGACAAACATTACCTCACTCCGTGGACCGGATCGACGCCCGTGCCTGCTGGGCGCGGGTGGCCAGGGCCTCGGCGCCGCAGGCCGTGGCCAGCTTGTGCGCCCGGGCGAGCTCCCGCGGGGACCGGGTGGCGACCCCGTGGTCGAACAGGGCGAGCGCGCGTTCGTAGCCGGACGGCGACGCCTCCAGGTGGCGGACCGCCTCGCCCAGCAGACGGGCGGCCTCCTCGGGGCGGGCGAAGAGGGCCACACAGCGCAGCGCCTCGCCGATCGCCGTGTCGGTGCCGAACCGCTCGGCGTGTATCCGGGCGGAGTTGGCGAGCTGGGCGGCGCGGTCCGGGTCGTCGTCGGCCAGGGCGCGGGCCAGGTCGCCGGCCCAGGGGCCCCAGATGCCGTTGAACCTGCCGCGCGGTTCGAGGGACTGGCCGGCCGCCTCCAGCTCCGTGACGGCTTCCTTCGTACGGCCTTCGGCGAGCAGCAGTCGCCCTCGGACGCACGGGGCGTCGGGCAGCACCATGGCGCTGGGGTAGGGCAGGCCGAAGTCGTACTGGTCGGCGATCTTGCGTGCGTCGGTGATGCGGCCCCGGGCCAGCAGTGTGTCGATGAGCAGACAGGCGGCGTCCCAGTGCACGGGCAGTCCGCTGCCCACCCGGTCGGCGAGGCGGAGCCCCTCGCGCAGGAAGGCCTCCGCCTCGGCCAGCCGCCCGCGACGGCGGTGGACCAGTCCCATCAGCGTGTGGGCGAAGGCCAGGTGGGCGCCGCTCCATCCGGAGATCTCGAAGGCGCGCACGGCCTCGCCGAAGAGTTCCTCGGCGCGGTCCAGCTGGTCGGTGAAGGCGTAGGTGATGCCGAGCAGGGTCGGGAGTTCGAAGCCCCATTCGGTGTCGGTCCAGCCGAGGCCGCGGGCGGGGTGGCCGTTGACCAGGGCACGTTCGCACAGGTCCACGATCAGCTGGGAGTTCTCGCCGCGCAGCATGGCGTCGAAGGCGCGCAGCGTGAGCAGCGCCCGCTCGGCGTTGTCCCGGCCGGCGAGGTGGTCGGCGTTGGCGGCGAGCCGGCGGGAGCGGCCTGGACCGTCCTCCTCGGTGGCCTGCATGCCCTCCCAGAGGAAGTGGGCGGCCTGCAGACGCATCAGGCCCGGGCCGGGCGCGGTGCGCTCGGCCTCGGCCGCCAGGGCGAGCGCCGCCTCCTTCAGCTGGTTGTTGTGCGACAGCGCGGCGGCGAGCCGGTAGGTGGCGTCGACCCGCAGTTCGTCGGCGAGGCCCGGCAGGTCGAGCGCGGCCCGCAGGTGCTGGACGGTGGTGGCCGGCGAACTGAGCAGTGTGGCGCAGCCCAGTTCGTAGAGCAGGGTGGCGCGCGCGTCGTGGCGCGGGGGCTCCCGCAGGGCCCGCTCCAGGCAGCGCCGGGCGGCCTCGGGGGCGCCGACCGCGAGGTGCTGGTTGGCGGCCGCCCGCAACTGTCCGACCAGCTCCTGGTCGTCGTCGGGATGGACTTCGAGCAGATGTCGGGAGGCGGCGGCCGGTCCCAGGCCCGCCCGGGTGATCGCCCAGGCGGCCCTGCCGTGCATGGCGGTGCGGGTGGCCGGCGGAATGGAGCGGTACACGGCGGTGGCGATCAGGGGGTGTACGAACTCCAGCGGGTCGAAGCCGGTGACGATACGGGCCTCGCGCAGCCGGGCCGTGCAGTCCGCCGCTTCTGCGGGGCTCATCCCGGCCAGGGTGGCGGCGAGGTCCTGGGAGATGTCCGTACCGAGGACGGCGGCGGCCCAGGCGAACCGGTTGGCGTTGGTCCCGAGCCGTTCGAGCCGGTCGACGAGACCGCTGCCCCGGGCGGAAGCGCCGAGTTCGCGCAGCAGCCCGGCGGACTCCTCGAGCGGGGCCAGTTCGCGGTCCTGGACCTTGGCGACGAGTTCGACCGCCTCGTAGGGGTTGCCGCCCGTGACGGCCCACACCTCGCGGCAGAACGGGTCGTCGGCGTGCTCCCCGAGAGTCGCGCGGACCAGTTCGGCGGTCGCGTCCGGGGTGAGCGCGCGCAGGGCGACGCGGACCTGCGCCGGGTGGCTGCCGGCCGTGGTGCGCTTGGCCTCGCGGGCCGCGAGCTCCTCGGGACGGTGGGCCTGGACGACCAGGACCCTCACTTCGCCGAGCCGGGCGGTGAACGAGGCGAGCCAGGCGAGGGATTCGCCGTCCGCCCAGTGCGCGTCATCGATGATGAGCAGCAGCGGGCGGTGACTCACCCGGGAGGCGAGCTGTCGGACGACCCAGTCGAGGCCGTCGCGCACACCCTGCGGGTCGGGCTGCGGGCCGGTCGGCTCGGAGAGGCCCAGGGCCGGTGCCGCGCTCTCGTACCAGGCTCCGAACAGGGCCTTCACCTCGTCGGCGGAGAACTCGTCGAGTGCGGGCTGGAGCAGTTGGCGTACGACGTGGAACGGAACCGAGGTGACCGTCTCGCCGCCTCGGGCGGACCAGACGGTGCACCGGTCGGCTGCCATGGCCTGGATCTCGGCCAGCAGCGCCGTCTTGCCGATGCCTGCTTCGCCGCTGAAGACCAGCAGCCCGCCGGTGGCCTGTGCGCCGCAGAGCGCGTCTACGGCTTGAGCGGCAGCGGCGAGTTCCGGTTCGCGCTCGTACAGCGGCCGGGACGGCTTCATGCCTACCCTCCCCCAAAGTCGTTTCGGTGACAGTCGAGACTAGTCGTGCGCGGGGGCCCACCGACAGTGGTTCGGGCAGTTCGTCGCAGGTGCGAGGCACAATCGAGGGGTGGACGAGACGCGCAGGGACCGGGACATCGAGGGGCGGGCGCACAACGCGCGCCCCCGCGACGGGCTGGGACGCCCTCTGCCGTACGGCGCGCGGGGGGTGGAGCGGCAGCCCGAGGGGATGGTGCGCGACCCCCTGGAAACCGTACGGGAGGCTCAGCGGCTGCTGGACGCGGGAATGCCGTTCCACGCGCACGAGGTCTTCGAGGACGCGTGGAAGTCGGGCCCCGACGCGGAGCGGGAGTTGTGGCGCGGACTGGCCCAGCTGGCCGTCGGGCTGACCCATGCCGCCCGGGGGAACGCGACGGGCGGGGCGCGGCTGCTCCGGCGGGGTGCGGCGGCGCTGGAGGAGTTCGTCACCCATGCCGATGTCTCCGGCTCCGGCTCTGCACCGACGCCGTACAGGATGCGTATCGGCGCACTGAACGGCTGGGCCACGGAGCTGGCCGCGCGCGTGGAGGAGCCGGGCGCGCCGGTCATCGACGCGGCCGCGGAAGCACCGCGGCTGCGGACGGACGGCTGACAGCGCGAGCGAGGTTTCACCCAACTCCCCTTGGTTTCCCTGCCCTTGACCGAGAGCGGTGAACAGGGTCGTGGGAAACGATTAACATCCGGCGTCATGAGCACTTCTGACCAGGACCAGGACCAGGACCAGGCGATCGACGCACCGATAGCCGAGACAGAGGACACCGCGGATGCCGGGGGCGCCGGGGAAGCCGGGGAAGCCGGGGAAGCCGGGGACCGGAGACTGACGCCGCGGCAGGCCAGACGCCTGCGGATCGTCCTCTCCTCGGTCGGAATGGCGGCGATGGCGGTCGTCCTGGGACTGCGGATCGCGAGCCGGTCCTCGGTCCTGGTGGTCGGGGTGTACGGGCTCGCTCTGATCCTGTGCGGGATCGTGATCGAGCTCAGCAGGAACGGCCGGACCCGGCTCGGCAGCTGGCTGCTCGGAGTCGGCCTGGTGGCGGCGATCGGTGCGGACTGGCTGCTGATTCCCTGAGCACCCGTTCATCCGGTCACCCGGTCACCCGGTCGAGACGTTCACCGTGCCGCCCCGCGGGTCGGCCCGGTCGAGCCAGTCGGCGGGCAGGTGGAGGGGGCGGCCCGGCCGGACGCTGCGCAGCAGGCGCCGGCGGAACAGTTCCCGCCCGTCCTGCCGGACCACGAGCAGCGGGGCCGTCAGCGGCCGGAGGGTGCGCAGGACGAAGCGGTTGTTCAGCGGCCGGTCGCCTTCGGGACCGAGCAGGTTGGGCGCGATCCATTCCAGCGGCGCGGCGACGGCGAACGCGGGCCGGCGTGCCGGCCAGGCTCCGGTGGCCAGATGGCGTCGTACGGGGACGGCGAGGGCACGGCCCTCCGCTGCCGCGGTGCCGGCGCTCTCCACCGGGTGGAGCAGGTTGCCGACGGCGAACACCCCGGGGGCGCCGGTGCGGTACGCGGCGTCGTACGCGGGACCGCGGGTCCCCGCGTCCAGGGGGACCTCGCCGCGCCGCGCGAGTTCGTGGTCGGGGATCCAGTCGCCGGTGAACACCACGGTGTCGCACGCCAGGGTCGTCGTACGGCCGTCCTCGTGGCGCACCGCGACTCCGGTGAGCCGGGTGCGGCCTGTCAGGGCCGTGACGGTGGTGCGGGTGAGCAGCGGGGCGCCGCGGCCCGGTCCGAAGGCTGCGGGGAGGAAGGGCGGGCGGTCGGTGACCCGGGCGACGACCGCGACCCCGGCGGCCCGCAGGGCATCGGCCGCGGCAAGGCTGATCGGCTCGTCGCCGACGATCACGGCGCGGGTGCCGATGTGCTGGTGGTGGAGGTGTACGGCCTGCTGGAGCTCTCCGGTGGTGTAGACGCCCGCCGGGCGGGTGCCGGGGACGAGCCGCGCGCTGCGCGGGCGTTCGCGGGCCCCGGTGGCGAGGACGACGGCGTGTGCCGTGATCCGTTCGAGCCCGTCCGGTCCGGTGGCGTCGAGGGTGAGGGGTCCGGCCCAGCCGGTGACGGTGATGCCGGTGCGCAGGGCGGCGCCGGCGCGCGTGGCGACGTCCGTGCACCGGCGGGCGTACTCGGGGCCGGTCGTCCCCCCTCCCGTACGGCTGCCGAACCCCGTGTGGTGGCAGTGGCGGGGGATGCCGCCCGCGGTCTGTTCGCGTTCCAGGACCTCGACCCGTCGCACGCCGGACGCGGCGAGTTCGGTGGCGGCGCCCAGTCCTGCGGGTCCTGCTCCGACGATCAGGACGTCGACGGTCCGCTCGCGTCGGGTCATGGCCGGGCCCCCTCGGTCAGCGCGCGGAGACCTGCCCCGCAGTAGAAGCCCTGGCAGCGTCCGTTGCCTGCTCTGGTCCTGCGGGCCAGTCCGGCGACGGTTCGCGGCGGGAGGGTCGAGGCCAGTGCGTCGCGGATCTCGCCCGCGGTGACGCGTTCGCAGTGGCAGACCACGGTGCCGTAGGCCGGGTCCCGGGCGATGAGTGACGCGTCGAGGCAGGGGCGGCGGTCGGCCTCGCCGAGGGCGGGCATGGTGAGGGCTTCGAGGCCGGCGGGGGCGCCCGGGTCGAGTCCGGTCCGGGAGAGCAGGGTGATGACGTGGTCGGCGATGGCCATGGAGGCGGTCAGCCCGGTGGACCGGATGCCGCCGACGGCGATGTAGCGCCGGCCGGGATATTCCTGGATCCGGTAGTCCTCCTGGCCGGTGGCCGCCCGCAGTCCCGCGTACACGGCGGTCACCTCCTCGTCGAGGAGCCGGGGCAGAATCCTGCGGCCCTTCTCCCTCAGCAGCGCGAGGCCCTCCTGGGTGGACCCGGTGGCGGTCTTGTCGTCGAGTTCCTCGGCCGTGGGGCCGAGCAGGATGTTGCCGAAGACCGTCGGTGCGATCAGGACGCCCTTGCCCGCGGCGGTGGGGACGGGGAGCAGGATGTGGCGGACGAGGTCGCGGGCGAGTTTGTCGAACACGATCAGCTGGCCGCGGCGCGGGGTGACGGTGAAGACGTCGTGGCCGAGCATCCGGTCGATCTCGTCGGCGTACAGCCCGGCGGCGTTGATCAGGAAGCGGGTGCGCAGTGGTCCGCGGCCGGTCGTCAGGGTGTGGACGGCGTCCCCGGGCCGGATGTCGTGGACGGGGCAGTCCAGGTGCAGGTGGACGCCCGCGCGGACCGCCTGGGTGGCGAAGGCGAGGGGCGTGGTCCAGGGGCAGATGACGGATTCGCCGGGGACCTCCAGTGCGCCGAGTGCGCCGGGGCCCAGATGGGGTTCCCGTTCGGCGACCGCGTCGGCGTCCAGGAGCCGGGCCGCGTGGTAGCCGTTGGCTTCCGCCTTGGCCAGCAGGGCGGGCAGCGCGGCGAGTTGTTCCGCGTCCCAGGCGACGAGGAGGGCGCCGACGCGTTCCACCGGAATCCCCGTCTCGGCGGCGTACGCGGAGAGCTTCTGCTGTCCTTCGCGTACGAGACGGGCCTCCAGAGAACCGGGCACGGCGTCGAAACCGGTGTGCAGGATCGCGGTGTTGGCCTTGGATGTGCCGTTGCCGATGTCGTCCGACGCCTCGACGAGGGCGGTGCTCAGCGGGTAGCGGGCGAGTTCGCGGGCGATGGCGGTGCCGACCACGCCCGCTCCGATGACGGTGACGTCGTACGGGGCTCCGCCGGGCAGCGCCGGCAGCGGGTCCCCGGCGGTCGTGACGGTGTGCGTCATCGGGGCGTCCGGCCACGGTAGTTCGTGACGTACGAGCTGGTGCTCATCACCGTTCCAGGAGCGTGTCGACGGCCGCACGGAACGCGGCGAGGCGCTCGGCCGCCTCCTCGGGGCCGATGCGTGGTTCGTACACCGCGGCCGGCCGCCAGGCGGGGACGGCCTCGGCGAGGGAGAGTCCGGGGTCGAGGCCGATCCTGGCCACGGCTCCGGCGCCGAGTGCGGTGACGTCGGGCAACGCCGAGACCTCCACCGGGCGTTGCAGCAGATCGGCCTGGGTCTGCATGAGCAGTGTCGAGCGGGTCAGTCCGCCGTCGACGCGCAGGGCGGACAGCGGCCGTCCCAGGTCGGCCGCCACCGCGTCGGCGAGCTCGACGACCTGGGCGGCGATGCCCTCGCACAGCGCGCGCACGAGGTGGCCGGCGGTGGTGTCCAGGCTCAGCCCGGTCACCGATCCCCGCAGGTCGCCCCGCCACCAGGGGGCGGCGAGCCCGGCGAGGGCCGGTACGAAGGTGACACCGCCGGAGTCGGGAACGGCGCCGCCGACCGGGTCGAGGTCGGCGGCTCCGGAGATCACCTTGAGGTCGGTGAGCCAGCGGACCGCGGAGGCGGCCGTGTACACCTGCCCGTCCAGGCAGTAGCTGGTGCGCCCGCCGAGCCGCCAGGCCACGCAGCTGACCAGGCCGGTGGAGCTTCGGCGGGGTACGGGTCCGGTCTGGGCGAGGAGGAACGCGCCGGTGCCGTACGTGCACTTGGCGCTTCCCGGCTCCAGCGCGCCCTGGGCCAGCAGGGCGGCCTGCTGGTCGACGAGGAGGCCCGTGAGCGGGAGTTCGCCGCCGAACGCGGTCGTCGTTCCGAACGCCCCGGCCGCGTCGACCACGGCCGGCAGCCGCTCGTCGCCCAGGCCGAAGACGTCCAGGGCGGCGGGTGACCATGCGGCGTGATCGAGGTCGAGCAGCTGGGTGCGCCCGGCCGTGGCCGCGTCCGTCACGAACGCACCGGTGAGCCGGTGGACCAGCCAGGAGTCGCTGGTGGTGACGACGCCTTCCCGGGTCAGTTCGCGGCGGATCCAGGCCATCTTGGGTGCGGCGAAGTAGGGATCCAGTGGGAGCCCGGTGAGACGTCTCAACTCTTCGCCGTGCGCGGAGAGTTCCTGGCACAGCCGCTCGGCCCGGCGGTCCTGCCAGACGATCGCGTCGGTGAGCGGTTTCCCCGTGCCGGGGTCCCAGGCGAGGACCGTCTCGCCCTGGTTGGCGAGCCCGACGGCGACGACCGGTTCGGCGGCCTCGGCCAGGGCCCGCGCCCCGGCGTCGAGGACCGAGCCGAGGAGCTCCGCGGGGTCCACCTCGACGGCTCCCCCGGGGCCGTACCGCGGGCGCACCGGAGCTGAACCGGAACCGATCACGCCACGCTCGGGGCAGATCACCAGCGCCTTCGTCCCCGAGGTGCCCTGGTCCACGGCGAGTACCGGGCCTGTCATCGGGTCTCCAGCGGTACGCAAGCCCACGGGCTTGAACGGAATCGTGATCTTCGGTCGCGGGAATTCAGGGTGGTGCAGCCCAGCGGTTACGTCAAGCACCCGCAAGACCTGTGTCCAGTACCCCGCACGGGAGCTCAACCTCCTGTTTGCAGACGCTACTTGAAGAAGATCCACGATTCGTTCGGGAGTTCGGCGCGCAGGGCTCTACACTCACCGCCGAGCAGGAAGCCGAGCAACAACCGGACGCTTTACAGCGGTTCACTTTTCAACCGCTGCTTCACCCCCCACGTCCTGAGGATCGATGAGACCGACACCATGTCCCGAGCACGTCCATGGCCAACAGTGATTTCCGGCCGGTCTACCATCCGGCCGGCCACGACAACGAACTCCGCTCCGCGTTACAGGACTTACGTACCGGGCGATGGATCTCCATGCGGGATCTGCTGGAGAGCACCCCGGACTGGACCCTGTGGACCCAGCGGACCCAGGTGCTCGGGGCCGTCGCCGCGGGATCGGACGCGGTTCAGGCCTGGCTGACGGAGGAGCCGCGCAGCGTCGCTGCTGCCGTGATGCGCGCGCGGGTCGCCGTGGAGCGGGCGGTCCGCGCCCGCCGCGCGGACCATCCCAGCGGGCAGGAGCTCTGGCAGGAGGCCTGGGAGGCATGCCGTTCGGCCGCCCACGCCTCGCCGGAGGACCCGGTGCCGTGGGTGTGTCTGCTGGCCCTCTCCCAGCTGGACGAGCGCCAGCGCCTCGAGGAGCACCGGCTGCATCCGCCGGGGCCCATGCTCTTCCCCGGGCCGTGGGGTCTGCTGGCGGAGGCCGACAAGCGCGATCCGCACAACCGCGAGGCCTATCACCGCATGCTCCAGTTCGTGTACGCGCGCCAGGCCGGGGGGTCGCTCTCCGAGGCGGTCAACTTCGTTCAGTGGGCGGCCTCTTCGGCGCCGGACGGATCGGCGCTCCATGTGCTGCCGCTGTACGTGAGGGTGGAGCGCTACCGCCGTGAGCACGGCCACGAGAAGGCGCTCGACCTGCACTGGGTCACCGAGGACGCGGAACGCGAGGCCCTGCGCGCCCTGGAGATCTGGTTCCGGCGCACACCGCCCGCCACCCGCACCCTGCTCGATCTCAACCATCTGGCACACGCGCTCTGGGGGGCGCTCCGCTTCGCCGAGGCCGCACCGGTGTTCCAGGAGCTCGGCCCGTACTTCACCTCGCTTCCCTGGGCGTCCCGCACCCGCTCGCCCAAGGAGCCCGGCGGCGCGGAGGAAGTGTTCCTGCGCGCCCGCACCCGCGCCCTCGCCGCCGCCCGCGACCCCGGCCGGGGGCCGCACGGCTGACCTCGCACCCGCACGTCCCTGTTTTTGTTTCCCCTCTCCCCTTACCGCTCACGGAGGTCTCCCCATGTCCATATCCACCTCGAACCGGAAGGGCGCCGAGGCCGTCCCGCCCAAGGACGAGGAACAGCGGCTGCGCGAACTCGGCTACCAGCCGGTGCTGGCCCGCCGCATGGGCGGCTTCGGCAACTTCGCCATCAGCTTCTCCGTCATCTCGATCCTGTCCGGCTGCATGACCCTGTACGGCTTCGGCATGTCCACCGGCGGGCCGTCGGTGATGCTCTGGGGCTGGGCCGGGGTCGGTCTGTTCGTACTCTGCGTCGGCATGGCGCTCGCCGAGGTCACCAGCGCCTACCCGACGTCCGGGGCGCTGTACTACATGGCGGACCGGCTCGGTGGCCGCAAGTGGGGCTGGTACACCGGCTGGCTGAATCTGCTCGGGCTGCTCGGGGCGATCGCCGGCATCGACTACGGTGCCGCGCTGTTCACCGGTGCGCTGATGAACCTGCAGTGGGGCTTCACCCCCACGCCGGGCAAGACGATGATCATCTTCCTCTGCATCCTGCTGCTGCACGCCGTCCTGAACCTCTTCGGCGTCCGTCTGGTCAGCGTGCTCAACTCGATCAGTGTGTGGTGGCACCTGGCCGGTGTCGCGGTGATCGTGTCCGTGCTCGCGATCGTGCCCTCGCACCACCAGTCGCCGTCGTTCGTCTTCACCGAGTTCGTCAATGACACCGGCTGGGAGAATCCGATCTACGTGGCGGCGATCGGTCTGCTGCTCGCGCAGTACACCTTCTGCGGTTACGACGCCTCCGCCCACCTGCCGGAGGAGACCTCGGACGCCTCGGTCTCTGCGCCCCGCGGCATCGTCCGCTCGATCTGGGTCTCCTGGCTGGCCGGTTTCGTACTGCTCGCCGGGCTGACGTTCGCCATCCAGGACTACGTGGGCACCCAGAACAGCGCCACCGGCGTCCCTCCGGCCCAGATCCTGATCGACGCGCTGGGAACCTCCGGCGCCACGGCGATGCTGCTGATCGTCATCGCCGCACAGCTGTTCTGCGGCAACGCCGAGGTCGCCGCCACCAGCCGGATGGTGTTCGCCTTCAGCCGCGACAACGCGCTGCCTGGGTCCTCGCTCTGGCGCAAGGTGAGCGCCCGCACGCAGACGCCGGTCAACGCGGTGTGGCTGTCGGTCGTCGTCGCCGGAGCGCTCGCCCTTCCGTCGCTGTACTCGGCGACCGCGTACGGGGCGGTGACCGCGATCAACGTCATCGGGATCACGCCCGCCTACGCCATCCCGATCTATCTGAAGCTGCGCGCGGGTGACCGCTTCGAGCGCGGGCCGTGGCACCTGGGCCGGTGGTCGAAGCCGGTCGGCTGGATCGCTGTGGTGTGGGTCGCGCTCGTGACCGTGCTGTTCCTGCTGCCGCAGAGGTCCCCGGTGACGGTCGACTCGATGAACTACGCGTCGATCGCGCTGGTCGCCGTGCTGGTCCTGGCCACCGTGTGGTGGTTCGTCGCCCGTGGCTCGTACGGCACGCCGTCGGCGTACGGAAGCGCGCGCCAGCAGGCGGAGATCGAGGAGGACATCGTCTGAGCGGCGATGTCCCGTCCGCTTGCCGGCCCTTCCGGATCGCTTCGATCCGGAAGGGCCCAGCCCCTGCCCGGCGGATCAGGGTCGGACAGGACCTATGCGTTCACGAGCAGTTGCAGGCCGCCCAGCACGGTGGCCCCGATAACCAGGCGTTCGAAGAGCAGCTGGTTTATCCGGTCCACACACTTCCGGCCGATCCACGCGCCCGGAAGGACGAACAGCAGCAGGCAGGCGTCCAGCAGCAGTGACCGGGCGTCGATCAGCCCGAGGCCCACGCTGAAGGGCACCTTCGACGTGTTGACGATGAGGAAGAACCACGCCGACGTGCCGAGGAAGCCGAGCTTGCGGAAGCCCGCGGAAAGCAGATAAAGCGACATGACGGGGCCGCCCGCGTTGGCGACCATGGTCGTGAAACCGCCGAGCACTCCGTACGACCGCGCCTTGAGCCGTTCGGCGGCGGTGGGCGGACCCGTACCGGCCGCCGGCTCCGCACCCACGTCCGCGGTTCGGCGCCGCCAGACCGTGACCCCGGCCATGAAGAGCAGGATCGCGCCGATCGAGGTCCGGACGGCGGCGTCGCCCGCCCACATCATGAACAGCGTGCCCGCCACCACGCCGACGGCGACGGCGGGGAAGAGGCGGAGCAGGGTCGGCCAGTGCGCATGGCGCCGGTAGGTGAGCACGGCGAGGACATCACCGGCGATGAGGATCGGGAGCAGCACTCCGGTGGATTCGCGGGCGGGCAGCACCGCCGCGAAGACCGCGAGACTGATCGTGTTGGCACCGCTGACGGCCGTCTTGGAGAAGCCGACGAGTGCGGATGCCGCGGCCAGTGCCGCCAGTTGCCAGAGGGTGAGGGTGTCCATGCCGGGTCAGATGGTAATACCTACGATCTTCCGGCCTTGAGCGGGCCCTGGCCGGGCCCATGGCTATGCTGCGCTCCAAGCGCTCACATGAAGCGTTCAAACGCACAACGCGCAGCGGTAGGGCGAGGGGGCCAGCAGCATGCGGGAGCCGGTTGAACTCAGGCGTCGGCGAATCCTGGCGGTGGTGGAGTCGCGCGGCCCGGTCAAGGTCAGCGCCCTCGCGGCCGAACTGGACGTGTCCGTGGTCACGGTGCGGCGGGATGTGGAGGAGCTGGCCCGGGCGGGGCGGCTGCGGCGCGGCCACGGCGTGGCCCGTCCGGTGCGCGATCCTGCGGGGCCGCCGGCGGTGCCCGCGCCCAGGGACGGCGACCCGGCCGGCGACGGGGGCGCGGTCGCCCTGGTCGTACCGGAGCGGCATTCGTATCTGTACGAGACACTGCACGGCGCCCGGACCGTCCTGGAGGAGGCCGGGATCCGCATCGCCCTGCACATCGCACCGCAGTCCGCCGGTGCCGAACGGCCTCTGGTGGAACGGGCGCTGGCGGACGGCGCGCGCGGGCTGCTGATCGCCCCGCGGTGGCGCAACGCCCTCTCCGAGGAGCTCGACTACGGCTGGCTGGCGGAGGTGGGGGTGCCGACCGTGCTGATGGAGCGGCGACCCCGGCCGGGCAGCGCCCTGCACGCCCTGGACTCGGTCTGCTCGGATCACTGGTACGGAGTCCACCTCGCCGTGGATCACCTGGTGTCGCTCGGGCACCGCCGGATCGTGCTGGCCGCCCGCGACGACAGCCCGACGGCCCGTACGGTGCGGGCCGCCTTCGCGTCCGTCGCGGAGGGCCGGCCAGAGGTGGAGGACTGGGCGGTGGTGCTGAGTTCGCCGGACGCGGTGCCCGGCCCCGGCCCCTCCGAGGCGGGGTACGAGGGCGGCGGGGCGCCTCGAAGCGAAGGTGATCCGCTCGATCTCGCCGCGCTGCTGCGGGAGCGGGGAGCGACGGCTGCCGTGCTGCACGGCGATGTGGACGCGCTGATGCTGGTGCAGCGCCTGGCGGAGAGCGGGGTGCAGGTGCCGCGGGACTGCTCGGTGGTCGCGTACGACGATGTGGTCGCGGCACTGGGCAGCACTCCGCTGACCGCGGTGGCCCCGCCCAAGGCGGACATCGGCCGGGCCGCCGCCGAACTGCTGCTGCACCGGCTGTCGGGGGCTCCCGGGGCGGCCGGTCCGGTGCGCAGGACGGAGCTGCTGCCGGAGCTGAAGGTCCGCGGATCGGCACAGGAGGTCACCCTCACCCAGGACTGAGCGTTTGACCGCTTTGTTTTTCTTCTGAGCGATCTATTGACCGCTATCGATCAGCCGATCAGGATTCCCCGTGTCCTCATTCAGGAGCCGCGGGAGGCGCCCATGTCCGGTCGACAGAGCCGTCGGTCCGTACTCGCCACGATGTCCGCACTACCGCTGGCGGGCGCGCTGAGCGCATGCAGCGGTGGAGCGTCAGGGGCGAGCAGCACGAGCAGAACGACCACCGGCAGGAAGTCCGGCCGCAACACCACGCACATCACCTTCTGGTCCGCCCTGCGCGGCAGCCAGGAGGTGGTGGACGCGTTCAACCGGACGCACGACACGATCCAGGTCGACTTCCAGCAGATACCCACCGGGGGCCAGGGCGGATACGCGAAGCTCAGCAACGCCTCCCGGGCCGACAACGCTCCCGACGTCGCGACGATCGAGTACCCCCAGGTCCCCGGCTTCGCCATCGACGGAGTCGCGTCGGACCTCACGGACATGGTGAGCGACGGCCTGCGGTCGAAGCTCCTGCCGCAGGCCCTGGGGCTGACCACCTTCGAGAAGCGCGTCTTCAGCATCCCGCTCGACGTCGAACCGATGGTGATGCACTACCGCACCGACCTCTTCGACACGTACGGCATCGAAGTGCCACGCACCTGGGACGAGTTCGAGGCGACGGCCCGTACCGTACGCGGCAAGGCGCCCGGCCGGCGGCTGGCGGCCTTCGCCACGGACGGCGCGCCGCAGTTCGCCGGATTCTCCTGGCAGGCCGGTGGCCAGTGGTTCGACACCCGCGACGGCGCCTGGAACGTCTCGCTCACCGACGAGCCGACCCGCCGCGTGGCCGCGTACTGGCAGCGGCTGATCGACGAGGACCTGGTCTTCATGACGCCCGTGGACAGCAGGCAGTACGACGCCCAGGTCAGCAACGGCCAGGTGCTGGTCCGGCTCAGCGGTGCCTGGGACGCCGGGGCGCAGATGAACGCCCGGCCCGGCCAGAAGGGCACATGGGCCGTCGCTCCGCTCCCCCAGTGGAAGGCGGGGGACGCCGCGCTCGGCACGCACGGCGGGTCGACCTTCGCAGTCACCAGGAGCAGCAGGCATCCGGAGGCCGCGCTGGAGTTCATCGAGTGGCAGGTCTCGCACCCCGACGCGCTGCGCGCCCGGCTCTCCAGCGGGACCAGCAGCCAGTACCCGGCGGCCCCCGGTCTCGTCGCCGTCGGCCGTGAGGCCTTCGACCGCGCCTACTACAGCGGCCAGGACATCTACACCCTGTTCGAGCGGGAAGCCCACAAGATCCGGGACGGCTGGACCTGGGGGCCCCGGATGACCGCCACGCTGAAGGTCATGCAGGACGGCTTCGCCCGGGTGGGCGGCGGCCAGGGGTCGGTGCTCGACTCCGTGCGCGCGGCCCAGCGGGGCACGATGCCGGATCTCAAGGCGCTGGGCCTGTCCACCACCGAGCACAGCAGCTGAGCCGCAGTCCGTCCCCCTTTCCCTGCAGCAGAGAGGCAGGTGACACCGATGACCATCCCGGTCACCACGCCGGCGTCCGCCCCCGTGAGCGTCTCCGCGGCGGCGCCGGCACCCACCACGTCCCCGCGCACGGGGCGGAAGTCGGCCCGCCGCCGTGAACTCGGCGCGGCCGGCGCCCTGATGACGCCCTTCTTCGTCCTGATGGTGACGGTCTTCCTGATCCCCGTCGGGACCGCCGTCTGGCTCAGCTTCTTCAGCGACGACCAGCCGGGGCTCGGCTTCGGCCCGGAGCGCACCGTCTTCGTCGGGATGCGCAGCTACGCCGCCGTACTGACCGACCCGACGTTCCTGAGCGGTCTCGGCACCGTCGTCCTGTACTGCGTGATCTACATCCCGCTGATCGTGGCAGCCGCGCTCGCACTGGCCCTGCTGCTGGACTCCGGCGTGGTGCGGCTGCGCTCCTGGGCGCAGCTCGGACTCTTCCTGCCGCACGCCGTGCCGGGGATCATCGCCGCCATCATCTGGCTGTACCTCTACACGCCCGGGCTGAGCCCGGTCATCGACCTGCTCGGCAAGGCCGATCTCACGATCGACTTCCTCGGCGTGCACACGGTCGTGCCGTCGATCGTGAACATCGCCCTGTGGAGCAACCTCGGCTACAACATGGTGGTCTTCTACGCCGCCCTGCAGGCCGTGCCCCGCGAGGTCATCGAGGCGTCCGTCGTCGACGGCGCCGGCCCCGTCCGTATCGCCCTCCGGATCAAGACGCCGCTCGTGCGCTCATCGGTCGTGATGGTCGCCCTGTTCACCCTGATCTTCGCGCTCCAGCTGTTCACCGAACCGATGCTGCTGAGCCAGTCGACGCCCATGATCAGCTCGCGCTTCTCGCCCAGCATGTACATCTACGACGCCGCCTTCACCCGTAACAACTACGGTCTGGCCGCGGCCGCCTCGGTCGTCCTGCTGGTCTGCACGATCGCGCTCTCCTACGGCGTGACCCGCTGGACCAACCGCTCCGCCGCAGCCGGGGAGGACGCCCGATGAGCGCGACCGCTCCCACCCGCACCGCCGCCGTCCTGCGGCCCCGCCTCCTTGGCCGGTCCGTCGTCAATCTGGTCGTCGGCATCTCCGTGCTGTACACGCTGCTGCCGGTGCTGTGGCTGGTGCTCGCCGCGTCCAAGGACCGCGACGCGCTGTTCGGCAGCGACGTGCTCTCGCTCGACCACTTCTCCTTCGGGCAGAACCTGAAGGACCTGTTCGCGATGGACGGCGGTCTGTACACGCGGTGGTACGGCAACAGCCTGCTGTACGCGGTCCTCGGCGCCGCGCTCGGAGCGCTGATCAGCATCGCCTGCGGGTACGCCTTCGACAAGTACCGCTTCGCGCACAAGGAGAAGCTGTTCGGTCTCGTGCTCGCCGCGGTGATGGTGCCGCAGACCGTGCTGGCCCTGCCGCTGTATCTGATGGCGTCGGGCACCGGACTGGTGAACACGTTCTGGGCTGTCTTCATACCCGTGCTCTTCAATCCGTTCGGCGTCTACCTCGGGCGGATCTTCAGCCAGGGTTACGTACCGGACGAGGTGCTCGAAGCGGCCCGCGTCGACGGGGCGAGCGAGCTGACCACGTACTTCCGGGTCGCTCTGCGGATGCTGGGCCCCGGTCTGGTGACCGTGTTCCTCTTCCAGCTCACCGCCATCTGGAACAACTTCTTCCTGCCGATGGTGATGCTCTCGGACCAGGACCTCTATCCCGTCAGCCTCGGCCTGTACACGTGGAACAGCGCCGCCACCGTCTCACCCGAGTACTACCCCGTGGTGATCATGGGTTCGCTGCTCGCGGTCCTGCCGCTGATCCTCGCCTTCGCGCTGCTCCAGCGCTTCTGGAAGTCGGGGCTCACCGCGGGCGCCGTCAAGTAGCCGTACCGCGTACCCCCTCCGAAATCAGGAGAAGAATGACCGGCACCATCCCCCTCGCGCCCACCGGACGACGACGGCCGCGCGCCGCCGTCGCCATGCAGCCGGGCACCGCGTCCGCGCTGCTCGACGCCCGGTCGCTGGCCGCGCTCTCGCAGGTGTGCGACCTCGCGCCGTTGCCCGTACTCGACGACTTCACCACCGACCGGGCCCGTGCCGTGCTCGCGGACACGGAACTCCTGGTCACCGGTTGGGGCTGTCCGCCGCTCGACGCGGTGGCCCTGGCCTCCGCTCCCCGCCTGCGGGCCGTGGTGCACACCGCGGGCAGCGTCCGCGGGCACATCACCGACGCCTGCTGGGAGCGCGGCATCGAGGTGTCATCGGCCGCGGCCGCCAACGCGCTCCCTGTCGCGGAGTACACCGTCGCGATGATCCTGCTGTCCGGCAAGCGGGTCCTGGAGCGGGCCCGCGCCTACCGGTCCGAGCGCCGCCGCGACGACTGGCTGACCACCTCATCGGTCGTAGGCAACTATGGTCGGACCGTAGGTATCCTCTCCGCCTCGCTCATCGGCCGCCGGGTCATCGAGCTGCTGCGCCCGTACGACCTGCGGGTGCTGCTGCATGATCCGTACGTCTCCGAGGCGGAGGCCGCCGCGCTCGGCGTCCGGCCCGTCGGGCTCGGCGAACTCTTCGAGCGGAGCGATGTGGTGAGCGTCCACACGCCGCTGCTGCCCGCTACCCGCGGACTCGTCAGCCGTGAACTGCTCATGTCCATGCGCCCGGACGCGGTGCTGCTCAACACCTCACGGGGCGCCGTCGTCGACCAGGACGCGCTCGTCGACGTCCTCGCCCTGGACCGCATCCGGGCGGTCCTCGACGTCACCGACCCCGACACCCTGCCGGCCGGCCACCCCCTGTGGGAGTGCGAGAACGCGCTGATCACCCCGCACCTCGCGGGCTCCCAGGGCAACGAATGGCAGCGGCTCGTCGACCTGGCGGTGGGCGAGGCCGGACGCTGGGCCGCGGGCGACGGCTTCGCCCATCCCGTACAACGCGAAAGGCTGGCTTTTCTCGCATGACCGATCCGCACCCGAACTCACCGTTGGAACTCCCCGCCGACGACCGGACCGCGAGCCCGTTCACCGGCTACACCCGTGCGCACTGGGAGGCCACCGCCGACGGGCTGCTGAAGGCCGCCTGGCGGTGGGCCACCCCCGGCGGCGCGCTCCTCGACCTGCCTGGGCGGCCGTCCGCCTCCGGGGTCCGCTCCGACGGTCTGGAGGGCTACGCGCGCACGTTCCTCGCCGCCGCCTTCCGGGTGGCGGGCGCGGACGGCAAGGACCCGCACGGCTGGCTCGACCGGTACGCGGACGGGCTCGCGGCCGGTACCCGTACGCCCGGCCGGGACGACGCGGAGTCATGGCCGCAGATCCTCGACCACACCGTCTTCGGCCAGCCCATGGTGGAGTCGGCCTCGGTCGCCATCGGGCTGCGGGTGACCCGGCCGTGGCTCTGGGACCGGCTGGACCCTGCCGTGCAGGACCGTGCTGAGGAATGGCTGCGCGGCGCCCTGCGCCACACCCCCGCGCCGAACAACTGGTACCTCTTCCCCTACTCGGTGGCCGGGTTCCTGGATTCGGTGGGCCGCGGGGACGCGGAGACGGCCCGGGCCCGCGAGCGGGCGCAGGACCTGATGGAGAGCTGGTACCGCGGCCAGGGCTGGTACGCGGACGGCGACAGCCGCGCCTTCGACCACTACAACGGCTGGGCGCTGCACCTCTATCCCGTGCTCGACGCCCATCTCTCCGGCGACGCCGAACTGGCCGCGCACTACGGGGCCCGGCTGCGCGAGCACCTGGAAGGCTTCGGGCTGCTGTTCGGCGGGGACGGGGCCCCGACCCACTTCGGACGGTCGCTGACCTACCGGTTCGCGGCCGGTGCGGCGGTCGGGCTCGGCGCGCTGACCGGAGACACCCCGCTCACTCCGGGGGCGTCGCGCCGGGTGATCAGCGGGTCGCTGCGCTACTTCCTGGACCGGGGCGCGACCGGCACGGACGGCCTGCTGAGCCTGGGCTGGCACGGCCCGCACGAGGCGACGCTCCAGCCCTACTCGGCCCCGGCCTCCCCGTACTGGGCGTCCAAGGCCTTCGTCTCCCTGCTGGCCCCGGCGGACCACCCGCTGTGGACGGCCACCGAGGAGCCGGCGCCGAGCGAGGGACCGGACCGGGTGCTCGCGCTGCCCGCGCCGGGGCTCCTCGTCCAGTCGACGCGCGCGGACGGGATCGTACGGCTGCACAATCACGGCAGCGACCATGTCCGGCCGCACGAGGGCGAGTCGGCGGTGGAGGACGACCCGCTGTACAGCCGTCAGGCGTACTCGACGGTGACCGGTCCGACCGCGCGGGCGAACACGGCAGACAACCACCTGGCCGTCGTCGTCGCCGGCACCCGCAGCGGCCGCCGGGCCATCCGCCCACTGGGCGCGGGCGGCGGCGAGGGCTGGGGCTGGGGCTGGGCGGCGTCCTGGCACCGGCCGGTGTTCACGGGCGGGGCGCCGATGGTGCCGGGTCTGCGGGTGGAGAGCGTGACCGTGGTCCGTGGCCGGTACGAACTCCGCGTGCACCGGGTGCTGGGCGCGCCGCACGGTGCCCGGGTGGAGCAGACGGGCTGGGCGACGGGCCCCGAGTCCTCGGTGACGTCCGCGCTGCACGGTCTGCACGGCTGGGAGTCCCGGGACGAGGTACGGGCCCCGCAGGGGACGGCGTACACGCGCTGGGCGCTGCTGCCCCGGCTGTCCGCTGACGCGGAGGGCACCGTGCTCCTGGTGGCGCTCGCCTCGCTGAGCGCGGAGCCGGGAGCGGACGCGCTCGACGCGGTGGTGAGCGGGGTGAACGTCGACGGGGACGCCGTCGAGGTGTGCTGGGCCGAGGACTCGGCGACGACCCGGATCGTCCTCGGCGGCGCGACCGTGGCAGTCGCGCACGGGTGACGCCGTGCGCGGGGGCGGGGGCGCGCACCGGCGCGCCCCCCGCTCTGTCAGGCGTCCGTGCGGATCACGACGGCGAGGGTGCGCGGGCCGTGCACGCCCTCGACCCGTTCGAGCTCGATATCGGACGTGGCGGAAGGGCCGCTGATCAGCGTCGTCGGCCGCTCCGGCACCAGCCGGGCCACCGCCTCGGGTACGCCCACCTCCACGGCCGACAGATCGACGACGCAGACGTGGAGGTCCGGCACCAGGGACAGCGCCCGCCGGCCCTGGTCGGGCGAACCGTCCAGGATGATCGTGCCGGTCTCGGCGCAACCGGCGGCCGCGGCCGTGACGACTCCGTCCAGCGAGTCCAGCCGCGGTGCGGGGATATCCGCCGAGTCCTGCTGGACCTCGCCGTCGTAGGCGGTGAGCCACTGCGGGTCGAGGCCGGCGGGCACTCCGATCCGGCGAGCTCCGCGCTCCCGCAGGACCTCGGCGACAACCTCGGCGGTGCGGTCGGCGGTGCAGGGGTGGACCTGGGCCTTGTAGTCGACGAGCCGGTCGGTGAACAGCGCGAGGCGCTCCTCGTCGGGGAGCGTGCGCCCGGTGCGGTAGGCGCGCGGGATCGGCGTGGCGGCGGTGGGTGCCAGGGCCAGGGCGTCCCGGACACGGCCGAGCACGGCTTCGCGAGCGGTCGTCACTTCTCCTCCTCCTGCTGCTGGTTGTCCGTGTACTCGTCGGCGGCTGCGCGCATGGTCGCCGCGCCATCGGCCGAGGCCAGCCAGGAGCGGAAGGTCTCCTTGGGTGGGGCGGGCGTGTCGCGGCTGTCGCTCCAGCCGTTGAACGGCGGGGGCAGCCGCGAGATCCTCCCGTCCCGTCCGGCGACGACGCGGCCGAGTCCTGCCGCCTTCTGCGCGGCCGTGAACAGCTTCGGTCTCTTCATCACTCCGGCCGCCGCCTTCATGGCCAGCTTCTCGGCCGTGGTGCCGGACTGCTCGGTGTGCTGGTGGCGGAGCTCCACGAGCAGCGAGGGAATGTCGATCTTGACCGGGCAGGCGTCGAAGCAGGCACCGCACAGGCTGGAGGCGAAGGGCAGCGAGCTGTTGGGATCGTCCTTCGCGGCGTGCATGCCCGCGAGTTGCGGGGTGAGTACGGCGCCGATCGGTCCGGGGTACGTCGATCCGTAGGCGTGGCCGCCTGCGCGTTCGTACACCGGGCAGACGTTGAGACAGGCAGAGCAGCGGATGCAGTTGAGCGCCTCACGGCCGATCCTGTCCGCGAGGGCCGCGGTGCGTCCGTTGTCGAGGAGCACCAGATGGAAGGTCTGCGGTCCGTCGCCGGGCGTGACCCCGGTCCACATCGAGGTGTACGGGTTCATCCGCTCGCCGGTGGAGGAGCGCGGCAGCAACTGGAGGAAGACCTCCAGGTCCTGGTAGCGGGGCAGCACCTTCTCGATGCCCATGACGGTGATCAGGGTGTCGGGCAGGGTCAGGCACATGCGGCCGTTGCCCTCCGACTCGACGACGGACAGCGTGCCGGTCTCGGCGATGCCGAAGTTGGCGCCGGAGACGGCGACCTTCGTCGTCATGAACTTCTCGCGCAGATAGGCGCGGGCCGCAGCCGCCAGATGCGCGGGGACGTTGTCCAGGGACGGGTCCACGCCCGGGATCTCCTTGAGGAAGATCTCCCGGATCTCGTCGCGGTTGCGGTGGATGGCGGGCACCAGGATGTGCGAGGGCTTGTCGTGCGCGAGCTGCACGATGAGCTCGGCGAGGTCCGTCTCGTGCGGGGTGATGCCCAGGGATTCGAGGTGCTCGTTGAGGCCGATCTCCTGGGTGGCCATCGACTTGACCTTGATGACCTCTTTGCTGCCGGTCTCCTTGATCAGCCGCGCGACGATCTCGTTGGCCTCGCCGCCGTCGCGGGCCCAGTGAACGGTGCCGCCGCGTTCGGTGACCTTGCGCTCCAGCTCCTCCAGGAGCTCGGGGAGCCGGTTCATGGTGTCGGTCTTGATGGCCGATCCCGCGTCGCGCAGCCCCTCCCAGTCGGGCAGCTCGCCGGTGACGTTCAGGCGTTTGGCGCGGATCCTGTGGGTGGCTTTGCCGAGGTTGCGGCGCAGTTGGGCGTTGCCCAGGTCGTCGTGGGCGGCCTCGGGGAACTTCCGGTCGCCGCGCAGATTGCCCGTCCCGTACGGAGAGCGGGGCGGGGCCGCGGGCATGCCGAGAAAGGTGCTGCTCATCGGGCGGCCTCCGTCAGGACGTGCGGCGAGGTGCGGGTGGCGGAGAGGATCTGGGCCAGGTGCAGGGTGCGGGTGCCGGACTTGATCCTGGAGAGCCCGCCGCCGATGTGCATCAGGCAGGACGAGTCGCCGGCGGTGCAGACGGCGGCGTCGGTGGTGGTGATGTTGCGCATCTTGTCCTGGAGCATCGCGGTCGACGTGTCGGCGTTCTTCAGGGCGAAGGTGCCGCCGAATCCGCAGCAGGCGTCCGCCTCGGGCAGTTCGACCAGGTCGATCGAGTCGACGGCCCGCAGCAGCCTCAGCGGTTTGTCACCGACCCGGAGCATGCGCAGGGAGTGGCAGGTGGGGTGGTACGTGACGCGGTGCGGGAAGTACGCGCCGACGTCGGTGGCGTCCAGTACGTCGACGAGGAACTCCGACAGCTCGTACGTCTTCGCCTTCACCGTGGCGACGCCCGCGCGCAGGGCCGCGTCGCCGTAGCGCTCGGCGACGATCTCGTGCTGGTGGCGGACCGAGCCGGCGCAGGAGCCCGACGGCATGACGACGGCGTCGATGGAGGCATCACCGAACTGCTCGGCGAAGTTGCGCACCAGCGGGACGGGTTCACGCTGGTAGCCGGTGTTGACGTGCATCTGTCCGCAGCAGGTCTGCCCCGGCGGGAACACCACGTCATGGCCCAGGCGGGCCAGCAGCACCGCGGTGGATTTCACCGCCTCCGGGAAGAGCGTGTCTCCCAGGCAGGTGGCGAAGAGCCCGATGCGCATGAGGTCTCCCCGATCAATTCTCGGCGTGATGTTCCGCGTGTAATGTTCGCGCGCTCTATGGTCCGACCATACTACGCTCACGCCGATACGGGAACGAGGACGGCCCCGGCGAAAGGGTGGCACCGACGCCGACGCCACCCACGCAAAAGCCGTCGCGACACCCACGGACAGGTATGCCACGACGGCTCAGGACAGGATGCGAGCAGCTCAGATGATGATCTTGTCGTCGACCAGCGTCCCGTGCAGCCCCCGGATGTGCGCCTCGACCACATCGGCGGCCCGCGGACCGTCGCCCGCCCGCACGAGGCGGAGCAGCTCGGTGTGGTCCGCGTTGAGCGCGGCGGCGGTGGCCGGCCAGTCCTCGGCCGCCTCCAGGGCGCGCAGGATCAGCGGGCGGACCGACTCACGGACGGCGGAGGTCAACGTGGAGGTCAGCTCATTGCCGGAACTGCGGGCGATCCGGACATGGAAGCAGGTGTCCAGGTCGTTGAACTCGGCCACGTCGACATCCGGCTCCCCCATTCGCACGACGAAGGCCTCGGCCTCGTCCAGGTCCTCCTCGGAGGCGTGCCGCGCGGCGGCCTCGAAGCTGGACCGCTCCAGGACGATGCGCGCCTCCAGCATGTCCTCCAGGCTGTAGCTGCCGAGGGCGAAATGCAGCCGGAGCAGCCGCCCGAGCGCGTCGTCGGGGTTGCGGACGATGCGCGCCCCGGCGTCCGGCCCCCGGCCCGGCTGGGCCACCAGGACCCCGATCGTCTCCAGCACCCGCAGCGCCTCACGCAGGGCCGACCGGCTGACGCCGAGGACCGGGGCGAGCTCACGCTCGGGCGGCAGCCGGTCGCCGGCCTTGAGATCACCGGCGAACACCCGCTGCTCGATGGTCTGGAGCACCAGCTCATGTGTCCGCGACTGCCGTACGGGCTGCCATTCCGCGGGCATCCGCCACCCCCTGCCCGGCCGGAGCCGTTCCGTTGCCGACCGCTCTTTTCCGAATCTCCCACTATGTCACACATAGCATGTGGTCGGACCACTCACCTGGCGCGCGGGTCCGGATGCGGCAGATCACGACGGGCCGGCGGGCGTCCCCTGGTGGAAGTACAGCTGCCATTGCGCATCCCGCCGCCGCCAGAGCGAACTGCGCGTGACGCGACGGCCGTCGCTCTCGGAGACGTACGTCAGATGGACGAGGCCGGGGGCCAGCAGCACACCGGACATCCCGGTGGCGACCGTCGGCTCGCGGGCGCTCTCGTCCACGGCGGATGTGACGGCCAGGATCGACGTCCTGTCGTAGCGCCTCCCGGAGGCGCCGAACTCGGTGAACTCCGGGTCGAGGAGTTCGGTCACCGCGTCGGGCGAGGCGCGCACGCCCGGATCGAGCAGCCTCAGTTCGCCCTCGACAGCGGCCCGCACGGACCGTTCCTCCTCGTTGCTCGGTCTCATGCGTGGACCCTAGGCGAAGACCTCGGAACACGCACGAACCCGTTCCTCCGCCCTCGCCCGGTGCGGACGGGCGCAAAAAGGCACCCGGCGCGCGATATCGGCCTCCGCCCGTTCATCCGGTTCATATGATTCTCACGCAACCCGGCTACGGTGGCTGCCGTGACGCAGACGAGCCCGCCCGGCTGGCATCCAGACCCCGGGTACACAGGATTTGGCCCCCTCCAGGAACGCTGGTGGGACGGCACTCAGTGGACCGATCAGCTCCGCATGCCACCGGCCGCGCTCCGCAGCCGCCGGATACGCATCGGCGCCGGCATCACCGCGGCGGTGGTGGTCCTCGCCGCCATCGGCGGCGGTGTGTATGTGCTGACGGACGACTCCGGCGCGACCGGGAACACCGCGACGGCGCAGTCCGCCTCGCCGTCCCCGGATCCCAGCCGCCGGCCCGGCGCACCGGGCGGCAGCGGCGGCGAGACCCCCGAGCAGCAGCCTCAGACGGAGGACGGCTACGCGACGGACCTGGCCAGCGGCATCAGCATCCCCGTCCCCGACGGCTGGACGGGCGAGTCGGGCATGGGCGCCGGTGTGACCACGGGTACGTACGCCTGCCCCGGGGACAGCGGGGAGAAGTGCGTACGCGGCGGAGTGTTCTCCGCACCGGCCGCGGCGCTGAAGCTGACCACCACGACCGCGAAGGCCACGGCCGAGAAGGACATCGCGACCAATGCCGAGGAGTCGTACGGCGAGAAGATCTACGGCGGCATCACTTCGCACGAGCAACTGAAGTCCGAGGCGGTCACGGTGGCCGGCCAGCAGGGCTACCGGGTGCGCTGGAAGGTGGTCACGAAGAACGGCGACGACGGATACGTGGAATCGCTGGCGTTCCCCTCGCCGCACGCCGAGGACATGCTGATCGTCGTACGTTCCGGCTTCGACATCAACGCCAAGGCGCCCGGCCTGTCCGTGCTGGACGACATCACCAAGGGCATCAAGGCCGCCTCGGGCACGGGCTCCGGCCCGGGCACCAACGCATAGCCCGCACGGCCCGGGTGAGTACCCGGGCCGCCCGGACTGAGTACGCCACCCGGTCCCCTACCGGTCCCCCGCTGCTGGAATGGGGTCATGGCTTCCGACGCACCACGCCCCCGCCTGCAGCAGATGACCAGCACCGGCACCACGCTGGCCGTCACCTTCGCCCCGCTGGTGATCGGGGTCCTGCTGGCCCGCACCACCCTGGCCCTGGACCCGCTGACGCCGGTGAACGCGCTGATCACCCGCACCGGTCACGGTCCGGGGGTCTCCCCCGCCGAGTGGCGGGGCTGCGGCAGGAGCGCGCTACGCCGGTGCGGGACGCTGACCCCCCGGACCCGGCGCGGTGCGCGCCGCGCCGCGCACGCGGTCCGGGCTCTCACTCAGCCGAGCCGGTAGACGAACGAGGGCCACGGCTCCCCCGTCTCCCGCGACCAGATCCGCCCGGTGCCTTCGGCGTCCCGGTCGCGCGCCCGGGCGAAGGCGTTGACGCACGCCGCGTGGACATCGGTCAGCGCCGAGCGCCCGGTGAGTGCCCTGATACGGCGCAGGGCCGTCACGGCATCGTCCGTGCGGCCCGCGTCGAGGTGGGAGTCGACGGCGGCACCCAGGGCCAGGGCGAGCTCCGACTGTGCGGCGGCGAGCCCCTTCTCGTACGTCCCCGGGACCTCCTCCATCAGTTCCCGCAGCAGCGACTCGGCCTCCTCGAAGCCGGCTGCGGCCCCTTCGTCGTCCTCCACCCGATAGCGGGCCCGGCCGAGGATCCGCAACCGGTCGGCGACCAGCGTCCTATACGTCTCCCCGTCGGCCTCGGCGAGGCGACGGGTGAGCTCCAGCGCTTCGGCCCCGGAGGCCACCGCGCCGTCGAATGCGCGTATCCCGCTCTGCCGGACGCAGAGGTTGGCCAGCGTCCGGGCCAGCTCCGGTTCGTGCAACAGAGGTTCGCGTCCGGCGGCGCGGCGGTAGCGCTCCACGCAGCGCTCGGTGGCGGCCACGGAAGCGGCGTTCTCACCGTCGCGCGTCTGACACAGGGCGAGGCGATCGAGAGCATCGGCGAGTCCGGGCTCGTGGGCGTCAGGGGCGTTGGCGGCCAACACCTCGTACAGACCGACCAGTTCCTCGCATGCGGCCCGCTCCTCGACATGACTGCCGAGCCGGCCGAGGAAGTGGGCCAGACCATCCAGGGCAAGAGCGAGCAGGGGATCACCGACCGCCGGGTCGCTGCCGCGCACCATCCGGCAGCGGGCCACGGCCTCCTCGGCGGTGCTCCGTGCCCGGGGAAGGTCATCGGTGGCGTAGTGGCACCATGCCAGATCGACGAGCAACCCGGCGCGCATCGCCTGTGCTTCCGGGTAGAGCCACGGCACGAGTGCCCCGACGCGTTCCCTGGCGTCGCTGCCCGCCTCGACGGCCTCCTCGAACCGGCCGAGCGCCCGCAGCCCGCCGGTGAGTTCGGCGAGCACCCTGCAGTACAGCACGTGCGACCGGAACGCCTGCTGCCACAGGGACAGTTTCCGAAGGAGGTCGACGCAGTGGAGGTAGACCTCGACGGACTCGGCCGTGCGTCCGGACCGGCCGAGGACCCATGCGTCCGCGCGCAGCGCCCAGGCCATGCTCCCCATGGACCGGTCGGCGCGCCGGGGTTTCGCATACCGGTACGCGTCCACGGTGTCCCGGGTAGTCACGAGTGCCTCGTCGGTCCGGTCCAGATGGCCCAGCGCGAGGGTGCACATCAGGAGACCGTAGGCTTCTTGCGCCGAGGAGATATGAGCGTCCGGGACCTTCAGCGACTCCTCGGCCGCGGCCAGCGCCTCCTCGTACCGTCGGGAATCGAGCAGCAGGCCGGCCTGGAGCACGAGCGCACGGGCCAGCAGTTCGGCGGCGCCTGGCCGCTCGCAGGCCACCGCCGCCCGGCACACGGCGATGGCCTCTGCGCCCCAGGCGATCCGACGCTCGAGCGGCTGGGGCCGTACGAACACCCAGCGCGGCGACGAGCACCTGAGCAGCACTGCCGCGAACAGCATCCCGCCCGCCCGGCGCCCGTCCCGCCCGACGGCCTGTCGCACAGCCGGCAAAATCATCCGGACAGCACCCATGGCGCTCCCCCCTCTCGAAACTCGGCGGTCGAAGGGGTGACGGCTGGGCGCGCCGCATGGTTGCGCCGGCAGCGGTTCGCATCCGTCACCGGACCGCAACAGCAGCGCCACGTGCGGAAAAAGCGGTTCCCCCGCCCGTCCCCCGTTCCCTAGACTCACCACGACATCGCGCCCCGGTGCTCCACGGGTGGCGCGCACCGTGACCATGAGGGGAGACCTGCCGTGCGCTACCGCACCGCTGTCGTCGTGCCCCTGTCGCGGTACGAGGTGATCCTGGTGTCCACCTCCGCCCGGCGCCGGCTGCGCGGCCGGCCCCGGACACCCGCGACGAACACCTGATCTTCCTCCGCTTTCTGACGGACCGTCCATCCAGGCGCGCCCCTGCGCGCCACTCGGTGGACGGCAGGAGCAGGTGCCGCGGCTACATGAACAGCCGCTCGTCCGGGCATCGCGCCGTCTTCTTCCGGATCATCCGAAAGGCCACGGACCGTGCGTACCGAACTGCACCGTCAACTCACCAGCTCCCTCAGCGACGTTCGTAATCTGGGCATCCTCGCCCACGTCGACGCGGGCAAGACCACCGTCACCGAGCGGATCCTCTATGCCACGGGCACCACCCACAAGCGCGGCGAGGTTCACGACGGGACGACCATCACCGACTTCGACTCCCAGGAACGCGACCGCGGCATCACCATCTTCGCCGCCGCCGTCAGCTGCACCTGGGCGGGCCACCGGATCAACCTGATCGACACCCCGGGGCACGTCGACTTCGCCGACGAGGTCGAGCGTTCGCTGCGGGTGCTCGACGGTGCCATCGCCGTGTTCGACGCGGTGGCCGGGGTGGAACCGCAGAGCGAGTCGGTGTGGCGCCAGGCCGACCGGCACGGCGTGCCCCGCATCGCGTTCGTCAACAAGCTCGACCGGGCCGGCGCCGATCTCGACACGGCGGTCGCCTCGATCCGGGAGCGGCTGCACACGGTCCCGCTCGTGGTCCAGCTGCCGATCGGCCGGGAGGAGCGGTTCGCCGGAGTGGTGGATCTGCTCCGCATGCGGGCGCTCGTCTGGGCCGACGGTCACGACACGTACGAGGAAGGGGACGTACCCGGTGAGCTGCGGGACGAGGCGCGGCGGCGCCGGCGGCGGCTGGAGGAGACGGTCGCCGAGCTCCACCCGGCCGCGTTGGAGGAGTTCTGCTCACGGTCGGAGCTCTCCGGGCGGACGCTCGCCGGGGCGCTCCGCGACCTGACCCGTACCGGTGAGGGCGTCGTGGTGCTGTGCGGTTCGGCGTACCGCAACCGGGGTGTCGAGCCGCTGCTGGAGGCCGTCGTGGCGTATCTGCCCTCCCCGCTGGACGTGCCGCCCGTACGGGGCGCGCTCGGCGACGGGGTCCAGGAGCGGGCCGCAGATCCGGCGGCGCCGTTCGCCGCGCTCGCGTTCAAGGTGAACGCGACGCCGACGGGCCGGCTGACCTATCTGCGGGTGTACTCGGGAACGGTCCGGAAGGGAGAGACGGTGCTGGACGTCGGCGCCCGGCGCAGCGAACGCATCGGCCGGATCCTGCGGGTCCAGGCGGACCGGCACGTCGACGTCGACGCGGCGGTGGCCGGTGACATCGTCGCGGTCATCGGTCCCAAGGCCGCCCGGGCCGGCGCCACGCTGAGCGCGCCGGACGCCCCGCTGGTCCTCGAACCGCCGACGGTGGCCGATCCGGTCGTGTCGGTGGCGGTCGAGGCCCGCCGGAGCACCGACACGGAGCGGCTGATGGCGGCGCTCGTACGGCTGGTCGAGGAAGATCCGTCGCTCGCCGTGCGGACGGACCCGGAGACGGGTCAGACCGTGCTCTCGGGCATGGGCGAACTGCATCTGGAGGTGGCCGCGGAGAAGATCCGCCGCGCCCACGGGCTGGAGGTCCGGGTCGGGCGGCCGCAGGTCGCCTACCGGGAGACGGTCGCCCGCGGGGTGTCCGGTCTGGTGTACCGGCACGTCAAACAGGACGGCGGGGCCGGGCAGTTCGCCCATGTGGTCATCGACGTCGAACCGTGGGAGGCCACCGGTGACGAGGCGGCGGAGTTCGTCTTCCGCTCGGCCGTCGTCGGCGGCCGGGTTCCGCAGGAGTACGTCCGGGCGGTCGAGGCCGGCTGCCGTGACGCGCTGCTGGAGGGCCCCATCGGCGGGCATCCGGTGACCGGGGTGCGGGTGACGCTGACCGATGGCGCCACCCATCCGAAGGACTCCTCGGAGATGGCGTTCCGCACGGCCGGGCGCTTCGCGCTGCGTGAGGCGTTGCGCGCGAGCGCGATGGTGCTGCTGGAGCCGGTGGTCGAGCTCACGGCGACGGTGCCCGACGAGGCCGTCGGCGGGGTGCTCGGCGATCTCGCCGCGCGGCGCGGCCGCGTGTCCGGCTCCACCGCACGCACCGGCGCGTCGGTGATCACCGCGACCGTGCCGCTGGCCGAGCTGTTCGGCTACGCGACACGGCTGCGCAGCCGGACGCAGGGCCGGGGCACGTTCACCACCCGGGCCACGGGCTTCGCCCCGGCCCCGGTGCCGGCGCGTTAGCGGCAGGGCCGGTCCCATCCCTCGACGGGCAGGACCGGCCCTGGTCACGTCCGGGACCGCCGGATCAGTGAACCGGTACGGGGTACGTCGGGTACTCCACCCCGGAGACGTGCTGCACGACCCGGATGACCTGGCAGGAGTAGCCGAACTCGTTGTCGTACCAGAGGTAGAGGATCGCGTTGTCGCCGTCGACCTGGGTGGGTCCGGCGTCGACGATGGAGGCGTGGCGTGAGCCGATGAAGTCGCTCGACACCGCGTCGGGGGCGGTCGTGAAGTCGATCTGGCGCTTGAGCGGCGAGGTCAGCGATACGTCGCGCAGGTGGTCCAGGACCTCCTCGCGCGTGGTCTCGCGGCCGAGCTTCAGGCTGAGGATGGCGATCGAGACGTCCGGAACCGGCACCCGGATGGAGCTGCCCGTGATCGTCGCTTCGAGATCGGGGAGCGCCTTGGCGACGGCGGAGGCGGCACCGGTCTCGGTGATGACCATGTTGAGCGGCGCGGAGCGGCCGCGGCGGTCGGAGCTGTGGTAGTTGTCCAGCAGGTTCTGGTCGTTGGTGAACGAGTGGATGGTCTCCACGTGGCCGCGCAGGACGCCGTACTCGTCCGCCATCGCCTTCAGCGGCGGGACGATCGCGTTGGTGGTGCAGGAGGCGCAGGAGATGATCTGCTCGTCCGGCTTGATCATGTCGTGGTTGACGCCGTGCACGACATTGAGGACGTCGCCCTTGCCGGGGGCGGTCAGGACGACCTTGTCGATGCCCGGGCGGAGGTGGCGGGAGAGGCCCTCGCGGTCGCGCCACTTGCCGGTGTTGTCGATCAGGATGGCGTCGTTGATGCCGTACGCCGTGTAGTCAACCGACGTCGGGTCGTCGGAGTAGATCACCTGGATCTCGTTGCCGTTGGCGATGATCCTGCTGTTCGCCTCGTCGACGGTGATCGTGCCCTGGAACTGCCCGTGGATGGAGTCCCGGCGCAGCAGCGAGGCGCGCTTGACGATGTCCTGGCCCCCGCCCTTGCGGACGACGATGGCGCGCAGCCGCAGGCCGTTGCCCGAGCCGGCCTTCTCGATGAGCAGCCGGGCCAGCAGACGGCCGATGCGGCCGAAGCCGTACAGCACGACATCGCGCGACTCACGGCGCTCGATCTTGTTGGCTCCCGTGGCTCCGGCGACGGCGCCGGCGGTGAACTCCGCCTCGGAAAGGCCCCGGTCATCGGCCTTGTACGTCGCGGCGAGCATGCCGATGTCGATCTGGGAGGGGCCGAGATCCAGCGTGGTGAGGGCCTGGAGGAAGGGCAGGGTCTCGGTGACCGAGAGCTCCTCGCCGTCGATCTGCCGGGCGAACCGGTGGGTCTTGAGGATGCTCACGACCGACTTGTTCACCAGGGAGCGGCTGTGCAGAAGGACGGTGACGTCCCTCTCGCGGTGCAGCTTCCCGATGATCGGGATCATCGACTCCGCGATCTCCTCGCGGTGCATCCAATTGGTGAACGAGTCGTCATTGACAGTCACAGGTTTATCTTTCGAGCTAGGCGGCGCTCATATGCTAACCCGATGCTCTTTTGATCACGTCAACGGTGTCCTCCGGCGGCCGTGAGAGGCGCGCGGGGCTATGCATCCGGCGTACGGCTCCGGAGCTCGAACGGGTTCACACGGCAGACACGAAGTCGCCATGAAGAATCCGGAATGTGCCGCCAACTGCCCGTGGTTCTCCCTCACATGACTGTGGGAGTAGCGCTCAGCGCGACCGGATCCGACAACCAGATCGACGCCACCGTGCAGCTCGCCCGGGAGGCCGCCGCCGCGGGGCTGCGGTCCGCCTGGTTCGGGCAGACCTTCGGCGCCGATTCTCCTCAGCTCGCGGCGATCGTCGGCCGCGAGGTGCCCGGCCTGGAGGTGGGCACGTCCGCCATCCCCGTCTTCGGACGGCACCCGCTGCTCGTCTCGAGCCAGGCCCAGACCGCGCAGGCGGCCACGCACGGCCGCTACCACCTCGGGCTGGCCCTCGGCACGAAGCCGCTGACCGAGACGGCCTTCGGCATCCCCTACGAGCGCCCCATCGCCCGCCTTCGAGAGTTCCTCACGGCGCTGCGGCAGCTCACCGAGACCGGCAACGCCGACTTCCACGGCGAGCTGCTCACCGCGACCACCCCCCTCCCCGCTCGCGTGCCGGGGGCGGAGGGCGGCGTTCCGCTGCTCGTGGCCGCGATGGGCCCGCAGGCGCTGCGGGCCAGCGGCGAGCTGGCGGACGGCATCCTGCCCTACCTCGCGGGACCCCGGGCCCTGGCCGAGCACATCGTCCCGGCCGTGACGGCCGCCGCCGAGGCCGCGGGCCGCCCCGCGCCCCGGATCGTGGCCCTGGTGCACGGCGTGGTCACGAGTGACACCGAATCGGCGCGCCGGACGGCCACGGAGCAGCTCGCGTTCTACGAGCAGTTCCCGTCGTACGCACGGGTCGTGGAGCTCTCGGGCGCCGCCCGGGCCGGTGACGTGGCCGTGATCGGCGACGAGAAGGCCGTGGCGGCCGAGGTACGGCGGTACCGGGACGCGGGGGCGACCGAGGTGGTGTTCTCGGGGACGGACCTGGCCGGAGAAGCCGACCGGCGGCGCACGTGGGAACTGCTCGGCGAGCTGGCGGGCTGAGCACCGGCCGGACGGGTGCGCGTCACCTCCCGGGTTCCTGACGCGGACGAGCGTGGCGTCCGCCGCCCAGGGTGCGTCTCTCCGGGAAACTGACCGGTGGACGCGGAATCCTGCGCGACGCAGTCCGCACCGGCGGCGTGCACCGGTCTGCGCGCAGGGTGGAGGGGCAGGAAATGGTCACACGCAGAGGGTTCATCGACGGCGTGTCGGCGGCCGGTGCCGCGACGCTCCTGGGCGGCGCCCAGCCTGTCTCCGCGACCACACGTGCGGACGCCGCCGTGGCGGACGCCGAGCAGCAGGCCCGTGACGCGATCCGAGCGGCCAACGCCGGCATGCGGGCGAACTACGCCGCCCTGAAGTCCGATCTGATCAGCCGCCTCAGCCCTGTGATCGTCGTCCAGAACGACGCCACGGGCGGCATGTTCACTCTCATCCGTGACGGGAGCCCGCGGGAGGCGGTCCGTCCCGTGCCCGAGCTGTTCGAGCTGGCGAAGTCGGTCAGCCATGTGCCTCAGGGCATCTTCTCCGCCATTGCCGCGTATCTGAGCAACAAGGTCCCCCACCTCCCCAACGCCGGCCGCATCGACCCCCACGACCTGGGCATGGTCGCGTTCGAAGGGCCTGGGACGGACGGCTGGATCAGCCGGCTGCAGGCGTACGCCGCCACGCTCGCCACTGCACGCCGCCGGCTCGGGCAGGCCGATCTGCCGCCGGAGCTGGAAGGCTCCTGCGCGCGGATCCTCGACGAAGCTCTCTCGTTCATCCGGGACTCCGTGAGAAGCCGCACTTTCGACATGGCGTCGTTCGAGGAGTTCTCCGCCAGGACGTACCCCGGCATCCGCGTGAACATGCGGTACGCGGCCGCGGCGCAGATCTCCGGTGTGCAAGGTCTCATGCGCAGGTGGCGGGCCGCGATCGGTGAGGAGGCGTGGGAGAACCTGTACACGGTGGTGCTCTCGATCTGGACGACGTCGGAGCTGAACCAGGCCTCGATCATCATCAGGCGTTGCATGAATCCGGCGAAGGTCGCCACCCATCTCATCGACCTGCCGACCGTCGAGGTTCCCCTCGACCCCGTCTTCGTCGCGCTCGACAACCTCGCCCGGATCGTTCAGGACAATGTCTCGGCGGAGCTGGTCTTCCCCGCCGATCCGGTGGTCGCGGACGCGTTCAAGGGCAAGGAGGACCTGCTCTCGGTCGAAATCCTGGAGCAGATGGGGGAAACGACCGAGGCAGCCCGGATGGCCTCACCCCCGTCGAGGCCATCCGGCTGCCCGGTCCACAGGGGGACGGCTCAGCCTGCCGTGTGATGTCGGTGGTGCCCGGGAGGATCTCCCGGGCACCACGGCCGGAGCACCGGGGAGAGTCAGTCGACCACGTACAGCTTCTTCGGCCAGCCGAGGGAGTCCAGGCGCTTGAACAGGTCCTTGATGTTGGCCGGGTTGAGCTTGATGCAGCCGTTGGAGTAGTAGTCGTTGGGCTTGCTGTTGGTCCAGCGCTCGGACTCGATGACGCCGTTCTTGCCGTTCGGCTTCATCTCGCTGTGGATGAACAGCTCGGTGCGCTTGGTGCCGTTGTGGCACTTGCGGTCGGAGATCTTGATGACGAAGCCGTTGATCTTGGCGTCGTAGTTCTTGCGGTGCCACTCGATGGCATACGGCTTGCTCGCGCCGGCGTTGGGAAGCCATCCCCTGTTGACGGCACAGGTGTCCTTGACCTGACCCGAGCCCGCCCTGTACGTCTTGATCACCTTGTCCTTGCCGGGGGTCCGCTTGACCAGCTCCAGGCGGGAGTTCGTGAACGTCCCCTTGTTGAAGCGCAGGTAATGGGCGTCGCTCACCTTGGCGGCGGACGCCTGCGCCCCGGTGCGCGCCTGCGCCGGGGCGGTGGCGCCGAGCCCGCTGACGCAGACCGCGGCGAGCGCGAGGGGGACGATGCGTGCGGACCGTGCGTACTTACGCATGAGAACACTCCTGGGTGCGTGGGGCCGGCTCGGCTGCTTCGCCCTATGCGTTCGGCCGTCTTCGCCGGCAGCACAGACACTGCTTGCCCGGGGAGCTGTCCGGCAAGGGATGCCCGGTGTCCCGGACAGCGCCTTCCCGTCCGGGCTGGTCACCGCCGTCTTTCGGACAAAGCACGGGCTGCGCGGAGAGCACTTGCTGTGACCGGGACGGAGGACGAAGGATGGGGCCATGAGGACCACGGGGGGTGCGGAGCCCGAACGGGCGGACAGCGTCGAGGAGTTCGTCGGCATGATGAAGCGCCTCAAGGAGGTGTCGGGGCTGACGTATCGACAACTCGAGGAGCGCGCCGAACAGGAGGGGCGGGTTCTTCCGCGCAGCACGATCGCGGACGTACTGCGCAGGCAGGCGCTGCCGCGGCCGCAGATGCTGAATGCCTTCGTGCGGGCCTGCGGCGCGGGCGCGCATGCCGAGGCCTGGCTCGAGGCGCGTAACCGCCTCGCCCGGGGAGAGGTATCGGCGAACCACTCGACGGAAAAGGCCCCCGCCCCCGACGAGGGCTCCGGCCTGCCGTCCCCTTCGCAGGCCGCCCACGACGGGGAGGACGGTGCCGAACCCTCCGCGGACCGGCCCGGGCCCGGGGGCCTGCCGAAGCGGCTGCGCCGTCGTGCCGCGGCGCCCGCCCTGTGGGTGTCGCTGTCCGCCGTGCTGCTGGTGGGCGTCGCCTCCTGGCTCGCCCTGCCGGACGCTTCGGGCAAGGGGCCCTCGGAGACCGCGCCCTCGTCCCAGGAGCCGGCGCCCGGTTGGTACAGCATCCGACCGGCCCGGGCCACCGGGCTGTGCGTGACCGAGGGCCAGGAGCCGGGCGGCGATACGGTCGCTGTCCAGCGCCCGTGCCCCGGGGCCACACCTCCGTCCACCAGACTCGAACCACTCGGCGACGGTCGCTTCTTCGTCAAGTGGGTGCATCCCGAGCACGGCTGGGGATGCCTGACGCTTGTCAGCGGAATGCTCACGCCGTGGGACGATTGCCGCAGCAGCCGGACCACGCAGGCATTCACCTTCGAGCGGGTCGACACGACCGCCCCGCCCGGCTCGAGCAGTGGGCGAGTCACGCCGTACCGGATACGGTCCGCGAACAACGGCCAGTGCCTCGCCATCTCCGGTACGGATCCCGGCGCCTGGTCGGCCGTGGCGGTCACCGGGCCCTGCACCGACAGCGCCGCCCAGCTCTTCTTCCTGGCCCCCGAGGCCCAACCGGCCAAAAGCGCACTGCCGCCGGCTACCGGCTGACCAAATGATCAGGGGCCGGTGAGAGACCCGGTCGCCCCGCCCGCGGCACGGGCGGGGCAAGCGGGTTCCGTCCCCGTCAGCCGGCGTCCGGCCCCTCGATCGCGGCCGGCCGCGACTGGGCCTCCCGGATGCGGGCGATGTCCAGCTTCGTGCTCCGGTCGAAGCGGTAGACGCCGTTCTGCTCCTGGAAGACATCGGTCAGCTGGGTGTAGCAGTAGCCGAACATCTCCGGGTCCTCCAGCAGCGCGGCGGTGAGACCGGCGAAGCGCTCGTGGAACTCGTCCTCGGTCCGCACCCGGTCGCCGTAGCCCCAGGAGAGGGTGCGGTCGCTGCCGGACTGCCCGGCCGCTGCTTCGGGGTCCCACCAGATCCCGCCGAACTCACTGACGAAGTAGGGCTGGCCCCTGTACGGCTGCGAGTAGGCGGCCCCGCTCTCGTGCGTGTTGACGAAGGGCTCGCCCTTGGCGAGGCCGGACACGAGCGCGCGGAAGGCGGCGGGGTCCTGCTCATAGCTGTGGGAGTCGTAGACGTCGGTCTCCAGGACCCGGTGGGAGTAGCCGGAGGCGTCGATCACCGGGCGGGAGCTGTCCATGGCCTTGGTGGCGAGGAACATCGCGCGGGTCACGTCGTCGAGCTGGGTGATGCGGTCGTGGAGCTTCTGGTACGTCTCGTTCAGCGGGCACCAGCCGATGATCGAGGGGTGCGAGTAGTCGCGTTCCACGGCTTCGAGCCACTGGGCGACGAACGAGGCGTCGGGCCGCTGGTTGTCGCCCGAGGACCCGCCGGTCTCGCAGCCCCAGTCACCGAACTCACCCCAGACCAGGTATCCGAGCCGGTCGGCGTGGTGGAGAAAGCGCTCCTCGAAGACCTTCTGGTGCAGCCGGGCCCCGTTGAAGCCCGCCTCCATGGCCAGTTCGATGTCCCGGACGAGGGCCTCGTCGGAGGGGGCGGTCATCAGGCCGTCCGGGTACCAGCCCTGGTCGAGGACGAGGCGCTGGAAGCGTGGCCGGCCGTTGAGGAGCACGGTCCTGCCCCGGATGCCGACGGCGCGCAGGCCCGCGTAGCTGTCGACGGCGTCGGCCACTTCGCCCTCGGCATCGAGGAGTTCGAGCCGAAGGCCGTACAGGAAGGGGTCCTCCGGGCTCCATTCGCGGCGCCGGTCCTGCGGGAGGGCCATGTGCAGGCGGGGTGCCAGATCCAGATCGGCCCGCGTTTCCGCGCGGCAGACCTCGCCCGCGTCGTCACGGAGAACGGCGCGCACCCGATGGCCGGGGCGATTGGACGACAGGGGCAGTTCCAGGGCGAAGGCGGAGCCGGCCAGGTCGGGGGTGATACGGGGGCGTCGAAGGTGGGTGTCGGGGACCGGTTCGGCCCAGACGGTCTGCCAGATGCCTGTCGTACGCGTGTAGTTGCAGTCGTGGTTGGCGTACTCGGTCGCCTGCTTGCCGCGGGCCTGGGGTCCGGACTTCGGGTCGCGGGCGCGGACGGTGATCTCCACCTCGCGGCCGGCCGCGGCGAGGTCACCGAGGTCGGCGGTGAAGGGCGTGAACCCGCCCCGGTGGCGCACCGCTTCTATGCCGTCGACCCAGACGGTGGTGTCGTGGTCGACTGCGCCGAAGTGCAGCAGCACCCGGCGGCCCGCCCACTCGGCGGGCGGGGTGAACCGCCGCCGGTACCAGACGGCTTCCAGGAAGTCGGTGTTGCCGACGCCCGACAGCTCGGACTCGGGCGCGAAGGGGACCAGGATCTCGTCGGTGAGGTCGCGGTCGAGGAGTCCTCGTTCGAGACCGCTGTCCCCCTGGTCGGTCTCGAACTGCCATGTCCCGTTGAGGTTGAGCCAGTCGCGACGCACGAACTGCGGCCGCGGGTACTCCGGACGGGGGACGGAGGGGGTGTGCACAGGTGCTCCAGTCAAATGGTGATGGCGGCCGGCCGGGAGGCCGGCGCGCGGAAGGACGGAATCGCCCGGGTCAGCTGCCGCCGAGGCCTGTCGTGGCCACGGAGTTGACGATGCGCCGCTGGAAGAGCAGGAACATCACGATCAGCGGGAGGGCGGCCAGGAGGGCGGATGCCATGGCCTGGGCGTACTGGATGCCGTAGGCGTCCTTGACGGTGGCGAGGCCCACCGGAAGCGTCATGAGATCCGGGTCGTTGGTGACGATGAAGGGCCACATGAAGTTGTTCCACGCCCCGATGAAGACGAAGATCGCGACGGCGGAGACGATCGGACGGGACAGGGGGAGCACGATCGACCAGAAGACCCGCAGTTCGGAGGCACCGTCGATGCGGGCGGCGTCCTCCAGTTCGCGGGGGATGCCGTCGAAGAAACGCTTGAGGATGAAGACCATCATGGGTGCCACGACCTGCGGCAGGATGACGGCCGCGTAGGTGTCGACGAGATGGAACATCGTCATCTGCTTGAAGAGCGGAACGATGAGCAGCTGCGGCGGGACCATGATCGCGGCGACGGTGACGGCGAGGAGGGTGCGCCTCCCGCGGAAGGTGCCGCGGGAGAGCCCGTACGCGGCGAGCGTCGAGACGGCCACGGTGAGAGCGGTGACCAGAGCGGCTATCAGAACGCTGTTGAACGCCCAGGTCGGAACGTTGCCACGCTCCAGGATCTGCCGGTAGGCGGAGAGCGTGAAGGCTCCCTTGAACGGGGACAGACCCGACTTCATCACGTCCTGCTCGCTCTGCACCGAGGTGGCGACCGCCCAGAGGAAGGGCAGCAGCCAGACGACGGCGAGGACGGTCAGCGCGGTCGAGGCGAGGACACGGGGCAGCCGTCCGTGGCCGAGCAGCAGAGGCGACCCGGACTCTTCGCGGTGCCGCCGGCGGACGGGGGCGGAGATGGCGGACACGGTCAGCGCTCCTGACGGAAGAGACGGAGTTGTATGAGGGAGACGACGATGACGATCGCGAAGAAGACGTAACTGACCGCCGATGCGTAGCCCAGCCGGTATCCGGTGAAGCCGACGTCGTAGACGTATTCCAGGATCGGGCGGGTGGAGCCGTTGGGCCCGCCCTTGGTGAGGATGTAGATCTGGTCGAACACCTTGAGCGAGGCGAGGACTTGGAGCATGCCCACCAGGACGGTGGTGTGGCGGAGCTGAGGCAGGGTGACGGACCACAGCCGCCGCCAGGCGCCGGCGCCGTCGAGCGCGGCGGCCTCGTCGTAGGTGACGGGCAGGGACTGGAGGGCGGCGAGGTAGAGCAGGAAGTTGAAGCCGACCGTCCACCAGACCGTGAGGGCGGCGACGGACCACATCGCCACCGACTCGTCGGACAGCCAGCCGACGGGTTCCAGTCCCAGAGACGTCAGCACCTGGTTGCCGAGGCCGATGTCCGGCTGGTAGAGCCACGTCCAGATGAGGGTGACCACCGTGACAGGCAGCAGGTACGGTGCGAAGTAGGCCAGCCGCCACACCCATTGGCCCGCGAGCCCGCTGTGCACGAGCAGAGCCATGGCCAGGGCCACCAGGACGAGCGGTACGCAGGAGATCACCGTGAACAGGACGGTGTTGCCGAGGCTGCTCCAGACGTCCGGGTCCCCGAACGCCTCGGCGTAGTTCGCCAAGCCGACGAATTCCGGGTCGTGCAGGGTGAGGGAGGCGTCGGTGAGGCTCATCCAGAGGCCCTGGACCACGGGCCAGACCAGGAAGAGACCGAAGAACACCAGGAACGGCAGGACGAACAGCCCTCCGCTTCCCGTGAGGGAGAGGCGGCGCCTGGGCGCCGGCGGGGTGGTGGCGAGTCGCGGAGGCGCCGGGGCTCCGGCGGGCGCGGTGGTGGTCACGATGCGGCTCCTTCGGCTGTCGTCAGGCGACCGGGTTGGGCTGGTGCAGCAGGTTGTCCGCTTCCCGGACCATCTGCCGTACCGCGTGCTCGGCGGTGGAGTTGCCGAGCAGCGCCGACTGGAGCGGCTGGCACATGCGGTTCTGGAAGTTGCCGCCGGCTCCGGCGAACCAGTTCGGCGGGTCGAGTACGGCGATCTCGGCCGCGGCCGCGTAGGCGGACTGAGGGTCGAGCTTCGCGTACTCGGGGCGGGCCTGGACCGGCAGGTAGGCCGGGATGTGCCCTGCGCTCGCCCAGGTCAGGCTCTGCTTGACGATCTCGGCGATGTACCGGTGCGCCTCGCGGCGCCGGGCAGGGTCGGGGGCGTCCTGGTGCGGCAGGACGAAGCTGTGCGAGTCGGCGTAGACGGCCGGCCGGTCGAAGACCTGCGGGAAGGGGGCCGCGCCAAGGTGTTTGATACCCGACTTCCGGAACGTCGGCAGCTCCCACTCCCCCGCCATGATCATGCCGCTGCGGCCGTCCATGAACGCGGCCATCGCGCCGTTGTAGTCGAGGTTGTTGGGGTTCGTGCGGCCGTCGAAGAGCTGCTTCATGAAGGTCACGACCTTCACCGCGGCCTCGATGTCGATCTTCGGCGGGCCGCCGTCGGGCAGGGTGAAGGAGGCGCCGGTCTGGGCATAGAGCGCCGCGAACTGGCGCCAGCTCTGAGCGGTGTCGGTGACGTGCCCGAAGGCGATGCCGGACTTGCCCGTGACCTCGGCGAGCTTCTTCCCGGCGTCCAGGAACGCTTCGGGTGAGCCCATCGGTGCCAGGTCGCCGGACGCGTCGAGCAGCCCCGCCTTCCCGGCCGCGTCCTTGTCGTAGAAGACGATGAAGGGGTGTACGTCCAGCGGGATCGCATAGACCGTGCCGTCGTGCTGGGCGCGCTTCCACACCGCGGGGGCGAAGTCCTTGTCCGATACGCCGAATTCGGCAAGGAGGCCCAGGTCGAGGGGGTCGAGCAGGCCGCCGGGGGCGTATCCGGCCAGACGGGACAGGTGCAGCACGGCCACGTCCGATGCCCGGCCGCCGGCCGCCGACATGGCGAGTTTGGTGTAGTACGACGGGCCCCAGTCCAGGATCGTCCGGTCCACGTCGAAACCGTCGGCCCCCCGCGAGACGGCCGTGATCATCTCGTCCATCAGCATGCCGTCGCCGCCCTGGAAAAGGTCCCAGACCTTCAGCGCGGAGGCCTCACCGGCACGGGCGGGCGACGCGCAGCCGGCCAGCGGGCCCGCGGCCAGCAGCGCCGCCGCCCCGGCTGTCCCGTAGCGCAGCAGCCGACGGCGGCCCATGTCCGGCGACGGAGCGGGGCTCCCGGCGCCAAGCAGCCCTCGGGCAGGGGGTGCAGGGTTCATCACTGACCTTTCGATGGCCGGACGACGTGCCCGGCCGACGGCAGGGGCCATCGGCACGGCAGCCGTCGGCCGCCCGTGCACATCAGGTGATCCGCGCCGGATCTCCCGGTGCGGTGACCTGTTTTTACATCGATGTACATTGGCTGTAAAGAGCTGAGCCATTACCTGTGCGGGTGACACCCCCGCGTTCCCTGCCACGGAGCCGTCCCGGGCTCGCCACAGGGCACCGCATAGACTCGGCGGGTACCGAGGGGCGGGGAGGTTGCGGGTGGCACGGCCGAGGATCAAGGACGTCGCACGGCACGCGGGTGTGTCGGAGAAAACGGTGTCCAACGTGCTCAACGACTACATCCACGTGTCCGACCGGACCCGGCGGGTGGTGCAGGAGGCCATCGACCACCTCGGCTACCGCATCAACCTCGCCGGACGGCACCTGCGCAGTGGGCGGACGGGCATCATCGCCCTGGTGGTGCCCGAACTCGACGTCCCGTACTTCGCCGAATTGGCCCAGCACGTCGTCCGCGAGGCCGAAAGTCGCTCCCTGACCGTACTGATCCACCAGTCCGGCGGGGACCGCGAGCGGGAGAAGGCGGCACTGGCGGGCTTCGGTTCCGACTTCGTGGACGGTGTCATCCTCAGCCCGCTCGCCCTCGCGCCGGAGGATCTGCACGCGCACGCCGGGCCCCCGCCGACCGTCCTGCTGGGCGAACTGCTGACGGCAGGCGCCGACCATGTGGCGATCGACAACGAACGCGCGGCCCGCGAGGCCACCGAGCACCTGCTCGCTCTGGGACGCCGGCACATCCTCACCGTCGGCGGGCGGGACGACGGCTGCGTCGGCACCGCTCAGGCACGCACCCGCGGTTACCGCACCGCGCTGGCCGAAGCGGGCGTCCCATACGACCCGGCGTCCCTGCTGCCGGTGGACGCGTTCCACATGAGTGACGGGGCGTCCGCCGTGCACCGGGTCCTGACCGAGGGGGTCCGTCCGGACGCACTGCTGTGCCTCAACGACCAGCTGGCACTCGGGGCGTTGCGCGCGCTGCACGCCTATGGGGCGCGGGTACCGGAAGACGTGGCCGTCATCGGGTTCGACGACGTCGAGGGCGGCCGGTTCAGCGTGCCGTCGCTGAGCACGGTCGCCCCGGACAAGGAGGCGGTGGCCCGGGTGGCGGTGCACCTGCTCCTGCGTCGCATCGACGAGGCCACGCGTCCTGATCCGCTGCCTGACGACGCGGGCGGCACGCAGGACCGCGTCGTGGCGCACCGGCTCGTCCTGCGCGAGAGCACGGAGGGGGCGGCGGGGCGCGCCGGAGCCTGGTGAGCGGCCGCGCACCGCACTCGGAGAGCTGATCCGGGGCTGCACGTCTGCCCGGCATCCCCGGATCATCCGCACGTCGAGCTGATCCAGTGAGCCGTCCCCCGGTCGGCGGCTGCCTCCTGCTGACCCGACGGTCGGCCGCTCGGGCCGCATCCGGTACTCGGCCGACTCCGCCGACGGTCCGAGGAAGCCGGCGCCCCCGGTCACGGTCCATGACCTGCCATACCTCACAGTCCAGGTGGGCGATCGCCTTGCGACCCCAGCACACCCCGAACGCACGAAAGGCCGCCCTCTCATGGATGAGAGAACGGCCTCCGACCTGCGTTTCCGCACAGTCGGGACGACAGGATTTGAACCTGCGACCCCTTGACCCCCAGTCAAGTGCGCTACCAAGCTGCGCCACGTCCCGATACCCGCCTGACCTGGGGTTTCCCCTGGCCGAACGCGCATGAGAACAATACCGCACTTCGGCAGGTGGTCACGAACACCTTTCGCCCCTTGACCTCAACCGCGCTTGACGTTGAACGCTGAGCGCATGACGAACACGACGACCACCGCACCGGCACCCGCCTACCGCGAGTTGCCCCGGCTGATGAGCCTGATGACCGGCGACGAGAAGCACGGACCAGCCGCCACCTCGACCCTCGACGCACTGTGGGTGCTGTACGACCGGGTACTGCGGGTGACACCGGAGACCGCCGACGCTCCGGACCGGGACCGTTTCCTGCTGTCGAAGGGGCACGGACCGATGGCCTACTACGCCGTCCTCGCCGCTCACGGTTTCCTCGACGAGGACCTGCTGGCGGGCTTCGGCTCGTACGGATCGCCGCTCGGCCACCATCCCGACCGGCTGCTGGTGCCCGGCGCCGAGATCGGCAGCGGGTCGCTGGGTCACGGGCTTCCGCTGGCCGTGGGAAGCGTGCTGGGGCTGCGGGCCCAGGGGCTGACCGCGCCGCGGGTGTGGGTGCTGACCGGCGACGCCGAGCTGGACGAGGGCAGCAATCACGAGGCGATCGCCTACGCCGGTCCGGCCGGCCTGGAGCAGCTGCACGCCGTGGTGATCGACAACGCCTCGGCGACGTACGGACGCCCCGGCGGGATCGCCGAGCGGTTCACGACCGCGGGCTGGTCGGTCGAGTCCGTGGACGGCCGGGACCACGAAGCGCTGTACGCGGCCTTCACGGCGCCGCACCCCGGACAGCCGCGGGCCGTGGTCGCCCGGGTCGCCCCCAAGCGCTGACCGCTCGCGCCGTCCGCTCATCCACGTACGAAGGAAGAAGAGGAAGACCCCCATGGACACGATGCGTGACCGCTTCATCGCCACCACCACGCGGCTGCTCGACGAGGATCCGCGCCTGGCGCTCGTGCTGGCCGAGATCAGCCGGGACGGATTCGGCCGTGCCGAGCGGGACCATCCCGACCGGGTCGTCAATGTCGGTATCCGCGAGCAGCTGCTCATCGGGGCCGGGGCCGGGATGGCGCTCACGGGCATGCGGCCGGTCGTGCACACCTTCGCGAGCTTTCTGGTGGAGCGGCCGTTCGAGCAGGTGAAGCTGGACTTCGGACACCAGGGGGTCGGCGGCGTGCTGGTGAGCGCCGGGGCCTCGTACGACTGGCCGGCCGGAGGGTTCACCCATATGGCGCCCGGCGATGTCGCCCTCATGGACACCCTGGACGGCTGGACCGTGCACGTGCCGGGGCACCCCGACGAGGCCGAGACGCTTCTGCGGGAGGCGGTGGCAGGGGAAGGGCGGGTGTACGTGCGCCTGTCGCTCCAGTCCAATAACCGCGGGCGCCCGGTCGGCGGGACGGGCGGCTTCGCCACTGTGCGTGAGGGCACGGAGGGTGTGGTGATCGCCGTCGGGCCGATGCTCGACAACGTCCTGGCCGCGACGGAAGGACTCGACGTGACCGTGTTGTACGCGACCACCGTGCGGCCGTTCGACGCCGACGGGCTGCGCCGGGCGGTCGGCGACCGGACCACCGCCGATGCCGTGCTCGTCGAGCCGTACCTGGCGGGGACCTCGACGAGCGCCGCCAACGACGCGCTCGCCGCCGTCCCCCACCGGATCCTGGGTCTCGGCGTGGCCCGGGAGGAACTGCGGCGGTACGGGCAGATGGACGAGCACCTCGCGGCGCACGGTCTGGACCCGCGCGGTCTGAGGGAGCGGATCGGCGGGTTTCTGAAGGTGTGAGACGCACGGCCGAACTCCGAGCGCGGGCCCGGCGGTCGGGGGTCGGCGGCCGCCGGACGACGATCGGGGTTCGGAGTTCGGCGGTCGGGGGTCAGCGTTCGGGGGTCGGGGGTCAGCGTTCGGCGGCCGCCGGTCATAGTCCGAAGATGTTGTCCTCCCGTTGGTGGATGTGCCCGACGAGCTCCTGCGCCAGGGACTTGATCGTTTCCAGCCCCGCCCGTCCCCACGGGCGGGGCACGACGTCGACGGCGCAGACGGCGCCCAGGGCGATGCCCGTGCGGTCGATGAGCGGCGCCCCGAGGTAGGAGCGGATGCCTATGTCGTCGACGACCGGGTTTCCGGCGAAGCGCGGGTAGTCGCACACGTCCTCCAGGACGAGCGCCTTGCGCCGGACGACGACGTGCGGGCAGTAGCCGTGGTCGAGGGCCACGTATCGCCCTCGGCGTCCGCTCCCGGCCGCCGCCGCTCCCAGGTCCGAGCCCTTCCAGGTGCCCGCCGGGGTGTGCAGCCCCGCGTGGAACTGGCGGTTCCCGTCGATGAAGTTGACCATCGAGAAGGGCACCTCGGTCACTTCGGCCACCCTGTCGGCGAAGGCGTCGAAGTTGTCGAACGAGGCATCGGCCCGCTCCCCCAGGCCGAGGCTGCGCAGCCGCTGGGTCCGGACCTGGGCGTCGCTGTCGACGGGTGTCAGCAGCAGCCGCCCGAGGGCGTGCGGGGTCGTCACGGATGGGCTCCGTAGCTTCCGTGGCCGGCCATTGGCGCGGGTTCGGCGGTGGCGTTGATGAGGTGCTGGAGCAGCGTCACCAGGGCACCGGTGCCCGAACTCGCGATGCGTGCGTCGCAGAGGACGACCGGGACCGCCGGGGCGAGGTCGAGGGCTGCCCGCACCTCCTCGGGGCCGTACCGGAAGGCGCCGTCGAACTCGTTGACGGCCACGATGAATCCGATCCCGCGCCGTTCGAAGAAGTCGACGGCCGGGAAGCACTCCTCCAGTCTCCGGGTGTCGGCGATCACGACCGCTCCGAGCGCGCCCTGGGAGAGCTCGTCCCACATGAACCAGAAGCGCTCCTGCCCGGGCGTGCCGAACAGATAGAGCACGTGCTGCTCGTCCAGCGTGATGCGGCCGAAGTCCATCGCCACGGTGGTGGAGGTCTTGGACTCGATGCCTTCGAGACTGTCCGTCGCCGCACTGACCTGGGTCAGCAACTCCTCCGTGCTCAGGGGCGCGATCTCGCTGACCGCGCCGACGAAGGTCGTCTTTCCGACACCGAATCCGCCGGCCACGAGCACCTTGAGCGCGACGGGGAAGCCCTCGGGGCTGCCGGTGGCCTCCTCGAATCCGGACGTGCCGGCGAATCCGGACGTGCCGGCGCGGTCGTCGTGCCCGCCGTCGTCCGAAGGGTCCCCGTACCCTCCGTTGTCCGCATGGTCCGCGTACCCGCCGCTTCCCGGGGCGGCCGCGTAGCCGACGTGTCCTGGGCTTGCGGTACCCGCGTACGGGGCGGAGCCGTCGAAGCCGTCAGAGCTGTCGTCGTAAGCCATCGAGCACTGCCTCCAGCAGGGATCGGTCGGTGGGCATGTCTTGGAAGGCGGGCGGGTGCGCGGTGACCGCGCCGCAGTCGACCAGGTCCGAGAGGAGGACCTTGGTGACGACCGCGGGCAGCCGCAGATGCGCGGCGATCTCCGCCACCGAGGTGGGGCCTCCGCACAGCCCGAGCGCCACGGAGTGCTCCGGGCCGAGATGTGTCTGCGGGACGGTCCCGGTGGCCATCACCAGGGAGAGCAGGTCGAGCACGGTCGTGGGACGGGTACGGCCGTTGCTCACGGTGTAGGGGCGGATGAGGCGGCCTGCCGCATCGTCGAGCAGCGGCCCGTCCTGCGTGGCCGGCATGGTCACAGCCCCGCGGCGCCCGGCGCTCCGGCCGCTTGTCTCGTCGGTGTCATCAGATAGGGCCGGACGCTCTTGACCAGCATCGTCATCTCGTAGCCCAGAACGGCGGCGTCGGCGTTCCGCCCGGCGAGGACGGCCAGACAGGTGCCGGAGCCGGCGGTGGCCACGAACAGGAGCGTCGAGTCGAGCTCCACCACCACCTGGCGGACCTCGCCGTTGTCCCCGAATCTGGCCCCGGCGCTCCGGCCGAGAGAGTACAGCCCTGCGGCCAGCGCGGCCATGTGGTCGGCGCTGTCGGCATCCATGCCGTGCAGGGATTTCACCAGCCCGTCGGCGGAGAGCAGGACCGCACTGCGCGTGTACGGAACGCGCTGTACCAGCCCGCTCAGCAGCCAGTCGAGGTCCGAGACCTGACCGGACGGCATATCGGTTGCCATGGCGCATCTACTCCTTGGTGGTGTTCAGGTTGGTGGTGTTCGCGTGGGCGGTGTTCGGGTGGGTGGTGTTCGGGTGGGTGGTGTTCGGGTGGGTGGTGTTCGCGTTCGCTTCGAGTGGGTCCTGATCGCTGTGGTACGAGCCGGCCCGCAGGAGTTTCACCGGGGCGGCGCCGCGGACCGGGAGCGGCTCCAGTGGTACCCGTTCCCGCGCCGGGGCCTCCCGGCCGGTCCGCGCGTCCCCGCGGCCGCCGGTGTCCGGTCCGGCGTGCAGTCCGTTGTCCGTTCCAGCGTCCGGGGATGTCCCGGACCCGGGGCCGGTGGCGTCCGGTGCGGGCTCCGCCTCGGACTCCGCACGCGCCTCGGCGAGGTCGATGCCGCGCCGGAAGGCCGCCACCAGACCTGGGTCGTGCAGGGTGTGCTCCTCCTCGGCGCGCGGTGCGGGCGCCTCTCTGAGCTGCGGGACCAGGTGTTCCTGGTTGGCCCGCCTGGGGAGCTGGGGCCTGCCCATCGTGCCGCGCACGGCCCCGGTCCCCTGCGGGAGCCCGGGGAAGTCGTCGTCCGTGGACCGGACGCCGGGGACCGCGTCGGCGGGGGTGGGCCGGTCGAGGCGCTCGGCGCGCAGCGGGAGAGGCGGTCCCTCGCCCTGCCGCGGCGTCTGCTGCGGTGCCTGGTTCGGTCCCTGGTTCGGTCCCTGGTGCAGCCGCAGTTGTTGCTGCTGCGGCACGTGGGGGCGTCGCTCCGGCTCGGGGGCGGGGGCCGGACCGGGGGCCGGACCGCGGCGTCCGGCGGTGTCCTCCGGGGGCGGGGGGCGATGCACGGGGCCGAGGGGCGGGGCGGGTGCGCCGGTGGCATCGGCGGACACATCCTCGTCGGCGCCGAGCAGGGACTGCGGCAGGACGAGCACCGCCTGGGTGCCCCCGTAGATGTTGCTCTGGAGACGTACGGCGATGCCGTGCCTGCGAGCCAGCGATGCCACCACGAACAGCCCGATCCGGCCGTCCTGGAGCAGGCGGGCGACGTTGACCTGGTCGGGGTCCGCGAGCAGGGCGTTCATCCGCTTCTGCTCGGTGCCGGGCATGCCGAGGCCCCGGTCCTCCACCTCCAGTGCGAGGCCCGCGGTGACGCGCTGGGCACGGAGCAGCACCTGGGTCTGCGGGGCCGAGAACACCGTGGCGTTCTCGACGAGTTCGGCCAGCAGGTGGATCACGTCGGCCACGGCGTGCCCGCGGAGCGTTCCGTCGATCGGAGGCACGAGTTTGACCCGCGGGTACTGCTCGACCTCGGCGATCGCCGAGCGCAGCACCTCCGTCATGGTGACCGGGTTGCTCCACTGCCGCCGGGAGACGGCGCCGCCGAGGACCGCGAGGTTCTCGGCGTGCCGGCGGATGCGCGTGGCCAGGTGGTCGACGTGGAAGAGTCCCTTGAGGAGATCGGGGTCCTCGACCTGGTGCTCCAGCTCGTCGAGCAGCTGGATCTCGCGGTGCACGAGCGACTGGAGCCGCCGGGCGAGGTTGACGAACACCTCGACCTTCTGGTCCTCGCCGGTGTGGTCGGACAGCCGGGACGCCTGGACGACGGCGGACACGGCTCCCTCCTGCTGGCGTCCGATCTCCTGCGCGAGCAGTTCGAAGGGGTCACTGCCGGGGGCGGCGGGCTGAGGCGCGCGCCGCGCAGGCACGGGTTCGCCGTTGCGGAGTTGTTCCACCACCCGTTGCAGCTCGGCCTGGCCCTGCGCGCTGGCACGGCGCAGGGCCAGACAGCGTCCGAGGACGGTGGTGGCGACCCGGTTGGCGGCCAGGAAGGCGGCCACCATCGCGGCGAGCGCCAGCGCGCCCGCGGCGCCGAGCGCCGTCCAGAGCGCGGTGGACGGCGGGGCGCCGCCGGAGCGGGCGGTGAAGATGACGGCCGCGGCGCCGGCCAGTGCGACGGCGACGGCCGGCAGCACTGCGGTGCGCAGGAGTTGGGGGCGTATACGCGCCTCGGGGGACGGCCGGGCAGCGCGCGGCCTGGCCGCGGCCGAGTGGGAACGGGGACCCGGTCGGCCGTGCCGCCCGCCCTCTCGTCGTTCCGGTCGCGCTTCGGGTGCGCGAAGTTGAGACATCAGCGTCCTCGGTACGTGGGGCCCCAGGAATCGGCATTCATGTGGTGGCACCTACGGTGGTCGGTCATTCTCGGGTCAGCGGCCGGGCAGGCTCGGAGAATATGAGCCCACCGTTGATCACCGGGCACACACGGTAGTCGCCCGGCGTGAGGGTGCGACGGGCAGTTGTGGAACTTGCCCGCCATCCGTCCCGCTCTGGTATGACCTCTCGCACGAGCGACCGATTTCGCCGGGCGGTTGCTGTACGGCGGGGAACCGGCGGGCGTGCGGAAAGCCGCCCTGCCCGGCCCCGGACAGCACTGCGCCGGCCGTCCCGGCGCCTCGGCCGGGACGGCCGTCAGCGCGGAACGGCCGGCGCGGCCGTTTCAGGGTGGGTGCTCGACTCAGGACCGAGTGCCCGTCCCGGGGGTGGGTGCCCGGCCCAGGACCGAGTGCCCGTGGGGTGGGTCCGGCTCAGGTCTGGGGCGCCCGGTCCCGGTCGCGGTCGGGGAGGGCTGCGGCCTTGGCTCCGCCGGGAAGCTGTACGTGAACGGGCGGCCAGTTCCCCCAGCCCGGCGCCGGCTCGGCCGCGACATCGCGCCACCACGGCTCGACGGCCGGAGTGGACGCCGGTTCGAACGGCTGGCCCGGTCGCGGGGCCGCCATGGCCACACCCGCGAACTGCGTGGCGCGCATGGACCATTCGGCGGGTTCGGCCCACGGATGAAGGGCGAGGTTGAACGTACCCCAGTGGATCGGCAGCATGACACCCGCCGACGGGTCGCCGCCCTGAAGGTCGAGATGGGCCTGAACCCCCTCGTCGGGGCTCATGTGGATGTCCGGCCAGGCGCCCGGTTCCGGCTTGCTGTCCGTCCGGTCCTTCGGCCAGAACTGGCTGTACGCGCCGATCTGGATCATGGTGGCGTCGAAGGGGCCGTGTTCGGCACCGATCTCCTTGAACCCGGGGAAATACCCGGTGTCACCGCTGTGGAAGATCCGGTGCTCGGGACCCGCGACGGCCCAGGAGGCCCAGAGGGTGTGCTGCTGGTTGCGCAGACCGCGGCCGCAGAAGTGCCGCGCCGGCGTGGCGGTCAGGCTGATTCCCGCAACGGTCGTGGACTCGTTCCAGTCGAGTTCGTGGATCCGGTCCGCAGGCACACCCCAGCGTTCCAGGTGGGCGCCGACCCCGAGCGGCACCGCGAAGACCGTGGCGGTGTCCGCCAGGGAGCGGATCGTCGGCAGATCGAGGTGGTCGTAGTGGTCATGGGAGATCACCACCACATCGACCGGGCCGAGTGCGCCGAGCGGCAGCGGCGCGGGGTGCACCCGCTTGGGACCGGCGAAGGCGAAGGGCGAGCAGCGCTCGCCCCACACCGGGTCGAAGAGGACGCGCCGGCCGTCGATCTCGGCGAGCACACTGGAATGCCCCATCCAGGTGAGCCGCAGGCCGGACGCGGGGGGCTCGGCGAGGTCGGCGAGAGTCGTGGCGTGCACGGGTACGGTCCCGTCCGGCGTCCTGAGGACCCGCTCCTCCTTGCGGAAGTAGACCTTCGCGAACTCCAGGGCCGATCCCGACGGTCTGATCCTCGCCCCCACCGGGTTCTGAAACGTCCCGTCGGAGAAATGGGGGGAGCGGCGGATGCGCTCCATGCGGGCGCCTTCCGGGTCGGCCCCGAAGGCTGCGGGACGCAGGGCGCGCAGCCTGGTGCGGAGCGGAAGCTTGGGGGCGGCGCCGGTCACAAGATCTCCTGAGGGAGTCGGTATCGTCTCATTATGGACAGGGTGGACGACTGCGCGAGAGCAGAACACCCGACGGGGCGGCACTCCGGAAGGACCCGTTCAGCCACGCCGCTGCCCGTACACGTGCTCGACGTGAAGACGCAGGACGATGCGCCGGTCCCTGACCATGGCCTTGCGGTAGTCGTCCCAGTCGGGGTGTTCGCCCTGGACGTCGCGGTAGAGCGTGATCAGTTCCTCCACGGTGGCGTCGTCGGGGTCGGCGGCCACCGGGGTGAGCTCGGCCGTACCGTCCACGACCGTCCACGCCCAGCGGTCCTGGCTGGTCACGTGGTAGCTCGCCCGGGGGTCACGCGACAGGTTCCGGGTCTTCGCCCGGTCCTCGGTGACCGAGACGCGGACAATGCGCTCATCGGGGTAGTAGAAGTGGCTGACATTGGAGAGCTGCGGCCTGCCGTCCCGCCTGAGCGTGACCAGCACACCGCCGTCCTCCTCGGCGACCAGCCGAAGCAATTCCTGCTGCTCTGCGTCGAATCCCGTCATGCCGGACCCAACGTCCGGCCCGCCCGCAGGATTCCGGATCGGGCCGGACTCGTCCCGCGTACGTCCATTTCCGGCCACGGTGGCCGGGCCGGGTGACACCGTGCCGGTCGCGGCCGACGCCAGTCCCCGGCGCCCTCCGACCACTGACCGGCGACGCGGCCCAGGCCTCATTGACAGGGCGCCCCGCTCTCCCGATACTGACTGGCGATTCAGTAGAGGGCTGTCGACCGGTGTCGGCAACCGCGCGTCCGTTCCCCCGGATGCCTGAAATCCCTGTCATGCCTGGAACCCCGGCACCGCCGCCCCGGGCCCGCCCCGATCGTCCTCGACCGAGGAGTGTCCCCGATGACGACATCTCCGGTGTCCCCGCCCGCCCCGTTGATCTCGCTGACCTGGACGGACCACGTCACGGGCCGGCAGGGGCACCTCGTCATCGACCGGCTGGTGCGCGGCGTGTCCAGCGGCGGACTGCGCATGCGGGCGGGCTGCACCCTGGACGAGGTGGCCGGGCTGGCCCGCGGCATGACCATGAACGAGGCGCTCCACTTCGACGCGGACCGGCCCGGGGCGCGCTACATACCGCTCGGCGGGGCGAAGGGCGGGATCGACTGCGACCCCCGCGACCCGGCGGCGTACGGGATTCTGGTGCGCTATCTGCGTGCGGTCCGCCCTTACGTGGAGAGCGTCTGGACGACCGGCGAGGACCTGGGGCTCACCCAGGACCTCGTCGACCGGGCCGCCACGGAAGCCGGGCTCGTCTCCACCGTCCAGGCGGTCTACCCGCTGCTCGACGACGAGGCCGCGGCGCGCCGGCGGCTGGCCGACGCCTTCGCCCTCGAGGTCGACGGCATCGGCCTGGGCGAGCTGGCCGGCGGCTGCGGAGTCGCGGAGTCCGCACTCGCCGCACTGGACGGGGCGGGGATCGCGTACGGCGACGCGCGCGTCTGTCTCCAGGGATTCGGCACCATGGGCGGGGCGACCGCCCGGTTCCTGTCCCGGGCGGGCCTGCGGGTGGTCGCCGTCGCCGACGTGAAGGGCACCCTCGCGAATCCGGCCGGTCTCGACATCGAGGCGCTCCTCGGTGCACGCGACGCCTTCGGAACGGTGGACCGCGGCGTACTGCGCGACACCGATCAGGAGCTGCCCGCCGACGCCTGGCTGGCCCAGGACGCGGAGATCCTCGTTCCCGCGGCTGTGTCGTACGCCGTCGACCTGACGAACCAGGCCCGGATCACCGCCCGTTGGGTCGTCGAAGCGGCCAATATGCCGGTTCTGCCGGAAGCGGAGGCCCTGCTCACCGCACGCGGGATCACGGTGCTGCCCGATGTGGTCGTCAACTCCGGCACCAACGCCTGGTGGTGGTGGACCCTGTTCGGCGACATCGGCGCCGACCCGGACGAGGCCTTCACGCACATCCGGCGCTCCATGCGCGCCCTCATCGAACTCGTACTGGCCCGCGCCGCGGCGGACGGCTGCACTCCACGCGCGGCGGCGCACGCCGTCGTCGCCGACCGGCTGCCGGTGATGGCCGACCGCTTCGGCTGGTTCCGCTGACCGACGGCCCGGCCCCGCCCCGGACCGGGCATTGGTTAGGGTGACGCCGTGGCAAGAGTGCGGTTGGGTGTGGCGGAGCGACGCGAGGAGCTCCTGCGCGCTGCCGTCGAGCAGATCGAGGTACGGGGTGTGGCAGCCGTGCGGATCGCCGACGTGGCGTCCGTGCTCGGGGTCAGCAACGCCCTGGTGCTCTACCACTTCTCCACCAAGGAGAAGCTGGTCGCCGCCGCCTTCGCGCACGCCGCCGAAGCCGATCTCGCCCATCTGCGCAAGCTGCTGAGCCGGCGCACCAGCGCGGTCCGCCGACTGCGTGCCGCCGTGCGCTGGTACGCGCCGACGGGCCAGGCCAAGGGCTGGCGGCTGTGGATCGAGGGCTGGGCCGCTTCCCTCCGCGACCCGGCGCTGCGCGATGTCGCCGGCGATCTCGACCAGCAGTGGAAGGCGGAGCTGGCCGAGGTCATCGAAGAGGGGGCGGCCGCGGGTGAGTTCGAGTGCGACGACCCGATGTCCGTCGCCTGGCGGCTGACCGCTCTGCTGGACGGACTGGCGGTGCAGATGACGTCGTACGCCGGTCCGCTGTCCCGCGCCACGATGCTGGAGTGGGCCGAGGAGGCTCTGGCCCGTGAACTGGGCATCGACCAGAAGGCCCTGACGGCCTGACGGATCGAGGGCCTGTCACGGGTGGCCGGCCCGACACCGCGCCGCCCTGACGCCGGCCCGCCGTTCGGTGCCGTCTGCCCCGCCGGGGCCGTCAGGTCTGCCGGGACCGTCAGGTCTGCCGCACCGGCGCGTACGACTCGCCCTCGAGCCCGAAGGTCCACGCGACACCCTCCTTCGCGGTCCTGGTGCGCGGCGGCACCCGTAGCCAGTACGTACGATGCGTCCCGTCCGGCTCCGGCGTGGAGTTGACCACTTCCACCATGACCACGTCCTCGTCCCCGTCGAGCGGAATACGCCAGAGAACGCCCGTCTCGTCCCGGTGCACCGGCTCGGCCCCGGACTCGGTGAGATAGCGGTCGTACCCGTAGAACTCCAGCATCACGCGGCGCAGTTCCGCGTTGTCCTCGGCACGGATCCGCCCAGGCGTCAGTGCGCCCAGCTCCGCGAGGAATGCCGCGGGGACCGGCATGCCGCGCCAGGCGTACAGGGCGAAGCCGTCGCGGTAGGCGAGTGCGGGGCCCTCGCCGCTGTCCAGGCGGCCCGCCTCGTCCCGGTGCAGTGCCTGGGGGCGTTCGCTCATCACCACGGCGCGTTCGTACGGCCACCACCAGCCCGCGTTCCTCGCGACGGCCGCGAGTCCGTCGAGCCGGTCGCCCCGGCCGTCGAAGGCGGCGAGCCAGGCCGCGTCATGCTGGCCCAGGACGGCGTCGAGGAGGAGCAGCCGGACGTCCGACTCGTCCTCGGGCCGCACGGTGAGGTCCGCCACGACCCCGGCCCGTATCCGGTCGGCGAGCGCCGACGTGGTCTCCCAGAGCTGGGCGCCGGTGGCGGACCACAGCGCGGACCAGCCGGCCGGGCCCAACTCGTCGTACATCCGGCGCCGTTCCTCCGCCCAGGGCCGCGTCCGCACCTCGTCCCGGACGGATCGCCCCGGGTCGGTCAGCTTCTCCACCGCCTCGACGGCGGCCCTGGGCGAATCGGCCCAGACGAACTCCGCCGGCTCGGCCAGCCCCGCGCTGCGGTAGGCGAGCCGCACCCCGTCCTCGGCCGCCGCCCGGTCCGCCGCGCCGGTCGCCGCCGCCACGGCCCGCCAAGAGTCCACGTACTGCATCGGTTCCCCGTCCCCTGTCCTGTGTTCCTGTGTTCTGGTGTTCTGGTGTTTCCGGTTGGGTGAGCGTTTGCGGTCTCAGTCCGCGACGATGCGAACGGCCCCCGGTGCGTACTCGCGCTGGCGCACGACCCGGAACCAGCCCTTCGGCAGCGAGATCACCGCGTGTTCCTCGTGCACCACGCGTCCGCCCTCGGGAAGGTGGAGCAGCATCGGACCGAACACCCCGCCCTCCCGGATCAGCCGTCCGGGCCCCGGCACCGCGTGCGCGTGGCCGGTGACCTCGCCGAGCGCGAGCACCAGCCGGCCCCGCCCGTCGCGCAGTTCGCCCGGCGCCTCCAGGAGATTCGCGGGCACCGCGGACTCCTCCAGCGCCATGATCAGTACGTCGCCCTGCCGGTACACAGACGTCTCCCCTCCGCGGCGGCACCCGCTGTGCCGGCCACGTGGAAAACGCTACGGCGAGGGTCTGACAATCGGCCGTGGCGTCGGCGGGCGGGGCCGGTCGCCCCGTTGTCAGTGGGCCTTGATAGACCTTGCGGACATCAATCCGTCGCCGTCATCAGGAGCTCAGGGCCATGTCCGATGCGGACCACCTGCACGAGTTGCTCGGCCTTCCGGCCGTCGATTTCCAGTCCGGGGAGAACGACAGCCCCCGGCCGGCCGCCGGGGCGGCAGCCTGGCGCGTTTCGATCGAGCCGTACGAGGACGAGGACCGCACCTGGGAGCAGGAGTTCGCCGCGTTCCTGGACGAGGTGGACCCGGCCGGTGTCCGCGCGCTGATCATCGGTCAGTGGGGCGAGTCGTACGAGGAGACGTCGTCGTACCCGATCGGTCTCGTCATCGCCGCAGCCGAGCGGCTGACGTCGCTGGAAGCGGTGTTCGTCGGGGATCTGACCGCTGAGGAGGCGGAGATCTCCTGGATCGAGCAGAGCGATGTCACCGCGCTGCTCACCGCTTTCCCCGCGCTGGTGGAGTTCGGGGTGCGCGGCGGTTCCGCGCTCGTCTTCCCGGCCACGAAGCACGAGAAGCTGCGCTCGCTCACCATCGAGGCCGGCGGGCTGCCGGTGGACGTGGTGCGCGGGGTGCTGGACAGTGAACTGCCCGCGCTGGAGCGGCTCGACCTCTGGCTCGGTGTCTCCGCCTACGGGGGCGACACCGAGGTGGCGGATCTGGCGCCGCTCCTGTCGGGGACGCGCTTCCCGGCCCTGCACCATCTCGGCCTGCGCAACAGCGAGGTGGAGAACGAGATCGCGGCAGCCGTCGCCTCGGCCCCGCTCGTGGCCCGGCTGCGCACTCTCGACCTTTCCTGCGGCACGCTCGGCGACGAGGGTGCGGCGGCGCTGCTGGAGGGCCAGCCGCTGACCCATCTCGACGTCCTCGATCTGCACCACCATTTCCTCACCGAGCCCATGGAGCACCGGGTCAGGGAGGCGCTGGAGCCGCACGGAGTGCGAGTGGATCTGTCGGAGCGCTGTGAGCCGTGGGGCGACCGCGGCGCCGAGGGCCGGTACGTCACGGCGTCGGAGTGAGGACGCGATGACGGACATCGAGCACCCCGAGATCTTCCACGGTCTGCCGGTCTTCACCCTGCCGCAACCGGGTGAGGACGGTCCGGACCCGGCCGCCCTGCCCGAGGCGGGCTCCGTGGCCTGGCGGCTCGGCTGCGGCTGGGAGGGACCCGCGTTCGCTGAGGTCTGGCAGCACTTCCTGGAGGCGGTCGACCCCGTCGGGGTCCGTGGCCTGCTGATCAGCCCCTGGTGGCCGGACCACTACACCTCCTTCGCTCCCGTCGCCGAGCTGATCGCCGGCGACGCGGAGCGCTTCCCGGCGCTGCGCGCACTCTTCCTCGCCGATGTCATCGGTGAGGAGTGCGAGGTGTCATGGATCGAGATGTCGGACATCACGTCGCTGATCGAGGCATTCCCACGCCTGGAGGAACTGGTGGTGCGCGGCGGCGGAGATTCTGTCCCCGGCAGGGAGAAGCTGCAGCTGCGTCCGGTGCGGCATCCGGCCCTGAAGTCGCTGAGGTTCGAATCCGGGGGGCTGCCCGGCCATGTCGTCCGAGCGGTCGGCGCCAGCGAACTTCCCGCACTGGAGCGGCTGGAGTTCTGGTTCGGTGCCTCGTGGTACGGAGGCGACGCCACGGTGGACGACATGCGGCCGATCCTCTCCGGCGGGAACCTCCCCCGCCTGCGCCACCTCGGGCTGCAGAACAGCGAGATCCAGGACGAGATCGCCGCGGCGGTGGCCTCGGCCCCGGTCGTCGCGCAACTGGAGTCGCTGGCCCTGTCCATGGGAACGCTCAGCGACACGGGCGCCCTGGCCCTTCTCGACGGTCAGCCCCTCACACATCTGGCCTCACTGGATCTGCACCACCACTACCTCACCGATCCGGTGATGTCGCACGTCCGGGAGATGTGCGCCCGCGCGGACGTCCACGTCGATCTCGACGAGGCGGACGCCTGGGACCCCGAGGACGACGATCCCCGCTATGTCGCCGTCAGCGAGTAGCGCGCCGCGTCTGGCGGTCGTCGGCAATCCCGGCAGCCGCCGGGCCGGCCTCTTCCAGGACGCGGTACGCGCCGCCGGGCTGCCGCCGGCCCGGCTGCTGCCGTGGCTCGACGTGCTGAAAGGGCGGGCGGCCTTGCTGCCCGGGGAGACCGTGCGCATCGACTCACCCGGCGAGGACCCGGAGGTCGACCACCTGCTGCGCGGGGTCGACGACCCGACGCGGGTGGAGGGCTCGGCCCTCTGGTACGCGCGGTTCACTTCCGCCGTACGTGAGGTGGCCCGGGCCGCGACGACGGCCGGGGCGCTCCTGCTGGACGGCCCAGGCGACATGGCGGTGCTCTTCGACAAGCGCCTGTGTCACCGTGCCCTGGACGTGGCGGGCGTCCCCGTGCCGGCCTCGCCGACGTCGGGGCCGGGCGCGCGCCCGGTGCGGGGATGGGCGGATGTGCGGGCGCTGATGGCGGACCACCGCATGCCGCGGGTGTTCGTGAAACCCGCGCACGGATCCTCCGCTTCCGGGGTGATGGCTGTCGAGACGGCCGGTCCGGGCCGGATCAGGGCAGCCACCTCGGTCGAGCGGGACCCGGCCGGCCGCCTGTACAACTCGCTCCGGGTGCGCCGCCTCACGACGGAGCGGGAGGTCGCGGCGATCGTCGACGCGCTCGCCCCGGACGGGCTGCACATCGAGCGGTGGCTGCCCAAGGCCGCGCAGCGCGGCCGGGTCGCGGATCTGCGGGTCGTGGTGGTCGACGGCCGCGCGACCCACGCGGTCGTCCGCACCAGCCGCTCCCCCATGACCAATCTGCACCTCGGCGGTGCGCGCGGCGATCTCGACGAGGTGCGGGCCGCCGTCGAGACGGCGGGCGGCAGTTGGACCGAGGCGCTGGCCGTCTGCGAGCGGGCGGCCGCCGTTTTCCCGGACACGCTGTGCGTGGGCGTAGATCTGCTGCCGGCCACCGGCTGGCGGCGCTTCGCCGTCGGCGAGGTCAACGCCTTCGGCGATCTCCTGCCGCGGCTGACCGGTCTGCCGGGCAGCGGCGCCGAGGGCCTGGACACCTACGCGGCGCAGGTCGCCGCCGTACTGAACCGAGCAAGGAACCGCCGTGTCAGCACCACACCCTGAGCCCCCTTCCGGCGCCACCGGCCCCGACATGAGCGAGGTCGTGGGCAGCCACGATCTGCTGCTCGTCACCCTGGACACCCTGCGGTACGACGTCGCGGCGGAGCTCGCCGCCGCCGGGCGCATCCCGAATCTGGCCCGGCATCTGCCGGGCGGCGTCTGGGAGAAGCGGCATGCTCCCGGCAGCTTCACCTACGCCTCGCACCAGGCGATCTTCGCCGGGTTCCTGCCCACACCGGCCGCCCCGGGGCCGCATCCCCGGCTGTTCGCCGCGAGGTTCGCCGGAAGTGAGACCACGGCGGAGCGCACCTTCGTCTTCGATGCCCCGGACCTGGTGTCGTCCCTCGCCGGGGAGGGATACCGCACGGTGTGCATCGGCGGGGTGGGGTTCTTCAACCGGCAGGCGCCGCTCGGCTCCGTCCTGCCCGGGCTTTTCCAGGAGGCCCATTGGGAGCCGGAGTTCGGCGTGGCCTCGCCCACCTCGTTCGAGGCGCAGGTGAGCCGTGCCGAGCAGGTCGTCCGGGACCTCCCGGCCGGCCGGCGGCTGTTCCTCTTCGTCAACGTGTCGGCGCTGCACCAGCCGAACTGGTTCCACCGGCCGGGCGCGACCCGCGACGCGGGCGACAGCCGCGCCACCCACGCGGCCGCGCTCGAGTACGTGGACGCCCACATAGGCCGCCTCTTCGCCGCCGCGAGCAGCCGCCGCCGCGCCTTCGCCATCGTCTGCTCCGACCACGGCACGGCATACGGCGACGACGGCTACACCGGTCACCGGCTCGGTCACGAGTCCGTCTGGACCGTTCCGTACGCCCATTTCTTCCTCGAACCACCAAAACCGGGGGCCACCGCACGATGACCAGTCCGCACACCACTCGTCCGTACCAGAGTTACGTCTACGCCTATCCGCACAAGACGGCGTACGGGGGTCTCTCCGAACACCCCGGCGGGCGTCCCGTACTGGGCGACCTGTGGGCGGGTGAGAGCAAGGACGCCCTCTCGCTCTACCTCCACATACCCTTCTGCGAGATCCGCTGCGGCTTCTGCAACCTCTTCACCCGGATCGGCGCGCCCGACGAGCTCACCACCCGCTACCTCGACGCGCTGGACCGGCAGGCGACCGCCGTGCGGGACGCGCTGGGTGACGGGGAACCGGTGCGCTTCGCCGCCGCCGCGTTCGGCGGAGGGACGCCGACGTTCCTGACCGCCGGCGAGCTGGAACGCCTGTGCGACATCGCGGAGAAGCGCATGGGGGCCGACCTGCGGTCCGTGCCGCTGTCCGTCGAGACCTCGCCGTCGACCGCGACGGCCGACCGGCTGGCCGTCCTCGCCGACCGCGGGACGACCAGGATCAGCATCGGTGTCCAGAGCTTCGTCGAGGCCGAGGCCCGTGCGGCGGTCCGCCCCCAGCGCCGCACCGATGTCGAGGCGGCCCTGGGCCTGATCAGGGACAGCCGCATCCCGGTCCTCAACATCGACCTGATCTACGGCATCGACGGCCAGACCGAGAGGAGCTGGCGCACCTCGCTGGACGCGGCACTCCTGTGGCGCCCCGAGGAGCTGTACCTCTACCCGCTCTACGTCCGTCCGCTGACCGGCCTGGGCAGGCTCGGGGCCGCCGACGCGGCGTCCGCGGACGTCGCCTGGGACGAGCAGCGGCTGCGGCTGTACCGGGCCGGCCGCGATCACCTCCTCGCCCACGGCTACGAGCAGGTGTCGATGCGGATGTTCCGCCGCGCCGACGCCCCGCGGACCGATGGCCCCAACGACTACGCCTGCCAGACGGACGGCATGATCGGCCTGGGGTGCGGCGCCCGTTCGTACACGTCGGAACTGCACTACTCCTTCGACTACGCGGTGGAGATGCGCGAGGTGCGGTCCATCATCGACCGCTACACGGCCACCGAGGACTTCTCGCACGCCGAGGTCGGCCGGTTCACCGACGGCGACGAGGCGCGCCGCCGCCACCTCCTGCAGTCCGTCCTGCAGGCCGTGGGCCTGCGCGTGTCCGAGTACCGCGAGCGCTTCGGCACGGACCCGGCGGAGGACTTCCCGAAGGAGCTCGCCCGGTTCGAGGCGCGGGGCTGGCTCGACGGGGACGCGGCGGCCGCCGGACTGCTGCGCCTGTCGCCCGAGGGGCTCGCCCACTCCGACGCCCTGGGCCCCGACCTCTTCTCCCCTGCCGTGCGGGCCGCGATGGCCGCGTACGAACTGAAGTGAGCCCCGCATGGACCTGACGATTCTCTACCGCGGGCCGCTCGCCTCGTGCGACTACGACTGCCCGTACTGCCCGTTCGCCAAGCGGCGCGACAGCCGGGAGCAGCTGCGGGCCGACCGGGCCGCGCTGGAGCGTTTCACGGCGTGGGTGGCCGCGCAGACCGATGACCGGATCTCGGTGCTGTTCACCCCGTGGGGCGAGGCGCTGGTCCGCTCCTGGTACCGCCGGGCCGTGGTCGAGCTGGCCCGGCTGCCACACGTCCGACGGGTGGCCGTCCAGACGAACCTCGGCGGCCGTACGCAGTGGCTGGCAGCAGCGGGCGCCGCGGACCGCGACAAGATCGCGCTGTGGTGCACGTACCACCCGGGCCAGACACCGTACGAGCGGTTCCTCGGCCGGTGCGGGGAACTGACGTCCCTGGGCGTCCGGCACAGCGTGGGCGTGGTCGGGCTCGACGGTCATCTCGACGAGGCGCGGCGGCTGCGGGCGGCCCTGCCCGAGGAGGTCTACCTCTGGGTCAACGCCGCCGAGGGCCACACCTATACGGACGAGGAGGCGGAGAGGTGGACCGCGATCGACCCGCTGTTCCCGTACAGCCGCCATCCGCACCGCTCGGCGGGTCTGCCCTGCCGGACCGGGGAGTCGGTGATCTCGGTGGACGGTGACGGGACGGTGCGCCGCTGCCACTTCGTCCGCGCCGAGCGGGGCAATCTCTACGACGGCGGCTATCGCGCGGCGTTGGGGCCGCAGGCCTGCCCGCTCGCCGTCTGCGACTGTCACATCGGTTATGTGCATCTGGAGACACTGCCGCTGTACGACGTCTTCGCCGGCGGGGTGCTGGAGCGCATACCGGCGTCGCCACTGTCCTCGGTCGCCCCGGGTGCCCGGGGCGACTGAGGCCGCGGGGCCGCTCAGAGCGGCAGCAGGTCGGGCCGCTTGGGCTCCACGTGGTCTCCCGAGGACTCGCCGCGCAGTCGCCGGCCGATCCACGGGACGAGGTACTCGCGCGCCCAGTGGATGTCGTCCCTGCGTACTTCGAGCGTTCCGCGGTGTGCCTGCGGCGGCCACACCTGGTCCGGGTCGGCCGGCACGTCGAGGCCGAGGACCTGGGCGGCGCGCAGCGCGACGCGGGTGTGGCCCTCGGGCGACAGGTGCAGCCGGTCGTTGTCCCAGGCCCGCCGGTCCTGGACCGAGCGCAGGGACCAGAGGTCGAGGACCGGGCAGTCGTAGCGGTCGGCGATGGACCGCACGTGGGCGGTGTAGGTGGCGATCTTGCCGCGCAGATGGCGCAGCACGGGAACGTCGCGGGTGTCGAAGCCGGTGGTGACCATGACGGTGCCGACCGACCGGGTCAGGTCGGCGACCGCGCGCTCGAAGCGCTCGGCCACGTCGTCGGGGTCGGTGCCCGGCCGGATGATGTCGTTGCCGCCGGCGCAGAAGCTCACCAGATCGGGGGCGAGTTCCTTGGCGCGCGGCACCTGTTCCTCGACGATCTGGTCGAGAAGGCGTCCTCGTACGGCGAGATTGGCGTACCTGAAGTTCCCGTGTGCGGAGTCCGCGCCGCCCGTCGGCGCCTCGGGGTCCGGGAGCTGGTCCGCGAGGAGTACCGCGAACCGGTCCGCCCAGCCGACGAAGGTTCCGTCCGGGCCGGGGTCACCGACTCCCTCGGTGAAGCTGTCGCCAATCGCCGCGTACGACTCGATGGCGCCCTGTCGGTTGGTGACGCCCTGCTGGATGTTGTTCGAATCGTCTGCCACAAGGGCATATCCTGCACCGCCGATTGTGACCTACGCGACCGTAATACGGGGTTGACGGGTGGTGAGATAGACCACCCGGTCAGTTTTTGGTAAAGGGGGAATAAGTGCGGCCGACGCCAAGTGCCGCCCTCCTACCGCTTCCCGGCGCGGGAGCCGACGCCAGAGGGACGGTGCGCCGCCGCGCACCGTCCCTCTTCGCATTGCTCCGATCCGGGTTACCGGACCGGTGTTGCCCTGATCAGACGTTGATGCCGTGCGACGCCAGGTAGGCGATCGGGTCGATGTCCGAGCCGTACGCCGGGCCCGTGCGGACCTCGAAGTGGAGGTGCGGGCCGGTGGCGTTGCCGGTGGCGCCGGACAGGCCGACCTGCTGACCCGCGGTCACGGTCTGGCCCGCCGAGACGGAGAGCGAGGACATGTGGCCGTACTGGGAGTAGTGGCCGTCGGCGTGCTTGATGACGACCTCGTTGCCGTACGCGCCGCCCCAGCCCGCGGTGACGACGGTGCCGGAGGTGATCGCCTTCACGCTGGTGCCGGTGGAGACGGGGAAGTCGATGCCGGTGTGGCTGCCGCTGGACCAGTTGGAACCGGAGGCGCGGTAGGCGGTGGTGTGGTTGCCCGGGACCGGGTGGACGTAACCGGAGTCGTTGCTCTGGGCGGCCGGGGCCGAGGTCTCCTCGGACGACGAGGCGTCGGAGGAGGACGAGGCGGAGGTCGTGGAGGCCTTCGTCTCGGTCTTGACGGGGGCCTTCGAGGGAGCCTTCGACGGGGTGGTGGAGCCCGTAGAGGTGGCCGGGGCGTGGCCCCAGGCCTTGCCGCCGAGCGTCAGCTTCATGCCCGGGAAGATCAGGCTCGGGTTCTCGCCCACGACCTTGCGGTTGTCCTGGTACAGCTTCTCCCAGCCGCCCTTGAGCTTGTGCTCGGCGGCGATCTTCGACAGGTAGTCGCCGGAGACCACGGAGTAGGTCGTGGTGCCGGCCTGCTTCTTCGCGACCGGGGTGGCCGGGGTGGTGTGCGCGGCGGCCGACTTCGAGGTGGCCGGAGCCGCCTGTTCCGCGGCGTGGGCACCGGTGGCGCCGAGCAGCGGAAGCGCGATGACGGCTCCGCCGGCGCTCGCGGCGACGACGCCACGGGCGATGGTGCTGGACTTGGGACGGCGGTGCTTACCCGATATGGGCATGAAGGATTCCCTCTCCGGCGCCTGCGAGGTGAGCTGTCGGGTTCGGACTGGAGATGTCCGGTCGCGCCTGGCGCGACTTCACCCCGAGCCGGCCGGTTTCCCGGTCGGCGGCTTACCTGGTTCCCCCGCTCCTGCCACGCGGTGAAGTGAGTGCGAATTCCGGGCGGCGGCAGGATTAGGCGGTCCGTCCGGAGTGCAGTGAACCTAAGCGAGCCGGGACGGCGGAAACAAGCCACAACTTGCGTACGGGATTCGGTGCGGGAAATTCGGCGAGGAATTCCGGTCACACTCCGTGGATTACGGATCTTGGCTTTCCGCGCCGGGCACGGAATACCCGGATGGCCCGCCACCACACACCGTCACGGATGAGATCCCGCTCACGAGAGGGCTCCCATCTGCCGCACAAGCGGGGCATGTTCACTGAAAAGCCCCAATACGGACATGCACACCCATCACCCCCCACCGCATCGGGACAGCCAAGCGAGTCGAGCCCTCGTCGCCGGGAGCAGCGACCCGGCACCCGGGCCCGCGGCCCAGGCGCGCACAGAGATGATTGCCTGAGGAACCAATGTCGTATCGTCACGAGAGTGGACCCGCGGGCGACACGCGCACGCGGCAGAGCCCCCAGGAGTGACCGTGACGCAGCAGCTGCCGCAGACCCCGTCGACGGAGCCCGAGCTGGCGGGTATCCGCAATTTCCGTGATGTGGGTGGCCTGCCCACCTCGGACGGCCGCCGGGTGCGGTACGGGCGGCTCTTCCGCAGTGGTCACCTGGCCCACGCCACGGCCGAGGACGCCGCGTTCCTCGCCGGTCTCGGCCTGCACACCGTCTTCGACTTCCGCAACGCGGCCGACCACAAGCTGGACGGCCGGGACGTGGAGCTGCCGGGCGTGCGCAACGTGAGTATCCCGCTCAGCGACCCGGCGGACGGCGCCGAGTTCTGGCGCATGGTGCGCGACGGCGACATGGACGAGCTGCGGTCCATCCTGGCCGACGGCAAGGGGTCCCGCCGCATGACCGCTTCGTACCGCCGGATCATCCTGGACCGCACGGCCGAGCACAGCCGGGTGCTGCACGCCCTGGCGGAGGACAGCGTGCCCGCCCTGATGCACTGCGCCGCGGGCAAGGACCGCGCGGGCATCTCGATCGCGGTGTCCCTGCTCGCCGTCGGCGTCGAGCGCGAGGCCATCGAGGCCGACTACCTCAAGTCCAACGACGCGCACCGCCGCTACAAGATCCGCCGCAGCGACGCCTCGCCCGCCGGAATGTCGCCCGAGGTGATGGAGCTGCTCAATCCGCTCTTCGGCGCCCACCGCGACTACCTCGCCGCCGCCTTCTCCGCCATCGACGAGACCTGGGGCGGCACCGACCGCTACCTCGCCGAGGGCCTCAAGATCACCTCGCAGACCCGCAACCGGCTGCGCGAGCGCCTCCTCGACGAGTCCTGAGAGCGGTCCGGTGGCCTACTGGTTGTGCATCCCCACGGCGAACAGCAGATACAGGAAGCCGGCGATGACGTGCCCGGCCACCAGGTAGGCGAAGAGCCGGATGACGAGCCCGCGCGGCATCTTCTTCTCCTGCGGGTCGTAGTTCTTCGGCCGGCCCGGGCCGAGCGGGTCGTAGTTCTCGGAATCGGACATGACAGGTCCTCTCTGGCCACCGGGGCCGGTGGCGGGCACGGCGCCTCAGCGACGGTGGATCCCGCTGCCGAGGCACAGTTCGGCGGCGGGGCTCTGCAGCAGGGTGTGGACGAACAGCAGCTCGGCACCGTCGCGGTCCAGTGCCGCGATCCGGTGCGGGGTGAGCGAGTCGAAGTGGGCGCTGTCACCGGGGGCGAGGTCGTGGACCGTCTCCCCGAGGATCACCCTCAGGTGCCCCGCCAGGACGTACAGCCACTCCTCGCCGGGGTGGACGCGTACCAGATCGCCCTGGGCGCCGTGCGGGACCCGGACGCGCAGGGCCTGCATCGCCCGGCCGGAGCCGCCGGCCTGCTGGTACATCCAGCCGTCGGCCTCGGCTCCCTCGAACCTGCCGCCGCGGACGATCGCGTCACGTTCCGGGGGCTTCTCGCCCAGCAGCTCGGAGACCGTCGTACCGTAGATCCTGGCGAGTCCGAGCAGCATCGGCAGCGAGGGCTGACGCCGGCCCGTCTCGAGGCGGGACAGGTGCGCGGGTGAGAGCCCGGCCCGCTGGGCCGCGCTCTCCAGGGTGAGCCCGCGGCTGCGGCGCAGCTCGCGCAGGCGTGGCGCGACGCCGGGCAGCTCGTCGGCCGCCCCTCCTTCTGGAGGATTCATGCCTCCATTGGGCCAGGAGCTTTCCTGTGAGGCAAATTTCTTGCCTCACAGGCAAAAGCCTGGTCAGCGATTGGCGACGGCCTGCTTCACCAGGGTCCGACCGAAGTCCCACATGAGTCCGCCGCCGCTGTGCGCGTCGTCCATCACGGCCGTGAACGCGCTCACGAAGCGCTCCACGTCCGTCTCGTCGATCACCAGTGGCGGGATCAGCTTGATCACTTCGAGGTGGTCGCCGGAGACCTGCGTCAGGATCCGGTGCTTCTGGAGCAGCGGTACGACCACCATCTGTGCGAAGAGTCCCTTGCGGGCCGCCTGGAGCATCGTCCAGCGGCTGCGCAGCTTCAGCGAGCTCGGCCGGCCGAACTCGATGCCGATCATCAGCCCGCGCCCCCGCACCTCGTGCAGCAGCTCGTACCGCCCGACCAGCGCGGCCAGCCGTTCGCGCAGCAGGTCACCGGTACGGCGCGCGTTCGCCACCGTCTCCTCGTCCTCCATCACCGCGAGAACCGCGAGGCCGGCCGCCATCGCCTGGGCGTTGGAGCCGAAGCTCGCGGAGTGGACCAGGACCCGGTCCATCGAGGAGTAGACGCGCTTGAAGATCCAGTCCTTGCCGAGCGTGGCGCCCACGGGCACATAGCCGCCGGAGAGCGCCTTGGCGACGCAGACCAGATCGGGTTCCACGCCCTCCTCGTGCTGGTACGCGTAGAAGTCCCCGGTCCTGCCCAGGCCGGTCTGCACCTCGTCCGCGATGAGGAGGGCCTTGTGCTTGTGCAGGAGCTCCTGGGCCGCACGCAGGAAGCCGGGCGGCGAGGCGTGCACGCCCTTGCCCTGGATGGGTTCGACGACGAGACCCGCCACGTCCCCGCGCTTCAGCTCACGGCGCAGGGCGTCGAGGTCGCCGAGCTCGATGGCGGTGTCGGGGAGCAGCGGGGCGAAGCCGTCCCGGAAGCCGGCCTCGCCGTTGACCGACAGCGAGCCGGTGGTGAGCCCGTGGAAGGCGTGCGCGCAGTAAAGGATCCTCGGCTTGCCGGTGGCGTACCGGGCGAATTTGAGGGCGGTCTCCACCGCCTCCGTTCCGCTGTTGCCGAAGAAGACCCGGTCCAGGTGCGGGCTGTGCGTGAGCAGCTTCTCGGCCAGCAGTCCCGGCAGCGGCTGGCAGTCGAAGCGGGTGAGGTCGGCGAGTGAGGCGTCCAGGACGTCGTGCAGGGCCTTGCGTACGACGGGGTGATGCCGGCCGAGGCCCATCACCCCGAAGCCGGCGAGCATGTCCAGGTAGTCGTTGCCGTCCGCGTCCCAGAAGTGCGCGCCCTCGGCCCGTTCGTAGACCTTGTCGAAGCCGATGGTGTGCAGCATGCGCGGGAGCTGGTGGTTGAGGTATTTCGTGTGCAGCTCGTAGCGTTCGGCGCCGCGCTCCGCGAGAAGCCGCGCCAGATCGAAGCCCCTGGGCTCGTTGTCCTTCATGCCCCGCTCTCCTTGTGCCCGTTGCCCGGGGCGCGCCGCCCCGTGCCGGTGGCCGCGTCGCGGGCGGCCAGCACGGCGCTGATCCGGCCCGCGATCTCGACCGGTGTGAGTCCGATGTCGGCCAGCACCTCGGCCCGTTTCCCGTGGGCGAGGAACTGCTCGGGAATGCCGAACGTGCGCAGCGGTACGTCGACCCCGGCGTCCCGCAGCGCCTGCCCCACGGCCCAGCCGACTCCCCCGGCGCGGCTGTTGTCCTCGACCACGGCGACGAGCCGGTGGTGCGCGGCGAGCGGCGCGAGCTGCTCGTCGACCGGCTTGACCCAGCGGGGGTCGACCACGGTGCAGCGGATGCCGGCACCGGTCAGCAGATCGGCGGCCCGCAGACAGACGGGGGCCATCACGCCGACCGCGACCAGCAGCACGTCGGCGTCCTCGGCACGGTGCAGGACGTCCATGCCGCCGATCCTGCCGATCGCGGGGACCGGCTCCCCCACCGCTTCCTTCGGGAAGCGGATCACGGTGGGTGCGTCGTCGACGTCGACGGCCTCGCGCAGTTCGGCACGCAGCCGGTCGGCGTCGCGGGGGGCCGCGATCCGCAGGCCCGGCACGACCTGGAGGACGGACATGTCCCACATGCCGTTGTGGGAGGCCCCGTCGGGCCCGGTGACCCCGGCCCGGTCGAGGACGAACGTGACTCCGCACTTGTGCAGGGCGACGTCCATCAGCAGTTGGTCGAAGGCCCGGTTGAGGAAGGTGGCGTACACGGCGACGACCGGGTGCAGGCCCCCGGTCGCGAGTCCGGCCGCCGAGACCGTCGCGTGCTGTTCGGCGATCCCGACGTCCCAGACCCGTTCCGGGAACGCCTCGGCGAACTTCGTCAGCCCGACGGGGTGCAGCATCGCCGCCGTGAGGGCGACGATGTCGGGGCGCTCGGCGCCGATCGCCGCGATCTCGTCCCCGAACACGGAGGTCCAGGACGGGCCGGCCGCGGGAACGAGCGGGGCGCAGGTCAGGGGGTCCATCGCGCCGACGGCGTGGAAGCGGTCGGCCTCGTCCCGGAGGGCGGGGAGGTAGCCGCGGCCCTTCTCGGTGAGGCAGTGCACGAGCACGGGGCCGTGGAAGCGCTTCGCACGGTGGAGCGCGGCTTCGACGGCAGCGGTGTCGTGACCGTCGATCGGCCCGAGGTACTTGAGGCCGAGGTCCTCGAACAGGCCCTGCGGCGCGAAGGTGTCCTTGAACCCCTTCTTGGCGCCGTGCAGCGACCCGTACAGCGGCTGCCCGACGACGGGGGTCTGCTGCAGCACGCCCTTCCCCCATGCCAGGAAGCGCTCGTATCCGTCGGTGGTGCGCAGGGTGGCGAGGTGGCTGGCGAGGCCGCCGATCGTCGGGGCGTAGGAGCGCTCGTTGTCGTTGACGACGATGATCAGCGGGCGGCCCGGGGCGGCGGCGATATTGTTCAGCGCCTCCCAGGCCATGCCGCCGGTGAGTGCCCCGTCACCGATGACCGCGACGACGTGGTCGGGGCGGCCGAGGAGTTCGCCCGCCTTGGCGAGGCCGTCGGCCCAGCCGAGCACGGTGGAGGCGTGCGAGTTCTCGATGACGTCGTGCGCGGACTCGGCGCGCGAGGGGTAGCCGGAGAGGCCGCCCTTGCCGCGCAGCTTGGAGAAGTCCTGCCGCCCCGTCAGGAGCTTGTGTACGTAGCTCTGGTGGCCGGTGTCCCACAGAATCCGGTCCACGGGTGAGTCGAAGACCCGGTGCAGGGCGATGGAGAGCTCCACCACCCCGAGGTTGGGCCCCAGGTGGCCTCCGGTCCTGGACACCGCCTGGACGAGGAACTTCCTGATGTCCTCGGCGAGTTCGCCGAGCTGCGGTTCGCTCAAAGCCTTGAGATCGTGCGGCCCCCGGATGGACTGCAGCAGCGTCATGCCCGGGCCCCCTCTCTCTGGTCCTGTGCCGGGCTCACGGTGACGGCGGGAACCCCCGGCGGTCGTCCCCGCCGACCGCTGCCGACCGGCCGCCCGGGACGAGCCGCACGGGGCGGCGCGTCGCGGGCGGCCGGGGCGGCAGCGCGCGGAGACCCGGCGGGGCCGGGTCTCCGGCGGGGCTCACGTCACCGGTTCCCGCCGATGGTCTCCCGCGCCGCGCGCAGGGATTCCTTCAGTGACCCCATGGTGGCGAGGACGGCGGTGGGCTCGTAGCCGCAGTGGGCCATGCAATTGGCGCAGCGCGGGTCCTTGCCGCGGCCGTACTTGTCCCAGTCGGTCTCCTCGATGAGTTCCCGGTACGTCGGAACGTATCCGTCGCTCATCAGGTAGCAGGGCCGCTGCCAGCCGAACAAGGAGTAGTTCGGAATGGCCCACGCCGTGCACGGGAAGTCCGCCTTGCCCTCCAGGAAGTCGAGGAAGAGCGGCGAGTGGTTCAGGCGCCACCTGGCCCGGTTGCCGTTCGCGAAGGACTTCTTGAACAGCTCACGGGTCTGCTCGACGCCCAGGAAGTGCTCCTGGTCGGGCGCCTTCTCGTAGGCGTAGGCGGGCGAGATCATCATCTCGTCGACCTTCAGGTCGTCGTTGAGGAAGTTGAGGACCTCGATGATGGTCTGGGGTGTGTCGGTGTTGAAGAACGTGGAGTTGGTGGTGACGCGGAAGCCGCGCCGCTTCGCCTCCTTCATCGCCGCCACCGCCTCGTCGAACACGCCTTCCTTGGCGACCGATTCGTCGTGACGCTCGCGCAGCCCGTCGATGTGGACGGCGAACGCGAAGTAGGGCGAGGGGGTGAACTTCTCGAGCTTCTTGCGCATCAGCATCGCGTTGGTGCAGAGGAAGACGTACTTCTTCTTCGCCACCAACTGCCGGACGATCTCATCGATCTGCGGATGCATCAGCGGCTCGCCGCCGGCGATGGAGACCATCGGGGCACCCGATTCGAGCACGGCGCCGACGGCCTGGGCCACCGGCATGCGCTGCTTGAGGACTCCGGCCGGGTGCTGGATCTTCCCGCAGCCCTCGCAGGCGAGGTTGCAGGCGAACAAGGGCTCCAGCTCGACAATCAGCGGGAACTTGTCCCGCTTTCGGAGCTTCTGTTCAATGAGGTACGTCGCAACCTTGATGGACTGACGGAGCGGCATGGCCATCTAGCTCACCTCCTGGGGAGCAGCAAAGATCGGTGCCATTCATAGAAAGCCGGCAGGACGGCACGGAGAACACGGAAAGCCGATATTCCACCGCGGACCGTGCCGATGCGGACGAGCTCATGCTCCGGAGCGTCCACGACCACCCGTACGGCCGCAACCGGGCGTGGCCCGGACCGCAGAGCGCTGCGCAGGGTCGCGGCGGACTCCATGTCCACCGCGATCGCTCCGGTGGCCCGCAGCTCGGCCCGCTCATGTCCGCGTACGACATGGTCGGAGCCGGTCAGCGGACCGGTGTGGACGGTGCGTCCGGGTACGGCCCTGGCGAGCGCGTCGGCGAGCAGGCCTGCGCCCGTGCAGGTGACCGGCTGCCCGGCTTCCCGGGTCTCGTCGGCCACCACCAGGTCTCCGGGGTGCATACCGGGCGTGAGCCCGGCGCAGAACCCGGACGCGATGACCGCGGCGCCCAGTGCCCGGCCTTCGCCGAGCGCCCTCGCCACGGCCGCTTCGGCCGCCTTCGGCCCCATGCCCGTACGCAGTACGGTCACGGGGCCCGGGGCGGTGCCCGCCCTGCTCCTGCCGGTGCGCAGGGCCAGCTGCTCAATGCCCAGCGCGCAGGCGATGAGCAGCGGGGCGGCGGGGCCGGCCGGCCCCGGGGCATCGCCCATCAGGCCCCCTCGCGGACCGCGGTGCGGCCGGCGAACGGGTCGCCGTGCACGTACCGTCCGAGTGCGGTGAGCGGGAAGACCTGCCGGTAGAGGTGGTAGTTGATGGAGAAGTCCCAGGGGAAGCCGGTCCCGGTGAAGTACGGCTCGTCCCAGGAGCCGTCGGGCTGCTGGGTCCCGGCGAGCCAGGCGATGCCGCGTGCGACGGCCACGGTGTCCCGCCGTCCGGCCGCCAGGAGGGCGAGCAGGGCCCAGGCGGTCTGGGACGCCGTCGAGGCTCCGTGGCCGATCCACTTGTCCTCGTGGTACGAGCGCAGGTCCTCGCCCCAGCCTCCGTCGTCGTTCTGGACGGATTCCAGCCAGCCGGCCGCGCGGCGGATGGAGGGGTGCGAGGCGGGCAGTCCGGCGGCGACCAGGGCGGGCACCACCGACCCCGTCCCGTATACATAGTTGACGCCCCAGCGGCCGAACCAGCCGCCGGCCGCGTCCTGTTCGGCGAGCAGCCACTCGATCCCCCGCCGGGTCGCGGGGTGCCCGGAGTGCCCCTCGATGGCGAGCATCTCCACCACGTGCCCGGTCACGTCGGCGGACGGCGGGTCGATGACCTCGCCGAAGTCGCAGAACGGCAGCCGGTTGGGGAACGCGCTGGTGTTGTCGGCGTCGAAGGCGCCCCAGGCTCCGTTGCGGGACTGCATGCCGACGGTCCAGCGCACGCCGCGCTCGATCGCGGCCTCGACCTTGGCCTGTTCGGGGTGGCGGACCCGGCGCAGGGCGAGCACCACCTCGGCGGTGTCGTCGATATCGGGGTAGTTGTCGTTGTGGAACTCGAACGCCCAACCGCCCGGGGCGAGTTGAGGTCTGCGTACGGACCAGTCGCCCGGCCGTGCGATCTCCTCGCCGAGCATCCAGTCGGCCGCCTTCACCAGCGCGGGGTGGTCGGGGGCGAGTCCCGCGTCGGCCAGCGCGATCGTGGCGAGGCAGGTGTCCCAGACCGGGGACTGGCAGGCCTCGATCATGCGGGCGCCGTCCTCACGCCAGACCGCGAACCGGTCGAGCGACTCGAGCCCGGCGCGCATGACCGGGTGGTCGAGGTCGTAGCCGAGCAGATGCAGGGCGATGACCGAGTACACGGCGGGCGGCTGGATGCCACCCCAGCAGCCGTCGTTCTCCTGGCGCTCGATGATCCAGCGGGCGGCCGCGTTCATGGCGACCTTGCGCAGTCTGCGCGGGGCGATCCGGTGGTAGAGGTGCAGCGCCTTGTCGAGGCGCTGGAAGACGCCGTCCCAGCTGGCGGCCGGGGCCGGGCGGCGAGGCGGGTTGGGTGTGGCCGGATCGGTGTGCAGCTCGTCCAGGGCGAAGGGCGCGGGCCGTACCGGCCGCTTCGCGGAGACGACGGTGAGGGGCACGATGGTCTGCCGGGCCCAGCAGCCGAAGTCGTAGATGTTGAGCGGGACCCACGTGGGGAAGAACATCAGCTCGGGCGGGAGCTCCGGCAGGTCGTCCCATTTCCACCAGCCGAACAGGGCCAGCCAGATCCGGGTGAACACCCGGCTCGCCGCGATCCCGCCCTGTTCCCTGACCCATCCCGAGGCCCGGGCCATGTGCGGTTCGTCGGGCCGGTCCCCGGCCAGACGCAGGGCCACGTACGCCTCGATGGTGGCGGAGAGATCCCCGGGGCCGCCGTGGAAGGTGGCCCACGTTCCGTCGCCGAGCTGTTCGCCGCGGATGAAGCGGCCGGCCGCCTGCACCGTGGCGGCATCCTGGATTCCGAGGAACTGCCGGAGCAGGAGGTCCTCGGCGTCCATGGTGACGTTGGTGGCGAGGTCGCCCTTCCACCAGCCCTGCTCGTCCTGCCTGCCGAGGAGGTGCTCGACCGAGCGTTCCGCGGCCCGCCGCGCGGCGGCGAGTACGTCGTCCGCGGCGATCGTCGATTCGGTTGTCGGAATACTGGCCGAGGCTGCGCGGGGGTTCACAGCCCCGGTGCTTCCGTCGGTCGTCGCTGTCATGGCTTCCCCTTCGTGCAGTGGGTCCTCTGCTGTGCTGGGGTCTCCGTCGGCCGGCGCCCGTGAGGGGCACCGGCCGGCGACTGCGAGTCATATGGAGCGGATGGTCATCATCTCTTTCGTACGACGACGAAGTCCGCGAGCGCCGTAAGCTGCGCCCGCACGGTTTCCGGCATGTCCACACCATGCAGCGCCTCGATGGCGACCGCATGCTGACGACGGGCCTCCTGGGCGGTCCACTCGCGGCCGCCCGCCTCCTCGATGAGCGCCGCACGGGCGGCGAACTCCTCTTCGGAGAAGCTGTCGAAGTCGTTGCTCTTCGCGTCGGCGGCGAGCAGCTCGCCCAGGCGCTCCGAGGCCGGTCCCCCCGCGGCGAGCGCGGCGACGACCGGCAGGGACTTCTTGCGCTGGCGCAGATCGCTCCAGGTCTGCTTGCCGGTGGACTCGGGGTCGCCCCAGATCCCGAGCAGGTCGTCGACGGCCTGGAAGGCGAGGCCGAGGTGGTAGCCGTACGCCTCCAGGACGTCGGCGGTCCGGTCGTCGGCGCCGCCGAGCACGGCGCCGATGGAGCAGGCGCAGGCGAGCAGGGCGCCCGTCTTGTTGCCCTCCATCTCCAGGCACTCCTCGACGGTGACCCGCTCGCGGTGCTCGTAGGAGATGTCCTGGGCCTGCCCGTCGATGAGCTTGCGGGTGGCCGAGGTCAGCCGCCGGGCCGCGCGGCCCGCCTCGACGGTGCCGAGCTCCAGCAGGATCTCGTTGGCCAGGGCGAACAGCGCGTCGCCGACCAGGATCGCCTGGGCGGGGCCGTGCACCTTCCACACCGTGTCGCGGTGGCGCCGCTGCTCGTCGCCGTCCATCAGGTCGTCGTGCAGCAGCGAGAAGTTGTGCACGAGTTCCACGGCCACGGCGCCGGGGACGCCCGCCTCCGCGGCGGCGCCGGCCGCCTCGGCGGACAGCAGGGCCAGTGCCGGGCGGACGGCCTTGCCGCCGTCGCCGTCGGAGGGCCTGCCCTGGGCATCGATCCAGCCGAAGTGATAGGCGGCCACGGTGTCCATGGGCGGTGCGAGCCGGTCAACGGCGGCCCGGAGCACCGGCGTGGAAAGGGCCCGTCCGCGCTCCAGAAGCGCGGTGACGTCCGTGGTGTCCGCCACGGTGTCGGAAGCCGGATTCGCCGGGGTCACTGACTCTCCTCTTGTTCCGGTGGTACTGCTCATGCCGCCTCCTGCAGCGGACGTTCGTGGGGGCGGCCGAGCGCCAGGAGCGCGGCGTCCGCGGCGCCGGCACCGCTGCGGACGGCGCCCTCCATCGTGGCGGGCCAGCCGGTGGCGGTCCAGGCACCGGCCAGGAAGAGCCCGGGGGCGCGGGTCCGCGTCCCCGGTCGCAGCCGGCCGACGCCGGGAGCGGGCGCGAAGGTCGCCGTACGCTCGCGGGTGACGAAGAAGTCCCGGATCCCGGCCCCGCGGGCGGCGGGCAGGAGCCGTTCCAGCTCGGGCAGGTAGCGCGCGCGGAGCTCGGCGACGGGCAGGTCGATCTCCTCGTCGGCGGCGGACTGGGACACCGCGAGGTACTGGCCGGGGCCGGTGAGGCCGGAGGCCTCGGTCCGGTCGAAGACCCACTGGACCGGTGAGCCGAGCGCGGCGAAGAACGGCTGCCTGAGCACCTTGCGGTCGTAGACCACGTGCACGTTGAGGATCGGCGAGGTGCCGATCTCCAGCAGCCGCTCCGGTGCGTCGAGCGCCCCCTCGGGCAGCAGGTCGTGGGCCTCGCGCTGCGGGACGGCCAGCACGACGGTGTCCGCCTCGATCCGTTCGGCGCCGGTGTCGACCACCCAGCGTCCGTCGTCGGTGCGGGTGAGCGATCCGGCCTTCGTCCGCAGTTCAGTACGCACACCGGCGGAGTCCAGGGCCTTGCGGCCGAGCGTGTCGTGGACGTCGCCGAGCGGTACGGAGGCCCAGCCGATGTCGGCGGCGCCGGGCTCGGAGAGCAGTCCGGTCTTGAAGACCTTCGCGGCGAGTGCAAGCGAGGAGTTCGGCGCGGTGGCGTTGAGGGTGGCCACGCCGACCAGGTCCCAGAGCGCCTCGACGGTGCGGGGCGACTGGCCGTGCCGGGCGAGCCAGCTGCCGAAGTCGATGTCGTCGAGCGCGGGGTCGTCCGGGTCCAGCCGGCCGAGCGCCAGCGCGGCCCGCCCCACGCTCGCGCGCTCTGCGAGCGAGAGGTGCGGATAGGCGGCGAGTCCGGCGGCCAGGTGGAAGGGGACCGGGAGAGCGTTGCGGCGCAGCCGTCCGAGCCGGGGCCCCGAGGGCCGCCCCACATCGAGAATGGGCACGTCCAAACGGTTTTGCAGCGGGGCCAGACGCGTGCCGTCGACCCGGTCGAGGAACCAGCGGTAGGCGGTGCAGCAGCGCAGATAGACGTGCTGGCCGTTGTCGACCGTCAGTTCCCCGCGCCGGAAGGAGAAGGCGAGACCGCCGAGCCGGGGCCGCCCTTCGAGCAGGGTCACGTCAAGCCCGGCGTCGGCGAGGCGCAGGGCGGCCGTCATGCCGGCGAGCCCGCCGCCGATCACGACCGCGCGCGAGGAACGCAGCGCGTCGTCCGTCATGCGTCCCCCTCTCGCCAGGTCTCGTCAGTCAGGGACGCATCCGTACGGCAGGGGGTTGCCTGCCGTACGGAGTGATCATCCATGATGCACATGGTGCGTGAGATGTCCGTGTGTCGCATTCAGACACGCCCCCTGATCGTGCGGCGCGACATGTGGCGCGCGTCGAGACCCGACAGACCGCGCACCGCCACGTACGCCTTCTCGTGGCCCGGGAGCGAGACCCGGCCGCGCAGCACCGCCTCGGGGTCGCGCTCGATCCGGTCGAGGAGCCGGCGGTAGATGCCGGCCATGGCCGCCACACAGGCCCCGCTGCGCCGGTCGAGCATCGGCAGCAGCCGGTAGCCCTCGGCGAACAGGGCCCGGGCGCGACGGACCTCGAAGTGCACCAGCCCGGCGAAGTCGGAGCCGGGCGGCGGGGTGGCCCGGTGGAAGCCTGCGGAGCAGCCGAACTTGGCGAGGTCGTCGGCGGGGAGGTAGGTCCGCCCGTTGCCCGCGTCCTCGCGCACGTCACGCAGGATGTTCGTCAACTGGAGGGCGAGGCCGAGCGTGTCGGCGTACTCGGCGGCGCGCTCGGAGCCCGGGGCGCCGGGCTCCGTACCGAAGACGCCCAGGCTGAGCCGGCCGATGGCGCCCGCGACGCACCGGCAGTAGACCTTGAGGTCGTCCCACGTCTCGTAGGTCGCGCCGCGCACGTCCATCAGCACCCCGTCGATGAGCTCGTCGAGCCCTTCGAGCGGCAGCGGGAACCGTCGGGCGGCGTCGGCGAGCGCGACGGCCACCGGGTCGGTGTCGTCCTCGTCGACCGCACCGCCACGGATCCGGTCCAGCACCGCGCGGGTGCTCTCCAGGCGGACGCGCTTGGTCTCCGGCTCCAGTTCGCCGTCACCGATGTCGTCGACCCGTCGGGAGAAGGCGTACAGGGCCGACATGGCCTGCCGCTTCTCGGCGGGCAGCAGCCTGATGCCGTAGGCGAAGTTACGCGCCTGCTGTCCGGTGACCGCCTCGCAGTAACTGTATGCGGCCTGTACCGGTGCCGACATGTACGTCGTCTGTCCCTCCACGGTCCGGCTCACCCCTCTCTACGCGCTCTTCGCAAAACAACTCCCACCTCGCGCAGCAGGCTGGGCTTGGTGGGTTTGGGGGGTCCGGGCAGTACGTCGAACCCGGCGGCCGCGATCGCGGTGAGGGCGGCACGCCCCCCTCCCACGAATCCGGCGAGAAGCAGCTTGAGCCTGCCGTGGACGCTACCCACCAAGGGGGTGCCTTCATTCAGCAGATTCCCGGCGCGTTCGGCCTCGTACGCGATCAGCGCCCGCACCGATGCGTTCCCGGAGGGTGCCGCCAGGTCGGATTCGGTGACATGGAACCTGGCCATGTCGTCGGCCGGCAGATAGATCCGGTCACGGCCGAGGTCCTCGGCGACGTCCTGGAGGTGCTCGACGATCTGCAGCGCGGTGCAGACGGCGTCGGAGCGGCGGACGCGCTCGGGACTCGCGGTGCCGGTGAGCTGGAGGACCAGGCGGCCGACGGGGTTGGCGGAGAGTTCGCAGTACGCGAGGAGCTCCTCGTACGTCCCGTAGCGGCGGATCTTCTGGTCCTGCCGGTTGGCCTCGATGAGGCCGAGGAAGGGTTCGGGGGTGAGCGCGCGGCGCCGCACGGTGGGGCGCAGGGCCTGAAGGAGCGGGTGGTGCGGAGTCTCGCCGGTGGCGGCGAAGATCCGGCGCAGGTCCGTTTCGAGTGCGTCGAGCATGCCGAGCCGGTCCTCGCCCTGGGCCGGGTCGAGACCGAGGTGCCGTGCGTCGGCGCCGCCGGGGGCGAGGTCGCCGTCACCGATGTCGTCGACGAGCCGGGCGAAGCCGTAGACGGCCATCAGATCGTCGCGCCAGGCGCGCGGCAGGAAGAAGGGGGCCACCGGAAAGTTCTCGTCGGCGGCCTTGTCAAGGGTTCCGGGTACGGCGGAATCAAGCCGCGCCTGCGGGGTACGGGTCACTGCGTACCGCCCTGCGCGGGGACGGCGTGAGCACCTCGGAGCTGGAGATCGTCCGTCATAGCCGTCACATCTCCCGTTCTACACTGCTGACCCAAAACAACCCATTCCGGACACGCCGCCCGCTCTCCCGAGTGCGGAGGGCGACTGCGGGCCGTCCTCCCGGGCGGTATCGCCCCACTTGCAACGAATCAGCACCGGTACAGCTTACGTTGCACAACACCCATCCCCGCGCCGGGGTGCGGGGCGTGCGGAACCTGCGCCGTTCGCCCTGTCAACTTTCCCCTTACGCAAGGAAATTGACGTCATCCGGCGGGAGGAGATCTTGCGGACGATGTACGACGAGCCGTGGAGAGACCCTAGGACCCGGTCCACGGTCCGCAAGCAGCGCGGCGGCCCGGGCCGGAAGGTCCGGCCGGGGCCGCCGCGGTGCGCGACTTCGGTGACGCGCTACTTGCCCGTCTCGCGCTCGTACGCCTTGAGCACCTCGTCGGTAGGGCCGTCCATCAGCAGTTCGCCCTTTTCCAGCCACAGCACGCGGTCGCAGGTGTCCCTGATCGACTTGTTGCTGTGACTGACCAGGAAGACGGTCCCGGCCTCCTTGCGCAGCTCGCGGATGCGCTCCTCGGAGCGGATCTGGAACTTGCGGTCACCGGTCGCCAGCGCCTCGTCGATCATGAGGACGTCGTGGTTCTTGGCGGCAGCGATGGAGAAACGCAGCCGGGCGGCCATACCGGAGGAGTACGTCCGCATCGGCAGGGTGATGAAGTCACCCTTCTCGTTGATGCCCGAGAAGTCGACGATGTCCTGGTAACGCTCGCGGATCTCCTCACGGCTCATGCCCATGGCGAGACCGCCGAGAACGACGTTGCGCTCGCCCGTCAGGTCGCTCATCAGCGCCGCGTTCACGCCCAGCAGCGAGGGCTGTCCGTCCGTGTACACCTTGCCCTGCTCGGTCGGCAGGAGTCCGGCGATGGCCCGCAGCAGGGTGGACTTGCCGGAACCGTTCGTACCGATGAGGCCGATGGCCTCGCCCCGGTAGGAGGTGAAGGAGACACCGCGTACGGCGTGCACCTTCCGGACCCCGCGCTCCTCGCCCTTGCCGCGGCGCAGTATCCGGCTCAGTGCGGCGGTGGCGCCGCCCTTGCCACCGCCGGCGCCGTTGACGCGGTACACGATGTGCACGTCGTCGGCGATCACGGTGGGGACGCGCCCCGCTGTGTTGTCCTCAGCCACGGCCGTACCGCTCCTCTGCCTTCCAGAAGTACACGAAGCCCAGCACGCCCACCAGGACCGCCCAGGCCAGTCCCGCCACCCAGACGTGCGCCGGCAGGTTCTCCGAGCCGTAACCGTCGATCATCGCGAACCGGATGAGGTCCATGTAGATGGCCGCGGGGTTGTACTGCAGCACATCGGCGATCCAGGCCGGCTTGTCGGCGAGCATGATCGGGATGGAGAACATGACGCCGGAGGCGTACATCCAGGTCCGCATGACGAACGGCATCAGCTGGGCGAGGTCGGGCGTCTTGGCCCCGAGCCTCGCCATGATCAGCGCCAGTCCGGTGTTGAAGAGGAACTGCATGGCGAGCGCCGGAATCACCAGCAGCCAGGAGAGGCTCGGATAACTGCCGAGGCCCGCCGTCACCGCGACCAGCACGATCATCGAGTACAGCAGCTGCTGGAGCTGCTGGAGGGAGAACGAGATGGGCAGCGACGCGCGCGGGAAGTGCAGCGCACGCACCAGCCCGAGGTTGCCGGAGATCGCGCGGACCCCGGCCATCACCGAGCTCTGGGTGAAGGTGAAGACGAAGACCCCGGTCACCAGGAACGGGATGAAGACCTCCGGTTCCATCCCCTTCTTCGTACCGAGAATCACACCGAAGATGACGAAGTAGACCCCGGCGTTCAGGAGCGGAGTGGCCACCTGCCACAACTGGCCGAGCTTGGCCTGGCTGTACTGAGCGGTCAGCTTGGCCCGGGAGAACGCCATGATGAAGTGGCGTCGCCCGCGGAGCTGGCGCACGTACTCCAGGAGTCCGGGCCGGGCGCCGCTGACCGTCAGACCGTACTTCCTGGCCAGCGCGGCAGGGCTCAGGCCGTCGTCGGCCGATGGCGGGGTGCTCAACGCAACAGCACCGTCATGGGTTGTGTCACTCACCAGATGAAACTCTCGTATTCACACGCGCAGCCAGTTGCGGGCGCGCCTCAGGGCGGACAGGTCCCGACAAGAAAACTTAACCCTCATGCTCCCAGAGGCGGACCTCTCAGATGACCGGAGGGCGGCCGAGTCTGGTCAGCCGCCACACCGTACGCCACTTCATCGGACGGCGAGGTCCGCAGGGCGTCGACCAGCCTTCCCGGAAGCCGCCGAACCATGCCTTCAGCGCCGGGCCCGAGGGCCTGCGGAGCAGGGTCAGCAGCAGCCACACGCCGAGGTACACCGGAACCAGGGGCGCGGGCAGGTTGCGCCGGGCCAGCCAGACCCGGTTCCGGGCCACCATGCGGTGGTACACGGCATGCCGGGAGGGCGCGGTCGTGGGGTGGTTGAGGACCATGTCGGCGCGGTAGTCGATCTGCCAGCCGGCGTCCAGCGCCCGCCAGGCGAGGTCGGTCTCCTCGTGCGCGTAGAAGAAGTCGCCCGGCAGCGGGCCGACCTCGGCGATGACCCGGGTGCGTACGGCGTTGGCGCCGCCGAGGAAGGTCGTCACCCGCGAGGAGCGCATCGGATCGGCGGCGCGCAGCCGCGGGACGTGGCGGCGCTGGGTCTCGCCGGTGTCCGGGTCGGCGATCCGGAAGCTGATGATGCCGAGCCTCGGATCGGCCTCGAACGCCCGCCGGCACAGCTCGGCGGTGTCGGTGAGCGGCAGGTGCCCGTCGTCGTCGAGGAAGAGCAGCGCGTCGACGTCGGCGCCGGAGGGCCCGAAGGCCTCGATGCCCACGTTGCGGCCGCCGGGAATGCCCAGGTTCTCGGGCAGCTCGACGGTCCGGACACCGGCGGGGACCTCCGGAACGGGGGAACCGTTGCCGACGACGACCACCTCGATCCGGTCGCCCTCCTGCGCGGCGACCGAATCGAGAAGGGCACGCAGCTCGGCCGGGCGGTTGCCCATCGTGATGATGACCGCGCCGAGTTTCATGGGGGAGCTCACTTCAGCCTGCTCGATGCCAGCACGGACACGAGGTGGAGGAGGGTCTGGAGCAGCGCGATGCCGGCCAGCACCGCGACCGCGAGGCGGCTGAAGAACAGATCGTCGCGGACCGCGTCCAGGACGGCCGCGACCAGGATGACCAGCGACGCCTCGACGCACAGGATCAGCCGGTGGAACTTGAGCGCCCCGGCGGCCCGGCGGGCGAACGCCATACCGGACGAACGCGGCTCGGAGGCGGCCTCCTTGACCGGCGGCAGCCCGCCCTGGTGGCGTGCGACCCCGACCAGGTCGGTCTCGGCCTTGATCAGGATGGCGCCCAGCGCGGCGAGCGTGCCGAGGAAGGCCCACAGCCAGTCGATGCGCCCGGTGCCCCACAGGTCCGCGGCGCGCAGGCCGAAGCCGACCAGCACGGCGGCGTCACAGAGGTAGGCGCCGACCCGGTCCAGATAGACCCCGGCCAGGGAGAACTGCTTCTTCCAGCGGGCGAGCTCGCCGTCGACGCAGTCCAGCAGCAGATAGAGCTGGACCATGAGGACGCCGAGGAGCGCGCCGGGAATGCCCGGGACGAGCAGGGCCGGAGCGGCGAGCACACCGGCGACGGTCATCAGGTAGGTCAGCTGGTTGGGCGTCACCTTGGTGTTCACCAGGTAGCGGTCCACACGCAGCGAGACCTCGCGCATGTATATCCGCCCCGCCCAGTGTTCGCCGCTGCGCCGGTCCTTGACGCCCGGGGGGTGCACGACCGGACGGAGTTCAGCTACTGATGGTCTTGGCATAGTCGGCGTACGCGTCCCTGATCTGGTCGGTGGACAGGTTGAGGTGCTCCAGGACCGTGAAGCGTCCGGGGCGGGTCTGCGGGGCGTAGTCGACGGCCTGCACGAATTCGTCGACGGTGAAGCCGATCTCCTCGGGCAGGACCGGCAGTCCGTGCCGACGGAGCACGTCGGCGAAGAGCCCGGACTCCTCGCGGGCGCCGCGCAGGTGCATGGCGAAGGCGGCGCCGAGGCCGACCTGCTCGCCGTGGCTGGCGGCCCGCCTGGGGAAGAGCAGATCGAAGGCGTGGCTGATCTCGTGGCAGGCGCCGGACGACGGGCGGGTGTCCCCGCTGATCGAGATGGCGATGCCCGAGAGCACCAGCGACTCGGCCAGGACCGTGAGGAACTCGTCGTCGGCGACGGTGCCGGGGTGCCGCAGGACGGCTTCGCCCGCGGTACGGGCCATGGCGGCGGCCAGTCCGTCGATCTGCTCGTCGTTGACCTGGTGGGAGAGCTCCCAGTCGGCGATCGCGGAGATGTTGGAGATCGCGTCGCCGACGCCGGAGCGCACGAAGCGGTCCGGGGCCTGCCGGATCACCGAGAGGTCGATGACCATCGCGATGGGCATCGGGACACCGTAGGAGCCCCGGCCGTTGTCGTTGTCCAGGGTGGCTACGGGCGAGCACAGGCCGTCGTGGGCGAGGTTCGTGGCAACCGAGACCAGCGGCAGGCCGACGCGTGCCGCGGCGTACTTCGCCACATCGATGATCTTGCCGCCGCCGAGGCCGACCACGGCGTCGTAGCGCTTGCCCTTGATGTCGTCGGCCAGCTTCACCGCGGCATCGATGTCACCGCCGGCGACGCAGTACCAGTCGGCGCCCGGCAGCGCCGGGGCGAGCTTCTCGCGCAGGGCCTGCCCGGAGCCGCCGCTGATGGCGATCGCGAGCTTGCCGGACGCGGAGATCCGCTGGTCGGCGAGGAGGCCGGCCAGGTCGTCCATGGCGCCGCGGCTGATGTCGACGAAGACCGGGGAGGGGATGAGTCGGGTCAGTACCGGCATGCGATCTCCCTGCCCTTCGCGAGGTCGTCGTGGTTGTCGATCTCGACCCAGGTGACATCGCCGATGGGGGCCACGTCGACGGTGAAGCCGCGGTTGACGAGTTCCTGGTAGCCGTCCTCGTAGTAGAGGTCCGGGTCGCGTTCGAACGTCGCCTTGAGCGCGTCGGCGAGTTCCTCGGCGGCCTCGGCCTCGATGAGGGTGACGCCGATGTACTCGCCGGTGGCGGTGGCCGGGTCCATCAGCTTCGTGATCCGCCGCACACCCATGTCACCGTCGGTGATGACCTTCATCTCCTCGTCGGCGAGGTTCTTCACCGTGTCGAGGGCGAGGATGATCTTCTGGCCCTTGCCCCGGGCCTCCAGCAGGGTCCGCTCGACGGAGACCGGGTGGACGGTGTCGCCGTTGGCGAGGATCACGCCGCGCTTGAGTACCTCGCGGGCGCACCACAGGGAGTAGGCGTTGTTCCACTCCTCGGCCTTGTCGTTGTCGACGAGGGTGAGCTTCAGGCCGTACTTGGCCTCCAGCTCCTCCTTGCGGTCGTAGACGGCCTCCTTGCGGTAGCCGACGACGATCGCGACCTCGGTGAGCCCGATCTCGGCGAAGTTGGCCAGCGTCAGGTCGAGGACCGTCTTGTCGCCGTCCACCGGCACGAGGGCCTTGGGGAGCGTGTCGGTGTAGGGGCGCAGGCGCCTTCCTGCGCCGGCTGCCAGTACGAGGCCGATCATGCGGGTTCTCCTTCGTCGTGAACGGCGGGCGCCCCGGAGGACACCCAGAAGCGGATGGACTCCACGAGCACGACCAGGGCCACGGCCACCGCGAGCACGGTGAGGGCCACGGCGAAGTCGGAGGGCCCCGTGAGTACGGCGGCGAGTACGGCCACCACCAGGGTCCGGCCCTCGTGCCCGCCGATCGTGCGCACCAGCCACCGGGGCGGGGCGCCGGTGCCGCCTCGGATGCGGTACACCGTGTCGTAGTGATGGTAGGCGACCGCCGAAACGAGGCCGAAGGCCGCGGGAAGCGCTCCGTCGACGCCGCTGCGGGCGGCCAGGACGAGGATCGTGCAGTACTCCGCCGCCCGGAAGACGGGGGGGACGAGCCAGTCGAGTGCGCCCTTGAGCGGGCGGGCGACGGCTATGCCCGAGCAGATCGCGTAGAAGACGGCGGCGGCGATCATCTGCCCGCTGCCGAAGGGCTGCTGCAGCGCGGCGGCTATCAGCGCGCCGGTGCCGACGACCGCCACCAGCGGGGCACTCCAGGCGCCGGGGATGCGGGGTCCGCGCGCCGCCACGAGTTCGGCGACCGGTCCGGAGTCGGCGAGGTCGGCGAGGGCCTGGGCGGCGCGGTCGGTGCGGTGCGCCTTGCGGGTCAGGGAGCGCAGCAGCCGGCCGGCCGTGGTGTAGCAGGCCGCGAAGGCGCAGCCGACGAGCAGCGCGTAGAAGACGATCCGGGGTGTGGTGAGCGCGGTCAGCACGGCGATCATGGCCCAGCGCTCACCGATCGGGAGCACGATCATGCGGCGTACCCAGACCGTCCAGCCGACGCTGTCGAGCTTGTCGGAGAGGGCGGCGGTGGGGCTGGAGTTCGCGACCGCGTCGTGGTTCGCCTCGTTGAACGAGAAGTCGATGACGTGCCGGCAGGACTGGAGCACCATCGCGCCGAGCGCCAGCGCCCAGACGTCGTCACCGCCGCGGGCGGCGCCGAGGGCGAGGCCCGCGTAGTAGGCGTACTCCTTGGCCCGGTCGAAGGTGGCGTCGAGCCAGGCTCCCATCGTCGAGTACTGCAGCGAGTAGCGGGCGAGCTGCCCGTCGGTGCAGTCCAGCACGAAGGAGAAGAGGAGCAGGAGACCGGCGGCGACGTATCCGCCGCGGGTGCCGGTGGCCGCGCAGCCCGCCGCGACCAGTGCCGTCAGCAGCGACGCGGTGGTGACCTGGTTCGGGGTGAATCCGCGGCGCGCGCACCAGCGGGCGATGTAGCGGGAGTACGGGCTGATGAAGTGCGTGGTGAAGAAGCCGTCACGGGCCTTCACGGCGCTGCGCAGCCGGACCGCCTCGTCGTCGACGGCGGCGACACCGCTCTGCGCGGCGGCGCGTGCGGCCTCGTCCGCCGGCACGGCGGCGACGAGCGAGCCGAGCTCCGGGCGCTGGACCGGGGTGCCCTCGGCGTCCATCGTGGCGGCGAGCCGCCCCGGCACGGTGCGGTCGGTGACCGCGACGGTGCTGCCGGGCGGGCCTGCGGGGACTCCCGCGCCGACCGCGTCGGTGGTGGTGCGCAGGGCGCGGACCAGGGCGGGGCGCGCCTCGGGCTGCGCGGTGAGCGCTCCGGGGACGGCGGCGGCGGGGAAGCGCGGATCGGTGAGTCCGAGCCGTAGGGCGTGGACATGACCGACGAAGCGGGGGTCGACGAGGGCGACGCGGCGCTCGGCCGGCACCGCGGACAGCAACCGGGCCGCCTCGGTGACGTCGGCGGCGGTCTGTACGTCGAAGCCCAGTGACCTCAGATCGTCCTGCAGCGAGGATCCGGGTACCGGAGCACCTGTGAGAATGGCGGTCGACAGACGAACTCACTCCTTGGTGCTGACACGGGTCGGCGCGCGACAGCGCGGGCCTGAATACGGCCGGCGGCATGTCGGCAGAGGCTATCGGATGAACGGAAGCGGGAGTTCACTGCCCGTTTGTGCTCCGTTCCGGCCGGACCGGCATCATCCGGCTCCGTCCGCGATCATCATCGTCGATGGCCGCCTCGCCTGACAAAACAGGTGTCCGGCGTCATGGGCGCGAGGACGTGCGTCCACAGCCGGACCCTCTAACCTGACCGGCATGACATGGCTGATCACCGGCGGAGCCGGATACATCGGGGCACACGTGGTGCGGGCGATGAGGGGAGCCGGGGAACGGGTGGTCGTCCTCGACGACCTCTCGACGGGCAATTCCGCCCGGCTGCCGGACGACGTTCCGCTGGTCCGGGGCTCGGCGGCCGACCGCTCGCTGCTGGACCGGGTGCTCGCGGAGCACGAGGTGACCGGTGTGGTGCATCTCGCAGCGAAGAAGCAGGTCGGCGAATCCGTCGAGAAGCCTTTCCTGTACTACCGGGAGAACGTCGCCGGACTGAACGTCCTCCTGGAGGCCGTCGTGGCCGCCGGGGTGCGGCGCTTCCTGTTCTCGTCGTCGGCCGCGGTCTACGGCGTACCGGAGGCGGAGCTGATCACCGAGGACGAGCCCTGCGCCCCGATCAATCCGTACGGCGAGACCAAGCTCGCCGGCGAGTGGCTGGTGCGGGCGGCCGGGCGGGCGCACGGTCTGTCCACCGGCTGTCTGCGTTACTTCAATGTGGCGGGCGCCGCCGAGCCGCACCTGTCGGACACCGGTGTCTTCAACGTGATTCCGATGTTCTTCGACCGGCTGACCCGCGGCGAGGCGCCGCGCATCTTCGGTGACGACTACCCCACACCGGACGGTACCTGCATCCGCGACTACATCCACGTGGCCGATCTGGCGGACGCGCACCTGGCCGTGGCCCGGCATCTGGCCGCGCAGGACGGCCCCGGGGACCTGACCGTGAACATCGGCCGCGGCGAGGGCGTCTCCGTGCGCGAGCTCGCCGGGCTGGTGGCGGACGTCACCGGCCATGAGGTGAAGCCTGAGACCCAAGCGCGCCGCCCGGGGGACGCCGCGAAGGCGGTCGCCTCGTGCGACCGGATGTCCGGCGAACTCGGCTGGACGGCCCGCCGCGGCGTGCGGGAGATGGTCGAGTCGGCCTGGCAGGGCTGGCTGCTGCACCATCCGGCCACGGCCGCGCAGTAAGGGGCAAACGGTCGGCGTCCGCCGCTCTGACCTGCGAGCATTTCCGCAGGTCAGAGCAGTTGACAACGGTGTTCAGTGCCGTGTTGCCCGATACCCCCCACCCGTAGTTCACTGACAGTGCCCGGACCATTCGCGTCCGGGCGACGCAGACGACCGGGAGGCGTCCCCATGGGGGCAGGGCACGATCACGGACATGCGCACCACGGGCCCGCACCCACGGGCACGGCAGCCGCCGCGTACAAGGGGCGGCTGAGGATCGCGCTGGGCATCACGCTCGCCGTGGCGGTCATGGAGGTCGTCGGAGGCGTGCTGTCGGGCTCGCTGGCGCTGATCGCCGACGCGGCCCATATGGCGACCGACGCCCTCGGTCTGGGCATGGCCCTGCTGGCGATCCACTTCGCCAACAGACAGGCCGGCCCCAACCGGACCTTCGGCTTCGCCCGTGCCGAGATCCTCGCCGCCCTGGCCAACTGCCTCCTGCTGCTGGGGGTGGGCGGCTATCTGCTCTTCGAGGCGGTCGAGCGCTTCCTCACCCCGGCCGAGACCCGGGGCGGCCTGACGATCGCCTTCGCGCTGGTCGGCCTGGTCGCGAACATGGTCTCGTTGTCACTGCTGGTGCGCGGGCAGAAGGACAGCCTCAATGTGCGCGGCGCCTATCTGGAGGTGCTCGCGGACGCCCTGGGCTCGGTGACCGTGCTGGTCTCGGCGGGCATCATTCTGGCGACCGGCTGGCAGGCCGCGGACCCGATCGCCTCGCTTGTCATCGGGCTGATGATCGTCCCGCGTACGGTGAAGCTGCTGCGCGAGACGTTGAACGTGCTGCTGGAGTCGGCGCCCCCGGGGGTCGACATGGGCGAGGTGCGCGACCACATCACGGCGCTGCCCGGGGTGCTGGACGTCCACGATCTGCACGCCTGGACGATCACCTCGGGGATGCCGGTGCTCTCCGCGCACGTGGTGGTGCAGCAGGAGCTCCTCGACTCGATCGGACACGAGAAGCTCCTTCATGAGCTGCAGGGCTGCCTCGGCGACCACTTCGACGTCGAGCACTGCACGTTCCAGCTGGAGCCGAGCGGCCACGCCGAGCACGAGGCGAGGCTCTGCCACTGACGCGGGGCGGTGCGAACCCCGCGGTGTAGGGTTTTCGAAGCGATGCACAAAACACTCAAGGGTTGCCCACGTTGACCGACGACGATCACTCCCTGAACGGCTCGCCCGCCTCTCCCCCGCACGCCGGCGATCGCGAGCATGTGTACGCCGCCCGCCCCGAGACGCCTGCCGACACCGCCTCCGTGCACGCGGTCAACGCCGCCGCGTTCCCGACGCCGGCCGAGGCCGATCTGGTCGACGCCCTGCGCCAGGATCCGTCGGCCTGGCTGCCCGGGCTCTCGTACGTCGCCGAGGCGCCCGACGGCTCCGTCGCCGCCTGCGCCCTGCTGACCCGCTGCCTGGTCGGTGGCGTCCCGGCACTCGCGCTGGCCCCGGTGGCCACCGCCCCCGCTCATCAGCGCCGCGGCGCCGGGCAGGCCGTCGTACGGGCCCTGCTCGATGCCGCACGCCGGCGCGGGGAGCCGCTGGTCCTGGTGCTCGGCCATCCCGAGTACTACCCGAAGTTCGGATTCGTGCCCGCGTCGCGGTACGGAATCCGGCCGGGTTTCGACGTACCGGACGAGGCGATGATGGCTCTGGTCCTCGATGATTCCGTGCCCGTTCCCCGGGGCATGATCGAGTATCCGGCGGCTTTCGGCGTCTGACGCACCTCCCGGGCCCGGCGCGCCCTGGAGGTGCGGTGGGGCCGGACATGCCAGGAGCCGAAGTGCGGACAAGCCGCTTTTGTACGGCAGACTTGAGCAGACTCGACGGGACCGGCGCTCGGGGCCGGGACCACAGCGAAGGATGGGTATGCCGACCACACCAGCCACCGCGGCGAACACCTCGTCGAACGGCGCAGCAGAAGCGATCATGCTCGAACTGGTCGACGAGAACGGCACCACCATCGGCACGGCGGAGAAGCTCGCCGCTCACCAGTCCCCCGGTCAACTGCACCGCGCGTTCTCCGTGTTCCTCTTCGACGAGCAGGGCCGGCTGCTGCTCCAGCGCCGCGCACTCGGCAAGTACCACTCCCCCGGAGTCTGGTCCAACACCTGTTGCGGGCACCCGTATCCGGGCGAGGCGCCCTTCGCCGCCGCCGCCCGGCGGACGTACGAGGAGCTGGGTGTCTCGCCCTCGCTGCTGGCCGAGGCGGGCACGGTGCGCTACAACCACCCGGATCCGGCGTCGGGTCTGGTCGAGCAGGAGTTCAACCACCTCTTCGTGGGCATGGCCCAGGAAAAGGTGAGCCCGGATCCCGATGAGGTGGGTGAGACGGCTTTCGTGACGGCCGGGGAGCTGGCCGAGCGGCACGCCGAGGCCCCGTTCTCCGCCTGGTTCATGACCGTGCTGGACGCCGCCCGTCCCGCGATCCGGGAGCTGACCGGACCGGCCGCCGGCTGGTAGGACGCGATCCGCCGGCGCGGGGGGTCACAGACGTGTGCGGAGCGGCAGCGCCGCCCAGATGACCTTTCCGCCGCCCGCGGTGTGCTCCACGTCGCAGGTCCCGCCCGCTTCGCGGGTGATCTCACGGACGAGCAGCAGCCCGCGCCCGCCGGTCTGGGCGTAGTCCGTCTCCAGCGCCGTCGGCCGGTAGGGGTGGTTGTCCTCGACGGACACCCTGATCCATTCCGCGCCCACGGCGACCTCGACCGCGAGCTCGGGCGAGAGCAGCGCGGCGTGCTTCACGGCGTTGGTCGCCAGCTCGGAGACGATGAGCAGCAGACCCTGGGCGATGTCGTCGTCCACGGGGACGCCCTGGCGTTCCAGCAGATCACGTACGGCGTGCCGGGCCTGGGGTACGGAGACGTCCGTGGCCGGGGCGGTGAACCGCCAGACCCCCTCGTACGACACGGGCCGGGCGGGGACACTCCCGCGGCTCTCCATTGTCCGGTACCCGCTCTCCACTCGATGGTGACTGCACGTCGAGTACAGGGTGCGGGGCGTAGTCGGTTCGACCCTTACCACTGAACAGAAGTCGACTTCAATCGACGGTAATTGACCGAATTTGCACGGGTGTTTCAGCTTTCGGACCGCTTGTTGTCCGCCTCCGGTGCTTCGTCCGCGCCCGTGCCGGGCGCCATCCGGTCCGAGACCATCGACACGATCCGGCGGCCCCCGACACCGATCGCGATGAGCCCGAGCCCGTCGAAGAGCAGGGCGAGCGAGAAGAAGCAGCCGAGCACGTAGAGGCTGCTGTGCGGCCAGTCGAAGAGGACCAGCAGGCCGAGCAGCAGGCCGAACGCCCCCTGCAGCAGCGTCCAGCCGAACTGCGGCCCGCGCACGACGACGCTGCCGACGAGACGGAAGACCCCGCCCGTCAGGAAGAGCAGCGCGGCGAACATGGTCAGCGCCTCGGCGGTGCCGTGGGGGTGGCGGATGACGACGACTCCGGCGGCGATGTTCAGCGCCGCGACCACCACGCCCAGCCAGAAGTAGCTGGTGCCGCGCGACTGGACCGCGTGGAGCAGCCCGACGAGACCGCCGATGAGCAGCAGCCAGCCGAACAGGATCATCGAGGTGAGCGTCGCCACGCCCGTGTAGACGAGGCCCACCAGACCGGCGACGACGAGCAGGATGCCGAGCAGGGCCAGACCGCTGAAACTGCGGTTGAGCTTCCTGCCCTCTTTCACGGTATCTGTCACCGCGGTCTCCTCAGGGTCCGTACCGGCTTCGCGACCCCTTCTTGATCATAGGTTCGAACGGCATGGATAGCATCCGGCGTATGGACCGCACGGAACCCCGGCTGGAGCACACCGTCGCTGACGGCGTGGCCACCGTCGTCATCAGCAACCCGGCCAAGCGCAACGCGATGACGGCCGCCATGTGGCAGACGCTGCCCGTGCTGCTCGACGGGCTGGCCGCCGATCCGTCGGTGCGCGCGCTGGTGCTGACCGGCGCCGGGGACACCTTCTGCGCGGGTGCGGACATCGCCTCGCTGCGCGACCCCGCGGGCGCGCCGCAGGGTCTCGCCGTGGCCGCCGAGGAGGCGCTGGCCGCCTTCCCGCGGCCGACGCTCGCCGCGGTGCGCGGCTACTGCGTCGGCGGGGGCAGCCAGCTGGCGGCCGCGTGCGACCTGCGGTTCGCGGAGGAGGGGGCGTCGTTCGGTGTCACCCCGGCCAGGCTCGGCATCGTCTACGCCGCGTCCTCCACCCGCCGGCTGGTCGCGCTGACCGGCCCGGCGACGGCCAAGCACCTCCTGTTCTCAGGCGAGCTGATCGGCACGGACCGGGCGCTGCGGACGGGGCTGGTGGACGAGGTGCTGCCCGCCGGCGAGCTGGACAAGCGGGTCGACGCGTACGTACGCACCCTGGTGTCCCGCTCGCAGCTGACCCAGGCGGCGGCCAAGGAGTTCGCGGCCGGGCGCGAGGACCGGGACGCGCACTGGGCGGAGCAGGCACGCCGCAGCGGCGACACCGCGGAGGGTGTCGCCGCGTTCCTGGAGCGCCGCGCCCCGCGCTTCACGTGGCCGGCTGGGGCGTAAAGACCCTACTGAACGACGAAACGGCTCCGGGCGCGCCACTTCTCGACGATCGCGGCCGGGGCCTTCTGCGGTGATCCCGCGTCGTACGGCGGCTGGGGGTCGTACTCCGTGAGCAGCTGCACGGCCTGGGCGTGCTCGTCGCCGGCGATCCTGCCGAGCAGGGTGAGGCCCATGTCGATGCCGGAGGAGACGCCTGCCGCGGTGACGTACTTGCCGTCGGTGACCACGCGTTCTCCGGTCGGCTCGGCGCCGTACTCCTTCAGCGTCTCCAGCGCGAGCCAGTGCGAGGTGGCGCGCCGCCCCTCCAGGAGTCCGGCGGACGCGAGCAGCAGCGATCCGGTGCAGACGGAGGTCGTCCAGGTGCTGGTGGCATCGGCCCGGCGCAGCCAGCCGAGGAGGGTCTCGTTCTCCATCTGGGCGCTCTGCCCGGGGCCGCCTGGGACGATCACCAGGTCGGGGGCCGGGACGTCGTCCAGTGACCGGCCGGCGACCAGCGCGAGGCTGCCGCTGTCGTTGCGCACCTCGCCGGCCGACTCCGCGACGAAGACGGTCTCGGCACCGGGCGCGCGGGAGAGGATCTCGTACGGCCCGACGGCGTCCAGCGCCGTGAAGCGGTCGAAGAGGAGGATGGCGATCTGCATGGGTGCGTGCCTGCCTTTCGGTCGGTGAGCGGGTTACTTCTGGTGGGCCGGGCGGGAGCTGAACCGCCGGCGGTATTCGGCGGGTCCCGTCCCCACCGCCTTGAGGAACGCCCGGCGCATCGCCTCCGGGGTGCCGTAGCCGCAGGTGCGCGCGATTCCGGTGACGCCGTCGGTGGTGTCCTCCAGGAGCCGGCGTGCCTGCTCGAGGCGGACGCGGTCGACGTACCGGCCGGGTGTCATGCCGGTCTCCGTCTGGAACGCGCGGGCGAAGTGGCGCGGCGAGAGCCGGGCGCGGGCTGCGAGGGATTCGACGGAGAGGTCCTCGGCGGGGTGCTCGGTGATCCAGTGCTGGACCTCGCGCAGCGGTTCGCGACGGGCCGTCTGGGCGGTGAGCTGGGCGCTGAACTGGGACTGATTGCCGGGCCTGCGCAGAAAGACCACCAGATGCCGGGCCACCGTGAGCGCCACCTCCCGGCCGTGGTCCTCCTCGACGAGGGCGAGCGCCAGGTCGATGCCGGCCGTGACCCCGGCGGAGGTGGCGAGCCGGCCGTCGCGTACGAAGATCGGTTCGGGATCGACCTCTACGGCTGGGTAGGTGCGGGCGAGGTGGTCGCAGACGTTCCAGTGGGTGGTCACCCGGTGGCCGTCGAGTTGTCCCGCCGCGGCGAGCAGCAGGGCGCCGCTGCAGACGGAGACGAGCCGTTCGGGGCGCGGGCCGTGCACGCGCAGCCAGTCCACGAGGGCGGGCGCGGGATCGCGGGTGCCCTGGCCGCCCGGGACGAGAAGCGTGTGGGGCGTCGCGGCCTCGGCGAGGCTGCCGTCGGGGACCAGTGCGAGGCCGCAGGACGAGCGCACCGGCGCACCGTCCAGCGAGGCGGTGCGCAGGTCGTACGAGACCCTGGGGAACCGGGAGGCGCCGGCGAAGACCTCCATGGGCCCGGTCACATCGAGGCTCTGGATGCCGTCGAAGAGGACGACGAGCACGGATCGCTGCTTCATGTCCACCATCCTGGGCGGCCGCGGCGGATGGCCGCAATGACGAGATCTCCACCTTTTCTGCCATGCCGGGCTGCGGCGCACGTCACCCGGGTCCCGGGGTTCCAGCACGTACCGACCAGTCGGTAACGTGCGGGCATGAGTACTCTTCCGCCTCGCGCCGGACGCCGCTGCCACAACGCTCTCAACCCGCTGCACTCCGCGCTCTACTTCTCCCCCGACCTCGGCAAGGAGCTCGCCGGACTCGGGATCGACGATCCCTCCGCCGCCTACTTCGCCGCACGTGCGGCCGCCATGGGCGCGGTCGGGCCCGGTACGGTCACCGCCACCTTCTACAACTTCAACCGCGCGCTCGTGACCAGGCACGTGCCCGCCGTCTGGGACATCGCCACGCCGGAGGCGGTCCTGGCGGCCCGGCTGCGTGCCGCCGACTCGACGCTGCGCCGGCTGCTCGGCGAGGAGACCGTCGCCTCCCCCGAGATGGCCGAGGCGGCGCGACTGGCCCTGCGCGCCGCCGAGGGCTGCACGCGCCACGCGCGGCCGCTGTACGCGGCGCACGCCGATCTCCCGGTGCCTGAGCAGCCGCACCTCGCGTACTGGCACGCCGCGACGCTGCTGCGCGAACACCGCGGCGACGCCCATCTCGCCGCTCTCCTCGCCGCCTCGCTCGACCCTCTGGAGGCCCTGGTCAGCCACACCGCGACCGGCAAGGGCATGGCCCCGCGCTGGATCCTGGCCAGCCGCGGCTGGCGGCGCACCGACTGGGAGGACGCCTCCGCGCGGCTGCGCGAGCGTGGACTGCTCACCGCCGAGGGCGGGCTGACGGAGGAGGGCACCGCGCTGCGGGCCGGCCTGGAGGAGGCCACGGACCGGATGGACCTGGCGCCGTACGAGCATCTCGGCGGCGCGGGCGTGGCCCGGCTCACGGAACTCGGGCGCGGATTCCTCGGCATCGCGCTGGCGGCCGGCGCGTTTCCCGCGGACGCGACCGGCTGACCTGCCGGAAACAGGCGACCGGTAACTCGGGCGGTCGGGCGACACGGCGCCCGGCCACCCGGCACAATGCAGGCGAGTGGCTCCGGCGCCGGTCCGAACGGCCGGCCCCGGGCCCGACCAGCACAGCCAGCAGGAGAAGGCGAGTCGGTAGAACCGTGACGACGTCCATCGAAGGCAGGATCGCCGAGGAGCTCGGCGTACGCGAGCGACAGGTGAAGGCGGCCGTCGAGCTGCTCGACGGCGGATCGACCGTGCCGTTCATCGCGCGCTACCGCAAGGAAGCCACCGAGATGCTCGACGACGCGCAGCTGCGCACGCTCGAGGAGCGGTTGCGGTATCTGCGGGAGCTGGAGGAGCGTCGTGCGGCGATCCTCGAGTCCGTACGGGAGCAGGGCAAGCTCGACGAGGCGCTGGAGGCGCGGATCCGGGGTGCCGACACGAAGGCGCGCCTGGAGGACATCTACCTCCCGTTCAAACCGAAGCGGCGGACCAAGGCGCAGATCGCCCGTGAGGCCGGTCTCGAACCGCTCGCCTCCGGGCTGCTCGACGACCCGTCGGCGGATCCGCTCGCCGCGGCTGCCGCCTTCGTCGACGCGGACAAGGGGGTCGCGGACGCCGCGGCGGCCCTGGAGGGGGCCCGCGCCATCCTCACCGAGCGTTTCTCGGAGGACGCCGACCTGATCGGCGAGCTGCGCGAGCGCATGTGGTCGCGCGGGCGGCTGACGGCGAAGGTGCGGGACGGCAAGGAGGAGGCGGGCGCCAAGTTCGCGGACTACTTCGACTTCGCCGAGGCGTTCACCGCGCTGCCCTCGCACCGGGTCCTGGCGATGCTCCGGGGCGAGAAGGAGGACGTCCTCGACCTGGTCCTGGAGCCGGAGGAGCCGTCCGATACGCCCGGCCCGTCGAGTTACGAGAACATGGTCGCCCGCCGCTTCGGCGTGAACGACCGCGGGCGCCCCGGCGACAAGTGGCTGGGCGACACGGTGCGCTGGGCGTGGCGGACCCGGATCCTCGTCCACCTCGGGATCGATCTGCGGCTGCGGCTGCGTACGGCGGCGGAGGACGAGGCGGTACGCGTCTTCGCGTCCAACCTGCGCGATCTGCTGCTCGCCGCGCCGGCCGGGACGCGGGCCACGCTGGGGCTCGACCCCGGCTTCCGTACCGGGGTGAAGGTCGCCGTCGTCGACGCGACCGGCAAGGTCGTCGCGACCGATGTCATCTATCCGCACGTCCCGGCCAACAAGTGGGACCAGTCGCTCGCCAAGCTGGAGCAGCTGGCGAAGGCGCACGATGTCGATCTGATCGCGATCGGCAACGGCACCGCGTCGCGCGAGACGGACAAGCTCGCCGGTGAACTGTGCGACAAGCACCCGGAGTTGAAGCTCACCAAGGTGATGGTGTCGGAGGCGGGCGCCTCCGTGTACTCCGCCTCGGCCTTCGCCTCGCAGGAACTCCCGGACATGGACGTGTCGTTGCGCGGGGCGGTCTCGATCGCGCGCCGCCTCCAGGACCCCCTGGCCGAACTGGTGAAGATCGACCCGAAGTCCATCGGCGTCGGGCAGTACCAGCACGACCTGTCCGAGGTGAAGCTGTCGCGTTCGCTGGACGCGGTCGTCGAGGACTGTGTGAACGGGGTCGGGGTCGACGTCAACACCGCGTCCGCGCCGCTGCTCTCACGGGTCTCCGGCATCGGTTCGGGGCTCGCGGAGAACATCGTGGCGCACCGCGACGCCAACGGCCCCTTCCGCTCGCGCAAGGGCCTCAAGGATGTGGCAAGGCTGGGCCCGAAGGCGTACGAGCAGTGCGCGGGCTTCCTGCGGATCCGCGGCGACGACCCGCTGGACGCGTCCAGTGTGCACCCGGAGGCGTACCCGGTGGTCCGCGCGATGGTGAAGCGGACGGGCGGTGACGTCGCCTCGCTGGTCGGCAACACGGGCGTGCTGCGGACGCTGCGGGCCGACGACTTCGTGGACGAGAAGTTCGGGCTGCCGACCGTCACCGACATTCTGAGGGAGCTGGAGAAGCCGGGGCGGGACCCCCGTCCGGCCTTCAAGACGGCGACCTTCAAGGAAGGCGTCGAGAAGATCGGCGACCTGGTCTCCGGGATGGTGCTGGAGGGGGTCGTGACGAACGTCGCGGCGTTCGGCGCGTTCGTGGACGTCGGGGTGCACCAGGACGGTCTGGTGCACGTGTCGGCGATGTCGCGGACCTTCGTGAAGGACCCGCGTGATGTCGTGAAGCCGGGTGACATCGTCCGGGTCAAGGTGATGGAGGTCGACATTCCGCGGAAGCGGATCTCGTTGACACTGCGGCTGGACGACGAGGCGGGGGCCGGTGCGGGCTCCGGCGCCGCCGGTGCCTCCGCCGGTGAGCGCGGCGGGCGTCCGCCGCGGCAGCGGCAGGGGCAGGGGCAGGCGCAGGGCGGTTCGGGCGTGCGGGGCGGCCAGGGTGGCCGTCAAGGCGGCCAGGGCGGTCAGGGGCGTGACCGGCGCGGTGGCGCGGGCGGCAACGCCGGCGGCGCTCGTCAGGCGCCGGCCGCGGCTCCGGCCAACGGGGCGATGGCCGATGCGCTGCGGCGGGCCGGGCTGTTGGAGCCCGGGCAGGGCGGCAAGAAGCGGTAGGCCCCGGCGGGGTGGGGTCGGGTTCGGGGTGGGGCGCCTGCGGCGGGCCTACTCCCCGCCCCGCCCCTTCCCGTAACCGGGGCTCCGCCCCGGACCCCGCTCCTCAATCTCCCCCGGACTTCGTCCGGGGGACCCCCAGGGGCTGGGGGGTACGCGGGGCAGGCCCGCAAAACCCGGACTGGGAAGGGTACGCGGGTGCTGGGCAGCCGGTAGCCCCGGCCGGGCCGGGATACCGGGTGCTGGCCGGCCCCGGTCGTCAGATCTCCGTCACCCGGCCCGCCGCCACCTCGACGCGGCGGGTCGTGCGGACCGCCTCCAGCATGCGGCGGTCGTGCGTGACCAGGAGCAGCGTCCCCGTGTAGGAGTCCAGCGCCGACTCCAGCTGTTCGATCGCGGGCAGGTCCAGGTGGTTCGTGGGCTCGTCCAGCACCAGGAGGTTGACCCCCCGGCCCTGGAGGAGGGCGAGCGCCGCCCGGGTGCGTTCGCCCGGGGAGAGGGTGGTCGCCGGGCGCATCACATGCTCGGCGCGCAGACCGAACTTGGCGAGCAGCGTACGGACCTCCGCGGGTTCCGTGTCCGGCACGGCCGCGCAGAACGCCTCCAGGAGGCTCTCCGAGCCGTGGAACAGCTGCCGCGCCTGGTCGACCTCGCCGACCACCACGCCCGAGCCCAGGCTCGCGTGCCCCGAGTCCAGCGGGAGACGGCCGAGCAGGGCGGCGAGCAGCGTCGACTTGCCGGCCCCGTTGGCGCCGGTGATGGCGACCCGGTCCGCCCAGTCGATCTGGAGCGAGGCCGGCCCGAACGCGAAGTCGCCGCGGCCGACCCGGGCCTCGCGCAGGGTGGCCACGACGGAGCCGGAGCGGGGCGCGGAGGCGATCTCCATCCGCAGCTCCCACTCCTTGCGCGGCTCGTCCACGACGTCGAGGCGTTCGATCATGCGCTGGGTCTGCCGGGCCTTCGCCGCCTGCTTCTCGCTCGACTCGCTGCGGAACTTGCGGGCCATCTTGTCGGAGTCGCCTGCCTTGCGGCGGGCGTTCCTGACGCCCTTGTCCATCCAGGAACGCTGCATGAGCGCCCGGCCCTCGAGGGCCGAGCGCTTGTCCGCGTACTCCTCGAATTCTTCGCGGGCGTGCCTGCGGGCCCGGTCGCGCTCCTCCAGGTAGGCCGCGTAGCCACCGCCGTACAGGTTGATCTGCTGCTGGGCGAGGTCGAGTTCCAGGACCTTGGTGACCGTGCGCATCAGGAACTCGCGGTCGTGGCTGATGACGACCGTGCCCGCGCGCAGCCCGGAGACGTACCGCTCCAGCCGTTCCAGACCGTCCAGGTCGAGGTCGTTGGTGGGCTCGTCGAGCAGGAAGACGTCGTAGCGCGACAGCAGGAGCGAGGCGAGTCCGGCGCGGGCGGCCTGGCCGCCGGAGAGGGCGGTCATCGGCAGGTCGAGTCCTACGGTGAGGCCGAGGTCGGCCGCGATCTCCTCGGCCCGCTCGTCCAGGTCGGCACCGCCGAGTGCGAGCCAGCGCTCCAGCGACTCGGAGTAGGCGTCGTCCGCGCCGGGGGCACCGTCCACGAGGGCCTGCGTGGCGGTGTCCATCGCGGCCTGGGCGTCGGCGACGCCCGTGCGGCGGGCCAGGAACGCGCGCACGGTCTCGTCGGGCCGGCGCTCCGGCTCCTGCGGCAGGTGGCCGACGGTGGCGGTGGGCGGGGAGAGCCGCAGCTCGCCCTCCTCCGGCTGGTCGAGCCCGGCGAGCAGCCGGAGCAGCGACGATTTGCCGGCGCCGTTGACTCCGACGAGACCGATCACGTCACCGGGCGCGACCACGAGGTCGAGCTCGGCGAAGAGAGTGCGGTCGCCGTGTCCGGCGGCGAGGTCCTTGGCGACGAGAGTGGCAGTCATCAGGGTGCGATCATAATCTGCCGCCGGGGCGCACGGAGGCGGCGGCCGGCTGGTGAGCCGGGCCGCCGCGTACCGGGTACGACGCGGTTCAGTCGTCCGCGGCGGTCGAACCCCCGGGCTTGTCGTGGTGCTCGGTGGTGACCTGGCTGCCGCCGGGGCCGATCCTGATCTCGAAGTCGCCGGCGTACTTGGCATGCCCCTCGATGACCGCGGACTCGACGGCTTCCACGCCGAACTCCCGGCGCACGATCAGCGGGTCCTCCCGGAGGTCCCGCATCAGGGACACGCACATGCCGATCATCACGAAGGTGAAGGGAGCGGCCACCAGAATGGTCAGGTTCTGCAGGCCGGCCAGCGCATCGCCCTTGCCGTTCCCGATGAGCAGCATGATCGCGGCCACGGCGCCGGTGACGACGCCCCAGAAGATGACGACCCACTTGGCCGGTTCGAGGATGCCCTTCTGGGAGAGGGTGCCCATCACGATGGAGGCCGCGTCCGCGCCCGAGACGAAGAAGATGCCGACCAGGATCATCACGAGGATGCTCATCACGGTGGGGATCGGGAACTGCTGCAGTACGCCGAAGAGCTGGGCCTCCGGTGTGGTCGCCCCGTTCAGCTCGCCGGCCTCCTGGAGCCTGATCGCGGAACCGCCGAAGATCGCGAACCAGACCAGGCTGACGGTGCTGGGCACGAGCATGACCCCGCCGATGAACTGGCGGATCGTCCGGCCCCGGCTGATCCGGGCGATGAACATGCCCACGAAGGGCGTCCAGGAGATCCACCAGGCCCAGTAGAAGACCGTCCAGCTGCCCAGCCACGTGGCCACTTCGCCCTGGCCGGTCGCCTCGGTGCGTCCGATCAGCTGCGGCAGGTCACCGATGTAGGCGCCGATCGAGGTGGGCAGGAGGTCGAGGACGATGATCGTGGGGCCCGCGATGAACACGAAGACGGCGAGGATCAGGGCGAGGACCATGTTGATGTTGGACAGCCACTGGATGCCCTTCTCCACGCCGGAGATCGCCGAGAACACGAAGGCGACGGTCAGCACGGCGATGATCAGGACCAGCAGCCCGGTGCCCGTCTTCTCCTTCCAGTTCAGTTCGTGGAATCCGCTGCCGATCTGGAGGGCGCCGAGGCCCAGCGAGGCGGCCGAGCCGAAGAGGGTGGCGAAGATGGCGAGGATGTCGATCAGCCGGCCGAACCCGCCGTGGGCGTGGCGGGCACCGATGAGCGGTTCGAAGACCGCGCTGATGGTCTGACGCCTGCGGCGCCGGTAGGTGCTGTACGCGATGGCCAGCCCGACCACCGCGTAGATCGCCCAGGGGTGGAGCGTCCAGTGGAAGAGGGTGGTGGCCATCGCCGTCTGCATCGCTTCGGCGGCGTCGGCGGGGCGGGTGCCGGGGGGCGGGTGGATGAAGTGCGCCAGCGGCTCACTGACCCCGTAGAACATCAGGCCGATGCCCATGCCGGCGCTGAACATCATCGCGACCCAGGAGACCGTCCTGAATTCCGGCTCCTCACCCTCCTGGCCGAGCGAGATCTTTCCGTAGCGGCTGATGGCGAGCCAGAGGGCGAAGACCACGAAGCCGGTGGCGGCCAGCATGAAGGCCCAGCCACCGTTGTGGATGAGGCCCTTGAGCAGGGTGCTGGAGACGTTCTCCAGCGAGTCGGTGGCCGTGGCCCCCCAGACCACGAACGCCAGGGTGAGCACCGCGGTGACGCCGAACACCACCCGGTCGGTCGTGGGGCGCCGGCCATGGTGCGGATCGCCGGGCAGGTCCGCCGTCACCGACAGATCCCCCCTGCCGCCCGCTTTCTGATCGTCCTGCGACACGAATGGCACCTTTCACGGAAGCTGTAAATTCGCTCTCCGTAGGCAGTACCACACGCGGTGTGCATCTGCGGGGATCAACAAGCGGTATCGGCTTGACCGTTTGTGAGGCGATATGTCGCCCACGAGTCCACAACGGGGAGGACCCCGCGCACCCGGTGGCGGAGTCTGCCCGCGCCCGGCGGTCCGTCCGCGGTGGCAGCCCTTAGGCTGATGAGGTCCGCACCGGCCGGGCCCGGCCGGTCTCTGCCTCATTCCGCGCCCTCGAGGAGCGTCTCTTGCCCGGTCCGATCCCCGATGCCCCTCACGACGCGCGGCCCACCCTGGAAGCCGTGGCGGCCCGCGCCGGGGTCTCCCGGGCGACTGCCTCCCGGGTGGTGAACGGCAGTACGGGAGTGCGGAAGCCGCTCGCGGACCGGGTGCGCGAGGCGGTCGAGGAGCTCGGTTACATTCCGAACCAGGCGGCCCGCACCCTGGTGACCCGGCGCAACGGAGCGGTCGCCGTGATCATCGACGAGCCCGAGACCCGGATCTTCTCCGACCCCTTCTTCTCCCAGCAGATCCGTGGCATCAGCCGCGAACTGAGCGCGCACGACGCCCAACTGGTCCTGCTCCTGGTGGAGGACAGCGGGGACTTCGAGCGGGTCACCCGCTATCTGGCCGGCGGCCATGTCGACGGGGCGCTCGCCTTCTCTCTGCACACCGACGACGAACTGCCCTCGGTCATCCGCCGGTTCCGCGTGCCCACCGTCTACGGTGGCCGCCCCGGACGGCCGGGGGCCGCCTCCGCGCTCGCGGTCCCCTATGTGGACTGCGACAACCGCGGCGGCGCCCGCGAGGCCGTGCGCCACCTGGTCTCGCTCGGCCGCCGGACCGTGGCGCACATCGCGGGCCCGCGCGACCAGACGTCGGCGCTCGACCGGATCGACGGCTACCTGGACGTGCTGCCCGACGGCGATCCCGCCCTGGTCGCGGACGGTGACTTCACGATCGAGGGCGGCGCCCGGGCGATGGCGCGGCTGCTGGAGCGGCGGCCGGATCTGGACGCGGTCTTCGCCGCCAACGACCTGATGGCCTCCGGCGCCCTACGGGTGCTGCGCGAGCAGGGTCGCAGGGTGCCGCACGATGTGGCCGTGGTGGGGTTCGACGACCTGGAGTCGGTCGCCGAGGCCACCGATCCTCCGCTGACGACGGTTCGTCAGGACGTGGAGGGAATGGGACGGTTGATGGTCCGGCTGCTGATGGAGCGGCTCAACGGCGGGCCCGGCGGCGGTCATGCCGGAACCGACGCCGTGATCACGCCGACCGAACTGGTCCGCCGCGCCTCGGCATGAGGTCGCGGCGCGACTGGCTGGTGGCCGGCGAGCGCGTTCAGCAGGGTCCGCGCCGCCGTGCTTGCCGGTGGGCCGCCCGCGCCCGTCGCGCTCGCGGCAGATACCGCAGCCGTTCGGGCAGCACCGGCACGACGACCCGCACCACGGCGCAGAACCGCCGCAGCCTGCGCTCCTGGGCATCCGTCCACTCCAGGCCGATCGCCTCGCGTGCGTCCGGCGGCATGAGCCCGACGGTGAGGAAGCCGCGGAACCGGGCAAGCGGTGGCAGCAGCACCGGCCACAGGGCCCTCAGCAGCAGCCGCAGGGCCAGGGGGCCCCGGTCCGGGGGCGGCACGGGAGTCCGGGTGGCGACGAGCTCCTCGACGACGACCGTCCGCTCGATCTCGTCGGCGAGCATGCCGCGGTAGTAGGGCCAGAACGCCTCGATCGTCTGCGGCATGTCCCGGTCGTGAATCCCGAGCACCCGGCCCACCTGGAGCCACTCGCGGTACAGCGCCCGCTCCTGCTCCCGGCTGAGCGGCCGGATCAGATAGCGGGCGGCGTGCCGGTACACGGGGAATCCGGTCGCGTGCACCCATGCGTAGTTCGCCGGTGAGAGCGCGTGGTAGGGGCGGCCCCGGGTATCGGTGCCCTGGATCGTCCGGTGCAGCCTGCGGAGCCTGCGCCCCTCCTCGGCGGCCTGCTCGCCCCCGTACACCCAGAGCTGGAGCGAGCTGAGGGAACGTTCCCCGCGGCCCCAGGGGTCCGTACGGAAGACGGAGTGCTCGTCGACGCCCGCGCCGACCGCCGGGTGGGCCACCTGAAGAGTGAGGGCGGCCGGCAGCATCAGCAGGGCCCGGACGTCACCGGACATGCTCCACAGCACTCCGCCGGGCGGAGGCGGCACCGGATCGGCGCCCCTGGGTATCTCGCTGCTCATGCGGTGCCCCCGGAAGGTCGACGGGCGCGCGGCTCGGCGCACCGCTCCTGCGCCCTCCAGTATGCGAGCGCGCAGGAAGCCATGCTCACCGGCCCCCCAGAAGGCCCTGCCTCAGTCGAAGTCGTACACCGTCACCGGTATGTCCCGTCCGGTCAGCCGCTTCTCGATCAGGGGCTCGATCCGGGACCACGTGCCGCCGGCCAGCCCGCAGCCGATCCGTGGCATGTGGACGGAGGCGCCCAGCTCAAGAGCCCGGCCGGCCACGGCGTCCAGAGCCGTGTCGATGGCCTCGTAGCGCACCGGGACCCCCTTGCTTCCTGTGCGCATCCCCCGCTGGCCCACGGCGTTGGCCACCCATATGTACGGGGTCACCTGCACGAACTGCACGGCGCCGAGGCCGAAGTCGTTGCCCGAGCGCTCCCGGTGCCACCGGCGGTAGGCCGCTTCGGGCTCGGGCCAGCGGCGCGAGAGGGCCAGGACGAAGCCCTTGCCCCAGCCACCGAGGTCGTTGCAGACATGGACGATCAGCTTGACGCCCTTGCCCCGGGGCGAGGTCGCGTCGCCGCGTACGTACGTGATCTCGGACATGGGGTCAGGCTAAGCGCGCCCACTGACAACCGGGATCTTTCACATCACTGGTGAGACAGCAATACTGTTGCACCGGAGCGGGCGGACACGAGGGAGCGGACATGGCGACCGAGGGCGAGGAGCCGACGCTCACCGTCGACGAGCTGGCGGCGCGCGCCGGGGTGACCGTGCGCACGGTCCGTTTCTACAGCACCCGGGGGCTGCTGCCGCCCCCGGTCATCGGGCCCCGCCGGGTCGGGCACTACGGGCACGAGCACCTCTCCCGGCTCGCGCTCATCGAGGAGCTCCAGCACCAGGGCATGACGCTGGCCGCGATCGAACGCTATCTCGAGCAGTTGCCGCCAGACCTGAGCCCCCACGATCTGGCCATCCACCGGGCCCTGGTGGCGTCGTGGGCGCCCGACGCGGCGGAGGAGGCCACCCGCGCGGAGCTGGAACGCCGCGTGGGGCGGCCGTTGTCGGAGCAGGACGTCGACCGGCTGGCCGCGATGGGCGTGCTGGAGCGGTCCGGGCCGGACGACGGTGTGTACCGGGTGGATCCGGGGCTGCTGCGGCTCGGTGTGGAACTGCTCGACGTGCCGATCGCGCACGAGACGATCCTCGCCGCCCGTACGGTGCTGCTGGAGCACACCCGCTCCGCCGCGCACGAGCTGAGCCGGCTGTTCCAGGACGAGGTGTGGAGCCCGTACCGGGAGCGGGAATCGGATCCTGAGCACCTCAAGGCGATGAAGTCGCTGTCCGCCCACATGCAGCCGCTCGTCCTGCAGGCGCTGGTGACCGCCTTCCAGCGCTCGCTCAAGGAGGAGCTGCGGGCCGCCTTCGCGGCGGAGTAGTACGTACGCTGACGGGCCGCACCCACGCGTACGTGGTGCGGCCCGGGGCAGCGTCCTCAGTCGTGGAAGGTCTCGCCCTTCTCCGCCTTCGCCACCAGCAGGGCGGGCGGCAGGAACCGGTCCCCGTACCGCGCGGCGAGTTCCCGGGCGCGCGCCACGAAGCCGGGCAGGCCACCCTCGTAGCCGTTGATGTACTGGAGCACGCCGCCCGTCCATGGCGGGAAACCGATGCCCATGATGGAGCCGATGTTGGCGTCGGCGACCGTGATCAGGACGTTCTCCTCCAGGCAGCGGACGCTGTCCAGTGCCTCCGAGAAGAGCATTCGCTCCTGCATGTCGGCGAAGGAGATGTCCGTGTCCGGTTTCGTGCTGGGTCCATCCGGGGAGCGGCCCCCAAAGCCCCCGAAGTGCTCGCGCAGGCCGGGCCACAGGCGGGTGCGCTTCCCGTCGTCGTCGTACTCGTAGAAGCCCGCGCCGCCGCTGCGGCCGGGGCGGCCGAACTCGTCGACCATCCGGTCGATGACCGCGTCGGAGGGATGGGCCGCCCAACTGCCGCCGGCGTCCTCGACGGCCTTGCGGGTCTCGTTGCGGATCTTGCGGGGGAGGGTGAGCGTCAGCTCGTCCATCAGGGAGAGCACCTTGGCCGGGTAGCCCGCCTGGGCGGCGGCCTGTTCGACGGAGGCCGGATCGACGCCCTCGCCGACCATGGCGACGCCCTCGTTGATGAACTGGCCGATGACCCGCGAGGTGAAGAAGCCGCGCGAGTCGTTGACGACGATCGGCGTCTTCTTGATCCGGCGGACCAGGTCGAAGGCGCGGGCCAGGGCCTCGTCGCCGGTCTTCTCGCCCTTGATGATCTCGACGAGCGGCATCTTGTCGACGGGCGAGAAGAAGTGCAGCCCGATGAAGTCGACGGGGCGGGAGACTCCTTCGGCCAGCACCGTGATGGGCAGCGTGGAGGTGTTGGAGCAGAGCAGGGCGTCCGGCTCGATGATGTCCTGGATCTCCTGGAACACCTTGTGCTTGAGCGCGGTGTCCTCGAACACGGCCTCGATGACGGCGTCGCAGCCCGCGAGGTCGGCCGGGTCGCCGGTGGGGGTGATACGGGCGAGCAGCTCGTCGCGCTTCGCCTCGGTCGTACGGCCCCGGGAGAGCGCCTTGTCGAGCAGTTTCTCGCTGTACGCCTTGCCCTTGGCGGCGGCCTCGGTGGAGACGTCCTTGAGGACGACGTCAATGCCGGCCCGGGCGCAGGAGTAGGCGATGCCCGCGCCCATCATGCCGGCGCCGAGGACGGCGACCTTGCGGACCTGGCGCTCCTCGATGCCCTGGGGGCGGCTGGCGCCGGAGTTGACGGCCTGGAGGTCGAAGAAGAACGCCTGGATCATGTTCTTCGAGACCTGGCCGGTGACCAGCTCGGTGAAGTAGCGGGCCTCGATGGTGAGAGCGGTCTCGAAGTCGACCTGTGCGCCCTCGACGGCCGCGGCCAGGATGTTGCGCGGCGCGGGCATGGGCGCGCCGGCGAGCTGCTTCTTCAGGTTGGCCGGGAAGGCGGGCAGGTTGGCGGCGAACTTGGGGTTCGACGGGGTGCCGCCGGGGATCCGGTAGCCCTTGACGTCCCAGGGCTGCTGGGACTCGGGGTGCGCGTCGATGAAGGCGCGGGCCTTGGCGAGCATCTCCTCGCGGGTCGCGGCGAGCTCGTGGACCAGGCCGTTCTCCAGGGCGCGCGCCGGCGTGTACTGGGTGCCCTGGAGCAGCACCTTGAGGAGCGCGTCGGCGATGCCCATGAGGCGTACGGTGCGGGTGACGCCGCCGCCCGCGGGCAGCAGGCCGAGGGTGACCTCGGGCAGGCCGATGCGGGAGCCGGGGGCGTCCAGGGCGACGCGGTGGTGGGAGGCGAGGGCGATCTCGTAACCACCGCCGAGGGCCGCGCCGTTGATGGCGGCGACGACGGGCTTGCCGAGGGTCTCGATGCGGCGCAGCGACCTCTTGATCGCGGTGCCGGCGTCGAACGCGGCCTGCGCGTTCTCGGGACCGATCCTGATCATGTCCTTGAGGTCGCCGCCCGCGAAGAAGGTCTTCTTGGCGGAGGCGTAGATGATGCCGCGGATGGAGTCCTTCTCGGCCTCGGCGCGGTCGGCGACGGCCTCGATGGAGTCCCGGAAGGCCTGGTTCATCGTGTTGGCGGACTGGTTGGGGTCGTCGAGTACGAGGGTGACGACGCCGGTCTCGTCCTGTTCCCAGCGAATGGTCGTGCTCTCGGTCATTTGCTTGTCTTCTCCGTAGGAAGGGGGAACTGTCAGAGACGCTCGATGACGGTGGCGACGCCCATGCCGCCGCCGACGCAGAGGGTGGCGAGGCCGTAGCGCTTGTCACGCCGCTCCAGTTCGTCGATGAGCGTGCCGAGGATCATCGCGCCGGTGGCGCCGAGCGGGTGGCCGAGCGCGATGGCGCCGCCGTTGACGTTGACCTTGTCGAGGGAGAGCCCCATGTCGCGGACGAAGCGCAGCACGACGCCGGCGAAGGCCTCGTTGATCTCGACGAGGTCGATGTCGTCGATGGTGAGCCCCGCCTTGGCGAGCGCCTTGCGGGTGGCGGGCGCGGGGCCGGTGAGCATGATGGTGGGCTCGGATCCGGAGACGGCGGCGGAGACGATCCGGGCGCGCGGGGTGAGTCCGTAGCGCTCGCCGATCTCCTTCGAGCCGATCGCGACGAGGGCGGCTCCGTCCACGATGCCGGAGGAGTTGCCCGCGTGGTGGACGTGGTCGATCTTCTCCACCCAGTGGTACTTCTGGAGCGCCACCGCGTCGAAGCCGCCCATCTCGCCGATCGCCGCGAACGACGGCTTGAGCGCGGCGAGGGAGTCGGCGGTGGTGCCGGGGCGCATGTGCTCGTCGTGGTCGAGGACGACGAGGCCGTTGCGGTCCGTGACGGGGACGACGGAACGCGCGAAGCGGTTGTCCTTCCACGCCTCGGCCGCCCGCTCCTGCGACAGGGCGGCGAACTCGTCGACGTCGCGGCGCGAGAAGCCCTCGATGGTCGCGATGAGGTCGGCGCCGATGCCCTGCGGCGCGAAGCCGGTCTCGTAGTTCGTCATCGGGTCCATGGCCCAGGCGCCGCCGTCGGAGCCCATCGGGACGCGGGACATCGACTCGACGCCGCCCGCGAGGATGAGGTCCTCCCAGCCCGAACGGACCTTGGCCGCGGCCAGGTTGACGGCCTCCAGGCCCGAGGCGCAGAAGCGGTTCTCCTGGACTCCGGCGACGGTGTCGGGGAGGCCGGCGGCGATGGCGGCGATGCGCGCGATGTCGGACCCCTGGTCGCCGAGCGGGCTGACCACGCCCAGGACGATGTCGTCGATGGCCGCCGGATCCAGGCCCGGGAAGCGGCCGCGGAGCTCGTGGATCAGGCCGACGACGAGGTCGATCGGCTTGGTGCCGTGCAGGGCCCCGTTGGCCTTGCCGCGGCCGCGCGGGGTACGGATCGCGTCGTAGACGAATGCTTCGGTACTCAAGACAGCTGCCTTTCGAGGGTGGTGGCGCGGTGTGGTGGCGAACGGGGTCAGGCGAGCAGTGAGCGGCCGATGATCTCCTTCATGATTTCGGTCGTTCCGCCGTAGATGGTCTGGATGCGGCCGTCGGTGAAGGCTCTGGCCACCGGGAATTCCGTCATGTAGCCGTAGCCGCCGTGCAGTTGCAGGCAGCGGTCGGCCACGCGCTTTTGCAGTTCGGTCGCCCACCACTTCGCCATGGAGGCGTGTACGGCGTCGAGCTTCCCGTCCGAGTGGTCGACGATGCACCGGTCGAGGAAGGCCCGGGTGACGGCGCACTCGGTGGCCATCTCCGCGATCTCGAAGCGGATGTGCTGGAGCTTGGACAGCGGCCGCCCGAAGGCCTCGCGCTCCTTGACGTACGCGGTGGTGATCTCCAGGAGGTGCTCGGCACCGGCGATCCCGGCGACCGCTATGCCCATCCGCTCCTGGGCCAGGTTGGTCATCAGATGGATGAAGGCGCCGTCGAGCTCGCCGAGGAGGTTCTCCTTGGGGACGCGCACGTCGTGGAAGAACAACTCCGCGGTGTCCTGGGACTTCTGGCCGATCTTGTCGAGGTTACGGCCGCGCTCGAAGCCCTCCGCGCCGCGCTCGACGACGATCAGCGAGAGGCCCTTGGCGCCGCCGTCCGGAGTGGTCTTCGCGACGACGATCACGAGGTCGGCGAGGATGCCGTTGGAGATGAACGTCTTCGAGCCGTTGAGCAGCCAGTGGTCGCCCTTGTCCTCGGCAGTGGTGCGGATGCCCTGGAGGTCGGATCCCGCGCCGGGTTCGGTCATCGCGATGGCGGTGATGATCTCGCCGCTGCAGAAGCCGGGCAGCCAGCGCCGCTTCTGCTCCTCGGTCGCGAGGCCGGTGAGGTAGGGGCCGATGATGTCGTTGTGCAGGCCGAGCGCGAGGCCAGGGGTACCGGCCCGGGTGAACTCCTCGGCGAGGACGGCGCTGTAGCGGAAGTCGGTGTTCCCCCCGCCCCCGTACTCCTCGGGTACGGCGAGGCCGAGCAGCCCCTGCCGGCCGGCGGCGCGCCAGGCCCCGCGCGAGACGATGCCGTCCTTCTCCCACTGTTCGTAGTGCGGGAGGACCTCCTTGGACAGGAAGGTGCGGACCGTCTCGCGGAACGCGTCGTGCTCCTCGGTGAAGATCTGCCGCTGCATCAGTCGGTCGTGTCCTTCCGGGTGGTCCGCAGGGCCGGTACGCCCCAGTCGGCGGCGACGGCTTCGGTGTCCGCGCCCGGCAGGGCCGGTCCGCTGTGCACCGAGGCGGGCGTGGCCGAGAACCGGGGCGCGGGCGCGGGCTGGGTGAGTCCGCCGTGTTCGACGAAGGTGGAGCGGGCGGCGAGGTGCGGGTGGCGGGGTGCCTCCCGGAGCGAGAGGACGGGGGCCACGCAGGCGTCCGAGCCGTCGAAGACCTCGGTCCACTCGGCCCGGGTGCGGGTACGGAACCGGGCGGCGACGAGCGCGCGTAGTTCGTCCCAGCGCCCGAGGTCGCCCCGGTCGGGGGCCGTGTCCGCGAGGCCGAGGAGTTCGGTGAACTCCGTGTAGAACCGCTTCTCGAGCGGCCCGACCGCCATGTAGGCGCCGTCGGCGGTCTCGTACGAGCCGTAGAACGGGCAGCCCCCGTCCAGGAGGTTGGAGCCGCGCCGGTCCTGCCAGCCACCGGCCTGCAGCATGCCGTGGATCATCGTGGTGAGGTGCGCGGTGCCGTCGACGATCGCCGCGTCGACGACCTGTCCGCTGCCGCCGGGGGTCCGGGCGTGCTGAAGGGCGGCCAGGATGCCGACGACGAGGTAGAGCGAGCCGCCGGCGTAGTCGCCGAGCAGGTTGGCCGGGACGACGGGCGGCTCTCCCGCCGTGCCGATCATGGAGAGGGCGCCGGTGACGGCGATGTAGGCGATGTCGTGCCCGGCCCGCTCCGCGAGGGGCCCCTCCTGGCCCCAGCCGGTCATCCGTCCGTAGACGAGCTGCGGATTGCGGGCGAGGCAGGCGTCCGGGCCGACCCCCAGGCGTTCGGCTACCCCGGGGCGGTAGCCCTCGATCAGGACGTCGGCGCGCTCGGCCAGGTCCAGGACGGTGTCCGGACCGGTCGCGGCCTTGAGGTCGACGAGGACGGAGCGTTTGTTGCGGTTGGTGAGGTCGCCGGCCGGATCGATGCCCAGGCCGGCCCCGCCGGGCCGGTCGACCCGCACCACGTCGGCGCCCAGATCGGCCAGGAGCATCGCGGCGAACGGGCCGGGCCCGATGCCCGCCAGCTCGACCACGCGCACCCCGGCCAGCGGACCGCGCGGACCGTCCGAGCCGTTCCCTGTCGTTGCCATCGAGCCCCCAGCGGTGTGACACAACCGATGTAACATCGATGATGCTAAGAACGCACCGCGCTCCGCACAACCCCTGGGGGCGAGCAAGCGCTTAGTTTTTTGGTGGCTTTCGTGGCTGATCCTCTCGCACGCGGCCTCCCCGGCGGCGCAGCGCCACGTACCGCTCCGCTACCCTCTGCCTGCCACATCGGCGCGGCCCTCGCGGAGGCACTCGTGAACAGGCAGAGCGGGGCACCACGCCCCTATGACGTAGTCCTCTTCGGCGCCACCGGCTTCGTGGGTGAACTCACCGCCGCATATATGGCGGCCCACGCCCCGGACGGCTGCCGCTGGGCCCTGGCGGGTCGCAGCCGCGCCAGACTGGAACAGCTGCGCGACCGGCTCACCGCGCTGCATCCGCACTGCGCGGACCTCCCGCTGCTGCGCGCCGACGCGGACGACGCGGAGGCGCTGCGCGAACTGGCCGAGTCCACCCATGTGGTGGCCACGACCGTCGGGCCTTACATCTGGTACGGGAAGAAGCTGGTCGCCGCCTGCGCCGAGGCGGGGACGGACTACACGGATCTGTCGGGTGAGCCGGAGTTCGCCGACCGGATGTATCTGGAGCACGACGCCCGGGCGCGCGAGACCGGGGCCCGGATCGTGCACGCCTGCGGCTTCGACTCGGTACCGCACGATCTGGGTGTGTACTTCACGGTCCGGCAACTGCCCGAGGACGTGCCGCTGCGCATCGACGGATTCGTCCGCTCCAACGCCGCCTTCTCGGGCGGTACGTTCGCCTCCGCGCTCACCGCCATGAGCCGCGGCCCGCAGATGGTGAGCGCCGCCAGGGAACGCCGGCTGCACGAGCCCCGGCTGGTCGCCCGCCGCGCCGCCGCCCCGCTCGGCGTACCGCGCTTCAGCACGGAGACCGGCACCTGGGCGCTGCCCCTGCCGACGCTCGACGCGCAGATCGTGAGGCGCTCGGCCCGCGCACTCCCCCGCTACGGCCCCGACTTCCGCTACCGGCACTACGCCTCGGTGAAGCATCTCCCGGTGGCCCTGGCAGGCACCGCGGCGCTGGGGGCGCTGTTCGGCGCGGCCCAGGTTCCGGCGGTACGGAGCCGGCTGATGGATCGCTACGAGCCCGGGTCCGGCCCGGACGAGACGCGCCGCGACCGAAGCTGGTTCACGGTCCGGTTCGTCGGCGAGGGCGGTGGCCGCCGGGTCTTCACCGAGGTCTCGGGCGGCGATCCGGGCTACGGCGAGACGGCGAAGATGCTGGCGGAGTCGGCGCTGTGCCTGGCACTGGACGAACTGCCGCCGACCGCCGGGCAGGTCACGACGGCGGTCGCCATGGGAGACGCGCTGCTGGAGCGGCTGCGCGGCGCCGGTCTGCGCTTCCGGGTGGCGGACGTGCGCTGACGCCCTCGCAGCCCGGGGCGGGCCAAAAGACCGCTGACGCTCCCGCAGCCCGGGGCGGGCTAGAAGATCCAGGAGGCCAGGGTGTAGAGCATCGCCCCGGCCCAGACGAGGCCGACCGCGCCCCCGATCAGCATGCCCACCGCCACGTGGCGCTGAGCGGGGTGCAGGGGAGCGGTTCGGGCGTTCGAGCGAGATGCGTTCATGTGTCCAGACTGCCGACCATGATCAGCGGGCGCCATCCGTACGGATACTCAGGTCGGCGTCCGATCACGCCGGTCACCTGACTGCTGAACGCGGAGGGCCGCGGCCTCGCGGCCGCGACCCCCACGTGCTTGCCCACTGCGTCCTGTCAGAGGCTCCGCGCCCGGATGTTGCGGAACTCGGCCAGGTCGGTGTTGCTGTGGTTCTGCAGGCCGATGTACCCGCTGAGGAACTGGCGCAGGTCCGTGGGCGGGTCACCCGCCCGGGACGACGCCTTGCCGGGTGTGTTGTCGAACTCGTTGATCACCACACCGTTGCGGATGATCGTGTAGTGCTGTCCGACCGCACGGATCTCGTAGTCGTTCCACTGGCCCTTCGGGGTCACCCCCGCCTTGTCGAGACCCACCGGCTTGAAGTTGTACACCGAGCCGGTCTTCTGGGCCTCGCCCCCGACTCCGTCGTAGATCTGGATCTCCTGTCCGCAGAAGACGGCGAGCCACTCCTGGGCGGTGCGGGCCGAACCGACCGTCCCGCAGCTGCCGGCCGGGCGGTCGGCCAGGGGCGTCCGTGGGTCCGGGAACCTGATGAAGACGCCCGTGTTGGCATTGGCGGTGCCCGGTGCCACGTCCCGGAACTGGAGTCTCACCGAGAAGTCCCCGAGCTCCTTCTTGGCGTACCAGAGCATCCCCATGCCGCCGGAATTGCGCAGGGTGCCGTCGGGCTGGAGCGAGAACTTCCCCGGCCCCGCCTGCCGCCAGTCGGCCAGGCTTGCCGCCGTCCCGTCGAAGAGCGGGTGGTATCCGGCGACCTTGCCGATCGGGCTCTGCGCGGCGGCCTTGCCGATCGCCGACGCCTCCTTGTTGTCCAGGACGTCCTCCTTGCGGAGGTCGTTGACCACACCGCTGACGTGGCTGACGAACTGGCCGTGGTTCGGCCAGGACGCCTCGTCGTCGATCAGGTCGTTGACGGTGCAGCCGCCACCGGCCGTGTGGTTGGCCACACCCGTGTCGGTGTCGAGCAGCCTCACGGTCTTGCGCGCGTCCGGGGCGGAGCAGCCGGTCTTCGCGTCGATCGTCGCGGTGGCCTTCTCACCGTCGGCGTAGGTGACCGTCAGCTTCGCGTGGTACGTGCCGTAGTCGGCGTAGGTGTGCGTCGGAGCCACCTCGTGCGAGGGCGCGCTGCCGTCGCCGAAGTCCCACTCCCAAGCCACACCGCCGACCCGGGTGTCGGAGAACGCCACCGTCTTCGGCTTGCTCTGCGTCACCACGCGCGCCCCCGCGGCCTGCGGGTTCGGGGTGGCCGGGCCACCGTGGTAGCTGATGCGGACGAGCTTCTGGTTGGGGTGCAGGCTGAAGAAGCCGCCCGCGTAGTCGAGCATGTACAGGGCACCGTCGGGACCGAACTTGGCGTCCATCCAGCTCTGCAGCTGGGTGGCGCCGCCGCCGGGCGCGATGATGCTGCGGAGGTCCTCACCGAAGGCCGGCGCGCCCGCGTCCTTGACGCGGTCCGGGTCGACCGTCACCGCGACACGGTTGTTGGCGTTGGACTCGTCGCCGATGAACCACTTGTCCTCCCAGTACGCCGGCCAGGCGCCGCCGCTCTCCGTGTCGACCTGGGAGCGGTGGTAGGTCGGACCGGACATGACGGCCTGGCCGCCGCCCTTGAAGTACGGCTCCGTGTACGTGGCCTCGCTCTCGACGTACGAGGGCAGGCCGCTGCCGTCGGAGCGCTCGGGGTAGACCGGGCCGCCGCCCTGGGGCGAGAACCAGATCATGTTGTCGCGGGCCGCCGGGATGTCCGTCAGACCGGTGTTGCGCGGCGACTCGTTCTTGAGGTGGTCGCAGTCGTACCAGCCGGTGAGCTCCTTGGCGTCGGTGCTGCTGCGGTCGCGGTAGGGCTGCTTGTTGCCCATGCAGTACGGCCAGCCCTGGTTGCCCGCGGAGGTGATGACCGTGGCCGTCTCGTACTTGGCCGGACCCAGCTCCGGGTCGGGCGCGCCCGCGTCGGGGCCGACCCAGCCGGCGTTGAGCCAGTTGTGCTCCGGGTCGATGGACAGCCGGGCGATGTTGCGGACACCCATCACATAGATCTCGGGACGGGTCTTGTCCGTTCCCGGCGGGAAGAGGTTGCCCGGGGGAATGGTGTACGTGCCGTCCGGCTCGGGGTGGATCCGCAGGATCTTCCCGTTCAGGTTGTTCGTGTTGCCGGCCGTGCGGCGGGCGTCCTGGAAGGAGACGCCCTTGTAGTCCTCGGTCCAGTTGTTCCCGGAGTAACCTCCGGAGCCGCCCGAGGAGTTGTTGTCACCGGAGCCGATGTAGAGATTGCCGTCCTTGTCGAAGTCCATCCCGCCACCGGCGTGACAGCAGCTGTGGATCTGGGTGTCCCAGTGCAGCAGGTCCTTGCGGGTGCCCTGGTCGATGGAGTCGGACTTGAAGTCGTACGTGAGCCGGGAGACCGTCCGCTGACCGATCCGCTTGTCCCGGTCGATCGAGTCGTGCGGCATCCAGAAGATGTACATCCACCCGTTCTTCTCGAACTTCGGGTCGAGGGTGATGCCGATGAGGCCTTCCTCGTTCTTGACCAGTTCGTCGCCGCTGCCCCGGTTGCCCATCACGTCGAGCGTGGTGAGCAGTTTGACCTTCTTCGTCTTGGGGTCCCACTGGTGGATGGTGCCGCAGCCCAGGCCGACCTTGGGGTCCTTCCAGTCGACGATCGCTCCGGACGGGCAGGCCGCCTTGCCGATGTAGAAGGCCTTGCCGTCGGGGGCCATGGTCAGACCGTGCGGCTCACCGATCTGGTCGAGCTTGCCCGCCTGGTTCTGGGCGGTCAGCCGCTCGGTGGTGTAGTTGGACGCGATGGTGGCCTGACAGTCACCGCGCACCATGCCGGTGGTCCACTCGATGGCGCCGAGGAGGTGGCCCTGGAACTTCGGGTCGCTCGTGTAGCTCTCCTCGGTGCGCCCCATGCCGGTGTAGAAGGACCGGCCACCCTCGTAGTCACGGCACCAAGAGACCGGGTGGAAGGGGCCGTTGGCGCTGAGGCCCGGCTTGTAGGTGTTCTCCTCCACCTGGGCGATGGTGTGGACCCTGCCGATGGGGCTGGGGTCCCAGTTGATCCACTGGTCGGAGCGGGTCCAGTTGAGGGGAAGCCCCTTGTTGGCCGGGTGTTGACGGTCCGTCACGTCAACGACGGCCTGCTGGACCTTGGAGTCCTGCGGCGGCGTCGGGTTGGCGCTGAAGAGCCGCAGTTCGGCCAGCTGGATCAGCGGCTCACCGCTGTTCGCGGTGATCTCCAGCCGGTAGTTCTGGTAGGCGTCCTTGTTGGTGAACTGGAACTGCCTGGTCTGGCCGCGCGAGGTGAAGGTCTCGCCGCTCCGGGTGTCCAGGGTCTTCCACGTCTTGCCGTCGTCCGAGCCCTGAAGCTTCCAGTCCTTGGGGTCGCGCCCGGTGAAGTCATTGCCCGAGGTCAGCGCGTAGTTGACGACGGCGACGGGCTTGTCCAGCTTCGCGGTGACCCAGCCGGTCGGGTCGAAGGTCAGCCACTTGGTGTCGTTCTTGCCGTCGAACAGCTTGTCCTTCGACTCGTTGGGCGGGTTGTCCGCGCTGGCCGCGCTCTCGACGACCTTCTCGGCGTCGGGCAGGCCCAGCGCCGGGCGGGTGCCGATCAGCCCGGTGAACCAGGACGAGTCGGACTGGGCCCGTGCGGCGTCGTGCACGCCGACGAACCCGCCGCCGTCACTGATGTACGCCTTGAACGCGGCCTCCTGCTCGGCACTGAGCGTCACACCGTCGGCCGACAGGAACACCACGCCGCGGTAGTCGGCGAGGTCCGCGGCGTTGAACACGCTCGCGTCCTCGGACTCGACGACCTTGAATCCGTTCTGGGAGCCGAGCTTCTCGATCGCGGCCGCGGCCTTCTTCACCGGGTCGTCCTGTTCGGCGGCAGGTCCGTGGAAGACCAGCACGTTCACCGTGGAGTCGGCCGCGACGGCCTGCTCGCCTGCGCTGTCGGCCGGCTTCGCCTGCGCCTGTACGGCGGGCAGGGTGGACAGCCCGACGCTCAGTGCGGCGCTGGACAGCATGACGACCGCACGGCGCCACGGGCGTACCCGCCGCCCCGGTCGCCCGCCCGGCGCGGGCGGGGCTCCGCGTCTCCTCGACCATGTGAACGGGTCTCTCTTGCCCATGCTTACTCCTTGACTCGATCCGGAAGAGCGATCAGGGGATGGGGCCATGTCCTGTTCTCGGGAAGTGATGCGGGGGGTGCGCTAGTGGTGGGCCATGCCTTCCATCCCGGCCATCCCGTCCATCCCGCCGCCGGGGACGTTGCCGTCGGCGTCGGCCACCTGGAAGATCCCGACCATGCCCATGTCCGCGTGGCTCTGGACGTGGCAGTGGTACATCCAGTTGCCCGCGCCGACCCGGGCGCCCGCCACGACCTGGAAGCCGAAGGAGTCCCCCGGGCCGACGGTCTTGGTGTCGATGACACGGGTCTCGTCCTTGGGGCCCTGCATGATGCCGGTGCGGTTGTCGACCCAGCGGTGTCCGTGCACATGGAACGTGTGGAAGAACTCCCCGTGCGTGATGACGACGAACTCCACCCGCTCGCCGACGACGGCCTTGAGCGTCGGGACGTCGTGGTGGGCCCTGTTGTTGATCGTCATGTCGTTGAACACCACGGTGAACTGCTTGTCGGGCAGCACGTCGCCCTTGCGGCGTACGACGACGGCCCCGTACAGGCCCCTCTTGAGGCCTCCCGTGCCGTGCTCGGTGCCCACCTGGTGATCGTGGTAGTGCCAGTAGCCGGCGCTGCCCGTCTCCCACGTGCCGTCGTGGTTCGGCCCCGGGGCGTGGGTGCGCCAGACGTACGTCCGGCGGCCACCCGGTTCGACAACGCTGTCATTCATCTTGGTTCCGTCGCTCGCCACGTCGTAGTCCACACCGTGCACATGCAGACTCGCGGCGACGTCCAGGTTGTTGACGACCTCGATGTTCATCGTGTCGCCCTCGGTCAGCTCGATGAGGGGGCCGGGAACCGACGCCTTGCCGGGCTCGAGGCCGTAGCCCATCTCCCCGTTCGGCAGCTTCTCCATGTACAGGGTCAGCTCACGGACGGTGCCCTTGTTGTTCCCCTGCCCGTTGCCCTGGGCGGGCTTGTCCTTCGATACGGCCGCGGTGGCGCCCAGCACGGTGGGCACGACCGCCGCGGCTGCCGCCCCGGTGGCGAACGCCCGCCGGGAGAAGTGGCGTCTCAAGCCTGCGTCTGAGTCGAACATCGCTCTCCAATCCTCGAAACGCGAAGGTGCACGCGGTCGTTTCGTGGTCGTGGTCTGAGCCGCCGGTGACGGCAGCTGCCGTGTCACGGCGGTACGCGTGGTGCGCCTGGCATGTGGTCCCGCCGAGGGCGGGACGGTCGCCGGACCGGGCTTCGGACGGCGGCGGTCGGACTGGGCCAGGACCTGACGTGAGCTCTGACTCGGCTCGATGGGCCGGCCGCGGCCGGGACCGGACCGACTGGGTGGAGGGATTCACCTCGGAACGCTGGACACCGTAACGGCCAGGCATCCAGTTTTTCCAGACTCAGGTCAAAGTTGGTTGGATTCTCGTCATAGGTCTTGGCGAACCGTCAAAAGAACCGCTAGCTTCCCGACGTTGCCACGTTGTAAAGAGGCTGCGCGCACCCTCCCGCTCGGACCGGCCTGCCGGTCCGGTGTGCAGCCACTCGTACCTCGGAACGCGCTCATCCCGGCGACGAAACGTCCAGCAGGCGGGGCCGTGAGTCCTATGCGGTGCCGCACCAGCGATTTCCCGAAAGGTGCAGCAGTGTCCAGAAGACTGCTCCATGACCAGACGGATCCGCCCCCCTCAAGATCTGCGCTGTCCGCGCTACGTGACCGGTTCGGTGAGCATCCGGCGCTGATGGCACTGATGGCCGTGATCTTCACCGCGTTCGCCCTGGCCGTTCCTGCCGCGTACGCGGCGGTGAACGGCCCGGCGGAGCCGGCGGCCGCGAACCAGGTGCTCACCTGGACGGCCGGCGACGACTACACCAAGTACACGTCGGCTCCCGCCACCGCGGTGGCGGGCAAGACGACCATCGTGTTCGAGAGCAGCGCGGCGACGGGCAACACGACGGGGCTGACGCACACGCTGACGTTCGACTCGGCGAACGGCGACTACAACAACGATGTCAGCCTGAACATCCTGGCGAGCCCCTTCGACGCGGACGGCGGCAGGCACACGGCGGAGGTCACGCTCACGCCCGGCGTCTACCGGTACTTCTGTGCCATGCCGGGCCACCAGATGATGGCGGGCGAGCTGGTCGTCACGGCCGCCCCCGGTGAGGACACCACCGCGCCCGAGGCGTCCGCGTCCCTCGCCGGCACCAAGAACAGCGCCGGAGAGTACGTCTCCAGTGCCACCGTGACCGTCACCGCCACGGACACCGAATCGGGCCTGGCCACCATCGAATACGCACTCGACGGCGCCGCGTACAAGCCGTACACCACGCCCGTCGCCGTGAACAGCGCAGGACAGCACACCCTGTCCTACCGGGCCACCGACAAGGCCGGAAACACCTCCACCGCCAAGTCGGTCACGTTCACCGTCGCCGCACCCGAACCCCCCAAGGACACCACCGCACCCGACACCTCCGCCACCGTCACCGGCACCAAGAACAGCGCCGGAGAGTACGTCTCCAGTGCCACCGTGACCGTCACCGCCTCGGACACCGAATCGGGCATCGACACCATCGAATACGCACTCGACGGCACCGCGTACAAGCCCTACACCGCCCCCGTCACCGTGAACACCGCAGGACAGCACACCCTGTCCTACCGGGCCACCGACAAGGCCGGAAACACCTCCACCGCCAAGTCCGTCACCTTCACCGTCGTGGCCGCCCCGCCCAAGGACGAAACCGCACCCGCGGTCTCGGCCTCCGTCGCCGGAGCGAAGAACGACGCCGGAGAGTACGTCGACACCGCGACGGTCACCCTGTCCGCCACGGACACCGAATCCGGCGTCGCCACCATCGAATACGCACTCGACGGCACCGCGTACAAGCCGTACACCACGCCCGTCACCGTGAACACCGCAGGACAGCACACCCTGACCTACCGAGCCACCGACAAGGCCGGAAACACCTCCACCGCCAAGTCCGTCACCTTCACCGTCGTGGCCGCCCCGCCCAAGGACACCACCGCACCCGACACCTCCGCCACCGTCACCGGCACCAAGAACAGCGCCGGAGAGTACGTCTCCAGTGCCACCGTGACCGTCACCGCCTCGGACACCGAATCGGGCATCGACACCATCGAATACGCACTCGACGGCACCGCGTACAAGCCGTACACCGCCCCCGTCACCGTGAACACCGCAGGACAGCACACCCTCGCCTTCCGGGCGACCGACCGGGCGGGCAACACATCGGCCGCGCAGTCGGTGAAGTTCACCGTCGTGGCCGCCCCGCCCGAGGACCGGACCGCGCCGGAGGTGTCGGCATCGGTGTCCGGGACGAAGGACGACGCCGGTGCGTACGTCGGCAGCGCGACGGTGACGGTGACCGCGTCCGACACGGAGTCGGGCGTGGCCGGTATCGAGTACTCGCTCGACGGCGGGCCCTACCTCGGGTACTCCGGCCCGGTGGCGATCACCAAGTCCGGGAGCCACACCGTGCTCTACCGGGCCAGTGACAAGGCCGGCAACACGTCCACGCCGCAGTCACTGTCCCTCACGGTCGTCGACGGCAGGCCGCCGGCCGGCTGCGCCGAGACGGACGACCGGCCCACGGTGTTCACCGGCCTCGTCAACACCGGTGTCCCGAACCGTGTCACGACCAACGGCTGCACGATCAACGAGCTGATCGCGGACCACCGGGCCTGGAAGAGCCACGGCACGTTCGTCTCCCACGTCGGGGACATCGTCAACGCACTGCGGAAGCAAGGAGTCGTCGACCAGCGCGAGGCCGCGGCGATCAAGAAGGCCGCCGCCCAGTCCGACGTCGGTATGCGGGATCGCGGTCCTGACGGCCGCTGAGCCGATCCGGCAGGACGACGCGAGCAGCGCACCGGGCCCGGTGGGTGGAGTCCGAACACTCCTCCCGCCGGGTCCGGCCGCCTGCCCGCACAAGAGCCGGCGCCGAACCGGTCTGCCGCACACCGGCTTTGCCCGTGGCCGATGGAAGGTTCTGCGACTCGGCGCATAAGTATCTTTTCCCCACGGGCAGCACGGTGCTACCGTCCGACGCGACCCGAGCCCAACTTCGGCCGGTGGCACGGCATTTACCACCACGGGGGCGGCGTGAGGAGCTCGACGGTCCGGCCCGCCAATCTGCATCAGGCCCACCTGCTCCGCCTGCTGCGGGACCGCGGGCCGCAGTCCCGGGTCGCTCTGGGCGGTCTGGTGGAGCTCTCGCGTTCCAAGCTCGCGTTCGAGATCGAGCGGCTGGTGGAGTCAGGGCTGATCGTCCCGGACGGCCTCGCCGCCTCCCGCGGCGGCCGTCGTTCGCACAATGTCCGGGTCGCCCCCTCGTTCCGTTTCCTCGGTGTGGACATCGGCGCCACCTCCGTGGATGTCGCGGTCAGCAACGCGGAGTTGGAGATCATCGGCCACCTGGCCGCACCACTGAATGTGCGCGACGGCCCGGGCGCGGTCCTCGAGCAGGTGCTGGCGCTGGTCGGCCGGCTGCGCCGGACGACCTCGGTGGAGCACTTCGACGGTGCCGGGATCGGTGTGCCGGGCCCCGTCCGATTCCCGGAGGGTGTCCCCGTGGCGCCTCCGATCATGCCCGGGTGGAACGGTTTCCCGGTCCGTGAGGCGATGAGCCGTGAACTCGGCTGCCCCGTCCTTGTCGACAACGACGTGAACCTGATGACGCTGGGCGAACAACAGGCAGGCGCCGCGCGGTCCGTGCGCGACTTCCTGTATGTGAAGCTGGGTACGGGGATCGGCTGTGGCATCGTCGTCGACGGCGAGGTCCGCCGGGGTGTGACCGGAAGCGCGGGCGACATCGGTCATATCCAGGTGGAGCCGGACGGGCCCCGGTGCCCCTGCGGCAACACCGGCTGCCTGGAGGCCTGCTTCGGCGGGAACGCGTTGGCGCGCGACGCGACGGCACTCGCCCGGTCCGGCGGCTCGGCCGCACTGGCCGAACGACTCGCGTCGGCCGGGCGGCTGACCGCGAAGGACGTGTCGGCAGCCGCGAGCGCCGGGGACACAGCCGCCCAGGACCTGATCCGGGAGGGCGGAACGCGCACGGGTCACGTCCTCGCCGGCCTCGTCAGCTTCTTCAACCCCGGCCTGGTGGTCATCGGCGGCGGGCTCACCGGTCTCGGCCACAGCCTCCTGGCGAGCATCCGCGCCCAGATCTATCACCGGTCGCTGCCGTTGGCGACCGGCAATCTGCCGATCGTGCCGGGCGAACTGGGACAGGTCGCCGGTGTCGTCGGCGCCACCCGGCTGATCAGCGACCACGTCTTCTCGCCGGCCTGACACACTCCACCCCGCGAGAGCACTTGGTTCAGGCCGTCGCCTCCCGGAGCGCCCGCCTGCACAGCGCATCGGCCCTGCGGGTGGTCTCCGGCTGACGGAAGTCGCGGGCCAGCCGCAGTGTGTGGGCGCAGGCGTTGTCCAGGCCGGTGCGGTGCCCGACGGAGACGTACACCGGTTTGGTCCCGTCCTGGGTGCGCAACGCCTGCCCCACGACCTCGTCCCCGTCCATCAGCGGGGACCGGTCGCCGCGGCGAGGGCCCGGCTGTTCGTGCGAGAAGGTGAACGGGTTCTTCGCGACGCCGATGACGGGGAGCCCGGTGAGCACGCCCAGATGGCTGGCGAGGCCGAACCGGCGCGGGTGCGCCCGTCCGTAGCCGTCGCAGACGACGAGACCCGGGTCGACGGGCAGGGACTCCAAAGCGGCCAGCACGGTGGGGATCTCGCGGAAGGCGAGGAGTCCGGGCACGTACGGGAAGGTGACCTGCCCGACGGCGGTGGACTCGGCCACCACCTCCAGCGTGGCCGCGTCCAGCACGACGGCCGCCGCCACGACGACGTCTCGTTCGTCGTCGTAGGCGACGTCGACGCCCGTCACCCGGCCGGTACCCGGCGGCGGCCCGGTCTCGTCGAGTACCACCCGGGTGCGCAGGGTGTCCTGGAGGGCGCGCGCCTCGGCCTCGTCGGCGGGCATCCGGAGTGTCGTCATGATGGCGGTCAGCTTAGACCGGCCGGCATACGGAGGAGCGGCGCCAATCGAACACAGGGCCGCATGTGCCGTCCCGTAGCCTGCTGACCATGTTCGTACTCGACCTGTCCTACACCGCCCCGCTCGACCGCGTCGACGCGCTGCTGGCGGATCACGTCGCCTGGCTCGATGTCCAGTACGTGGCGGGGGTGTTCATCGCCTCCGGCCGCAAGAACCCCCGCGAGGGCGGGGTGATTCTCGCGGTCGGCGACGACCGGGACGCGATCACACGGCTGACGGAGTCCGACCCGTTGGTCGTCCACGGCGTCTGCGCGTACCGGATCACGGAGTTCATCGCGACGAAGACGGCGGACGCGCTCGCTCCGTACCGTCAGCAGCTTTAGGGAGTGTCCGGCCGGACCGCGCGTGCGGCCCGCCCCTTTTCGCCGGCTGCCCAGCAGCTCCCGTCCGGCGTGCAGTCGACCGTGTCGTACGAGCCGGTGTCGATCGTGCGCCAGGTACGGCCGCCGTCCGTCGTGAGGTCGGTACCGGTCGGGCCGACCGTCAAGGCCGCCGACCGGCTGTGCGGCAGCCAGGCGACGCCGGAGCGGTAGGCGGCGGGCGGCGTCCGGGACGGCTGCCAGCCGCGGCCCCCGTCGGAGGTGACGGCCGAGGCGCGGGGCGAGGGCTGGCTGGCGCGGTAGTCGCCGCCCACCGCGATGCCGTGACCGCGGTCGTGGAAGGCGAGGCCGAAGACACCCCGTGCCGGATCACCGGCCGGGATCGGCGAGTCGGTCGCCGCCCACGTCAGTCCGCGGTCGCCCGAGTGCAGGACCCGGGCGGCAGCCGCCCCGCCGGTGGCCAGCCAGACGTCCTTCGGACCGGAGCTGACCAGGCACTGGCCACTGGCCGCGAACCCCGCCTCGCCGGGCTGCGCCTCGGGCATGCCGGCGCTGGGCAGCACGTTCCAGCTGCGGCCGCCGTCGGCGGTGGACAGGATGCGGAACCGTCCGTCGACGGGGTCGCTCATGGCGAGGCCGTGGCGGCTGTCGAAGAAGGTGAGGCAGTCGTAGAACGCGCGGGCGTCGGTGTTGCGGAACGACTCGGTCCAGGTGGCCCCGCCGTCGTCCGTGCGCCACACCTGGGAGGCCTCGCCCTCGCCGATCGCCAGGGCCACGGCCCGCCGGGCGTCGAAGGCCTCGATGTCACGGAACTCCAGCCCCGCGCCGGCCGCACCGGGCGGCGAGACGTCGCGCCAGTGCCGGCCGCCGTCGGTGGTACGCAGCACGGTGCCCTTCGAGCCCGCGAGCCAGGCCGTACGCGTGCTGACGGCCGCGAGGCCGCGGAAGCGGGCGTCGGTACCCGTGTCGGTGGGCGTCCAGGCCGTGCCGTGCCGTTCGCCAGGTGCCGCGTGAGCCGCGGGCGCGGCCAGCGCGGCGGCCAGCGCCGCCCCGCACAGTCCCACTGACATCAGTCGTCTCGTCTTCCCAAGGGCCTTCATGGCGCTGGAAGCTAACTCAAGGGTCACGCCGCGTCCAGGGCGCATCGATCCGGGTGGGGCGCCGGTAAGTGGGCATCCGTGCAGGCAACGGCACGCGGTGACGCAGCTCACGCCGTGCTCCGGTGCACGGAACGGCGGATTCCGTCGTCTCTACAAGAGCGCCGGACGCTGCACGTGCCGGAAACCGTTCAACCGGTCGCGAGAGGGAGCAGGTCGTGTCCACCGAAATCGAACAGCCCGTGCAGGCCCGCATGGTCGCATCCGCACCACAGATGGAAACGCTTCCCGCGGTGCTGAGTTACAACCGCACGGATCCCTTCGCGGTGCGCATGGCGTTCCCCGCGCCGGCGACGCTGCAAGGGGCCGAGGTGTCCTGGGAGTTCTCCCGGGAGTTGCTGGCGGCCGGAATGGAGGGGCCGGCCGGGATCGGGGACGTACGCGTCAGGCCCTTCGGATACGACCGTACGGTGCTGGAGTTCCACGCCGCCGAGGGCATCGCCATGGTGCACGTGCACACGGCGGAGCTGCGCCGGTTCCTGCGGCGCGCGCAGGAGTTGGTCCCCGCCGGGGACGAGCACCGATTTCTGGATCTGGACCGGAGCCTGACCCATCTGCTCGGGGGGTCCTGCTGAACGACGGCCCCGGGGCCTCCGCACGGGACGGGGCTTTCTAATTCGCTTGCCCGTCCCGCGGGGCCGCCGTACCTTCGTACTCGTCCTTGTCGTCGCCGATAGGAGTAGGACGTTGCTCGTCTGAGGTCTTGAGACACCGTGTCGCACGCCGTGCCATGTCGCACATGTCCGCGTGCCCGAGTGTGACCTCAGCTCTTCGAGCCGTCCTCCGCGACCAGGGCTTTTCCTCTCCCCATTTCCGACAGGTCTCCGCCTCCGGGAATTCTTCCGTGGAAAAGCCGGTGACCGGTGTCTCGCCCCGTTGCCCCTGCCCTTCCTCGCAACCGGGAGATTCCTTATGTCTACCCCTCTCACCCACATCACCTGCTCCTCGCTCTCCTTCGCCTGGCCCGACGGCAGCCCGGTCCTCGAGGACTTCGACCTCACCGTGGGGCCCGGCCGTACCGGACTCATCGGACTCAACGGCTCGGGCAAGTCGACCCTGTTGCGGCTGATCGCCGGTGAACTCACGCCCGCCCAGGGCCACATCAGAACGGCGGGCGAAGTCGGGTACCTGCCGCAGAACCTGGTCCTGGACACCGCGTTGCGCGTCGACGCCGCCCTGGGCATCGCCGGGACCCGTGCGGCGCTGCACGCCATCGAGGCGGGTGACGCCTCCGAGGAGCGGTTCACCGCCGTCGGGGACGACTGGGACGTGGAGGAGCGGGCGCTCGCCACGCTCGACCAGCTCGGCCTCGGCCACATCGGGCTCGACCGCACGATCGGTGAGATGTCGGGCGGCGAGTGCGTGCTGCTGCGCCTGGCGGCGCTGCTGCTGGCCCGGCCCGACGTCCTGCTGCTGGACGAACCGACGAACAACCTGGATCTGTACGCACGCGGCCGCCTGTACCAGGCGGTCGACGCGTGGAACGGCGTCCTCGTCGTCGTCAGCCACGACCGGGAACTCCTCGAACGGGTCGACCAGATCGCCGATCTGCGGGACGCCTCGGTCACCTGGTACGGCGGAAACCTCTCGGCGTACGAGGAGGCGCTCGCCGTGGAACAGGAGGCCGCCGAGCGGATGGTGCGGGTCGCCGAGGCCGATGTGCACCGCCAGAAGCGCGAACTCGCCGAGGCCCAGGTGAAACTGGCGCGGCGCAAGCGCTACGGACAGAAGATGCAGGAGAGCAAACGCGAACCGAAGATCGTCATGGGTGCCCGCAAGCGCTCCGCCCAGGAATCGGCGGGCAAGCACCGCATCATGCACGCGGGCAGGCTGGCCGAGGCGAAGGAGCGTCTGGACGAAGCCGTCGACGCGGTGCGGGACGACGCCGAGATCAGGGTCGAACTGCCGCACACCAAGGTCCATCCGGGCCAGGGGGTTCTGCTGCTGAGCGATCTGGAACTCTCCTACGGGGCACGGGTGCGGGGTTCGTTCGACGTACGCGGCCCGGAGCGCATCGCGCTGGTGGGTCGTAACGGCGCGGGGAAGACCACGCTGTTGCGGACGCTGGCGGGCGAGCTGGAACCGGTCTCCGGCGAGGCGTCGGTGCTCCTGCCGATGCGCTTTCTGCCCCAGCGGCTGGATGTGCTGGACGACGAGCTGAGCGTGGTGGAGAACGTGGCGCGGTTCGCGCCGGATGCCACGGACAACCGCGTCAGGGCGCGACTGGCACATTTTCTGTTCCGGGGCGCGCGGGCCGACCGGCCGGCCGGGACCCTGTCGGGCGGGGAGCGGTTCCGTGCCGCTCTGGCCTCGCTGCTGCTGGCCGAGCCGGCGCCTCAGCTGCTGATGCTGGACGAGCCGACGAACAACCTGGACATGGCGAGCGTGCGCCGGCTGACCGCGGCACTCGACGCGTACGAGGGGGCGCTGATCGTGGCGAGCCACGACGTGCCGTTCCTCGAATCGCTCGGGATCACTCGCTGGCTGCTGCTGGACGGCGGAATCAGGGACACCACGGCCGAGGAGGTGCGCGCAGGGCTGTGAGGCGGGGCGGGGGTGGGGGCGGGGGGCCACGCGTGTCGGAAAGCAACGGCCGATCAGTCGATTTCCGGTGCCTTGCACGCCCTGCCCCCCGACCTCCCTGACCCTCTGTGTATACATCTGACCTGCACCTATGACAGTCTGTGAACGATTGTCGCCCGGATGGGCTTGGCGGGGGCCTTACCGCCGCTTTAACCTACGGTCTCGTAACCTACGAAGCCGTAGGTAATTCTCCCGTCCCCAGGAGCCCTCGTGACGATCACCTCTCCCCACCTCGGCAGTTCACAGGCGTGGACCGACGCCCAACTGCTGTTCGCGCTGGAAGAGGTGGTGGAGAAGGAACTCAACCGCCATCTCAAGGTCGCCAAGGACTGGATGCCGCACGAGTACGTGCCGTTCTCCGACGGCCGCAACTTCCCCGGGATCTTCGAGGACGGCCAGGCCTGGGAGGCCGGGCAGTCCAAGGTGACGGACATCGGCAAGATCGCACTGGTCGTGAACCTGCTGACCGAGGACAACCTCCCCAGCTACCACCACGAGATCGCCTCGCTCTTCGGCCGCGACGGCGCCTGGGGCACCTGGGTGCACCGCTGGACGGCCGAGGAGGGCCGCCACGGCATCGTGATGCGCGACTACCTGCTCACCTCGCGCGCCGTGGACCCGGACAAGCTGGAAGAGTTCCGGATGGCGCACATGGCGGAGGGCTTCGAGTCCGACAACCGCCACTCGATGCTGCACTCCGTGGCGTACGTGGCGTTCCAGGAGCTGGCGACCCGGGTCTCCCACCGCAACACCGGGCACCAGTCGGGCGACCCCGTCTGCGACCGTATGCTGGCGCGGATCGCGACCGACGAGAACCTGCACATGGTGTTCTACCGCAACCTCCTCGGTGCGGCCTTCGAGCTCGCCCCGGACCTGACGATGCAGTCCGTACGCGATGTCGTCGTGAACTTCCGAATGCCCGGCCACGGCATGCCCGGCTTCGAGCGGGCCGCCGCGCAGATGGCGATCGGCGAGATCTACAACATGCGGATCCACCACGACGACGTCATCCAGCCGGTGCTGCGCTACCTGAAGGTGCTCGACATCGACGGTCTGGGCCCGGAGGGCCTCCAGGCGCAGGAGGAGCTCGGTCTGTACATGAACGGGCTGGACAGCGAGGCGTCGAAGTTCGACGAGAAGCTCGCCGCCCGCAAGGCCCGCCTGGCGGCCCGCGCCCAGGCCTGACGGCCGGGCCCGACTCAGGCCTGACGGCCGGGGAAGCCCGCCCCCGACACAACCGCGACGGGGGCGGGCTTCCCCGGCCGTCCCCCGTCCCCGGGGCCGAGCCCTGCGCAGGGCCGCACGGACCGTACTCTGTGCGCGTGAAACCTGTGACCCGTCTCGTTCTGTTCGGTGCGCCGATCGTCATCGCCGTCTCCCTGCTCCTCAACGGCGGCGGCGACGAGGGGCTGCCCACGAGCTCCCCCGGGCGGACCGCGTCGCCCACTGCCGACAAGGGCGCGGACCCGTACGCCGAAGCGGACGACGAGGACGTGCGCGAGCTGAACGCACGCGTCGCCGCGATGCCGCCGGGCCTCGCCGCGCCGGAGATGCGCGAGGTCGCCTGGAAGCTGCTGGCCAGCGCCGAGGGGTCGAGCCTGGACTGGCACAGCCAGTACGGAACGATCGAGGACACCGGGGACGGCACGGGGTACAACGCCGGGATCGTCGGCTTCTCCTCCGGCACGCACGACATGCTGACGTTCGTCGAGTCGTTCACCGAGGATCATCCGGACAGTCCGCTGCGCCCGTTCGTTCCCGCGCTGCGGAAGGTCGACGGCTCCGCTTCGCACGAGGGCCTGGATCCCGGCTTCACGGCCGCCTGGAAGAAGTCGGCCGAGGACCCCGCCTTCCGTGCCGCCCAGGACCGCGTCCGGCTGAAGCAGTATTTCGAACCGGCCGTCCACCTGGCGAAACTGGACGGGCTCGGCGCCCTGGGTCAGTTCATGTACTTCGACGCCATGGTTCTCCACGGTCCCGGGTCCGAGGAGGACGCCTTCTACGGCATCCGGAAGGCGGCCCTGGCCGAGGCGGACACGGTCGCGGAGGGCGGCGACGAGCCGGCCTATCTGGACGCCTTCCTGGAAGCGGCGCGGACCGTCATGAAGTCGAAGAAGCACCAGCAGGACACCTCGCGCCTCGACACCGCCCAGCGGGTGTTCCTGGAGGACGGGAACCTGGCCCTGGAGCCTCCGCTGACCTGGCGGATGTACGGCGAGACGTTCCGCATCCCGTCCTGATCCGCCCTCCGGCGTTCACGCCCGGTCGCGGTCCACTCTGCGGAGCCGGTCGCGCTCCTTCTCGGAGAGACCGCCCCACACGCCGAAGCGCTCGTCGTTGTCGAGTGCGTACTCCAGGCAGGCCAGACGTCCCTCACAGGCGTTGCAGAGCTGCTTGGCCTCGCGGGTGGAGCTGCCGGGGGCGGGGAAGAAGAACTCGGGCCCCGTCTGTGCGCACAGCGCTGTCTCCTGCCAGGCGAGAGCGGGGTCGGTCGCGGTGTTGATCAGCATGGGCCACACAGTGCCCTGCCGCGATAAACGACTGATCAACGATCCATCAACCGGCCCGGCGTGCCGCTCGCGGCGGGCTCCCGGACCGCCGCCCGGTCAGGCGGCGGGTGTCTGCGCGCTCTTGATCACCGCGAAGGCGGCACCGTACGGATCGGCGACGTTGGCGAACGTGCCGACGCCCTCCATCTCCATCGGTTCGAGTGTCAGCTTGCCGCCGAGCCGCTCGACCTCGGCCGCCGCGGCATCGCAGTCGTCGACCTCGATGTACGGCAGCCAGTGCGGCCCGGCGACGGCCCGGACGGGCACGGCGTCCAGCGGGACGAGGCCGCCGAAGGAGGTCTCCTCGCCACCCCCCGCCGTCCGGACCACGGTGTACGCCCCACTGCCGTCCGGATAGGGCGTCTGCGTGGTCTCCCAGCCGAAGACCGCGCTGTAGAACGCCGCGGCCGCCGGAACGTCCGGGGTGTACAGCTCGGCCCAGCAGAGACTGCCCGGCTCGTTCACGACGCCGAGTCCCGGATTCTGCCGGGGCTGCCAGACGCCGAAGTACGCCCCTGCGCGGTCGGTGAACCCGCCCATCCGGCCGTACTCCAGCACGTCCATCGGCGGGAACGCCACCGTCCCCGCGGCCTTCTCCACGGCCTGGGCGGTGGCATCGACGTCCGCCGACTGGAAGTACACGGACCAGGACGGCTTCGCCTGGTCCTCGGTGACCGTCATCGCGCCGCCGACCGTCTTCCCGTCCAGCAGGAACATCCCGTAGCCGCCGGTCTCGGGGCCGCCGGCCTGGAACTCCCAGCCGAGGAGGGCGGTGTAGAAGGCCCTGGCCCCTTCGAGATCCGGTGTGCCGAGATCCATCCAGTTGGGCGCTCCGTCGACAAAACGGGTGGTGAGCATGACCGGCTCCTTCGGTGGTCCCGTTCCCGGACAGCGGGAATCGCTGATGCTTCGAGTCTTCCACCGGGCACTGACAACCGCAGTCCCTGCGTGCTCCGGCCGCGGCCGGCCGGAGCACCCCGTCCGGCCGTCAGCGGGCGACGCCCAGCGCCGGCAGTACCGTCTCCGCCACCCGGTACGCCTCCTCCAGGAGCGGGTTGCCGGAGAGGATGAACGTGTCTACCCCCAGGTCCTCGAACTCCTTCAGCCGCTCGACGACCTGAGCCGCCGATCCCACCACCGCGGTTCCGGGGCCCGGCCGGAACAGGCTCATGCCCGGCCACATGTTGGGGTGGACCTCCAGGTCACGGGCGTGCGCGGGAACCCTTCCACCGTGCTGGCGGAACTGCCGCTGCCAGCCGACACCGTCCTCGCCCGCCCGGTCGCCGAGCTGACGGGCGTACGTCGCGTCGCTGGTCACGTCGAGGAGCCGGTCGGCCGCGGCCCAGGCCTCCTTCTCCGTGTCCCGGACGATCAGGTGCAGCCGCAGTCCGATCCTGAGCGTGCGGCCGTACGCGGCGGCCCTGGCGCGGACCTTCTCCAGCTTCTCCTTCAACAGGTGGGGCGGCTCGCCCCAGGTCAGGAAGACGTCCACGTGCTCGGCGGCCATCTCGATGCCGGGGTCGGACGAGCCGCCGAACCAGAGCGGGATGTGTCCGTCCTGGACCGGCTTCAACTCCCGGAAGGAAGCGCCGGCGTTCTTCAGGTCGTAGAAGCGGCCCTTGTGGTCGAAGACCTCGCCGGCCGTCAGCCGCTTCACGATCGACCAGTACTCCGCGCTCAGCTCGTACCGCTCGTCGTGCTCCACGTGGAGTCCGTACTCCTGCAGAGACTTGGTTGAACCATTGACCACGTTGAAGCGGAGCCGTCCGCCGAAGAGCGTGTCGAAGCTCAGCGCCATCTTGGCGAGCAGGGTCGGCGCGACGAGCCCCGGGTGGACGGCGAGCAGGGGCTTGAACCGGGTGCTGGTCGAGGCGGCCAGCGCGCTGCCGAGCGGCCAGACGTCGTACAGGTCGGTGGCGAGCAACGCGCCGCTGTAGCCGAGCCGCTCGACCGTCCCGGCCAGCTGGGTCAGGTAGCCCAGGTCGACCGGGCGTCTGCCCGCCGGTTCCCAGGGGTAGGCGCCTTCGCGCGGAATGATGTACCAGAGGACTTCGGTCGCCATGGCGTCATACCGCCTTGTCGGCCGCGATACGGGCGCGCGCGTGGGCGACGGTGACCGGCCGGTCGATGAATCCGGTCCGGTGGAAGATGTCGGCGGCCTCCTGCTGCTCCGCGATGAACGCGTCGGACACGGGCTCGATCGTCCAGGGCAGCGAGGCGAGCGCGGTCTCCCAGTCGTCGGCCGATCCTCCGAGGTCGGCCGCGGCGATCTCGGCCGCCTGCCTGGGGTGGGCCGCGGCCCACTCGTCGGCGCGCCGCAGCGCCCCGGTCAGTGCCTCGACGACCTCGGGCCGGGATTCGGCGAGGTCGCGACGGGTGAAGAAGACGGACCGGTCGCTGATGACGTCGCCGGTGCGGACCAGCGTCCGCAGTCCGCCGGTGCGCCGGGCCGCCGCCAGCTCGACGCCCTGGGCGACCCAGGCGGCGATCTCACCGGTGCGCAGCAGTTCTTCACTGCCCGCGCCGCTGCGGACGGCCGTGATGTCGTCGGCGTGCGACAGACCGGCGTCGTCGAGTGCCTTGGCGACGAGGTGGGTCTGCCAGGATCCGATCGCCAGGTGCACGGTCGCGCCCTTGAGGTCGGCGACGGTGCGCAGGGGGCTGTCCTCGGGGACGAGGAGCGCGCCGTGTCCGGGGCGTGGGGCGGAGACCGCGGTGTAGACGATGTCGTGGCCGGCGGCCTGGGCGGTGACGGGCGGGGTGGAGCCGGTGCCGCCGAAGTCGATGACGCCCCGGGTCAGGAGTTCGCCCGTGCGCACGCCGTTGCTGTACGGGTGGAAGACGACGCTCTCCCCGAACGGGGCCAGCTCCTCCTGGGCGAAGCCCAGCCGGGAGAGGTGGTACAGGTAATAGAGGGACGGGTTGCTGCTGTGGACACCGATGGTGAGGGTCATTCAGATCACTCCGGCTTCGGTACGGACGGGGGTCGGAAGGGAAGGTGCGGGGGCGTCGACGCCGAGGTCGGCCAGGAGCCGCCGGCGCAGGGCCGCGAACGCGGGATCGCCCGGGTCGCGCGGCCGGTCGACGTCCACCGTCTCGTCGGTGACGAGGCGGCCGTCGCGCAGGACCGCCACCCGGTCGGCCAGCCGCACGGCCTCCTCGACGTCATGGGTGACGAGCAGGACGGCGGGGCGGTGGCGGCGGCACAGCTCGCCGACGAGGTCCTGCATCTTCAGCCGGGTCAGCGCGTCGAGGGCGGCGAACGGCTCGTCGAGCAGGAGGAGTTCGGGCTCTCTGACCAGGGCGCGGGCGAGTGCGACGCGCTGGGCCTCGCCGCCGGAGAGGGTGGCCGGCCAGGCCTCGGTGTGGCGTTCCAGACCGACTTCGGCCAGCGCCCGGAGCCCGTCGGCGGCGCGGCTGCGGGGCAGCGCGACCGTCACATTGGCCAGGACCTTCTTCGACGGGACGAGCCGGGGCTCCTGGAAGACGATGGTGCGTGCCTCGGGGACGAGCACCTCTCCCCCGTCGGCGCCGTCGAGGGCGCCGAGGATGCGCAGCAGCGTCGTCTTCCCGCTGCCGCTGGCGCCGAGCAGGGCCACGAACTCGCCGCGGGCGATGTCGAGTCGGAGATCGTCGAGGACGGCCCGGTCGCCGAAGACCCGGCGCAGTCCGCGTACCCGTACCGCGGGCGCGGAGGTGGGATCGGTGGTCATCGGGTGGCTCCCTGGGGGGTGCGCCAAGGCATCAGTAAGCGTTCCAGCAGCCGCACGAGGATGTCGGCGGTCAGTCCGAGGAGCCCGTAGACGAGGATGCAGACGGCGAGGATGTCGGTGCGGGCGTAGCTCTGTGCCTGGGACATCAGATAGCCGATGCCGGCGGTGGCGTTGATCTCCTCGGCGGCGATCAGCGCGATGACGCTGAGCGTCATGGACAGGCGCAGTCCGGCGAGCAGGGACGGCAGGGCACCGGGCAGGACGACTTCGCGTACGAGGGCGAGGCGTCCCATGCCGAAGCTCCGCATGGCTTCGAGGAGTTTCGGGTCCGTGTCGCGCACCCCGCTCGAGGTGGACACGTACATCGGGAAGGTGGTGGCGACGGCGATGAGGAGGATCTTCGCCGTCTCGTTGATCCCGAACCAGACCATGAAGAGCGGGACCAGGGAGAGGAAGGGGATGGTGCGCAGGGTCTGGAGGGAGGAGTCGAGGAGTTCGTCGCCGAGGCGGGTGAAGCCGGTGGTGATGCCGAGGGTCAGTCCGGCGGCGAGCCCGATGAGGAGGCCGAGGCCGGAGCGGGTGAGAGAGGTGGTGAGAGCGTCGGGCAGCTGGCCGTTGCCCCACAACTCACCGACGGCCCGCAGCACTTCGCCGGGCGATGCCAGGACGTCGGGGGTGAGGAGGCCGGTGGCGGAGGCCACCCACCACAGGAGCAGCAGCGCGACCGGTCCGACGGTGCGGACGGTCAGTGCGTAGCCCCGGCTGCGGGCTTTGCTGACGCGGGGGCGCGGCCGGACGAGGCCGGGGGGCGCGGCAGTGGTGTCGCTCATGTCAGCTTCCCGACGTCCAGCAGGTGGGCGGCCACGTCGACGCGGTCCTTGGTGACCTTCTGCTCCGTGTAGAACGCGGCGACGGCCTCGAAGCGCTCGATGTCCTCGGGCCCGACGGGGTCGACGGTGCCGCTCTTGGCGGTGATCGCGGTCTGGACCTCCTTGGCCTTGCCGGTCACGGCGGTCGGTCCGACGTCCGTGAACACGTTGAGGTACGCGGCCGGGTTCTGCTTCTCCTTGGCGCTGGCCTCGTGGAGGTACTGGTAGAGGGCCTTGACGACGTCGGGGTGGTCCTCGGCGAATTCGGTCCGTACGGCGTTGAGGCTGTAGTTGTCGGAGCCGATCGCCGCGCCGTCGGCGAGGAAGTGCGCCTTGCCGCTGCCGATCTCGGCGACGGCGTAGGTGGCCCAGACGGCCCAGGCATCGACCTTGCCGGCGTTGAAGACCGCCGCGGTCTGGTCCGGCCGCAGATAGACGCGGGTGACCTTGCCGGCCGGAATCCCGGCCTTGGCGAGGGCCTTGAGCAGGAGGTACTCCCCGGTGCCGCCCTGGTTGACGGCGACCTTCTTCCCCACCAGGTCGGCCACCGAGCGGATGTCCGAGCCCTCCCTGACGAGAATGCCCTCCCCCGTCGCGTCCGGGTCGACGGCGGTGAAGAACTTGAAGCCGGGCCGCTGGGCGAGCGAGGTGATGCCGGAGGTGATGGAGCCGGTGGCGATGTCCAGCTGGTCCGCGTTCATCGCCTGGGCGGCGGGGGCGAACGGGCCCGCGCTGCCGGTCCACCGCACCTTGGCGCCCGCCTTGGCCAGTGCCTTGTCGAGGCTGCCGTCCTTCTTGCCGAGGGCGAGGACACCGGAGTTGCCGGGGTCGGGGATGCGGACCGTCACCGTGGCCTTCGAACCGGGGGCGGAGCTGTCGGCCTCGGACGTGCCGCAGGCGGTGAGGGCGATGAGCGCCGAGACGGTGAGGAGCGCCGGCACGGCTGTCGTACGCAGGGGGCGGGTGGGATTCATGACGCGGGTTCCTCCGGGCTCAGGGGGGCGGGGGTGCGGCGGACCAGGGCGGCGGCGCGGCGTAGCGGCTCGGGGTCGGCCCAGGCCGCTACGTCGACCGGCTCGGGCAGGAAGCCATGGGCGCGCAACCCGGTCTCCTGCGCGGTGAGCAGGGCGAGGCGTTCGGCGGAGAGGTCGGGGTGCAGGGTCAGATGGGTGCCGGGCCGGTAAGCGCCGGCAACTCCGTCGGCGCCCGCCCCGGTCTCGGCGCCGAGGATGCGGTCGACCTCGCCGGGCTGTCCGGCGGCCCAGTCGGCCGCCCTCAGCAGGACGGCGAGGAAGCGGTCGACGAGGCCGGGGTGGTCGTCCAGGAGCTCTTGGTGGACGGTGATGGGGCGCGGGGTGCCGTTGTTGACGCGGAACCGGCGGTCGGGCAGGTCGTCGAGCTCGACGGCCACTTCGGCGCCGGTCCGGCGGGCCGCCTCGACGGCCAGCGCGCCCTTCACGTACACGGCGTCCACGTCTCCGCGTCGCAGTGCCGCGAGTTCGGCCTCCCACTGACCCTTGTCCCCGGCGGCGGGTACGTCGACGAACGAGGCGTCCGCCGGCCCGAGCGCGGCGGAGGCGAGCGCCCCTTCGAAGCCGCGCAGGGCCATGGCCCGCCAGAAGTCGATGGCGATGTCGTGCCGCGGCACGGCGAGCCGCAGCCCGCGCAGTGCGGCGGCGCCCCGGAGGCCGGAGCCGGGCGCGACCAGGACGGTCTGCCGTTCCTCGATCCAGGTGAGTCCGATCAGCCGGGTGCGCTCGCCCCGCGAACGGGCCCACAGGGCGGGGACGTTGCCGCCCTCCCGGAAGAGGCCGGGCAGGGCGTGGGTGAAGTGCGCGGCGCGGTCGGCGCCGGGGGAGACGTCCTGGAGGGAGCGCACGGAGATGCCGTCGGAGGCGAACTCGTCGGTGAGCCACTGCCGGTCGGCGGCGATGCCGGTGGCGGTGGGAACGGGACAGCGGGTGAACCAGAGGGTGCGGGGCAGGACGGCATGCGTCATGGGGACTTCCCGTGATCGGCGAAGCGGGGGGTGCGAGCAGGGGCACGTCACGTACGTCCCCGAGCGGGGAGGTACGTGCGGCGGGGCCCGTGGCGCGTCGGGGCGACGCGTCCGGCCCGGGGAAGGCGGGGTGTGCGGGGAGGGTCAGCGACAGGCGGCGCTGGACACGCGGGCCAGGTCGATGTGACGGCGCAGCGTGAGGGCGGGCCGGACCGGAGCGGTGTGGGCGGGGGGCGCGGATCGGCGGCCGGCCATGGCACTGCTCCCTTCAGCTCGTCGGTGGTGACGGCTGCAGCCTGCCACGGGGCGGCGCCCGCCCACAACTCGCTTCCCATGATGTGGGATTGCGTATGAACGGCGTATTTCATCAGTCGGTTCCGGCCCGGACCGACTCCCGTAATGTGGCAACGTCGAACCCCGCACCCCACGAGCGGAGAGTGAAACCCCATGACCGAGACCGCCGCAGTGCGCGCTCCCGGCGGGGCGCAGGCGGTACAGCGCGCCCTGGACGTCCTGCACTGTTTCCATGACAACGGCCCCGATCTGAGCGCCTCCGATCTGGCCCGCCGTCTCACGCTCTCGGTCTCCACCGCCCACCGTCTGGCGCGCACCCTTCTCGGTGCCGGGTTCCTGGAGCAGGACGCCCGGACGTCCCGTTACCGGCTGGGGCCCGCCGTGACCGAACTGGGCCGGCTCTCCTATCACCAGCGCGGTCTCCATCTGGCCGCCCCCGAGCTGGCCGATCTCGCCGAGCGCACGGGCGCCACCGCCGACCTGGCGCTGCGCAGCGGACCGCACGCGGTGATCGTCGCCGGCGGTTCGGTGACTCCCAAGGTGGGGCTGCGCCGGCCGCTGCACTCCACGGCGCTCGGCAAGGTCCTGCTGGCCTGGGCGGGGCCGGGCGAGGGCGGTCCGTCCTCGCTGCCGCCGCTGCCCGCGTTCACCGACCGGACGATCGTCGAACCGGCGGCCCTGGAGGCGGAGCTGGCCCGCGTACGGTCCGACACCTATGCCGTCAACGACGGCGAGTCGGCCCATGGAGTGCGAACCCTGGCGGTCCCCGTGCTGGACGGCGCCGGCTATGCCCGTTTCGCCCTGGCGGTACGGGCGACCCCGTCCGTGATCACCGAGGCACGCGTCGACTGGTTCCTGGCGCAGGCGCGTTCCTGCGCCCGCGCGCTGGAGGTGCTGCTGCTGTCACCGGCGGAGCGCCGGCCGCCGCCCGCGCCATGAGCCCTCACCGGCCCTCGCTGTCAGTCACGCATGGGACGATATGAGTCGCTCCGGCCGGACGACGGGCGGGCGCGGCGGCAAGGCGGCAAGGCGGCGGGGACAGAAGGTACGACATGACTGAGGCCGGGTCCACGGAGGGCGGGGCGCCGACCGGGCGGGCCGCCCGGGAGCTCCTGGCGCGGGCCGACGGGCTGCTGGAAGCCGCGCGTGGCGTGTTGGCGGACCACACCCGTGCGATCGGCGCCGTGCGCACGGCCCTGGATCCGCTCCTCGACGCCCTCGTCCGCGAGGAGCTCGCGGCCATCCCGGTGTCCCGGCTCAAGGACGTCACCGAGGGCCGGCTGCGCCTCGGGGCGGTGGAGCAGGCCGGTTTCACGACGGTGGCGCAGGTGTACGGGGCGGGCCGTTACGAGCTCCGCCAGATTCCCGGCGTCGGCGCGCAGACGGCCGACCACACCCTGGCCGCGGCGGGCCAGATCGCGCACGCGGTGCGGGACACCGTCGCCCTGCGGATAGACGTGGACACCCCCGACGATGCCACGACCGCCCTGGTCACCGCGTTGTACCGGCTGGTCGAGGCCGGCCCGGACGTGCGCCGGGCGGTGGACGGGGCCCGGCGGCTGGCCGGCCGTCTGGAGCCGCTGCTGGCTGCCGCCGGACCCGCGCGGGGCCGGCTGCGGATGGTCTTCACCCGGCGGCAGGTCCGGGCGCGGGTGCTGGAGGCGGTGGCCTCGGTGCGCTCGGCCGTGGCCGACGCGGTGGAGCGCGAACTCCCGTTGCTCTTCAATCAGGTGTCGGTCGACCTGCTGCGGGAGGCGGAGTCCGACGTCGCGGCCTGGGTCGACTTCGAGCTGCGGTCCGCGGAGTACTACAGCCTGCTGGCCGAGATGTCCGGCACCGGCCCCGACCGGGACGCGGCCGAGGGGTTCCTGCCGTCCGGGATCGCGGACCGGGTCCGCGGGCTGCGGCTGGACGACGCCCGGCTGCGGGTCTCGTTGCGCGGCTACCAGTCCTTCGGCGCACGCTTCGCGCTCGCGCAGAAGCGGGTGATCCTCGGCGACGAGATGGGGCTCGGCAAGACCGTGCAGGCCATCGCCGCGCTGGCCCATCTCGCGGCGCGCGGGGAGACGCACTTCCTGGTGGTGTGCCCCGCGAGCGTTCTGATCAACTGGACGCGGGAGATCCGCGCCCGCTCCACGCTGCGGGCCCTGCCGGTGCACGGTCCGCAGCGGCACGACGCGTTCGGCGAGTGGCGCGACCACGGCGGGGTCGCCCTGACCACGTTCGACGCGCTGCACACCCTCCCCCCTGCGGGCGACAGCGGGGTGCGGCCCGGCATGCTCGTCGTCGACGAGGCCCACTACGTCAAGAATCCGGCCACCCGTCGCGCCCGCGCGGTGTCCGGCTGGTCGGAAGGGACCGAGCACGTCCTCTTCCTGACCGGCACCCCGATGGAGAACCGGGTGGAGGAGTTCCGCAGCCTCGTCCGCCAGCTCCGGCCCGAACTGGCTCCCTCCGTCAACACCACGCACGGCGTCGCCGGTTCGCACGCCTTCCGCCGGGCCGTCGCCCCCGCCTATCTGCGCCGCAACCAGCAGGACGTACTCACCGAACTGCCCGCCCTCGTGCAGGTCGACGAGTGGGAGGAGTTCAGCGAGGCGGACCAGCGGGCCTACCGCGAGGCCGTGGCAGCCGGGCACTTCATGCGGATGCGCCGGGCCGCGTACGCCCACCCGGCCACCTCCGCGAAACTGAACCGGCTGCGCGAACTCGTCGCGGAGGCCGCGGGCAACGGCCTGAAGGTCGTCGTCTTCTCCTACTTCCGCGAGGTACTGGAAACCGTCCGGCAGTCCCTGGAGGGAGAGGTGTCCGGCCCCCTGTCGGGGAGCGTCCCGGCCGCGCGGCGGCAGGAGCTGATCGACGGCTTCGCCGCGGCGGACGGCCACGCGGTGCTGCTCAGCCAGATCCAGGCGGGCGGGATCGGTCTGAACATGCAGGCCGCGTCGGTCGTCATCCTCTGCGAGCCTCAGATCAAGCCCACGATGGAGCACCAGGCCGTCGCCCGCGCGCACCGGATGGGCCAGATACGCACGGTCCAGGTGCACCGGCTCCTCGCGACGGACAGCGTCGACCAGCGGATGCTCGACATCCTGGCCCGCAAGGAGCGGCTGTTCGACGCGTACGCACGGCGCAGCGACGTCGCCGAGACGACGCCGGACGCCGTGGACGTGTCGGACGGTTCGCTGGCCCGCCGCATCGTCGAGGAGGAGCAGCAGCGTCTGGCCGCTGTGACGGACGCGGCCGTCGTGCCACAGCCGTAGTTCCGCGTGGGGGTCACCGGCAGTCCGTCGAAGACGACTCCAGCGGTACTCCGTCCGTGGGTCAGACGTGCTCGACGATATGGCCGTCGTTGAGTTCGAGCACCCGGTCGGCCAGGCCCAGCAGCTGCGCGTCGTGCGTGGCGACCAGCGCCGTCACGCCCTCGGCCCGCACCACGGCTCGCAGCAGCTCCATCACCGCCAGCCCGGTCTCCGCGTCCAGCTGGCCCGTCGGTTCGTCGGCGATCAGCAGGGCGGGCCGGTTGGCGAGTGCGCGGGCGATGGCGACACGTTGCTGCTGGCCGCCGGAGAGCTCACCGGGGCGCTGCTCCGCGTGTGCGGCGAGCCCCACCAGCGCGAGGAGCAGCTCGACCCGCTCGTCGCGCTCCTTCGGATCGGTTCTGCGCAGCCGCATCGGCACCCCGACGTTCTCGGCGGCCGTCAGGATCGGGATCAGCCCGAAGGACTGGAAGATGAAGCCGATCCGGTCGCGGCGCAGCTCCAGCAGGCCTTCCTCACCGAGGTCCGCCAGAGCGGTACCGCCCACGGTGACGCGGCCCTCGTCGGGGGAGTCGAACCCGCCGACCAGGTTGAGGAGTGTCGTCTTGCCGGAGCCCGACCTGCCCTTGAGTGCGACCAGCTCACCGCGCCCCACCTCGAAGGAGACGCCGCGCAGTGCGTGGACGGCAGCGGCCCCTGTGCCGTAGGAACGATGCAGGTTCTCCACCCGCACCATGGGTTCCCGGTCGCTGCCCGCTGCGAAGGCCGTGCCGGCGTGTGCGCTGATGCTCTCTGTCATGAAGTGTCCCCCGTACGGAATCGGTCCGGCCAAGTATGTGCAAGGACGCGCGTCCGGGCAATTGCTTCAGGCGGTCGCGGCCGCATGCCCGGGCATGCGGTCGCGGCCTCCCGGGTGCCGGTGGCGCCACACCCAGAACACCGTGCAGGAGACCAGGGACCAGGCGGCGAGCACGAGGAAGGGAAGCAGCTTCTGATGGCCCTGGTAGTAGACGGCGGTGTGCTGGGCGTTGACGGAGGCGCCCGGCGGCAGCCAGCGTCCGATGTGCCCCAGCAGCGACGGCAGCAGTGGCCAGGACACGGCTCCGCCGGAGGACGGGTTCCCCACGATCACCATCAGCCCCCAGGTCGGGAGCATGGCCCAGCGCCGCATCAGGGTGTTGAACATGGTGAAGACCATGCCCGAGGTGAACATCGTGAACGCCAGGATCAGCCAGGACTCCGCGAACGGCAGATCGACCGCGCCCAGCCACCAGTCCACCACCGCGGCGATGGCGAAGGCACCCAGCAGCGAGTAGAGAACCGTGAACCAGATCCGTTCCAGCGGGTTCAGGCTCCTGGCGTGCACACTCAGCTGGATGGCGCCCACGAAGCCGATGATCACGGCAGCCAGGGAGATGTAGAAGAGCGCGAGCCCGCGCGGGTCGCCCTTCTGCAGCGGTTTGACGTCCGCGACGGTGACCGGGATACCGAGCGTGTCCCCCACCTTCAGCGCCGATTCGGCGAGGAGCTGGGCGACGGCGGCGCCCGAGGCACTGGCCACATCGAGTGACACCCCACGGCTGCCGGACCGCACGATGGCGAAGACCTCCTGTTCCTCCATCGCCTCGCGCGCCGCGGCGGGGGTCCTGTACACATGGAGGTCGAGGGAGGCGTCCAGCGCCTTGTCCATCGCGGCGACGAACTCCTTGCCACGTGCCGTCTCCGGCGGACTCACCACGGCGGCCGGAATCCGGTGAGGGGTGGGGTTGGCCATCGCGTACGTGTACGAACCGGCGAAGAGCCCGGCGGCTCCCGCGAGGATGAACACCAGGACCAGCGCCGGAAAGTAGGGCGACTCCTTGAAGCCCTCCCATTTCTCCCGCCGGGTCAGCGGCCTGCCGTGCGCCCCGTGGTGCGCCGCGTCCGGCCCGCCGTGAGGCGCCTCGCCGGGCCCGCCGTGGTGCGCCTCGTCCGGCCCGCCGTGAGGCGCCTCGCCGGGCCCGCCGTGGTGCGCCTCGTCCGGCCCGCCGCCCGGCGCGCTCATGTGTCACCGTCCTCGTCGTGGCGGGCACGGCTCGGCTGCACGCGCTTCGGTTCGCCCGGCATCTTCGGGTACTCCGGCGGGTAGGGCAGGTCGCCTGGGCCGCCGTCGCTCGCATGCCGGTCGGCGAGCTCCAGCAGCGCGTCGAGCCGGAAGGCCTCCTGGTCCATGTCGGCGTGCACGTCGCCCTGTTCCGCGTACCGCGCCGGCATGGTCCGGATGTCGAAGTCGCGGGGTTCGGCGTCCTCGATCTCGTCCCAGCGCAGCGGGGCCGACACCGGGGCGTGCGGGAAGGGCCGCACCGAATAGGCGGAGGCGATCGTGCGGTCCCGGGCCGTCTGGTTGTAGTCGACGAAGATGCGCTCGCCGCGCTCCTCCTTCCACCAGGCGGTGGTCACGCGGTCGGGCATCCGGCTCTCCAGCTCGCGCCCCACCGCGATGGCCGCCCGCCGGACCTCGGTGAACGTCCAGCGCGGCTCGATGGGCACGAAGACGTGGATGCCGCGCCCGCCGGAGGTCTTGGGCCAGCCGCGCACGCCGTGCTCGTCCAGGACGGAGCGCAGTTCGAGGGCCGCCCGGACCGCGTCGGCGTAGTCGGTGCCGGGCTGGGGGTCGAGGTCGATGCGCAGTTCGTCGGGGTGGTCGGTGTCTCCGCCGCGGACCGGCCAGGGGTGGAAGGTGAGCGTGCCGAGGTTGGCGGCCCACAGGACGGCGGCCACCTCGGTGGGGCACATCTCGCGGGCGGACCGGCCGCTCGGGAAGGCGATCTCGGCGGTGGGGATCCATTCGGGGAGGTTCTTCGGGGCGCGTTTCTGATAGAAGAACTCGCCCTCGACCCCGTCCACGAACCGTTGGAGCGTCGTGGGCCGGTTGCGCAGGGCACGCAGGATTCCGGGGCCCACGGCCAGGAAGTACTCGGCCACGTCCCTCTTCGTGTACCCCTTCTCCGGGAAGTAGATCTTGTCCGGATTGGACAGTCTTACCGCCCGTCCCGCCGCTTCCAGCTCCACCGCTTTGACCGCTGCTGCCATGTCGGCCACGGTAGGCGGGGCACACATATGCCGCATATCGGAGGACTCCGGTCGCCGTACGGTCCACAATCGGGGCATGGACCTGCCGGTGATGCCGCCCGTGAAGCCGATGCTCGCGAAGTCCGTGAAACAGATCCCGGCCGGGATGCAGTACGAGGCGAAGTGGGACGGCTTCCGGGCGATCGTGCACCGGGACGGTGACGACGTGGTCATCGGCAGCCGCACCGGCAAGCCTCTGACCCGCTACTTCCCCGAGCTGGTCACCGCGGTCCGGGAGAATCTGCCGCCGCGCTGCGTCGTCGACGGCGAGATCGTGATCGCGTTCGACGGGCGGCTCGACTTCGGCCGGCTCAGCGAGCGCATCCACCCCGCCGACTCCCGGGTGCGTCTGCTGGCCGAGCGCACCCCGGCGAGCCTGGTGGCCTTTGACCTCCTCGCCCTGGGCGACGAATCACTCATGGACACCCGGCAGGCGGACCGCCGGACGGTGCTGGAGGCCGCGCTCGCCGACGCCTCGGCCCCGGTCCATCTCGCTCCGGCCACCACCGATCCGGCGGTGGCGCGGGAGTGGTTCGAACAGTACGAGGGGGCGGGTCTGGACGGGGTCGTCGCCAAGCCGATCGATCTCCCGTACCGGCCGGACACCCGCTCTATGTACAAGATCAAGCACGAGCGCACCGCCGACTGCGTGGTGGCGGGCTACCGCTTCCACAAGAGCGGTCCGGTCGTCGGCTCGCTGCTGCTCGGGCTGTACGACGACCGGGGCGGCCTCCAGCACGTCGGTGTGTGCGCGGCCTTCCCGATGAAGCGCCGAGCCGAGCTGGTCACCGAACTCGAGCCCCTGGTGACCGATGTCGCCGGTCATCCATGGGGTTCCTGGGCCGACGCCGAGGCGCACGAGGAGTCCCGGCTGCCCGGTGCGCCGAGCCGCTGGGCGGGGAAGAAGGACATGTCCTGGGTCGCGGTGCGTCCGGAGCGGGTCTGCGAGGTCGCGTACGACCACATGGAGGGAGAACGCTTCCGGCACACCACCCAGTTCCGCAGGTGGCGGCCGGACCGCACCCCCGAAAGCTGCACGTACGCGCAGCTGGAAGAGGTGGTGCGGTACGACCTGGCCGAGGTGCTGTCGGCGGACGTCTGACGAAGGCGCCCGCCGGGGATCAGCCGGCGGGCGGCGGCACCGAGGCCGTCGAGCAGGGCTCCTCGGTCTCCGTGGGGTCGGGTGACGGCGTGGCCTCCGGGGTCTGAGACGGGTCCGGAGAGGCGGGGTCCGTCGGGCAGCCGGGCTCGCCCGGGTCCGGCGGCGTGACACTGGGGTCGGGGGTGGTGCCGGGGTCCGGGGTGGTGCTCGGGTCGGGGGTCGTCGTCGGGTCGGGGCTCGCGGAACCCGTGTCGGTGGGATCGGGTGTGCCGAGGTCCGTGGGTTCGCCGGGGTCCGGGGACTCCGTGTCGCCCGGCGAGGGAATAGTGCCCGGGTTCACGCTTCCCGGTGTTGTCGGACGCGGGGAGCGGCCGGGCTGCGGACCGACCTCGATGCCGCCGCCACTGCCGCCTCCCGCACCGTCACCGGCCGCGCCCGCGCCGCCCACGCGGTGCTCTGGTTCGCCCGGGCCGCCGGCGCCGGGGCTCGTCGGCACCGTGCCCTTGCCGTCGGGCACCACATGGATGCCGTTGCGGTAGAACGCCAGCCAGGACAGCACGGTGCGCAGGTAGGTGTCCGAGTGGTTGTAGCTCAGGATCGCCCGGTCGAGGCCGGCGCGCACCGACAGATCGCGGGTGCCCGCGCAGAGATAGGCCCCGGCCGCCAGGGACGCGTCGTAGACGTTGTTCGGGTCGCTGCGGCCGTCGCCGTTGCCGTCCCGCGCCCAGTGCGCCCAGGTCGACGGGATGAACTGCATGGGACCGACCGCCCGGTCGTAGGTCTTGTCCCCGTCGTATCCGCCGCCGTCCGTGTCGGGGATGTTGGCGAAACCGGCGCCGTTGAGCACCGGTCCCAGGATCGGGGAGAGCGTCGTGCCGCCGGCGTCCACCCGGCCGCCGCTCGCGTGGCCGGACTCGACCTTGCCGATCGCCGCGAGCAACTGCCACGGCAGCCGGCAGCCCGGGTCACTGTGCCGGAGTGTGCCCTCCGCCCTGCGGTAGGCGGCGAGCACCGTGGACGGGATGCCCGCCTCGGCCCACGACTGGACCGTGGCCTTGTTCCGCTTGACGCCGGGCTTCGGCGGTTCGGGGGTCTTCAGGGGCGGGAGTTCGGTGTGGTACGAGTCGTCGTTGGCGACCTTCGACCACGTGACCTCGTCCGACTCCGTCTCCGTCTTCTGTTTCCGCGGCTCGTCGTGCGCGACGAGTCCCGGCGCCTGGGACGCGGTGAGCGCTGCCATCGCGGCGACGGCGGCTGCGGTGCCCCCGATTCCGCGGCGCATGGTGCCCTTGAACCTCATGCGTGCTCTCCTCTCCCCCGGGTCACCGGGTGAACGTGTCGATGGCGGAGATCCGCCAGGTGCCGCCCCGGCGCACCGCGTCCACGGCGAACATGGCGGCCGCGTACGTGGTCTCCTCCGCCTTCCCCGTACGGGTGTTGCTCTGGTCGGCGAAGATGATCAGCCGGGCCCGGTCGCCGTTCAGCAGCTCCACACCGCTCTCGGTGACGGTCGTGGTGAGGACGAGCTTCTGCTTCGGCGCCTGCGCCCGTACCTCGGCGAGCATGTCCTCGTGCTGCTGGACGGCCCTGCCCGTCAGGAACTTCTTCACCGCGGTGTCGGCCTTGGCCGGCGAGGCGTAGTTGTACGAGAACACGGCGCCGACGGCCTCGGTGATCTGTCCCTTCACCTCGCTGGTGCGGCTGATGTCGGTGAGGGCGGTGTTCTGCCGGCTCGGATCGTCGTTCAGGGTGCCGGCGGAGGTGAACGCCCAGGCGGCGAAGGCGCCGAGGAGCACGGTCGCGGCGCACAGCACGGCGGGCAGCCTGATGCGGAGGCGGGGCGGCCGGCCGGAGTGCGGCTCCGCCTCCTCCGCCTTCTTGTGTTCCTTCTTCTGCCGGGGCGCTTCCTGCCGGTCCTCCGCAGCGGGTTCGCGTACGGGGGCGGGCGCGGCACTCCGTTCGGCCGCGACGGTGGCCAGGCGGCGCTGGCGGTTGACGAGGTGACGGGTCGTCGACATGTCCGGGGTCCTCTCGGTGCGGGGTGGGAGCCGGTGACGTCAGCCGGCGGTGTTGCCTACGGGCGCCTGGCCGAGGGCGCTGAGCTTCCATCCCTCGGGGGTGCGGGTGAGCTGGCCCAGCATCCGGCTCTCCTTCACCGCCGGTTTGCCCTTGGGCGCGGTCACGGTCACCCGCAGCGCCACCATCACGCCCGCCTTGCCGGCCCGGTCGTCGAGCTCGGTGACCGCGCCGGACAGCACCTTGGCCGTGCTGACGGTCTTCGCCTCCCTGATCTGTTTCACGAACCCGTCCCGCCCGTCGACGAGTTGCTGGTGCAGGTCCCCGGTGGTGGAGTCCTCCCAGCTGTCGAGCCCCTTGTCGAGCTGCTCGTGATCGAGCGTGTTCATGTTCTGCACGGCCTGCTCGCCGGCGGCCAGCGCGTCGTCGCGGACCTGGGCGTACGCGGCCGCGTCGTCGTGCTCCGCCTGGTACCAGGAGACTCCGCCCCACCCCGCGGCTCCGGCCGCCGCGACGGTCAGCACGATCGCTGCCGCCACCAGCGGGTTCCTCGTCATCCCTACCCGTGCCATCGTTGCCTCTCCCTGCCGGCTGATCCGTGCTGTGGGCTGCTCCGCGCGCTGCCGTCGCGGCGCTATCTCGAGTTGATCTCGACGATCGTCCAGCGCCCGTCGCGCAGTCGGGCGGTGACCGAGAGCTGGGCGGCGGCCCTGCTGGCGGCCTTCCCCTTGCGTTCGTAGACCTGGTCCAGGAAGACGAGCAGGTGGGCGCTGTCGTCGGTGAGCCGTGTCACCCCGGCCCGTACGACATGGGTGGTGAGCGTGAGCTTCTGGTCGGCGGCCTGCTTCTCGACCTGGCCGAACAACGCGGCGTAACTCTGGAGTGCCTTGCCGGCGAGGAGTTGCTTCGCCGACTCCTTGGTGACGCCGGTGGCCTCGGGGCTGTACGAGAACACCTTGCCGAGCGCGTTGGTGACATCGCCCGCGACCCGGGTCGTCGCCCGGCTGTCGGTCAGCGCCTTGTTGGAGGTGGCGGGGGTATCGCGCAGCTGACGCCCCGCCGCGAAGAGTCCGCCGCCGGCCAGGAGCAGTGCCACGACCAGGACTCCGGCCGCCACCCGGAGCAGCCGGCGGCCCGCGCCGGGCGCCTGCTCGTCCTCGCCGGGCCCGGCGTCCGCCGTGCTGTCCGCACCGTCCCCCACGTCCGCCGCGATGGCGCCCTCCGGATCCGTGCCGGTGGCCATGACCGTCGCCCCTGTCTGCCGCTTCATGTGCCGCTCCCGACCGCGATCGCCGTGAGCGCCTTGACCTTCCAGCCGTCGGCGGTCCGGCCGAGGGTGGCCTCGAAGCGTTTGCGTTCGGTGCCGCCCTTTCCGGTGCGCGGGGTGACCTCGACATCGACGGTCGCGATCATCTCCGCGGTGCCGGTCCGCTCGTCGAGTGCGGTGAGCGCCGCGTCGGTGACCTTTCCGCGCGCGGTGGTGCCGGACTTCGTCAGTTCGTCCGCGTCCTTGGACCGGGTGCGCGCCAGCTGCTCGTGGAGCGGCCCGGTCGAGGAGTCGAGCCACGTCCCGAGCCCGGCCTCCACGGTCGTGCCGCTCTTTGCGTCCAGGCTGTTGAGCCGGGCGAGGTGCAGCTTCCCCGCTGCCAGGGCGGTGTCCCTGCTCTTGGCGTACGCCAGGTCGTCGTCGCCGCGCGCCTGCGCGTACGACCAGCCGCCCAGTGCGCAGATCAGTACGGCGGCGAGCAGGACGGCCCAGCCGCCCAGGGTCTTGGTACGGGATGTCATGCGCCGCCTCCCTGACCGAGGCCCAGCAGGCCGGCCATGCCCCCGGCGGCCGGGGCGGAATCCGGGCGGACGCCGAGCGCGCCCGGGAGCCGGGCCTGCGTGTCGTCGGACAGGAGCATCGAGCCGGGCTTGGCCGGCGGGCCCAGGGCCCCGCCCTTCGGGGCGTTCGCGCTGCCGCGGACGTTGATGCCGGTTCCGGGTGACGAGGTGCAGCGGGCCTTGGTGTTGAGGGCGGGCCCGGCGGTGACGTCGAGGCCGTTGCGGTAGGTCGTGCCGCCGTAGCCGGCGGTGCAGGGCAGCGGCTCGAAGAACGTGACCGACATGCCGAACCTGGCACCGTCCTCGTCGACCGCGCTGGAGCCCGCTGCCACGACGGCGGGGAGTTTCACCAGCAGTTCCTCCAGTCCGCGCTGCCGGGTGACGGCCACGTCCGAAGTGGTGAGGAGGTTGGCGACGACCACGCCGAGGCTCGGGTCGACGTCCCGCAGCAGTCCGCTGATCTGGCTGGTCGCGTCGGGAGCCGCCGCGATGAGCTCGCGCAGATCGGTGTCGGAGCCCTTGAGCTCGGCGGCGAGTTCCTTCGCCCCCGAGGCGAACCCCTTGAGCGCGTCGCCCTGTTCGGCCTGGGTACGCAGCACGGTCTCGCCGTCGATCATCAGCCGGGTGTTGACGGGCAGTGCGTCGTCGGCCGCCCGGACGAAGTCGCTGCCGGTGTCCAGCAGCACCTGGAGGTCGTCGCCCCGGCCCTCGAAGGCGGTGCCGAACTCGTCGACGACGGTGCGCAGCGATTCCAGGTCGACGGAGCGGGCGAGGTCGTCGACGCCGGTGAGCACATCGGTGACGGGCGCCGGAACGGTGGTGTCGGCCTGGTCGATGACGGAGCCGTTCGCCAGGTACGGGCCTTCGGAGCGGGTCGGCCGCAGATCGACGTACTGCTCCCCGACCGACGAGAGGTTGGCGACGACTGCTTTCAGCCCGTCGGGGATGCGCGGGGCGTCCTTCTCGATGCGCAGTTCGGCTTCCACCCCGTCGTCGGTGAGCTCGATGGGGCCGACCCTGCCGACGGAGACGCCCCGGTAGGTGACGTTGGAGTGGGTGAACAGGCCGCCGGTCCGCGGGAGCTGGACCTTGACGGTGTAGTAGCCGCGCATGCCGATGTAGTGGCCGAGGTCGGCGTAGCGGACTCCCAGATAGCCGAGGACGAGTACGGCGATGATCAGGAAGGCGAGGTTCTTGAGCCGGATGGCCGGGGTGATCATCGGTTGCTCCCCTTCGTCGTGGGGGTGACCGGGGGAAGGGGCAGCGGCAGGGCCGCGCCGGACTTCTTGGCCGTGTTGCCCGAGGCCGCCGGGGGTGTGCTGCCGGCCGGGTCGAGCGGCGGAATGATCTGGGTGCCGGGCAGGGCCGTCACATCCAGGTAGACGTTGAGGTAGTCGCCCTTCACGCCGCGCAGCACCTCGTCCGTGAACGGGTAGGTGAGCAGCACCTGGAGGGAGTCGGGCAGGTCCTGGCCGGAGTCGGCGAGGGCCTGGAGGGTGGGGGCGAGTGCCTTGAGGTCGGCGACCATGTCGGCCTTGCTCTTTTTGACCGTGTCGACGGCGACGGTGGAGAGCGTGTCGAGGGAGCTCAGCATCGTCATGAGCGAGCCGCGCTGCTTCTCCAGGACCTTCATGCCGGGGCTGAGCCCGGTGAGGACGGTGCCGACGTCGTGTTTGCGGGTGGCGAGGGTGGCGGAGAGCCGGTTGACCCCGTCGAGGGCATCGGTGATGTCCTCCTTGTGGCCGTCGAGATCGGTCACGAGGGTGTTGACGCGCTTGAGCATGGAGCGGACCTGGGGTTCCTGCCCGGCGAGTGCCTTGTTGAGTTCGGTGGTGATGGTCTTGAGCTGGTTGATGCCGCCGCCGTTGAGGAGCATCGACAGGGCCCCGAACACCTCCTCGACCTCCGGGTTCCGGTTGGTCCTGGTCAGCGGGATGCGGGCGCCGTCGGCGAGGGCTCCGGTGGCGGTGCCGGTGGCGGGCGGGGAGAGCTGGATGTACTTCTCGCCGAGGAGGCTGGACTGCTCCAGGTGTGCGTAGGCGTTCGCGGGCAGTCTGATCCCTCCGTTGACCCGCATGGTGACCTTGGCGTTCCAGCTGCCGGAGGCCAGGGAGATCTTGGTGACGCGGCCGACGGCCACGTCGTTGACCTTGACCGAGGACTGCGGGGCGAGGCTCAGTACGTCCGCGAACTCGGCGGTGATCTCGTACGGGTGATCGCCCAGGTCAGCGCCGCCGGGCAGGGCCACCTGGTCGATGCCGGTGAATGCCGGCAGGTCGACCGTGGTGGCGACCAGGGCCAGGCCGACGCCCACGGCGAGCACGGCGGCGACGCCGGTCACGCGGGCGCCGGGTCTGTGCAGCGCGCTGCTCATCGCGTCGCCCCCTCCTTCTGCGTGGCGGACTTCTGCGTGGCGGACTTCTCGGGCGTGCCGTAGACGGTGCCGACGGCGGGCAGCGGCAGTGCGGGCAGGGCCTTCTGCCGGGTGGCGCCCACCGGTGAGAGTCCGGCCAGGCCGGCCGGCTCGTCGGTGAGCGGTCCCCCCATGGAGAGTTCGTTGAGGTTGGTACGGCCGTTGAGCGTGCGGTTCAACGGGTCGTAGGCGTTGAGCACGTTGCCCGCGGCGAGCGGCAGCGTGTCCATGGACTCGGCGAGCGAGGCCCGCTGGTCGACCAGCGTCTGGGTGATCGGCACGAGGGCGTCCACGTTGGCCTTCAGGGCACCGCGGTTCTTCTGGATGAAGGTCTTGACCTGGCCGAGGGCCGTGCCCAGTTCCTTCAGTGCCGCGCTGAGGTTCTTCTTGTCGTCGGCGAGGAATCCGGTGACCGAGTTGAGCTGTTGTTCGGCGACGCGGACGTTGCCGTCGTTGTCCTTCAGCATCGTGGTGAACGTCTGCAGGTAGGACAGCGTGTCGAAGAGGTTCCCGCTGCTCTTGTCGAGGGTTTTCGTCGCCTTGCCGAACTGTTCGATGGAGTCCCCGATGGCCTTTCCGTTGCCGTCGAGGTTCTTGGCGCCGGTGTCCAGCAGCTTCGCCAGCGCGCCGTTGGCGTTGGCGCCGTCGGGGCCGAGCGCGGTGGAGAGTTCCGTGATGGAGGCGTAGAGCTGGTCGACCTCGACGGGGGTCGCGTTGTTCGCGGCCGGCAGCTCGGCTTCGTCGTCCAGCACCGGTCCTCCGCTGTAGGCGGGGGCGAGCTGGACGTACCGGTCGGCGACCAGGCTGGGGGCGACGACCACGGCGTGTGCGTCCTCGGGCACCTTGACGCCCTTGTCGACGCGGAGGACGACCTTGACCTCCTTCCCCTTCGGCTGCACCGATTCGACCCTGCCGACCTTCACTCCGAGGACCCGCAGGTCCGATCCGGCGTAGACCCCGGTGGCCTGGTCGAAGTAGGCGGTGACGGTCGTGGTTCCCTCCTCGTCCATGGCCATCACCCCGGTGGTGGCCGCCACGGCCACGACGGCGAGTCCGGCGCCGATGCCGACGATGCGCGTGAGTCTCATGTCAGCGGCCGCCTTGCTGCTTGGGTGGCATGCATCCGGTCGCCGGAGGCGTGCCGGCGGGCAGGTAGTTCTTGGGGACGACCCCGCAGACGTAGTTGTCGAACCAGCGGCCGCTGCCCAGGGTGTTGCCGACGAGCCGGTTGTAGGACCCGGCGAGCGACAGCACCTTGTCGAGGCTCTTGCGGTTCTTGACCAGGACGGCGGTGACCCGGCCGAGCGAGTCCAGGGTGGGCTTCAACTGCTTGTTGTTGTCCGCGACCAGGCCGGTGAGCTGGGTTCCCAGGTTCCGGGTGCCGGTGAGCAGCAGATGGATGGAGTCGCGACGGGCCTGGATCTCGCCGAGGAGCAGATTGCCGTCCTCCAGCAGGGTTTCGAAGCTGCTCTTCTTGCCGGCGAGGGTTTTCGTGAGCTGTTTGCTGCCCTTGAGCAGGGTGGCCAGCTGGGCGTCGCGCTTGGAGACCGTCAGGGAGAGGGCGGAGAGCCCGTCGGCGGCGCTCTTCACGTCGGGTGGTGAGTCCTTGAAGGTGGCGGAGATCGTCTCGAAGCTCTTGGCGAGCTGCTCGGTGTCGATCTCCCCGATGGTCTCGCCCAGGCCGTTGAACGCCTGCGTGACGTCGTACGGGGACGTCGTGCGGCTCGCGGTGATACGCAGCTCCGGGTCCTGGGGGCCGGTGCCGAGCGGGTCGACGGCGAGGTACTTCTCGCCGAGGAGTGTCTTGATGGCGATGCCGACGGTGGAGGAGTCGCCGATCCAGGCGTCCTTGACCCGGAAGCTCACCTTGACCTTGGCGCCGTCGAGCGAGACGCCGGTGACCTCGCCGACCTTGACGCCGGCGATCCGCACCTCGTCGCCCTCCGCGAGGCCCGCCGATTCGGTGAAGTCGGCGGTGTAGGTGGTGCCGCCGCCGATGAAGGGCAGCGAGTCGGCGCGGTAGGCGCCGAACCCGACGAGGGCCAGGACGAGGAGTCCGACGATGCCGATGGCGACGGGACTGCGGTCCCGCAGGGGTCTGATGCTCATGCCAGGCACCTCGGCTGGGTGATCGTGATCCCGGTGGGCGGCGCGCTGCCGTCCTCGGTGGTCACACCGCGGACCTTGGCCTCGCAGAGGTACAGGTTGAGCCAGGAGCCGTACGAGGCGAGGCGGCTGATCGCCTCCATCTTGGCCGGGGTCCTCTTCAGGAAGTTCTCGATCTGCGGGGCGCCCTGGTCGAGCTGACCGGACAGACGCCCCAGTTGCCTGATGTCGTCCTTGAGGGGCTTACGGCCGTCCTGGAGCAGGTCGGCGGTGACCGTGGTGAGCGCGCCCATGGCCTTGACGGCCTGTCCGAGCGGTTTGCGGTCGCCGGAGAAGCCCGTGACGAGCTTCTGGAGCGTGTCGACCAGATCGTCGAAGCCGGCTTCCCGGTCGTTCACGGTCTTCAGCACCGTGTTGAGGTTCTTGACCACCTCGCCGATCACCTTGTCCTTGGCCGCGACCGTGCTGGTCAGGGAGCCGACGTGCTGGAGGATGCTGTCGACGGTGCCGCCCTCGCCCTGGAGCACCTGGACGATGGAGCCCGCGAGCTGGTTGACGTCCGGAGGCGACAGCCCTTCGAAGAGCGGCTGGAAGCCGTTGAAGAGCTGGGTCAGGTCGAGCGCCGGTGTGGTGCGGGCGAGCGGAATGGTCTCTCCGGCGGGGAAGCTCGTGCCGACCGGGCCCGCCCCCTGGTCGAGGTCGATGTACCGCTGGCCGACCATGTTGAGGTACTTGATCGAAGCGGTCACCGAAGCGGGCAGCTTCCGTCCCTTGCGGACGGCGAAGCCGACCTCGGCGACCCGTCTGTCGGCGACCTCGATGGACTCGACCTGCCCGACCTTGACCCCGGCGATCCGGACGCTGTCACCGACGATCAGCCCGGTGGCGTCCGCGAACCTGGCCTTGTACGTCGTGGTGTCGCCGACCCCGGTGTTGGCGATGGACAGACCGAGGACGGTGGTGGCCAGGACGGTCACCAGGATGAAGACGATCGATTTCGCGAGCGGTCCCGCGAGGGAGCGGCGCTTCACTTGAGTTTCACCTCCGCACCGCGGAAGGCCGGACCGATGAGCACGCTGCTCCAGTCGGGCAGGGTCTGCGGCTGGACCTTCAGTGAGGGAGCGACCAGCTCGTTGACGAGCCGGCTCTCCTGCGGGGAGTTGGGCATGCCGAGTGCGGCGTCCTGGGCCGCCGGCACGGTGACGGTCCGCTCCCGGGCGTTGGCCGCGCCGCCGGGGGCGGGCGAGCCGGCCGCCCGCCCGGCGGCGGTGGGCACGGCCGTCCCGACGTACGGCACGGAGTAGCAGTGCGGGCCGCCGGTGGCGTCGTACACGGGGGTGTCCGCGCCGGGCACGTACTTCCCCCGGGACTTCACGGACTTGAGCGTGACGTGCAGGCCGGGCCGGTCCGTTCCCTTGCCCAGCGCCTTGTCCATCGCCGGGACGAAGCCGGCCATGGTCCGCAGGGTGCAGGGGAATTCGGCGGAGTACTTCGCCAGGAGCTCCAGCGTCGGCCTGCCGGTGGCGGAGAGCCGGATCAGGTTGTCCTTGTTCTCCCTGAGGAAGGAGGTGACGTCCCGGGCGGTGGCGGTGGTGGAGCCGTAGAGGTCGGCGAGTTCCGCCTGCTGTTCGGCGATGGTGCCGCTGGTGGTGGTGAGGTCGGTGAGGGCGTCCAGGACATCGGGCGCCGCGTCCGCGTACACCCTGCTCACCTTGACGAGTTCCTTGATGTCGGCGTTGAGCGTGGGGAGCTGGGGGTTGAACTTCTGGAGGTGGGCGTCGAGCGTGACGAGGGTGTCGCCGAGCTTCTCGCCGCGCCCCTGGAGTGCCTGGGATACCGCGTTGAGGGTGGCGGAGAGCTTCTCGGGCTTCACCGCGGTCAGCAGCGGCAGGACGTTGTCGAGCACCTCTTGAAGTTCGATGGCGTTGCTGGAGCGGTCCTGCGGGATGACGGCTCCGGCCCGCAGCGTCTGCGCGGAGGGGACGGCCGACGGCACGAGAGCCACGAACCGTTCGCCGAACAGGGTGGTGGGCAGCATCTGGGCGGTCACGTCGGCCGGAATCCGTTCGAGCCGGCCGGGCTCGATCGCGAGGGTCAGCCGGGCGCCCTCGCCGTCGGCCGCGATGTCGCGGACGTGTCCGATGACGACTCCTCGTAGCTTCACATCGGCGTTGTCGTGCATCTCGTTGCCGACGCTTCCGGTGCGTACGGTCACGGTCGCGTCGTCGCTGAACTCCTTCTCGTACACGGCGACCGACACCCATATGAGGAGGGCGGGCACCAGCAGGAAGGCGACTCCGGCGGCCCTGCGGCCGGCCGTCCGTGAGGTCCGGTTCTTCATCATCCGGCCACCTTCACGGTCGTCGTGGCGCCCCAGATCGCGAGGGAGAGGAAGAAGTCGGTGACGCTGATCAGCACGATGGCGTTGCGCACCGACCGGCCGACCGCCACGCCCACCCCGGCGGGGCCGCCGGTGGCGTGGAAGCCGTAGTAGCAGTGCGCGAGGATCACCATCACGCTGAAGATCAGCACTTTGAGCACCGACAGCAGGACGTCCTGCGGGGAGAGGAAGAGATTGAAGTAGTGGTCGTAGGTGCCCGCCGACTGTCCGTTGAACAGGACGGTGACGTAACGGGAGGCGAGGTACGAGGAGAGCAGCCCGATCGCGTACAGCGGGACGATCGCGACGACGCCGGCGATGATGCGGGTGGTGACGAGGTAGGGCATGGACCGCACGCCCATGGACTCCAGGCCGTCGATCTCCTCGTTGATCCGCATGGCGCCGAGCTGGGCGGTGAAGCCCGCGCCGACGGTCGCGGAGAGGGCGAGTCCGGCGACGAGCGGGGCGATCTCGCGGGTGTTGAAGTAGGCGGAGACGAACCCGGTGAAGGCCGCGGTGCCGATCTGGTTGAGGGCCGCGTAACCCTGGAGGCCGACGACGGTGCCGGTGGCGAGCGTCATCGCGATCATGACACCGATGGTGCCGCCGACGACCCCGAGCCCACCGCTGCCGAAGGCGACTTCGGCGAGCAGGCGCTGCACCTCCTTGAGGTAGCGGCGCAGGGTCCGGGGGATCCAGACCAGCGCCCGTACATAGAAGGTGAGTTGGTCTCCGGACCGGTCGAGCCAGCTGAGCATCGACATCGGTCAGCTCCCCTTCGCGGGGACGATCTGCAGATAGATCGCCGTGAGGACCATGTTCACGAAGAACAGCAGCATGAAGGTGATGACGACGGACTGGTTGACCGCGTCCCCGACCCCTTTCGGCCCGCCGCGCGGGTTCAGACCGCGGTAGGCGGCGACGATGCCGGCGATGAAACCGAAGATCAGGGCCTTGATCTCGCTGATGTACAGATCGGGCAGCTGGGCCAGGGCGGAGAAGCTGGAGAGGTAGGCCCCGGGGGTGCCGTGCTGCATGATCACGTTGAAGAAGTAGCCGCCCATCGTGCCGACGACGGAGACGAGGCCGTTGAGCAGGACCGCCACCAGCATGGTGGCCAGGACCCGCGGGACGACGAGGCGCTGGACGGGCGAGACGCCCATGACCTCCATCGCGTCGAGCTCCTCACGGATCTTGCGTGATCCGAGGTCGGCGCAGATCGCCGAACCGGCCGCCCCGGAGACCAGCAGCGCCACGATGAGCGGGCTGGCCTGCTGGATGACAGCGAGGACGCTGGCGCCGCCGGTGAAGGACTGGGCGCCGAGCTGTTGGGTGAGGGAGCCGACCTGGAGGGCGATGACCGCGCCGAACGGGATGGAGACGAGGGCGGCGGGCAGGATGGTGACGCTGGCGACGAACCAGAACTGCTCGATGAACTCCCGTACCTGGAAGGGCCTGCGGAAGGTCTCGCGGCACACGGTCCCGGCGAGGGTGAACAGCTTCCCGGTCTCGCGCAGCGGGGCGAGCAGCCGTGCCGGCCGTCGCTCCCCGGGCGCCTTCTCCGCCTCCCGGTCCGCCGGCGGCCCGGGAGGACGCACGGGCATGGGGGCGGTCATGGGCGCCCACCGCCCGCGGCGGGGCTGTAGCTGTTCAGGATGGCGGTACGGGCGGCCTCCGGCAGCTGTCCCATCATCGCCATGACCCGCTCGCGGCGGCGCAGGGCGCCCTGCCGCACGGGCAGGCCGGGCGAGGGCTCCAGCTGGGGCACGACGGTGCGCGGGGCGTTCGCCGAACTGATGCCCTGTCCGTACCCATTGAGCTGTTCGGCGGCGAGAGTGGCCGCGTCCTTCTCCTCCGACATGCCGATGGGCCCTTCGCGACGCCCGGCGAGGAACTGGGAGACGACGGGCAGGTCGCTGGTCAGCAGCACCTCGCGCGGCCCGAAGGTGACGAGGTTGCGGCAGAACAGCATGCCCATGTTGTCCGGGACGGTGGAGGCGATGTCGAGGTTGTGGGTGACGATCAGCATCGTCGCGTCGATCTGGGCGTTGAGGTCGATCAGCAGCTGTGAGATGAACGCGGTGCGGACCGGGTCGAGTCCGGAGTCGGGCTCGTCGCAGAGGATGATCTGCGGGTCCAGGACGAGTGCGCGGGCGAGGCCCGCCCGCTTGCGCATGCCGCCGGATATCTCACCGGGCAGTTTGTCCTCGGCCCCGAGAAGACCGACGATGTCGATCCGCTCCATGACGATCCGGCGGATTTCCGATTCCCTCTTGCGGGTGTGCTCACGCAGCGGGAAGGCGATGTTGTCGAAGAGGGACATCGACCCGAAGAGCGCACCGTCCTGGAACATGAGCCCGAACAGTTTCCGGGTCTCCATGATCTTCCGCTCGGGGCTGTTCACCATGTCGACGCCGTTGATGAGCACGCGTCCCTGCTCGGGCTTGAGCAGGCCGATGATGGATTTGAGGAAGACGGTCTTTCCGGTGCCGGAAGGACCGAGCATCACGCTCACTTCACCGGCGGGCAGGGTGAGGCTGACGTCCTGCCAGATGTTCTGCTTGCCGAAGGATTTCGTCAGGCCTTCCACGACTACTTCGATTCCCATCGGCCCTCCCTCGACGTATCGGTGAACGAAGTCATCTGTCAGCGCTCCGACTCTGAGAAATCCAATGGCGGCTCGTCACACATGCACCAGGAGGCGCACGTTATGTCCGCCGAAACCGCCAGGACAAGCCGTTGAACAGCGGAAATCGACGAACGGGGCACTCGGCGTGGATCACTTGTCACCGAGTGACAAATCCGGGGAACGACTTTGTCGGAACGTGCGCAAGCGATCCGCGTACGGAAAGGGGCCCTGGCCGCGACCCGCCCCGGTCAGGGGTCACCTGAGCGGGGCGGTCCTGAAAGCGGGCGGGAAGCGAATACGCACGGAGTGACAAAGTGCCCCGCCCGCCCGCCCACAGGAGGAGCGACTACTGCGTCACTCCGGCGTGCCAGTTCTGCGAGAGGATCTTCCCGGCATCCGGCACGACAAGCCCGGGCGCGCTGAGACCGGCGGTGTACGTCGAGGCGTTGTTCAGCACGAGGTTGTTCTTCCCGGAAGCGGCGGGCAGTCCGGTCTTCAGGTCGAGCACGCCGTTGAGGATGCCGCCCAGGCCGCAGCCACTGGACTTCGGCACGGCGAAGGTACTGTCACCCTGGCCGGCGCCCGTCAGAGCGATCTGGATCAGTGATCCGTCCGGGTTCGTCGCCCCGTCGGGATCGAACAGGGTCACGCCGAGCGTCGGCGCACTCAGGTTGCCGGGGTGCAGGACGATCGGGTTGCTCGTCGAGCCTAGGTAGCAGTTGGATCCGAGGAAGGGGTTCTGCAGGTGGATGCGGACCGGCAGCGAGACGATCGGTCCGGAGCTGAGCCCCGCCACCAGGTCGAAGTCGGTGGGCGTGCCCGCCGACTCCACCGTCGCCGTCACCTTGTTCAGCGAGGCGTCGGTGATCTGCCGGCAGATGCCGGAAACGACCGGGATGTTGCTCGGGCACATCAGGCCGAGCAGCCCGCCCGGGATGGTGGTGGCGCCGCTGATGATGGAGCCGCCGGCCGGCGGGACCACGGTGTACGTCCCCTCGGCCGGGTGCTGGATGACACCGAACTGGAGGTTGGTCGCCCCGGTCGTCGCCGTGGTGTTGCCGAGCTTGATCGTGCCGTTCGGGGACGTCGAGGTCACGCACAGCGCGATCTCGTTCTCGCCGTCCGTGGCCAGCATGGCGGGGTTGTCCACCGGACAGCGGGTGAACGGCGCCCAGCCGCCGTTGAGCTGGGTTGCCGCCGTTGCGGCGCCGGCGGGCGAGGCGGCCACGGGCACGACCAGTGCGGCAGCGGCCGCGGCCGCGAAAAGACCGTTTCGCCAGCTCTTCGGGACAGGTCTCATGTGTTCCTCGATTCGATTGCGCCACTGTGGATTGCGGAACTCGGTGCGAGGTGCGGACTTCCCGCCGAACCGTCGTGGTTCAGCGTTGCGCCTCGGGTATGTCGACCGGCTGCCCGTCCGGTGTGCAGTACGTGGGGTCGGCGCTCACGGTCGCGCACGGAGCGCCCTGGACCTGCTTGACGTAATTGGGCACGCCGGAGATCGACGCGGTGAAGAGGCTGTCGAGATCATCACCGGCGCTGCCGCATCCGCTGAACGGGGGGATGGTCACCCCTCCCGTCAACGCGCCGCCGCCGACCAGCGTGTACCCGTCGATGACACCCTCCGCGGTCCGCGTCATCCGGCCCTCCAGGGTGAGGGTGAACGGCTTGCTCGTGCGGCACGAGTCCCCGACGTCCAGCGGTACGCCGTTGACCTCGACATCGTGCAGCCGCAGGGTGAGGTCCAGCGTGATGATCGTGATGTTCTTGCTGGAGCCGTCCGACAGGTCGATGGCGATGTCGGACTTGATGTTCGGCACCGGGACGCCGTCCGCACCGGTCTTCGGCGGTATCTGTGTCATCTCCAGAACCGCCGTGGTCGGCATGAAGCCGAACGTGAGGAACGTGCCCTCGGCCGGTGGGAGCTGCGGCTTCCCCTGGTAATCCAGCACCACGGCGGAGTCCTGGTAGATGTGGAGGAAACCGGGCTGGGAGAAGTCCGGCACCGTGGGTCCCTGCGTGATCTGTCCGCAGCCCACGGGGAACTTGGTCGCGCTGTGAAGCTTCGCCACGTTCGCGTAGCCGGTGACGTAGGCGACCATGTTGAGCCCGTCGTTCGGATCACCCACGCAGGGGGGCACGCCGGCCCTGTCGGCCGGCGCGGCCTTCCGCTTGTCGGCGCCGACCTCCGGAGCCGCCGGGTCGGCCGGTTCGGTCTTGTTGTCGTCGTCCACGGCGGACCAGGTGGGCTCCGGTTCGGCGGACGCCGGCTCCTCCCCCGCGATCCGTACCGTGCCCATCGTCGTCTCCTGCCCCGCGTCCGGTGTGCAGGCGAGAGGCGTGGTGGGCGGTTCGAGGGGTGTCCCGTCGGCTTTCCGGGGCGTGAGCACGCCCGAGAGACCGGCGGCCGTGAACGCCAGATCGCCCGACGCCAGGGGCCGTACGAAGGGAACGCCGCCGGACGCGGTCAGCGTGAGGTCGCCGGACCCGGGAATCGGGACCGCTTCCTCGGTGTTACCGATCCACTCGCTCTCGGCCCGGTGGTCCTTCTGGGCAACCTGCGTGGTGAGCCGCGTCTCGGCGCTCAGCACCGTCGCACCGGCGGCGACCAGGTCCTTCAGAGCGGCTTCCGGCAGGGTCACCTCGGTCACGACCGCGGTGGGCTGGATCATCTCGCCGGGCTTCGCCGCGTCCGGAACGGTCGCGGTGACCCCGACCTTCACCGGTTGCCTGCCCGAAGGGAAGTCGCAGGTGTAGACGAGGTCGGCGTCGATCTCCTGATCCCCGGCCATCGCCTGGGCGCCGGGCAGCATGCCACCCAGCAGTACCGCGGTCGCCACGACGGCGCTGCGCGCCGTGGCACGACGCCGGACTCCCACCGACCGGATGCGCATCACTTACGGTTTCTCCCTTCGAGCGGACCGGACTGCGGACTGGGCTGCGGACCGGCTGCGGACCGCACGGCGGGTGACCCGCCGTGCGATCCCGTTCTCACCCACGGGTCGCGCGGGGCCGGATCAGCTGTAGACGATGGTCGGCTTGACCGTTCCGCCGGCCGGTGTGACCGCCGCGTAGGAGGCGGTGAAGGTCGGGACGTCGCCGACCTTCGCGATGCCGGTGCAGCCGCTCGCGCTGACCGCCGAGACCGTGAGCTTGTAGGTGGCGTTGTTGCTGACCGCCAGCTTGCCGGTGGAGTTGGTGTACGTGGCCGCGACTCGGCCCGTCACCGAGAAGGTGCAGGTGAGCACCTTGATGGTGGCCTTGACGCCGTCGATGTAGCCGCTGGTGACGCCCGCACTGTAGGTGTTGGCCACCAGGCGCCACGGCGTCGAGGTGTCCGTGGTCGGCGTCACGACGCCGAACGCACTGGTGCAGCCGGAGAACGTCAGTGGGGCGATGGTGCCCAGCTGGACGTTCGTGGTGCCGCTCGCCGATGTCAGCACACCGCTCGCGGCGGAGGACGAACATGTCATCGGGATGCTGTTGAGGGTCAGCACCGCGTTCGTGGCCGAACCCGAGAACGTCTCGGGTGAGTTGGGACCGACGGTCCACAGTGCCGTCGCGCCGGCGGTGGCGGCGGGGGCGGCGAGGACGACGGCGGCGGCGCCGGCACCGACCGCGACAGCGAGCTTTCTGAGGGAATTGCGCACAGTAGTTCCTCCGATTCGACAGTGCGGGTGCACTGCTGCGGGGACGCACCCGGGATCCTGCACAGACGCAGGGAGTGCGGCGATGAACCGTGTTGCGTGGGGGCCGTGCATGATCAGCCACACACGTTCTGTGACAGGCCGTGACGTTACTTGCGGGAAACTTCCAGCACAATCCTGCTCGTCAAGATTCTCCGTAAGAGACTTTTTCCTCGTCCGCCGGTCACTAATTCGCTCACCCGGCTTAGCACTTACTGCGCACTTTCCCGGCCATACCCGAAGCTCGCGGCCCCCTCACCCGTCCCGGCGCATACAGCCGCGCCGCCACCATTCCCCGCGGACACGCGGCCGCCCGGTGCCCCGGTCCGCCCGGACGCCGGCAATCGCCCGGCGGCTTCCTCCGGGGACGGGAGTCGGCCAGGCTTCGTGGTAACTGTCGGTGAGATTCCGCGTCGACCCCGCACAAGCGCCCCGAGAACGCCGGAATACCCGACTCCGATGACCGCCACCGAACGCCGGGAGGCCGGAAAACGGCGTGCGCCCGGGAATGCCGGACGAAATGGGCCACCGCGCCGCCACGGTCCCGGTGTCCGGGCGCCGAGGACACCCGGGCTTCGGGCCCCGGAACATTCGACGACGAATCGACCCGAGTTCCCCCATGCCCACCGTTACCCAGGGTTACTTCATTGTCGGGAGAAGAGCAATTGTCCGAAAAACATTGTCCTGAAGTGAGCATTCGCGTCCCACCTGCACGGAAGCACCACAACGCGCCCATGATGTGTGGCCCCTGCATTTTGATCTTGTTCAAGTGGTGCCCACAGCCGTCGCGTTGGTCTATCTTCATCGCGGACTTTGGTACGCACCTGTCGGTTCGTGGGAGCGCTTTCCCCCACTGCCTCACCCCCCACCGGGCGCCGGAGAGCAAGGGGACAGCCATGCCGCATCTCATTCATCCGTCCGACGCCGGCGACCCACTGGGACCGCTCCCCCAGGAATTCGCCGCCATTATGCGGCCCGAACTGCCCAGCCTCATCAAGGAGATAGGCGTCGAGGTGACCCGGGCGTACCCGGAGTACGCGCGCCTGCTCGACGGACCCAACGGACAGGCCCTGCGGGTCGGCGTGGAACAGAGCCTCTCCTCGTTCGTCGACCTGGTCGCCGAGCCCACGACGTCCACGACGCTGCGCGACGACATGTGCCGCCGCTTCGGCCGGTTCGAGGCCTACGAGGGCCGGAGCATGGAGGCGCTGCAGGGGGCGTACCGCCTCGGCGCACGGGTGGCGTTGCGCAGAGCGAAGAAGGTCGGCCGGAGCTACAACTTCTCCCCCGCCCTGATGCTCAGCTTCGCCGACGCGCTGTTCGGCTACGTCGACGAGCTGGAGTCGCTCTCGCGCGAGGGTTTCCTCGAGGCCCAGTCGCAGTCGGGCGAACAGAGCGAGGCCGTGCGCCGCCGGCTGCTCCATCTGATCCTCGCCGGGCGCCCGGTGCCGCGCACGGCCATCGCCGAGCTCTGCGAGCAGACCGGCTGGGCACTGCCCGAGCGGGTGACGCTGGTCGCGGCCCGGACGCCCGCCGGTCTCGACCGGGTCGAGGCGGACCGCGACCTGCTCGTGGATCTCAGCAGTCCGCAGCCGCACTTACTCATCCCGGGGCCACTCGACGAGGCTCGCAGACAGATGCTCGACCGGGCGCTCATCGGCACCCGCACGGCGATCGGCCCCACCGTACCGACGGCGCAGGCCTCGGATTCCCTCCGCTGGGCACGCCGCGTCCTGGAACTCGTCGACAGCGGAGTCATCGACGACGCCCCGGTCGTGCTGTGCGAGGACCATCTGGTCACCCTCTGGCTGCTGTCCGACCCCGCCCTGCTCGACCAACTGGCCGCGCGCGAGCTCGCGCCCGTCGCCGGCATCAGCGCGGCCCGGCGCGACAGGCTGGTCGAAACGCTGCGCATCTGGCTCGACACCCGTGGCACCGCCGCGCACATGGGAGCTCTCCTCGATGTGCATCCGCAGACCGTCCGCTACCGCATGCGCAACCTGGAGACCATATTCGGTGACCAACTCGTCAACCCGGAAAGCCGGTTCTCGACCGAGGCGGTCCTGCGTGCGCTCCAACTGCGGGCCCGCAGCGAGGACGCGTCTCGTTGAACGGCGCTCCGGCCGCGTGATCCGCGCACCGTCGCCCTGATGGGGGGCGGAAGCGACGCGGGGCCGGAGCACGTACGTCACGACGGGTCAACTTACCGACAGGTAAGAGGAAATACCCGGTCACTCCCAAACGGTTGCCACACGGAGACGTTCTCAGCGAGAAACCCGGAAGCGCGTCCCGTACACATGGAGGAGTCGGCAGCCCACCCGGCGGCCGCGCCGCCCGACCTCCTGGCCACCATTCGAGAGGGAACCCATGACCGCCTCGCACCTGCTCGTCCCCGTCCCGATCCCGGACCGCATCGCGGCACTGATCGGTTCCTGCACCCCGGCGCACATCGTGGAGGCGGAGTTCGCCGCCGAGTGCGCCGCGCGCGAGGTCCGCAGGTTCCGCGGCCCGCGGCTCGGCGTCGAGGACCAGGCCGACCGCGAGCAGGCCCTGTCGGAGCTGGCCCGTGCCAACAAGGTCCTCTCCGCCCACCACCCCCGCCTGGCCATCAGCCCCGGCAGCTCCTGGTGACTCCCCGGCCTCGTGTGACGGTCGGTCCCGCCCGAGGTCGTGTTCGCAGGGCCGGGTGGGCCCCGCGGCGATCGCCGGCACGCACGGGCGAGAGAATGCGGGGAACGGGCGGTGCTTGCGAGGCGAGTGACTCTTGTGGGGCGGACGTCGTGACGCCCCGGGGTCGCTGACGGGCAGCACCCCCGACGCCGTCCCACCGTCCGCCCCGAAACCCCTGGGGGAACCATGCCCGCCGCACCGCGCCCGTCCGTCCTGTTCGTCACCGACCTCGCCTACGAGGCCCGCGGCCGGCGCTACTGCGACGAGGACATCCACCTGACGTCGCGGCTGCGCGAGGACTTCGACATCGCGCTCTGTCACCCCCGTGATGCCGCAGCTCTGCTGGACGGTTTCGACGCTGTCGTCGTACGCAACAGCGGTCCCGTCCTGCACTACCAGGAGGAGTACGACGCCTTCCGCGCGCGAGCCCGGGAGGTGGGCGCTCGGGTCTACAACCCGCTGACCGGGCGCGGCGACATGGCGGGCAAGCAGTACCTCGTCGATCTGGGCCGGGCCGGGTATCCGGTGATCCCGACCGTGGACCGGGTGGCGGATCTGGGGCTGCTGCCCGAGTCCGAGGGCTATGTCGTCAAGCCGAAGCTGGGCGCGGACTCGGCCGGCCTGCGGTTCGTGCGGACCCCCGCGCTGCCGCCCGGGGCGGACGGCACGCAGCTGGTCCAGCCTCGGATCGACTTCCGGTACGAGGTGTCCTTCTACTTCGTCGACCACGACTTCCAGTACGCGCTGTACGCGCCGCACCCGGAGCGGCGCTGGGTCCTGGAGCCGTACGAGGCGATTGCGGCGGATCTGGAGTTCGCACGGTCGTTCGTCGAGTGGAACACCCTCGACCACGGCATCCAGCGGGTCGACGCGTGCCGGACCGCCGAGGGCGCTCTGCTGCTCGTCGAGCTCGAGGACCTCAATCCGTATCTCTCGCTGGACCGGGTGGCCGAGCCGGTACGGGAGGCGTTCGTCACCCGGATGAAGGCGTCGCTGAAGGATCTGCTGGGCTGACACGTCCGGCCGTTCACCGCATGCGTGGCGCCTGGCGCGGTGTGAGGGTGCAAAGGTGACCACTGCCAGCGAGACCGCCCCCGCCGCGCAGGTTGCCGGTGCCCCGCCCCTGCTCGATCCGCGCCGCCGGAACATCGTCTTCGCGACGATCGTGCTGGGCATTCTGCTGGCGGCCCTCGACCAGACGATCGTGGGCACCGCGCTGCCGACGATCGTCTCGGACCTCGGGGGCGCCGCCCACATGTCGTGGGTGGTGACGGCGTATCTCCTCGCGGAGACCGTGGCGACGGTCCTGGTCGGCAAGTTCGGCGACCTGTTCGGCCGGAAGATCGTCTTCCAGCTCTCGGCGATCATCTTCATCACCGGTTCGTTCCTCTGCGGTCTCGCGACCAACATGACGCTGCTGATCGTGTGGCGCGGTCTGCAGGGCATCGGCGCGGGCGGTCTGATGGTCACGTCGATGGCGCTGATCGCCGATGTGATCCCGCTGCGCGACCGCGGCAAGTACCAGGGCGCGATCGGCGCCGTCTTCGGCGTGTCGACCGTCATCGGGCCGCTGCTCGGCGGTCTCTTCACGGACCATCTGACCTGGCGCTGGGCCTTCTACGTCAACGTGCCGATCGCGATCGTGGTGGTCATCGCGGCGGCCCGCACGATCCCGTCCGTGAAGGCGGCGGGCCGGCCGGTCATCGACTATCTGGGCATCGCGCTGGTCACGGTCGGGGCGAGCTCGCTGATCCTGGCGACGAGCTGGGGCGGCAACGAGTACGCCTGGGGCTCCGGCGTCATCATCGGCCTGTTCGTCCTCGGTCTGGTGGCCCTGGCCCTCTTCTGCCTCGTCGAGTTCCGGGCGAAGGAGCCGATGCTGCCGATGAGGCTGTTCGGGAATCCGGTGTTCACCGTCTGCTCGATCCTCAGCTTCATCGTGGGCTTCGCGATGCTGGGCGCGATGATCTACCTGCCGACCTATCTGCAGTACGTGGACGGGGACTCGGCGACGCTCTCGGGGGTCCGGACGCTGCCGATGGTCATCGGCCTGCTGGCCGCCTCGATCTTCAGCGGCAACGTGGTCAGCAAGACCGGCCGTTACCGGATCTTCCCCATCGTGGGTTCGCTGGTCATGGCGGTCGGACTGTTCCTGCTGTCCCGGATGGGCCCGGACAGCGGGGTGTGGCTGGAGTCGCTGTACATGCTCGTGCTCGGTCTCGGCATCGGGCTGTGCATGCAGGTACTGACGATCGCGGTGCAGAACACCGTCGACTACGCGGACCTGGGCACGGCGACCTCGGGCGTGACGTTCTTCCGTACGCTCGGCAGCTCCTTCGGCACGGCCGTCTTCGGGACGATCTACGCCAACTCGCTCGGCCCGAACCTCGAGGACCGCGTCGCGGAAGCGGCTCGGGCGGGCGGTGATCCGGCGGTGCTGGCGAAGGCCTCGCAGAGTCCGCAGGCGCTGCACGCGCTTCCGGACGCCCAGTCGGCGCCGCTGGCCCAGGCGTATGCCGACACCCTGCACACGGTGTTCCTGTGGACGGTGCCGGTCGCGGTGCTCGGCTTCCTGGTGGCGCTGTTCCTGAAGGAGGTGAAGCTGCGGGACACGGCACGGGCCGGCTCGACCGACATGGGTGAGGGATTCGCCTCGCCGAGCGCCGGGGACTCGGCCCGGCTGCTGGAGTTCTCGGTGGCCAAGGTCCTGCGGCGGGTGGACCCGGACACGGCCCGGCGGATCGTGGCCTCGTCCGACACCCGGCTCGACATGGCGGGCGCCTGGGCGGTGATGCAGGTCGAGCTGTTCACCCGCATGGTCGGCCATGCGGGGCTCCGGCTGATCGCGGCCCGGCACCGGATTCCGCCGGAGGTCCTGGTGCCCGTCTTCGACCGGATGATCGAGGAGGGCTACCTCACCGGGGACGGACATCTGTTCACCCACACCGCGGCGGGCAGCCGGGAGGCCAGGACGATCACCGACGCCTGGTCCCACTGGCTCACCGAGCAGCTGGGCGACCAGCGGGAGCAGGCGGACGACGCCCGGCTGCGCGCCGCGGTCGATGTGATCGCCAAGCGGCTGCTGGCGGAGGACCTCACCCAGGAACTCTCCCCCGCGGCGCCGGCGGGCGCGCCGGTCTGAGGCCGCTCCGGGCCGCCCGGCCGGGGACCGTCAGTCGGCGAAGACCCCGGACCGTCAGTCGGCGAAGACCGCCGACTCGTACACCCACGCGCCCTCGTGCCGGACGAAGCGGCTCTTCTCGTGCAGCGAGTCGCGCCGGCCGCCCGACGAGTAGTGCGCCCGGAAGGTGACGGTACCCGTGGTGTGGAAGGCACTGCCCTCCGAGGTCTCCAGGATCTCCAGTCCCAGCCAGCGCTGACCGGGGTCGAGGTCGAGGACGTCCGGCCGGTGGTCCGGATGCCAGGTGCGCAGCAGGTAGGCCGCGTCCCGGACCACGAAGGCGGTGTACCGCGACCGCATCAGCGCCTCGCACGTCGGCGCCGCCGCCCCCGCGTGGAACCGCCCGCAGCACTCCGCGTACGGGGCGCGCAGCCCGCAGGGGCACGGCGAGGCCGCGGTGACCTCAGCGGCGGGAGCGGTGGAGGGCCGCCTGGGGCGTGCGGTGCGTCGGGACATGGATCCATTGTGACCTGCGGCGGTGACAGGTCGTGCGGCGGAGGTCGTCCGCCCGCGCCCCGAAGTCCGAATGGCCGGGTGGGAGGGCCGGGTTGACTTGCACCGGGCTCACGGGTCAGAGTCCCGCCGATGGAGATCACCGAGCTGACCGCCGCCGAACGCCGCGTCTGGGATGCCTTCCCCCGCGGTGACACCGTCGACTTCCGCACCGGGGACGAGGTGGCGGACGATCCGGAGACCGCCGAGGCCTGGGGCGGCGAACGCACCGTGCGCGGTGAGGTGCTGCGCGCGCTGCTGGCCGTCAGCCCGCAGGAGGACGGCCAGATAGCCGCGCTGCGGGTGACCGGCGCACGCGTCACGGGCGTCCTGAATCTGCGGTTCGCCACCGTCGCCTGCGCCGTGACCCTGCACCGTTGCCGTTTCGAGCAGGCGCCCGAGCTTTACGGGGCCGCGATGAGGCAGCTCAATCTGAGCGACTCGGTGCTGCCCGGGCTGTCCGCCGCAACCCTCCGGGTCGACGGCGTGCTCCGGATCAGCGGCTGCCGCATTCCCGGCCCGGTCAAGCTGGGCGGCTCGAAGATCACCCAGGCCCTGTTCGGCGACCGGGCGAGGATCGGCGTGCACGCGGACGGCTCGACCGCGTTCAACCGGAATCCGGTCCTCCAGCTGAACCACACCGTCATCGAGGACGATCTGTGGCTGCCGGGGCTCGTCCTGCACGGCGAGCTCCGGCTGGACGGAGCGAGCGTGTCCGGCCAGGTCCGGCTGGACGACGCCGAGCTGACGCATCCGGGGGCCACCGCTCTGCAGGCGGAGACCCTCACCGCAGGCACCGACCTGCATGCGATGCGGATCCGGATCCAGGGACGCACCAACGTGCGCGGCATGCGGATTCCGGGGCAGTGGAACCTCTCGTACGCCCGGCTCTCCAATCCCGGCGGAGTGGCGCTCCGCGCGAGCAGCTGCATGGTCGGCGAGTTCTGGCTGCGGGCCGCCGCGCCCATTCAGGGCGCCGTGAATCTGCGCCGCACCCAGATCGACCTCATCCACGCCGAGCCGGCCGTATGGCCGCGGGACGTGCGGCTCGACGGGCTGAGCTACACGGCCCTGCTGCCGACCCTGCCCGCCGAGCAGCGGCTTCCCCTGCTCGAGAGGGAGGGTGACGGGTACACCCCGTACGCCTACGAGCAGTTGACGACGTCGTACCGTCGGATCGGGGACGACAGCGCGGCGCGCACCGTGCTGCTCGCCAAGCAGCGCCGCCACCGCGGCACCCTGCCCATGTACGCCCGGATCTGGGGTTATCTCCAGGACGTCACCGTCGGGTACGGCTACCGTCCGGTCCGGGCCGCCACCTGGCTCGTGTCGCTACTGCTCATCGGCACGCTGGCGTACGCGGCTCACGAGCCGGTCCCGCTCAAGGCGGACGAACATCCCCCGTTCAACGCGCTCTTCTACACCCTTGACCTGCTCCTGCCCCTCGTCGACTTCGGGCAGGAGAAGGCGTTCAATCCGCAGAGCGGGTTCCAGTGGCTGTCGTACGCGCTGATCGTCACGGGCTGGCTGCTCGCGACGACGATCGCCGCGGGCATCAGCCGTTCGGTCAGCAGGCAGTAGCGGTGCGCACCCCCGTCGCTCAGCCCTTGCGGGCCACGCCCGCGTAGCCCGGGATCGGCTCGTCGCCCGGGACGTCGATGACCTCGCCGAGTTCCGGGTGCCAGTCGGCGGAGAGCGAGACGCCGGGGTCGACGAGTTCGAGGCCGTGGAAGAAGGCGGAGAGCTCGGCGTGGCTGCGGGGGCGCAGCGTCATGCCGCGGGCCTTGTAGAGGGCCGCTGCCTTGGCCGCGCCCTCCGGGTCGAAGTCGCCGGTGGTCTGGGAGAGGACGAGGTAGCTGCCGGGCGCGAGCTGGTCGACCAGGCGGTCCACCAGCTCGGCGGCGCCGTCCTCGTCGTCCAGGAAGTGCAGCAGCGCCAGCAGCGACAGGGCGACCGGCCGGTCGAAGTCGAGGACCTTGCCGGCCGCTTCGAGGATGACCTCGGGCCTGCGGGCGTCGGCCTGGATGTACTCGGTGGCGCCTTCGGGGGTGGAGCGCAGCAGGGCCGCCGCGTGGGCGAGGACGATCGGGTCGTTGTCGCAGTAGACGATGCGGGCGTCCGGCGCGGTCCGCTGGGCGATCTGGTGGAGGTTGGGTTCGGTCGGAATCCCGGAACCGATGTCGAGGAACTGCCGGATGCCGTTCTCCGCGAGCCAGCGGGTGGCCCGGTGCATGAACGCCCGGTTGACGCGCGCCATGTCACGGCCACGGGCGTCCACGGCCAGCAACTGCCGGGCCATCTGCTCGTCGACCGGATAGTTGTCCTTGCCGCCGAGGAACCAGTCGTACATCCGCGCAGGATGCGGCTTGCTCGTGTCGATCTCGACGGGGGGCTCGTGCCCGGTCATAGCGCGCTCCTTGGTTCCGTGGTCGGCGAACAGAGGACTGCTTCGGTGCGCGGCGACCGGGAACCGTCCGCGCGGAGACGTAGGCCGGGCGAGGTCAGGTCAGGAGGAAGTCCGCCTGGCCCGCCTTGGCACCCTGGATGAAGGCGGCGATCTCGCGGTGGGAGTAGATGAGGGCCGGACCCTCGGGGTCGGCCGACTGGCGCATGGCGATTCTTCCGTCGGAGAGCTTCATCGCCTCGACGCAGTTGCCGCCGTTGCCACCGCTCCACGGCTTGTACCAGCCTTCGGAGCCGAGATCGGCGGCCGGCATGCCGTTGTATATGGGTGGTGTCATCACAGCTCCTTGCGGAAGTCCCGGAGGATTTCCTTCGTGCGTTGTGCAGTCGCGGCCTGGGCCGCCATGCGGTCCATGACCTCGAGGTAGGAGGCCACCTCGGGGCGCGCGTCGAAGTAGACGGCCCCGGTCAGGTATTCGCTGTAGACCATGTCGGGAAGTTCGGGGACGGCGAACCGGAAGAGGACGAAGGGCCCGTACGTGCCCGGGTGGTGGCCGGTCGAGAACTCGGCGACCTGCAGGGTCACGTTGGGCATCTCGGTCGCTTCCAGCAGCCGGTCCGTCTGGGCGCGCATGGCGTCGGGACTGCCCACCGGGCGGCGCAGCACCGTCTCGTCCATCACGACCCACAGCTTCGGGGCGTCCGGCCGGGTGAGCAGGGACTGCCGCTCCATCCGCAGGGCCACATGTCGTTCGATGTCCTCGGGCCTGGTCTGGCCGATCGCTCCGGTGCGCATGACGGAGCGCGCGTAGTCCTCGGTCTGCAGCAGTCCGGGGACGAAGTGCGGCTCGTACATGCGCAGGAGGCTCGCGGCGCCCTCCAGGCTGACGTACATGCTGAACCAGTCGGGCAGCACGTCGTGGAACCGCTGCCACCAGCCCGGCTTGTTGGCCTCCTCGGTGAGATCGACGAAGGCGTCGGTCTCCGCCTCGGCGATGCCGTAGGCCTTCAGGAGCGCCTGCACATAGGGAATCTTGAGAGCGACCTCGGCCGTCTCCATCCTGCGGATCGTCGCCGGGGCGACGCGGAGCACCTTGGCTGCCTGCTCCCGGCTCAGGCCGACACGCTCCCGCAGATCCTGCAGGCGCTTGCCCAGAACGACCTGACCCACGGTCGGGGCGGACCGCGGTTCGCTCACTTCAGACCTCCCCATGCTCTGTTGCCAGCAGTGTGCCATGTGCATCCCACCAAGAACACAGCCACTCTGAAATTTTCAGAGTGCCCCTTGCCAAGTGTTCCCGACAGGGGGAGAGTTGGTGAGTGAACCAGTTCACTCGTCATGCCCGCCCTTTTTCAGGAAGATCGCGAAGCGTGACACAGCCCCCACTGTGAGGATTCGGTCGTGGCACCTGGCAGTGCGCTCATCCCCCGGCTCATGGATCTCAGCCCCGGGACCGAAGCGCTCCGGTACTGCTTCGCGCTGCCCGCGCAGCCCGAGTCGGTCGCCGGTGCCCGGCGGCTGACGCGGGCCCGGCTGGACGAGTGGCGGCCGGACGGCGACACCTACGACGCCGCCGTCCTCATCGTGTCCGAGCTGGTCACCAACGCGGTGGTGCACACCGCCAGCACCCGCGTCGTGTGCGAGTTGAGCCGCCTCGGCCACCGGCTGCGCATAGCCGTGCAGGACCAGGGACACCAACCCGGCGGGCCGCGTCTGGGCGCCGGTGCCGACGACGAGCACGGACGCGGCCTGCTGCTCGTCGACGCGATGTGCAGCGCCTGGGGGTCCCGCGACGCGGGGAACGGGTCGGGCCGCATCGTCTGGGCGGAACTGCCGCACGGCTCGGAGCACTCATGCTGAAGAACGCCATGTCCCATCTGCTCGGAGCCAGGCGCTCCCGCGAACCGGGCTGCGTCCCCGCCGCCGGCATGGTGCAGCTGCCGCTGCCGGCGTCCCTCTCGGCGAGCCTGGGCTGTGACGCGGTGGGGGTGCCCGCGCGCTACGGCTTCCGGCTGATGTCTCATCTGCCGCGCACGGGCTGCGTCTTCGCGGACGCCGAGCGCTGGTGGTGGATCGTGCCGTCCGGCTCCGACCTCGATCTGGACTGGCCCGCGCAGGCCGCCTACGCGCGAGGGACCCGCGTCCCGGCGGTGCGCCCCCGGCTGATCCACCAGCCGGACAGCCGGACGCCCTACACCCCGCCCATCCCCCTCTTCCTGATGGTCTGCCAGGTGATGGGGGTGGCCCCTTCGTGGGCACCCGCGGGCGGACCACGCGTCGTCTCCGCTCCCTGACGCCCTTTCCCGTGTGCGTGCGGGGGTGTGGCGGCTATCGCAGGTACGACAGCCCCGGGTGCGCCTTCACGTAGCCGTCGACGAGCCGGCGGGCCACTGAGACGGAGTCCACCAGCGGGTGCAGGGCGAAGGCGCGCACGGCGTCGGTGCGCGAACCGCTCGCCGCCGCGTCGAGCACCGCGCGTTCGACGGCCTTCACCGCGGTGACCAGGCCGACGGCGTGGTACGGGAGCGGGTCGACCGCGACCGGGCGGGCGCCGTTCGCGTCGACCAGGCAGGGCGCCTCGATGACGGCGTCCTCGTCGAGCACCGAAAGGGTGGTGCGGTTGCGGACGTTGAGGATCAGAGACGTCTGCTCGTTGCGCGCGACGGCCCGCATGAGGGCGAGCGCCACCTGTTCGTAGCCGCCGGAGTCGAGGTCGCTCTCGTCCCGCTCCCCCGCCCCCGCGACGTCCCGGTTCTCCGACATGTACGTCGCCTCGCGCTCGGCACGGGTGCGGTCCCAGGTGGCCAGCGCCGGTGTGGCGGGGTCCTTCATCCGGCCGTAGAAGCCCTCCTGCTGTGCGCGGAGGAAGGCGCCGCGGGTCTGCTCGGCGTCCCGGTAGGCGCGGACCGCCTCCCGGTTGAAGTAGTAGTAGTGCAGGTACTCGTTGGGGATCGCGCCCAGGGAGCGCAGCCAGTCGGCGCCGAAGAGCCGGCCCTCCTCGAACGAGCCGAGCAGCTCCGGATCCGCGAGCAGGCGCGGGAGTTCGTCCCGGCCCTCGACGTACAGGCCCCGCACCCAGCCGAGGTGGTTGAGGCCGACGTAGTCGATCCGGGCCCGGCCGGGGTCGGCGCCGAGCACGCGGGCGATGCGGCGCCCGAGGCCGACGGGCGAGTCGCAGATCCCGATGACGCGGTCGCCGAGGTGGCGGGACATGGCCTCGGTGACCAGACCCGCGGGGTTGGTGAAGTTGATGACCCAGGCGTGCGGGGCCAGCCGACTGATGCGGCGGGCCAGGTCGACGGCGACCGGTACGGTACGCAGCCCGTAGGCGATTCCGCCGGCGCCGACGGTCTCCTGGCCGAGGACGCCCTCGTCGAGTGCGACCCGCTCGTCCGCGGCCCGGCCCGCGAGGCCGCCGACCCGGATCGCCGAGAAGACGAAGTCGGCGCCGCGCAGCGCCTCGTCCAGTTCCGTGGTGGCGACGACGGCCGGCGCGTCCGGAATGCCCTCGGCCTGCTCGGTGAGGACCCGGGCCACGGCGGTGAGCCGGTCCGCGTCCGTGTCGTAGAGAGTGACGGCCGTGACGCGGCCCTCGGCGTGGTCGGCGAGCAGCGCCCCGTACACCAGAGGAACCCGGAATCCGCCGCCGCCCAGAATTGTCAGCTTCACGCTTCCGCATGGTACGTGGGTGGCGGAACGGGGCGCGGACGACCGGCCGGTGGGCCGGGACGCCCGCGCCCGTCAGCGGGCGCGCGGTTCAGTAGCCGTTCCACCAGCGGGTCACGACGCGCCACAGCCTGGCCGGGGCCGCGGGCCTGCGCTGCTGAGGGATCATTCCGGCCGGGGAGCCCTCGCCCACCCGCCCCTCGACGGTCACGGTCGCCCCCGCCGGGGCCGCGCCGGCCGCGGAGGCGGGAACGGGGGTGCGTACCGGGGTCGGCGCCACGTGGCGGACCGCCGACTGCACCTCCCAGTCCTGGCGCGCCGGGTTCGGCTTGCCCATGGACGGCGGTTCCCGGTCGTCCTGCGGGGAGCGCGGCGCGAACTCGGCGGGCAGCTCGACCAGATGGCGGCCCATGATGTTGCCGACCCAGCGCAGTTCGCTCTCCTCGACGGCGAGTTCGAGGTCGGGCAGGCGCATCAGCAGGGCGTCGACGCCGACGTCCGCGATCGCGCGGCCGATGTCCTGGCCCGGGCATTCGTGGGGTCCGCCGCTGAACGCGAGGTGGGCACGGTTGCCCTCCATGTTGGCGTCGAGGTCCGGCCGCACCAGCGGGTCGGTGTTGGCCGGGGCGATGCCGACGATCAGGGCGTCGCCCGCCTTGATGCGCTGCCCGCCCAGTTCGGTGTCGCCGACCGCCCAGCGGCCGAAGACGGCGGTGAACGGGGGCTCGTCCCAGAGGGTCTGCTCGACCGCCTCGGGGACGGTCATGTGCCCGCCGCTGAGCCGGGCCCGGAAGCGCGGATCGGTGAGCACCATGCGCAGGACGTTGGCGATCAGGTTGGTGGTCGACTCGTAGGAGGCGATCAGGATGAGCCGCAGATGCTCGGCGACCTCCTTGTCGTTCATGGCGGCGGGGTGCTCGACGAGCCAGGTGGCGAAGTCGTCCGCGGGTTCGCGGCGGCGCCGTTCGACGAGCCGGTTCAGCGCGGCCAGCACATAGGCGTTGCTCTCGACGGCGGTCGCGGTGCCCCGGGTCATGTCACGCGCGGCCTGCACCATCCGGTCGTTGTACTCCTCCGGCATGCCGAGGATCGCGCACATCACCATCATGGGCAGCCGTTCGGCGAAGGCGCTGACCAGGTCGGCGCGGCCCTCACGGCAGAAGTCGTTGACGAGCCGGTTGCTGTACCGGTTGACGTGGCGGCGCACCCCGCGGGTGTCGATCCGCCCCATGGAGTCGGTGACGGCGCCGCGCTGACGCTCGTGGGCGGCACCGTCGGCGAAGGCGCAGATCGGCTGCCAGGTGAAGATCGGTGCCAGGGGGTGGTCGGGCGCGACGCTGCCGTCCTGCAGGGCCCGCCAGCGGCGCGAGTCACGGGAGAACTGCGAGGGCGTACGGGTCATGTGCAGGTTCTCGCTGTGCCCGAGGACCAGCCACGCAGGTACGTCCCCGTGCAGCAGCACGGGCGCCACGGAGCCGTGTTCGGCGCGCAGTTTGTCGTACAGGCCATGCGGATCCTGTTCGGCCTCGGGGCCGTAGAACCGTCGCACGCCTCCGGGGCCGATGCCGAGGCCGTGGGCCGGGCACTCGGGGGGCGGAACCTGCCCCCGGGCCTCGCCGGGTTCGTAGTGGAATGGGGTTGTCACGATCGCTCCAGGGATCAGGCTGCCAAGGGCCGGACGGGTGGGGTACGCGAATCGGGTGCGGGGCGGCGTCAGCCGAGCGGGACGGCCAGACTGTGCAGATAGCGCATCAGGGTCATCAGCACATCGCGGCTGGAGGCGCGCAGCCGGGCGTCGCAGTCGATCATCGGGACCTCGTCCGGCAGGTCCAGGGCGCTGCGCAGCGCCTCGACGGGGTGCTTCGGGGCGTCGGGGAAGGTGTTCACGGCGACGACGAACGGCACGCCGCGCTCCTCCAGCCGCCCGATGACGTCGAAGCTGACCTCGAGCCGGCGGGTGTCGATGAGCACGACGGCGCCGAGCGCGCCTTCGAACAGCCCGTTCCACAGGAACCAGAAGCGCTCCTGGCCGGGCGTGCCGAACAGATAGAGGATCAGCTCCTCGCTGATGCTGATCCGGCCGAAGTCCATGGCGACGGTGGTGGCGGTCTTGCTCTCCACCCCGAAGTTGTCGTCCACGCCGACACCGGCCTGGGTCATGGTCTCTTCGGTGGTCAGCGGCCGGATCTCGCTGACCGAGCCGACCATGGTCGTCTTGCCGACCCCGAATCCGCCGACGATCACGACCTTCACCGCGGCGGTGGCCGTGGTGGGCAGGATGTCCTCGCTCCGTGGGCCCGTGATCGTGTCAGAGTTTCTGAAGTCCATGCATCACCGCTTCGAGGAGGGACCTGTCCGGGAGGGTCGCGCGGACGATCGGCGCGCGCGATTCGATCAGTTCCGTGGCGAGGAGTTCGGTGAGGAGCGAGGTCACCACGCTGAAGGGCAGGCTGAGGTAGGCGGAGATCTCGGCGACGGATAACGGGGCCTGGCAGAGCCGCAGGATCACGGCCTGCTCGGGCTGGACCGTCGGGGTCGGCTGCGACTTCGAAACCACCATCGTGACCAGGTCGAGCGCTGCCCGCTCGCTGCCGTCGGGATCGCCGGTGATGACGTAGAGCCGTTCCGGATCGCTCAGTGCCGGATCGGCCTTGGGGCGTTCTCGTCGGGAAGAACTCATCCGGCCTGCCCGTCGTGCCGGGGCGGGCTCGTGAGGTGGGCGCCGATCCGTACGACCATGTCGCGCATCCGTGCTCCGACGAGCCCCGCGTCGACCGTCTCACCGGCGAGCACCGCGAGGTACGCGCCGGTCCCGGCGGCCATCAGATAGAAGAACCCGCCGGTCACCTCGATGACGACGAGCCGCATCTTGCCGTCGCTGTACGGGATTTCCGAGGCGACCGCGGCGGCCAGGCTCTGCAGCCCGGCGCAGGCCGCCGCGAGCCGGTCCGCGACGTCGGGGTCACCGCCGTGCCGGGCGATGCGCAGTCCGTCCGCGGAGAGCACGACGATCTGATGGATGTCGGGGACGTCGTCCGCGAGCTCCTTGAGCATCCAGTCCATGTTGCCTCGCTGCTGGATCACTTCAGGTCTCCCTTGTCCCACGCATCGTCAGAGTCGTCGTCCGTCCTGGGCTCCTGGGGCACGCCGTTGGCGGCCTTGGTGAACGCCTCCAGCCAGATCCCGGGAGGCGGCTCCGTTCCGTTGGCCCGGCCGCTGCCGTTGCTCCGCCCGGCACCGTCGGTGGACTGGGCGGGGAGGTTGTGCGAACCCAGCGGCGCGCGGCCGCGGCTGCGGCGCTGCGGGAGTCCGCCCGAGGTCCATTCGGTCACCACGGGGGCGTCGTCCTGCATGGCGACGGCGGGGGTGGCGGGGCGCGTCTCGGGTGCGACCGGTCCGGTGGCCGGGCGGGAGGCGACGGGGCGCGGCTTGCGGTGGGGGCTGCGGGCCGGGACGACGTGCTTCATGTCCGCGAGGTCGATGTCGCTGGTGGGCCGCGACGTGGCGCCGATGCCGTGGGCGATGCCGGGCGCGGGTCCGGTGGTGATCATGGCGCGGGGCACGATGAGCACGGCGCGGACGCCGCCGTACGCGGACTGGCGCAGCGAGACCTGGAGGTCGTACATCCGCGACAGCCGGCCGACGACCGCCATGCCGAGGCGGGGGGACTCACCGAGGTCGTTCATACTCGAGCCGGCCTGGGCCCTGGCGAGCATGTTCTCGGCCCGGGCGCGGGCCTCCTCGCTCAGGCTGACGCCGCCGTCCTCGATCTCGATGGCGATGCCGGTCTGGACCTCGACGGCGGTGACGTGGACGCGGGTCTGCGGCGGTGAGTAGCGGGTGGCGTTGTCGAGGAGTTCGGCGCAGGCGTGGATGAGCGGTTCGACGGCGGTGCCGATGATGGCGACCTTGGCGATCGAGTGCAGATCGACGCGCGGGTACTCCAGGATGCGTGACATGGCGCCGCGCAGCACGCTGAACAGCGGTACCGGCTTGGGCCACTGACGGCTGGGGCGTGCGCCGCCGAGCACGGCGATGGAGTCGGCGAGCCGGCCGATCAGCGCGGTGCCGTGGTCGATGCGCAGGAGGTCGTCGAAGACGTCGGGGTTGCGCCCGTGGTGCTCCTCCATCTCCCGCAGTTCACTGGCCTGCCGGTGGACGATCGCCTGGACGCGGCGGGCGACGTTGACGAAGGCGCGCTGCGCGGAGTCACGCGTCGCCTCCTCGTTGTCGATGATGTCCAGCACGGTGTAGACGAGCGAGCGCTGGGCGTCCGGGAGATGGCGGTAGACCTCGTCCGCGTCGACGACGTCCCGCAGCACCTCGTCGGGCGAATTGCCCACGCGCAGCCGGTGGATCGCGGCGGGGAGGAGCTCCTTGCTGATCCGCACGGTCTCTTCGTCATGGTTGGCGATGCGCCGCTCCAGCGCGGTGACGCGCTGCTCGTAATGCGCGCGCTGGCGCCGGATCGTACGGGCGCGGCGGGCGAGTTCGGCGGTGAGCACGGCGACCACGACGGTGGCGAAGGCGCCGCCCCAGATGAGTGGTATCCGCGCGGCCTCGGCAACCAGGGCCACGGCGGCCGCGGTTGCTCCGGCCATCACGACGACGGACAGCAACACGGTGCGGACGACGGGGGTTTCTCGGTCGATCGGTGGTGATTCAACACGAACCATCTAAAACCTCTGGCGGTTGATTCGGGAGGTATATCGGGAGCTACGGCACTTACAGGGCAGGAGGGAACAAGCGCTCGAATTCATATCAACTCGGCTTCACTGCGCGTGAGCTTAGTCAGATCGAAACAGTGCTTCGGCACATTCGCCCAACCCCCTGCGCGAGCGCTCGGGCGGTAATACACTCACGAGTTTTTGCACGCACCGCCAACGGTCGTGCGCGAGGAGTGACGAAGGCCGGGTATGCGGGGCCTGGCCTGCGCATCCCCTCTTGCACGAGACGGGGACCGCCGGGACAAGGGCACATGTGATCGAAGCGGATCGAAAGTGGCAGACCCATGACCACCCCGAGCGTGCGAGGCCGCCCGGTCGCGGGGGCGGCCCGTCGATCAGCGGCGGGCGCCGCCGATGCGGCCTTCCAGCTGGAGGAGCAGTTCGCTGAGCTGTGCACTGAGCCGGTCGCGGGACTCCGCGTCGAGACCGGAGAGCACCGCGCGTTCGTACGCGAGCTGCTGCGGGAGCAGTCCGTCGACCAGCTCCCGCCCCTCGTCGGTGAGGCCGACGTGCGCGACCCGGCGGTCCCGGGCGTCGCTGCGGCGGGCGATCAGACCGCGCTCCTGGAGGGCGCGGAGCCGTTTGGTGACGGCGGCGCCGGAGGAGAACGTCTCCCTGGCCAGGTCGCCCGGGGTGAGTTCACGGTCCGTGCGCCGCAGCGCGCCCAGCAGGTCGAACTCGGCGCGGGTCAGTCCGGCGCCCCGCAACGGTGCGTCCTCGGCCTGCTGGAGCAGGGCCGAGCAGCGGTTGATGCGGCCGATGAGCTCCATCGGCCCGGTGTCGAGTTCCGGGTTGACGGCCTGCCACTGCCGTACTACCGAGGCGACGATGTCGTCGGTCACACCGCTCCGTTCTCCTGGGCGGGGACGGTCGTCCCCTGCCGTGCCGCTGTCGCTGTCGCTGTCGCTGTCGCTGTCGCTGTCGCTGTCGCCGCGAGCGTACGGTGTCCGGCCTGCTCGGCCGCGAGTACGGCCTCCTGCGGCAGGGCACGCTGCCACCACTCGCCGGCCGCGGCGTCGTCCGCCTCGCGCAGTTCCACCAGGGATCCGGTGAGCCTGCGACGTGCCGCCTCGAGGGCCGCCGGGTTGGGCGCGGGGGCTGCCAGGGTCTGCACGGCGTGGGCCCGGGCCCGCTCGGCGTCGGCGAGGGCCTTCTCGACGCGGCCGGTGGCCCGCCGGTTGGTGACGAGCACCGCGGCGAGGAAGCCGACGCCGGCGCCGATGACGGTGTCCAGGACCCGGTCGCCGATGAGTTCACCGGCCGGCTGGCGGCCCGCGTACTCGAGGACGAGCAGCGCCATCGGGGTGACGGCGACGGAGCCGAGCCAGTAGTTGCGGGTGATCAGGGCCTCGGCGGCGAAGGCGAAGAGGAGGCAGAAGCCGATCAGGACCAGCGGGTCCATCCGGGCGGCCGGGAGGACGGCGGCGAAGACCAGGACGCCGAGCAGATTGCCGAGGGTCCGCTGGAGCGTGCGGTTCCAGGAGAGCGTGACGTTGGCCTGGTAGAGCGAGGCGGCGGTCACGATCGCCCAGTAGGGGCGGCCGACGCCGAGGGCCGAGCAGAGGTACCCGGCCAGGGCGCAGCCGACGAGCGTGCGGGCGGCGACCGGCAGCAGCGGGGAGCCGGGGGCCAGGCGCCGCAGCAGGGCGCGTACGGCCCCGTCACCGAAGGCCGGGCGCCGGGCGGCGCGTTCGGCGTCGACGCCGAGGAGTTCGGCGGCGGTTCCGACAGCGGGCGCCGGTGTGGGCACGGGGCCGCGCGCGCGGGTCCGGCGGGCCCAGTCGCGGAGCCGGCCGGCATCGGCGTCCCCGGCCGTGTCGCCTGCGGGCATGGCGAGTGCGGTCTCGGCGTGGACGACGAGGTGTTCCAGAGCGGTGCGCACGGAGGTGGGGCGTCCGGCGGCGAGGAGGGTCTGCCAGGCCGCGTGCACGGCGGCGACGGCGGCGCGGCGGGTGCGGTGGCCGGGGTCGGCGACGTACGCGGCGGCCGCGTTCAGGGCACGGGCCGTGGCGCGGCGCTCGGGTCCCTCCCGGCGAACCAGTGCGGGGGCGACGCCGACGAGCCAGGACACCGCGCCCGCGCCGACGGTGAGGGCGAGGTGACTCGGCACCTGACCGATCTCCTGCGGGGCGAACAGGGCGGCGGAGCTGACGAACGTGAAGATCACCGGCCCCGGGGGCCCGATGCGGGTGGCGTCGCAGAGCAGCTTCTGCCCGGCGGCCAGGAGTGCGCCGACGGCGATCAGGACCGCGGTCGAACCGGTCAGCGAGGCGGCGACCAGGGCGACGGCCAGGCCGGCGATCATGCCGAGGACGACCCCGACGAGGGTCCGGGCGCGGCGCGCGTAGGGCAGGTTGTGGCCGTACAGCGCACAGAGCGAGCCCGCCATCGTGTACATCACGAGGTCGAGGCGGTCCAGGGAGTGGAGCACCAGGTTGGGGATCGCCGTGGCGACGACCACGCTGGTCGCCGGCTTGAACCACATGTCCGAGGGCCGGGCCAGGCGCAGCGGCGCCGTGAGCGGGATTCCACGGACGGAGGAGGACTGCCGGGACCGGATGCTTGTATGACTCACCCACATACTTTAACAGGTATTACACATGTAAATGATTTCGGCCGGTGCGCGTGCCTGACAGTCCGCCCCCGCTCCCGGTCATAGCGTTCAGCCGGGTCAGGCAGCCCGGCACCTCTCCACCCCACGCACGGAGGATGCCTCGATGAAACTCACCGCACCGGTGCCCGGTGGTCCCTGCTGGAAGTGGCTGAGCACCTCGGATGTCGCTGCGGCCAAGCCGTTCTACACCGCATTCGGCCGGCGGACCGAGACGGACCCGCGCGAGGAGGCGGGCGGCTACACCGTGGCGCACCTCGGGGATGCCCGGGTCGCGGCACTCAGCCCCGCCTACCGGCCCGGGCAGCCGCCGGCCCGGACGGTGTCGTTCGCCGTCGAGGACGCGGACGCGTTGGCGCGGGACGCGACGGCGGCCACCGCGCAGAGCGGGGGCGGCGATCTGCCGCGTGATCGTGCGACCTGGGACACCGGGTGTGGCGTCAGCGTGCGGGGCCCCCGATCCACCAGCGAGATGGATCGGGGCCTCCCCGTGACCTCTGGCCGCGCCTATTCGGCCAGGTCGTAAGGAATCCGGCCTCCCGGGATCGGACCACGGGCAGGATCCGTGTCTCTGCCTCGGCGTCGAGTACGCCGGAGACCAGTGCGCCCAAGACCGTTCGGGGCGTGCGGCCGAGCAGACTCACTCCTGCTCAGTCCCTAGGAACGGTAGGGCCCGCATGGCGGATCATGGAACCGCCCACGTCCTCACCTTGCCGAGTGGGGAGCGCGGGCGGTTTCGCGTACGGGGTACGGGGACGGGCTCAGCCGAGGCCGCGGGCGTCCTGCTTGAGGGCCGTGTCCACGGTCAGGGCCGTCGCCACCACGAGGCTGAGCAGCGGCTCGGGCAGCTGGTAGTGGATCTGCAGCACGTAGTTGTCCGCCGTGGTGAACATGGTCTTCGCGAGACCTTCCCAGGTCTTGGTGATCCGGGCTATCTCGGCGTCGTTGTGGTCGACGATCGCGAAGTTCCAGGCGCGCCAGTTCTCCGCCTTGATCGCGCCGACCTTCTGGCCGTCGACCATGATCGCGAAGTTGATCTTGCCGATGGCGTTCTGCTGGACGATCTCGCCGACCGGCTGCCCGTCGGGGCGCTGCACGATGACCTTGGACTTGATGAACTTCGCCGGGCGGGTCAGCAGCAGCTGCGGCTGACCGTAGGCGTCGCGGATCTCGAGCCGGTGGGTCAGGTACTGGTCGATGCTGCTCACGAACCGCAGCACCTTGCGCAGCGCGCTCTGGCCGACCTGGATGACCGAGCCGATGGTGTTGCCGTGCTGATCGAAGACGCGGTACTCGTTCGTCACCTCGATCAGCTTGGCCTTCTGGTTCACGACCAGGACCTGCTGATTGAAGAGCGTGCCCGCACCCGGGGCGCCACCCTGCTGCTGCGGCATACCCTGCTGCGGAACAGCCGCGGCGTGCTGTTGCGGGGCCGCCTGCTGGTGCGGGACGGCCTGCTGGTGGGCGGCCGCCTGCTGCTGATACTGCTGCTGCGGGGATGCCTGCTGCTGATGCGGCGCCTGGGCGGGGGCCTGCGCGGCCTGCGACTGGGCCTGCGCCTGCTGCTGGCCGCCGGCCGGAGCGGTGTGCTCGGTCCACTGGGACCCGTCCCAGTAGCGCTGCAGCTGGGGGTCGCCGTGCGGATCCGGATACCAGCCCGCAGATACGTTCGAGTGCGTTGTCACCGGGGCACACTATCCCGACGCACCCGGAGCGGGACCCCTTGTGCCAGGATCCACAGCTTCACCGCATCCGGTCCCGCACTCAGTGAAGTTTCGCACACCGGTACGATGCCGGGATGAACGCGCTGAGCGAACGGACGGACGGACGGCGGAGTGCCGCCGCGACCGTGGTGCTCGGCTGGGTGTGCGTCCTGATCGCCCTGGCCTCGTGCTGCTTGCCGACGTCCGCGCCGCACGCTTCCGCGCACGAGGGCCCCGCATCCGTCGCCGCGCCCCGGATCACTCTCGCCGTGCAGGTGCGGGCGGCGCCGGTCGTGGTGGCCCACGCCCCGGGCGATCGGGGCATCGGCAGTTCCTGCCACGGCGCCTCGGAGCGCTCGGCGCCCGTCCCGCTGCCCGGCCAGCCCGCCCCGGCCGCGCTACCCTCGGCCGCCGCGGCTGTCCCGTCCGTCCCGCTCACCGGCGGTGCCGCGATCCGCGGCCCGTCGAACGACACGGTGGTCGACGTGGACCATCTGCGCCTTCAGGTTCAACGGATCTAGCCGGACGCCACGTTCTCGGACGCACCGAGAACGCTCCCGCGTACCCGCAGACCATCCGTGTCACGAACCGAAGGACCCACCATGGCCTCCGCCAAGAAGCAGAACACCCCTGCCGCCGCCCGTCGCGCCAAGTTGGAGGAGGCCCGCCGCAAGGATCGGGCCCGCGAGCGCCGCAGCCGCGTCATCACGATCACCGCGGCCGTGGCCGTCGTGGCCGCTCTGGTCGCCGGCGGCGGTTACCTCATGAACCGGGCCGACGAGCAGGACAAGGCCGAGACGGCCGCCAAGGCCTCGCCCGTCGAGGGCGAGAAGAGCTGGGACAAGCTCACGCAGGAGCACGTACAGAAGAAGGTCGACTACCCGATGAACCCGCCGGTCGGCGGCGACCACAGCCCGGTGTGGATGAACTGCGACGCCGACGTCTACACCGAGGAGATACCGAAGGAGAACGCCGTCCACTCGCTGGAGCACGGCGCCGTCTGGGTCACGTACACGAGCAAGGCGAGCCCGGCCGACGTCAAGAAGCTCCAGGAGAAGGTCGAGGCCACCCCGTACTCCCTGATGAGCCCGGTGGAGGACCAGGGGTCCCCGCTCATGCTCAGCGCGTGGGGCAAGCAGCTCGCCGTGAAGAGCGCGGCCGACCCCCGCGTAGCGCAGTTCTTCACGAAGTACGTCCAGGGCGCCCAGACCCCGGAGCCGGGTGCCGCCTGCTCCGGCGGGATCGCCAAGTGACGCCCGCGGCCCGCGCGTCACGGCCCCTGGTGCTGGCCGGCGGGGCGGTTCTGCTGCTCGCGGTCGGTCTGGTCGTGCTGATGCTCGTACGTCCCTCCTCCTCGGCGCCCGCCGCCGCGAGGTCCACGGCGGCGCCCGCCGAGATCTCGGCCGATGTCGGATTCGCGCGCGACATGGCGGTCCACCATCAGCAGGCGGTCGAGATGGCGTTCATCGTCCGCGACCGCACCTCGGACGTGGCGGTGCGCCGCCTCGCGTACGACATCATCAACACCCAGGCCAACCAGCGCGGCATGATGCTGGGCTGGCTGGAGACGTGGGGGCGCGCGAAGAGCTCCCCCGGGCCGCCCATGGCGTGGATGGGCCATACCGTCGCCCCGCGGGACGGCGCGCTGATGCCCGGCATGGCGACCGACGCCGAACTCGACACGTTGCGGGCGGCGAAGGGCCGGGACGCCGAGGTGCTCTTCCTGCGGCTGATGACCGCGCACCACCGGGCCGGGGCGGAGATGGCGCAGGCGGCCGCCGCCGCGGCGGGGACGGACGAGATACGGAATCTGGCCTCGGGCATGGTCGCGGGCCAGCGGTCCGAGATCGCGCTCATGGCGGACATGCTGAAGGAGCGGGGAGCCACGGCCTGATCCGCTGTCCGGTCCCGGCCCCCGTCCCGGTCGCGTCCCGTGCGCGGCCGGGACCCGGTCTGTCCGCATCCCGACCGTACTGACGTACGGAATCGCATAGGCTCGGCACCGATATGAAGAGCAACCTCACGCCGCTGGGGCCCAAGGCCGACAAGGACACCGTCCGGCGCAGCAACCTCAGCCTCGTGCTGCGGGCCGTCCGTGACGAGGGCGAGGGCGAGGCGACCCGCGCCGGCGTCGCCGCGCGGGTGGGACTGACCCGGGCCGCCGTGTCCTCCCTCGTCGAGCAGCTGCTCGACAGCGGGTTCCTCACGGAGTCGGGCAAGACGTTCAGCGGCCAGGCCGGAAGGCCCGGAACCGCGCTCAAGACGGCCCGTACCGGTCCGGCCGGGCTCGGCGTCGAGGTCAACATCGACTACGTGTCCGTGTGTGTCGTCGATCTGGCCGGGACCGGCCGGGTCCGCCTCACCGAGCACCTCGACAACCGGGGCGCGCCGCCCGCCGATGTGCTGGCCCGGGCGGCCAGGATCGCCGCGCGCACCCTGGAGTCCGCGCGCGAGCAGGAGCTGTTCCCGGTCGGCGTCGCCCTGGCGCTGCCCGGTCTGGTGTCGGGCGGTTCCGTGCGTCAGGCCCCGAACCTGGGCTGGAACCAGGTGCCGGCCGAGGAGCTGTTCGCCGCAGCCCTGGCCGCCGAACGCCCGGGGCACGAGGCGCTGACGGTGAGCTCGGAGAACGAGGCGAATCTCGCGGCGCTGGCCGAGCTGTGGTTCGGCGGGCTGGGGCGGGTGCGGACGTTCCTCTATCTGACCGGTGAGATCGGTGTGGGCGGCGCCCTGGTCGTGAACGGCGAGCTGCTGCGCGGTGCGCACGGCTTCGCCGGGGAGATCGGGCACGTGGTGGTGGACCCGGCGGGCCCGCAGTGCCGCTGCGGCTCGCGCGGCTGCCTGGAGCAGTACGCGGGACAGGCTGCGCTGTTGCGGGCGGCGGGGATCGAGGAGACCGGCAGCGGGATCGGGGTCGCGGAGCTGGAGCGGCGTACCCGGGGCGGGGACGAGCGGGCGGTGGCGGCGGTCGCCGAGGCCGGCCGGAAGCTGGGGCGGGTGCTGTCGGGGGCGGTGAATCTGCTGGACCCGGACGCGGTGGTGCTCGGCGGGATCTACCGCAACCTGATGCCGTGGCTGGCGCCGGCCGCCGACGAGGAGCTGACCGACCGGGTGGTGTCGGGGCTGTGGTCGGCGGGCAGCGCCCGGCTGCGCGCCTCGTCCGTCGCGGGTGACGCGGCGCGGGGTGCGGCGGCGCTGGTGATGACGGACGTACTGGCGGACCCGGTGGCGTACGCGGGCCGGGCCCGGGTCTGAACGAACGGTCCGGCCGCGACGGCCCGGAACACGCGAAAGAGGGACGGCCGCGTCGCGCGCGCCCGTCCCCCTCGTGTCACCGCCGCCGTGTGGCCCGCCGGGTCAGCGGACGCCGAGCAGGTGGTCCATCGCCAGCTGGTCCAGCGCCTCGAACGCCATGCCGCGCTCGGCGGCCGCCGTCACGTCGAAGTCCTCGAAGGCCGAGCGGTCGGCCAGCAGGCCCGCCACGCCGTCCTCCGCGGTCCGCTGCGCCAGCTCGTCCAGACGCGCGGCGCGCAGGGCCTCCTGGACCTGCGGGTCGGCGCGGAAGGCGGCGGCGCGCTCCTTGAGGATCAGGTAGTTGCGCATGCAGCCCGCGGCCGAGGCCCAGACGCCGTCGTAGTCCTCGGTGCGCGGCGGCTTGAAGTCGAAGTGGCGCGGGCCGGCGTAGTCCGAGTTCTCCAGGAGGTCGACGAGCCAGAAGGCCTGGCGCAGGTCGCCGGCGCCGAAGCGGAGGTCCTGGTCGTACTTGATGCCGGACTGGCCGTTGAGGTCGATGTGGAAGAGCTTGCCCGCCCACAGCGCCTGGGCGATGCCGTGCGCGAAGTTCAGCCCGGCCATCTGCTCGTGGCCGACCTCGGGGTTGACGCCCACCATCTCGGGGCGCTCCAGGCGCTCGATGAAGGCGAGGGCGTGGCCGATGGTGGGGAGCAGGATGTCGCCGCGCGGCTCGTTCGGCTTGGGCTCGATGGCGAACTTGAGGTCGTAGCCCTGCTCGGTGACGTAGTCGCCCAGCAGGTCGAAGGCCTCCTTCATGCGGTCGAGCGCGACGCGGATGTCCTTGGCGGCACCCGACTCGGAGCCTTCGCGGCCGCCCCAGGCGACGTAGGTGGTGGCGCCCAGCTCGACGGCGAGGTCGATGTTGCGCAGCGTCTTGCGCAGGGCATAGCGACGGACGTCACGGTCGTTGGCGGTGAAGGCGCCGTCCTTGAACACGGGGTGCGTGAACAGGTTCGTCGTCGCCATCGGGACGACGAGTCCGGCCGCGTCCAGGGACTGGCGGAACCGCTTCACGATGCCTTCGCGCTCGGCGTCCGTCGAGCCGAACGGGATCAGGTCGTCGTCGTGGAAGGTCACGCCGTACGCGCCCAGCTCCGCCAGCTTCTGGACGGAGTCGACCGGGTCGATCGCCTCCCGCGTCGCGTCCCCGAACGGGTCGCGGCCCTGCCAGCCCACGGTCCACAGGCCGAAGGTGAACTTGTCCTGCGGGGTGGGCGTGAAGCGTTCCGTCATGGTCCTGCCGCCTTCGGTGCCGTGGGTCCGCAGCCGGTCGAACGGCCGAACCTCAATTTGTTCACTGTCATGACTAATCATGCACGGACCACCCCGCCGACGTAACCCCCCGACCCGGAAATTCCGGAGAGGCCCTGTTCCCGGCGCGCTCCATCGCGTAATTTGTTTTGCGTACGATCAAATCCCGGCGGGGCGAGACCCGCAGCGCGAGGCCCACCGCCCGGGAACCCCTGAGCCAGAGATTGAGGTCAGCCATGCCGCCGCTTGAGGTCGTCATCGGTGTGGACAGTTCCACCCAGTCCACCAAGGCCGCGTTCGTCGACGCCGCCACCGGCCGGCTGCTCGCCGTCGGGCGCGCGCCGCATGTCGTCACCGGCGAGGGCGGGGCCCGTGAGACGGACCCCGAGGTCTGGTGGCAGGCGCTGCGCGACGCGGTCGCCGCCGGGCTGAAGGAGTCCGGCGTCGCCGCCGCCGACGTCAAGGGGATCGCCGTCGCGGGACAGCAGCACGGACTGGTCGTCCTCGACGGTGCGGGCCGCCCGCTGCGCCCGGCCCTCCTCTGGAACGACACCCGCTCCGCCCCGCAGGCCGCCGCGCTCACCGCGGCGCTGGGCGGGGCCGACGCCTGGACCGCCCGCACCGGTTCGGTTCCGGTGGCCTCGATGACCGCGTCGAAGTGGCAGTGGCTGCGGGAGAACGAGCCCGAGACCGCCGCCGCGACGGCCGCGATCCGGCTCCCGCACGACTTCCTGACCGAGCGCCTCTCCGGCCGCGCCGTCACCGACCCGGGCGACGCGTCCGGCACCTGCTGGTACTCCACCGCGACGGGCGCCTACGACCCGGAGCTCCTCGCGCTCCTGTCCATCGACGCGGCACTGCTGCCCGAGGTGGCGTCGAGCGGCGCGGCGCGCGCCGGTTCCCTGACGGCCGAGGCCGCCGAGGCGCTGGGCCTGCCCGCCGGGATCGCCGTCGCCGCGGGCACGGGTGACAACATGAGCGCGGCCGTCGGCCTCGGGCTCGGCGGCGCGGGGCTCCTCGACCACCCGGTCCTGAGCCTCGGCACCTCGGGCACGGTCTTCACCGCGTCCCGGGCCCGGCCGGCCTCCCCGGCGCTCGCCGGATTCGCCGCGGCGGACGGTACGTACCTCCCGCTGGCCTGCACCCTCAACTGCACCCTGGCCGTGGACAAGGTGGCCGCGCTGCTGGGCCTGGACCGCAATGACGCGGCGCCCGGCGGCGAGGCCGTGCTCCTCCCCTACCTGGACGGCGAGCGCACCCCCGATCTGCCCACCTCCTCCGGTCTCCTCACCGGGCTGCGGCACGACACGACGCCGCAGCAGCTCCTGGGCGCCGCCTACGAGGGCGCGGTCGTCACCGTGCTGCGCGCGCTCGACGAGCTGCTGCGGGCCTGCGGGCTCGACCCGGACGACCCCGAGGTGGCGAACCGGCCGCTCCGCCTGATCGGCGGCGGCGCCCAGGGACGCGTATGGGTGGAGACCGTGCGCCGGCTCTCCGGCCGGCCGGTGACCGTGCCCTCCAGCGGGGAACTGGTCGCCCTGGGCGCGGCCGCGCTCGCCGCCGCGGCGGCCACGGGCGCGGACCCGGTCGCCATCGCCGCCGGCTGGGACACGGGTGAAGAGGTGCACCTGGAGGCGGTCGAAAGGGACCTGGCCACCTGGGAGCGGGTCGGCTCGGTGCTGGAACGGGCCGCCGGGCCCCTGCTCGGGGCGGGCGGGGCGGGCCTCCCCGCCTGACCGGCTGTCATGTCCCGTCGCCCGCCGGACACAAGGGCGTGCGGCGGGCGACGGCCGTTGTGGACAGCGCGCGCCGGCGGCCGTTTTGGATAGCGAACAGATGTTCACTACTATCCGGCGATGATCATAAGAAAAAGGCTGACGGTCGGGGTGGGCATCCTGCTCGCCACCCTGACCGCCGGGCTCGGCACGGCGCTCCCCGCCTCCGCCGATGAAACCACCGCCCAGGCCTCCCCCAAGGTCGAGCTGGTGCTCGACGTCAGCGGCTCCATGCGGACCCGCGACATCGACGGCCAGTCCCGCATGACCGCGGCTAAGCAGGCGTTCAACGAGGTCCTGGACGCGGTGCCCGAGCAGGTGCAGCTCGGCATCCGCACCCTCGGCGCCGACTACCCGGGCGACGACCGGAAGGTGGGCTGCAAGGACACCAAGCAGCTCTACCCGGTAGGCCCGCTGGACCGCACCGAGGCAAAGACCGCGGTCGCCACCCTGGCGCCCACCGGCTGGACCCCGATCGGTCCGGCCCTGCTGGGCGCCGCCGACGACCTGGAGGGCGGCGACTCCACCCGCCGGATCGTGCTGATCAGCGACGGGGAGGACACCTGCGGCCCGCTCGACCCGTGCGAGGTCGCCCGGGACATCGCGGCGCGCGGCATCCACCTGGTCATCGACACCCTCGGCCTGGTGCCGAACGCGAAGATCCGCCAGCAGCTCACCTGTATCGCGGAGGCCACCGGCGGCACGTACACCGCCATCCAGCACACCGACGAACTCTCCGGCCGGGTCAAGCAGTTGGTGGACCGGGCGGCCACACCCGTCGTGACCCCGGTCGCGACCAAGGGCGCGGACAGCTGCACGGACGCCCCGCAGCTCAAGCCGGGCCTCTACACCGACCGCGAGAGGTTCGCCGAGCACCGGTGGTACCGGGTCGACGTGTTTCCCGGCCAGGAACTGCGCGCCTCGGTAAGCGTGTTCGCCGACCGCGCCGTCAACAACGACTACGGCATGCTGTTGCGGGCGGTCACCGTGCACGGCCGGGAGATCGTCAGAGGCGCCGAGTCCGGCACAGGACGCACCGACGCGATCTCGTCGGGGCTGCGGTATCCGAAACCCGAGGCGGACAACGACGGCGACACCAAGCCGGCCGCGGAGACCGTCTGTCTGCAGGTCTCCAACTCCTTCTCCGCTCCCGTCTCGGTGAAGACCGCTCCCGGCATGCCGGTCGAGCTGACGATCGATCTGGTGGACGCCCCCGACGCGGCCGCCGACCCCGCGGCTTTCGGTCTCGGCCGCGGCTGGTGGCTGCTCGGCGTGCTCGTCCTGACCGGACTGGTCGCGGGCCTGCTGACCGGCTGGATCTCGCGCTGGCGCGTCGCTGTCTGGAGGACCCACTGATGTTCCGTACGAGACGCGTGCTCGCGAGTGCGCTGCTGACCGGTCTCGCCGTGCTGACGGGGGCCGGTGCCGCCACAGCGGACGGCCCTTCGGCAAGCCCGAGCGCATCCGGTGACGGGTCGGGCCCCACGGAGGCGGGCACCACCTTCCGTACCGCCACGGCGGTCGAGCAGGACCAGACCGCCACCGCCGGCGCCTCCGCGGGCGACTACCTGTACTGGGTGTTCCCGGCCGACGCCGGACAGCGGGCCACCGTCAGGGCGAAGGTCACGCTGCCCGAGACCGCCACCCGGCACGGCGCCTCGACGTGGCAGGTCGATGTGTACGACGGGCTACGCCGCCGCCAGGCCTGCATGTACGGGAAGCAGACCGGCAAGGCCGCGGCCGACGCCGCCACGGTCGAGCTCACCTGTGTGCTGCGTACGGTCAGGGCCTGGTCCGAACCGTGGGCCAACGACCCCCTGCCCGGCAGCTATTACGTCCGCCTCACGGTCGTCGACCTGCCCTCCGCCGATCTCGGGCTGCCGGTGCGGACCGAGGTCGAGGTCACGGCGGCCGACAAGGGCGGTGCCGCGGACGTCGACGGCACGCTCTCCAAGCCGCTGGTTCCCGGCGCCTCCTCGGTCGAACAGGCAGCCGACGGAGCGTCGGCGGCCCCGGTCGCCCTCGCCGGCGAGCCGGAGGACGGCTGGTCCTCCGGCTGGTGGACCGACCGCTGGCTGTGGACGGTCGGCGGCGGGGTGCTCGGCGCGCTCGCGGCCGTCTTCGGGTACTCGCTCACCCGCGGCAACGGCCGCCCGTCGCACGTCCCACCGGGCGTCTGACCACGCGTCACCGCCGGACGGGCCGGACAACCGGCCCGCCCGGCGGCGGAGGCCGTGTCCTCTGCTGTTGGATGGGTGCCACCGGGTTCCGAATGACGGAAGGCGCGTGGTGCTCACACTGACGGAGGTCGCCGGGAATCCACTCGTCCTCACGCGCCGCCTGCGCCTGCGGGACGGTTCGGAAGTCGTCTTCCGCCCCCTCGCGCACGGCGACGCGGGCCACCTGGCCCGCTTTCTGGCGGGCCTGTCCCCCGAGTCGCGACGGCTCAGTACGTTCGACGGATACGGACTCGACACGGCCCGGGAGCTGTGTGACGCGATCGCGCGGTACGACAAGCTCAGGCTGGTCGTCGAGGAAGCGGCGTCCGGCAGGATCGTCGGGCTGCTGGAATTCAGCCTCGGCCTGCACCCCTCGGACCTCGCGCGCTACCGGAAGGCCGGAGTGCCCCTCATCGAAGGAACCGACTGCCGGTTCGGACCCACCCTGGCCGACGACTACCAGGGCAGAGGTGTGGGGACGCTGCTCTTTCCGCTGGTCACCGAGGTCGCGCGCCGATTCGGAAGGAAGCGGGTCATCCTGTTGGGCGGAGTCCTCACCGACAATTTCCGCGCCCTTCGCTACTACGAGAAGAACGGCTTCGAAGCGGTCGGTACGTTCACCGGGCCGGGCGGCGCGTCGTCGCTCGACATGATCCTGGCCCTCGGCCCGGAACCCGGACGCGTCTGATCCGCCGGAGGGCGAGCGCCCACCGGGCCGGACAGCGCGCGGCCGCGAACGGGCCGGCGGCGGACGCGGCGGTCAGGGCGGTCAGGGCGGTCAGGGCGGTCAGGGCGGTCAGGGCGGTCAGGGCGGTCAGGGCGGTCAGGGCGGTCAGGGCGGTCAGGGCGGTCAGGGCGGAC